>NZ_BAABWO010000003.1:0-365747 GCF_040362745.1 Colwellia sp. KU-HH00111 | reverse complement strand
AAAATGTGTAAAAAACATATTTTAAACGGCCTTCGAATTCAATTATAAATCGAGTCAGGCCGTTTTTTATTTCTTATCAATTTCTTTTATTAATGCATGCTTAATCACTAAACACTCTTTTTTGCTAAATAACACACTCGTCTTTCACCAGTTAGTAAACCTCTAACGTGGCCTTTTGGTTTCACCCACCCGCGTCACATTTAATGCGTATCTCTTAAAAGTCATTAATTTCATAATATAAATGCGCCATATAGCGTATTTCTTAACTTACAAGCTTAGGCTTAATAAAGGTTTATATATTATGGAAAAATTTCTAGCGTTCTTAATACTAGCACTGTCTCTAAATACAAATTTAGCACATGCAAATAAGCTAGCTGCTATGGCCGCTACCAAGCTAACGGAAAGAATCGTTGATGAACTGAATGATTTACCAGAAGGTAAATGTATGAATGCAGATGCTTTTACTCCTGACCGTTCAGATATTTCAAATGCCATAATTCAAAGCATAGCGAATGACAGAATAACAGGCTTGTTTACGATAGATACATCCGTATGCAAAAAAATTGGTGGGGCATCATCGTCGGATATAGAGAAGTTTGCTATTTCTATTAGCAACGAATTTAGTTTATCGACAATAGATGTAAAAGCTTGTTGTGTTACCCCTGTTTTTATTAAGCAATAAGGAGATTTTGAATGATTAACTTACGCATATTATTTATATCTTGGTTAGTGTGTATGGTAGGCGGATGTAATAGTTTACCACTACTTGACCCTAATACATTAGGTAATACTGAACGAGAAGTCGCTTTAGAAAGTCGTACTGCATTACGCCAAATGAATACTGAAGTAATTATTAGGCGTAACATTTCGTTACTTGGTGAGTGCTTATTTGATAACAGACATCTCGACAACATAAAGCTTAGTCAATTGGTTATAAAGCCGTTAAGTATGGGCACGGGGTCGCCTGAAGATGTTTCTGATATTTTGCGGTATAGCCAAGAAGTTGCAGGTATAAGTGGGCGTAACATTAATTTTTACTTCGAGAAAAAGCCTGTTAACTCAAGCTACGAAGCTGAAAAATACGGTGCGTCTTACTCGCCAGAGGTTGCTATAAAAATTGCGAATGATAATAGCTCATTTACTAATGAATTGTTGATTAGCCCGCCAGTTTCCGTAGGTAAAATAACTAATTCAACTAGTTTCTTCTCCACTGTTGGGGGCGGAAAATATATGGGGAAAGAGCGGATGAAGCTTACTATCAGGTCGGTCATTCGAGGTAAGGATGGTTCATCACAATCGAACTTGATTTCTGAGGCGTATTTTATACGGGGTAATGGAGGTTTTTCGGCTGATTTACCTTTTACTATTGATGGTAAAGCTTTATCGATTGGATTTTCATCATCAGAATCTTCTAATGACACTATGCACAAAGTGAAGAAGTTGTTGTTAGCATTTCACGCTCTAAAAGGCATTCGAGCTATTGCCTTAGATAAGGGTAAGTGGTCGCGATGTCCAATTACTATTACGGAGCATAAGTTTTTCATCCCAGAACAGACTTGTTACGCTGGTGAAATTGTCCATATGTGCGCTAATCGACAAGCTCCTTGGCAGAAGTTCTTAAAGTCTGGGAGTGAACAGCTCATTATACAGTTAACGAAGCAATCTTCTCGTAATAAGCAAACAGTTTTGGAGTTAGGGGATATTTCGATAAATCAATTACTCAATCGAGAGTGCCTTACCTATAGTACAGGACAAGAGCTAAGTGGAAAATTATCTATTTCGCTAACATCTGGGGTTAAAAATATAATGGACGTTGGAGATGTCTCATTACTAAGGCATTGCGAGGTTGTATTTCCAGAAGAATTTGGTGGCAGCACAAAATATAGGGTAACAAACTCTGTCTCAATTCTTAAAGCATTACAACGCGCGGGAACTAGCCGAGGTAAATACGGGAGAACGCGATGAACAAGCAGTTTATGCGGTTATTTTACCTAATAATATTAAGTTTAGGTAATGAGGTTGTTGCGATGCAGAGCAACTTCACTGACTCTTTTATTGCACGTCACTGCCGTATTATAGATAAAATAGATCAGCAATTAGGTCGCCAACGTATCTTATATTGTGCGGGTACGCAGATACGAATTGGTGCACGTGAACAGCTTTTTATAGATCTAGCTCAGTATGATGTGACGGGCATTATTTTGGAACGGCTACATGTTTCTGCAACTTATCGACATCGGCCTCTGCTGGTGATACATGGCAGCCCAAAAACATCTTTAATTAAGATTAATGATGTTTCAGCTGAATCTGAAGGTGGTATGGTATTTGGTGACGCATTTTTATGTATAGATTTAGCTAAGAGTAAGGCTGAAACACGGATTGTGCAGTTAACTAACAATCAGTTTCACATAAATAATTTAGAGATAATAAATCTGAATAAGGGGTATTTGCAACGAACTAAGGGGTGTTCTATGTGAAAAACCTAAAGTTAAATACACATAAGATAATCGGTTGCTTTCAGCCGATTTTTTTATGCAGGTAAAGGAAGTGTTTTAATACTTAAGATGTTAGTGGTAATTACTTCGACGATATTGGCTGACAACAACAATATTAGTAAGAATGTAAAAATTAATAAAACACAAAAGTCAGATAATCTTCAGTTCATAAAGCAGGTATTTCAATACAAAAAATATTTCTTTTGTCATTTTACTACGTGCGTCACATTTAATGCATATCTCTTAAAATTCATTACTTTCATAATACAAATGCGCAATAAAGCGTATTCGACAACTAAAGCTTTAAGAATCCAGAGGGTGAGTTAAATGAAAGAACTAACGTTAAAGACACTTAAACCTAAACATAAAGGAAACGTTATGAAATTTAAAACATTAATAGGCATTGCAATTCCAATAGCACTGATGGGTTGCTCTACAACAAATGACTCATATACAGTGAAAGAGTCACTTGATGATACACCATTAGTAGTTAACGCTGCTGTTCGTGAAGTTGATCTTACCCGTGTTTCTTTTGATGCATTGGGTGGACGTATAACAGTGACTGAACCCAAATCTCGTGCTAATGGTTATATGGATTCAAATCCATATATAGATACGGAAGGTGTTAACTTTCAGATTAAAGAAAATACAATAGAGTCATTTTCATCAAAGCTTGATCCTGGGCAAGTTTACGATCCTGAGAAAATAACAGATGAGATGATTGATTTAGCGCTTAAAAGGGTATCTCTATTTATTGATGCTGAAAACCTACCTTATGATTCGCTAACTATTGCTGTTACGGTCCATGGGTATGCTGATGGTGTTTCGTTTAAACCTGGCGCAAGTATCCCTAGTCCGATAACGTGTGATTTTAGCTTGATGAATGCTTCGGTTGTTGATCGCCATGGTACGAAAACCCCTGTAACCAAGAGGCTAAAAAAAGGCGATGCGATAACAAATAATAAAGTGTTAGCGATGGTTAGATCTTGTTATGTAGCAAAACAGCTTCAAGCTAGAGCCGGAAACGCGCTATATCCTGCCTTAGTTAACGGTGCAATGAACTTATATGTTCTGGGACATACTGACAGCCATAAACGCGGCGTAGATGTTGTTATTAAGGTTAAATCACCAGAGCTATAGCTCTTTCGGTAAGGCTAGCTCTATAGCTAGCCTTACCCATTGTTTGTTGGGGGTAAAATGAAAACTTTTCTAGTCCTAGTTTTGTATGTGTTCACTGTTTTTCAGTGTATGGCGCTGTCACAAGCTACCGTTGAAAACATGATTATCAAAGGTAGTACCATTAATGGTGCTGAGTTTACGGCTTTCTCATTTAATTCAAGTATAAACGGGTGCTCTGTAATGTTACCAGCGCATGTGGCTTGGAACGTAAAAACGGCAAAGTCACTTACCTTTACGAACCGAGCAGGACAAGCTCTAATGGTAAAAACGCCTTATGTTAGTATGTTAGATCTCGACAAGGATTACGCTGTAGTCGAATTAGAGTATTCAGATTGTGTTGACCTTAAGTTTGATGTTGCATCTGTGGCTTTGGGTGATAGTGCATTAATTTCTGGTTTCAGACTTGGAAGCCGAGAACTAGAACTTGGTCTTGCAACTCGCTCCTTAGACTCTACTTATGTTGAAATGAATCAATTTCATTTGTTTTCAACTATTATTTCAGGTGTTGGCTTATCTGGCTCTCCCTTGATAAAAAACAAAGATGGCGATATGACTGTCAGTGGAATGTTGATCGGTGCAGATCGACATAAATGTTTAAATTTCGACACCGACGCTGAAGATAAACAATGCATTGCAAGTTCAATTGGCGTAGTTAGTCCATTTGATGAGCAAACCCTACATTCACTTCAGGCATACCGAAAACTTACACATCAGCGTCAATCTCCTATTATCAGGTCATTTACTTTTGATGAGCTTAAATATCAAGTTGCAACGATTGGAGACGCTAAAAAGTGGTTAGCTTTATTTAATATTACAGCGCCTGTAAATAAAGAGTATAGCCACTATCTTTATTCGGCAAAGCCAGTTAATAAGTTTTCAATCAAAGTTCATACGTTCTATATAACAGGGATTAAGCGCCAGGATAATATTGAACAGATGTTACAACAGTGGCAAGTATTGGAAGCGTCATCGGATAACAGCCTCATTGAATAGGCTGAAGAATGATAGAAGCAACGTAATTGAGTAATACAGCTCAAAGTAGCTTGGTTACTCAGTAATGTACACCAATTATCTTTATATAGTCATGTTTGTTTAGGCGCTAGTTTTTTATCAAACCTGCGTCACTCTCAACAGATTTTTTTATAAAGTGATTTTTCCCATAATGATGTTCTATAAGTAAAAACTTAACACCCAAAAGTAAGCTTATTACTAGGGTATAACTATTATTGGTGCGTTTATGAAAAATGAATCTATAGCTTTATTAATTGATGCTGAAAATGTATCTCCACCGTACCTTAATTCAATAATTACGGCACTTGAATCTATCGGCTCTATTGGGATTAAAAGAGCTTATGCTAATTGGACAAGTAATAGTTCAGAGTCATGGCTTGATATTTTGGCTCTATATGCAATTGAGCCTATACATCAGTATAAAGTAAGCACAAAGAAAAATGCTACAGATATACGTTTAACGGTAGAAGCGATGGAGTTAGCGTTATCTCATAGTATTGAAAATTTTTGTATTGTATCAAGTGATTCAGATTATACCCCTCTTGTAACGGCGTTAAGAAAAGCAGGGAAATCTGTAATAGGATTTGGATTACCTCATACCCCTAAAAGAACAATTCTTGCGTATAATCATTTCTATGAACTGCCAAACATAAATAATCACTCTACTAATGGTAATCATATTGATTCTATTAAAATAAAGTCTGATGGACAGGACATAATTAGAAAGAAATGTTCAAATATGATTATTGAGCATGTTAAAAGTTCACCAATAGCTGTTTCAACGCTGAATTTAACTACACAAACAAACATTAAAAAAATGAAGTTGTCTCCAGATTGGTGTGGAGAGGGCAGTTTTACTAAATTTTTAAACAGCCTTTACTTAGGGCCGTTACAAATCAAAAATAACTACATATTTTGCCCTCACCGACACGGTTACCCATAGGGACTCTCTAATAATTTATAAAATTAATACTGATTTCACTCGATATTATTCCTCAATTGAGGTGTTTGGTTAGTTAAACAAAATTCACTTAGTGCAATATCTTTGGCCTCTAAAGGTACTATGTAGTGGCATAGTTAATTTGGCCACCTAATTAGAGGTGTTATCATGCACCTCACTAAATTTTAGGTGACACTATGACAAAAAGAAAAAGACCCAACTTCGCTCCCGAATTTAGACTTGAATGTGCTCAATTAGTCGTTGATAAAGGCTACTCAGTAGTTGAAGCTGCACAAGCTATGAATGTCGGTAAATCATCCTTAGATAAATGGGTTCGTCAGCTTAGAGGTGAACGTAATGGCATCACAAGCAAAGCAACCCCATTAACCCCCGAACAACTTGAAATCCGTGAGCTTAAAAAGCGTATTGCGCGTATTGAAGAAGAAAAGGAAATATTAAAAAAGGCTACGGCTCTCTTGATGTCGGACTCGCTGAACAGTTCACGATAATCAAAGCCCTTAAAGGGAGTCATGCAGTTAAACGCTGCTGTGAAGTATTTGATATACATCGTAGTAGCTATAAGTATTGGGCAAAGCAAGCTAGAAGTATTAAACCTGAAGAGGTTGAAGCATTGGCTATGGTCAAAAGCATTTACGCTGAAAGTAATAACTCCGCTGGAGCTAGAACTATCGCAAGTATTGCAACGACTAGAGGCTTATCATTAAGTCGTTATGTGGCGACTCGTTTGATGAGAGAGCAAGGATTAGTAAGTTGTCAGCTTCCGAGTCATAAATATAAAAAAGCGACGCAAGAGCATGTTGCCATACCCAACACGCTTGAACGCCAGTTTGCAGTGACTCAACCTGATCAAGTTTGGTATGGTGACATCACGTTTATTTGGACAGGAAATCGTTGGGCTTACCTTGCTCTTGTAATGGATTTATTTGCACGTAAACCCGTTGGTTGGGCAATGTCTAACTCGCCTGATACTAAGTTAACAGCAAAAGCACTAACGATGGCATTTGAATCAAGGGGACGACCAAAAGGTGTAATGTTTCACTCAGATCAAGGTAGTACCTATACGAGTAGAAACTACCGTCAGTTATTGTGGCGTTATCAGATTAAACAAAGTATGAGTCGTCGTGGAAATTGTTGGGATAACAGCCCTATGGAGCGATTCTTCAGGAGTTTAAAAACAGAATGGATACCAACAACAGGCTATCGTTCATTTACTGAAGCTGAAAATGCAGTGGTTGAATATATTATTGGATATTACAGCCAGGTTAGGCCCCACAGCTATAACGGTGGACTAACACCCAATGAGTCAGAGAAAAGATACTGGCTTGAATACAAATCCGTGGCCAAAATAAGTTGACCACTACAGTTTATCAACTCAAGCATACATTCAAGTTTTTGAAGTTGAACTGATACGTGTGACAGTGTTCCTGAAATTGAGAAAATAGTTACTTCATCCATTAAGTCAATATCATCAAATTTCTCGGTAATTTCTTTAAATGTTTTTGTCATAATTCTTGCCTTTTAGCTAAGTTGAATTTAAGAGTGTTAAATCAGTAGAAGCATTCTAAGTGCAAAAAGTGTATTTCTGTTTATCAGATAATAATTATTAGAAGTTAAGCCCGCTTGCCTTTGCAAGCTCATAATCTATTGATTGTAATTATGTCCTAGTTCTTATTTTTATAATAATAAATACGAAAACAGGGACAGATATAAACAGTGAAAATTAATTAAAATTAGTTTATCGGTAAGGTTGGAGAATATTTAAGAATATAAGTTGTTAATAAAACATTATTTTAATAAAAAACTGTTATGTTTTAATATATGTGTAACAATAAAGTTCAACGAAAACAGCTTGTTAGGTTGTTGTGCTTATGTTTTTTTACTGCTAAGGTAAAGTTACTGATTCGATATTTTATTGAAAAAAGTAGTAGGCAGGGTGTGTTAAATAGTAACTAAATTAAACTTCGTTCAAATTAGTTACTATTTAACAGGAAGTATGCCGCTGCATACGTTCGTTATTCTGCTCCGGCAGAAATGATGTATATTAATAAGACGAGTTCTTATGGAGAAATATCTAAACAATTAAGGTAAAGATTTAAAGCTCGTCATAACCACTAAAAGGTACAGGTTATGACTAATAATCAAAAAGAAAGAATAAACACAAAAAGAAAATTTAATATAGCCATAAGAGTTAATGGATCAGAACATCAGGCTATCTCACAAGCATTTGATAAATCTACCTATAGAACCGTTGCACACTTTGTTCGAGATCTAATCATGGACGGTATTGAGAAGCTTGAAAACCCACCGTTATATACACCTGCCATCAATAAAGAAACTTCAGAAAGGTTGTTTAAAGAGATCAACACCTTAAATAAATTTGTTAAGCATTTAGATAAAATAGCAGATGATTTTAAAAGTATAAATAATGACAAAATATTTCAAGAGATACAAGACGCTATGATGTTTGTCTACGATGCAGGACACGCAATGAGGCTTTGGGCTGAGTTTTTGAAGAATGATGAAAAGAACCGAGAATCAATTTTAAATATTGCTTGCGTGACACTTACTTTGAAAGAAGTAAATCATTTGAAAAAAGTAGTCGAAAATCGATCTGAGGATGAATAATGATTATTAAATTTATCCAACAAAAACGTGGGAATAACAGAAATCGTTCACCATATGTCATTAACTATATGTTTGGTAAAACAAAGCATAAGCATGAATCTCATAGCCATGAAATTACTAAAGAAAAAATTGATTATATTTGCTGTAGTAAAGACTTAGGTTTTATTGATCCTCTTTGGAAAAAAATAGGAAAAAATTTATGCAAGATATCAGGCAAGGAAGCTGATCTTTCTGAAATAAAGTTAGCCTTTTATGAAACTGAGTCTAACAATACACGAGTAAAACATCCATTTGAACATATAGTTGTCTCATTAAAAGAAGGAGAGAGCTTATCCATCTCTCAGTGGGAAGAGTTAGCAAATGAATTATCTGAATGCTTAGGGTTTAATGATCATAGTTGGATCTGTGTTAGGCATACAGATACTTCTAATCATCATATTCACCTATTTTTGAGTGCTATTTCAAATTCGGCACCCCATTTGAGATTAAATATTAGTCATGCCTATAGGCAGAGTGCCGAAATTCGAAATAAATTAGAATATAAATTTGGTTTGTCACATGATTATAATCCTTACATAGACCCTCATAAAATTGGCTCTAAACAAAGCCATTACAAACATAAGGTGAATGAAGTGCGCAGGTGCATTGATTTGGCAATTAGCACTAAGCAACGTTCATTACCAGAATTTATGCAAGTGCTTCAAAAGAATGGAGTAGGTTGCTTTACGCAACTGCGTAAAGGGGAAGTGATTGGTATCTCATTTACTCTTGATAATGAAAAGTTTCGAGGCTCGAAGCTTGGACTTGGCTATAGTTGGAAATCACTAACGGATAGAGGAGTCACTTATGATAAAACAATACATCAGCAAGAGGTCGAAATACTAAATGGTAATGAAAAGTTTATAACAGAAATGCTTAAGCCCTTTGAAAAAAATGTGACTATTTCGGTTAAAAAACATTTAGCAGCATATTTTATTGATAATAGCCCTAATATAAATGGCAAATATAAATCTTCGCCTTCTCTGTTTGCCTTCTGGCTTCGAACACCACTAAATTCGAAAGGGAAAACTAAACAACAAATTGAAAGTGAAATTAATCAATTAAAGTTAATTAGGATCATCTTGGCATTATATCTTACTTGGTTAAGAGCAAGGGATGAGCGCAAAGCCAGACTAGAAAAGCGGCTTAACCCTTATATAAGTAGAGTCATTGAAAAAGGAAAATTGTATCCAGCTATTATTGATAAATATAAAAAACAAACGGCTCAAAGAGACTTTACTTTAATACCAATTGTTAATAAGCCTATTTTAGTTGAAAAGGAAAATAGTATGACTATGGTTCCGCGATCCAGAATAGAGCCTTCAGATGAATTTTCTTTTTGAAGATATTAAACTCTGGATTAACCTAGGTAGATGAATATAAAGTATTATTCAGTAAATTGTAAATAGATAAAGACGGTTATCAACATTAAGCACTTGATTTTCGCCGATCTGAATAAAAGGAATATCCCAGTGACAATGGCCAAAAATAACTATGCCTTCACCATAATTTTCAAAGTGTTCTAGGATGAAAGCTTGTCCAAACTGTTTATTCACAGGGTCATTAGGTCCTTGATGTAAAAGAGTAATATCAGGCTGCTTCTTAGTTTCTGATTTTAATGCTTTAGTAAAGTGAGCTTCAGTTTTTCGTTGGTTTCTATCTGGGCGGCCAATTATGCCACCAACACCACCAACTATTATTCCATCAATATCAGTGGTGATCTCATCTAAAATAGTTATGTTGGAATTTAACAACTCACTCTCAACAATATCGTGATTTCCATGAACTCCAATTACACATTTAAATTTTACAGCAAAGGCATTCCATACGTTTGTAACTAAACCTGAACCACCACGTTTTCCTAGCTCTGGAAAGTCGTATAAATCGCCCGCCAATAGGATCAAATCAATGTTAGGAACTTCCCCAAATTCTTGAAGTAAAGCTAGTTCCTCAGCAATAGCTTCTCCTACTAACCTGTTTGAAACTTTATTTTGTTCCCGACCTTGTAGGTCTGAAGTCGCTATAAATGAAGTCATTCCTCGGGATAGAGTATCAATTTTAACTCTATAAAAAGGTAGCGTGATAAAGCTTTCTTGCCCTTTATCTCCCGTAGTTCTATATAACAATTCGTGAAACGGTTTTTTTCTACAGCTAATATTTTCAATGTATTACTCTTAAAGTTTGCTCAACTATAGATGGTGCAGGTGCGAAAACACTTCTAATCACTTACCTATTTTGTTAAGGAATTAAAGTGTTATGCTGCTACCTTGCTCATAAAAAAATTAATATTAATAATTTCTGCAAAGCCTTCTGCAAAATTTACGGGTTCATAACTTTTAAACATTTGCTTTAATACTTTCTCAGGGACTACTTTTAATCCTTTACTGTTGCGCTTGTTATTCAAATTAATAATTTGTTGTTCGTATTTATTAAACGAAAAATTTAACGCTTTAAACTCTGCCTTTGGGTAGTGACTCATGGCTTGTTGTCTGTTTTTCTTCGTTAAATCCCATGCAATATTTCTATAGTGTTTTGAATCATTGATTGATTGCATAAATAGCTTCCTTTGATATTTACGGATTGTATGATGAAAGTTTAAATTGAAAAAGTCACTATAACTAATCTCTTTTTCATTACAAACATCATTTACTATTTTGTCTGATGAAACGACATAATCATAAGCTTTATCAAGCAAGTATGTTGATTTCCCAACACAAGCGGGGCCAACAAGTATTGTTACTTTATTAAATGGCACTTTTTATTCCTCTAATTTAATTCAGGGCAACTTGGTAATTATTAATTAACGGTAGACTTTGCATTTATCAATCCTTAATGAATGACTTCTTGAAAAGAGTAGCACTTTATGTGATTGATTATCTGGTAATTTAATACATAGGCTTTAATGCACTATTAGACTGGTATATATATTCTATTGAAGATATATTTACTTAAACTTATTGAAGTACATAAGGTTTACATGAGTAGTATGTTAGATATAAAAACTAATAAAATAAAAACAGTAAGTAGAAACAAAGCCAAACAATTAAGTTTATCTTTCTATGATACCTATCACTCATCAACAGAAAGCAACACCATTAATGAAAACTTTAAACTACTCTTTGATGCGACTTATGAATATTTTAGCTATATAGAGGCATGTAATGAATTCATTAAGTATTTAATAAAATTGGAGGAACAATTATTTCATGGGCAAGGTATATTAAAGTACTCGAGTGAAGCTGCAATTGCTCTAAAAAACACTGGTGCAGTAAAGTGGATTCATGGTGAAGTGAGCTTGTATCGATGTAAATCCGACATAAATGTTTCATCGCTTGTAAAAAAACTACAGAAGAAAAATGAGCTACTTAAAATAAAAACAGGAGTGATGAAGCATTTATATTCCTTAACACCTAAGAGGTATTCTGTAAGTAATTTAAAAAACAAAGAAAACGAACTAAAATCGGCAAGCTTAGCTAAAATCAAAATGTTTACAAATTTAATTGCTATGTTATTTAAAAGGGTAGTTCCGCCGAAAGGAATAGAAGAGCTTACCACTGTCGTTTTAAATCAATACGACTTGCCACAATTAGAATGTGATTATTTTTTCATAATTAAAGAGTTACTAAATATATACCGGCAGGAAAATAACCTTCAGAAAATTTCTAATTTATCCGAGCTTTATAAGCAAACTTCAACACATATAATTACTCAGCAAAAAAATTTAGAATTTAAATCATTTAGCGAACTTAAGAGTGTTCATAAGCATTATGTGATTGAAAAGTTAACAACATTTGCACTTGATGAAGAAGGACTGTTTATTGTAAATGGAAATCTTACTCAATTAAATAAAGAAGCTTTAATTGCATTTTCTAAACACAAAAATATAAATAATTATTTAAACTACTTGGATAAACTTTGGTTGTTGGGTGTTTCAAGGGAGAGTGCCAAGCCGCTACTAGATGAAGATAGGCAACTCATTACGGATAATCAAATTAATTTGTTTTTAGGTTTAAGCTTTGGAGAGTGCCTAAACCGCATTTACCACTGCTTTTTAAAAAATAAGACGAAAGATACTCAATTAGAGTTTATAGAGCGAAAGTTTATAGCTAGTAGGGAAATTACAGCAAACCAACTTAAAGTACTAATTCATAAAAAAGTCAAAAAAGCATGCTCAACTTTTAAGTTAGATAACAAAATACCATTATCTAGAGCAATCTTTTTTGCGAATGCTTGGTCTACTTGTAATCGAAGCCAATCCGAATATTCTGAATTGTTATCTAGAGTTATTTTGAGGTTAATAATCAATTTAGAAGCTGACGTTGATAATGATCATATTATTGCTACTGAAAAGGCAATAGAAGAAGAGTTATGTTGCATACATCGTCAATTTTATACTCATTACTTATTAGGTAAAATATTTGGAAGAAATTTTAAAGACACTATAGAGGTTAAATATAAAGAGTTTCAAACAGATACTTTCTCAGTATTTAGGCTTTGGTTGTGTTTCTTAATTGCTCAGGAAATAAAAGTTAAAAAAGTTGGATCAATAAAAGCTAAAGTTGATAAGTACTTTCCCTTATTCGTTAATAACCCTAAAAAACCAGCTTCCTATGAAGCCTTTATTGATAGTGGAAGTAAAGAGGGTCAAGTTCCAGAAACTAAAACGTTGATAAGTATTGAGGATGCTGATCTAAGTTTATATCGTGGTAGCGACTCGAAGAAATTTGAAATAGAGAAAGACTTTGAAAGTGAATTACCTGATTACGGTATTAAGCCAATTCATTTTACGAAATATACATCTGATGAATATTTATCACACCTTTGGGATGAACTACTAGGTGTTGATACCAAAGAATTAGTGACACTAGGCCTGATTCACAACTTTATTAAAGTGGCTGGTGATAATCAAGAAAAAGGCATAATTAATCAGTATATGCAAAGCAGAAGGGAATTAAGGGCTAATTTTCGTAGTACAAGGCGACAAGAGTTTTTTCAACACATCAATAGTGAAACATTTCCTCGTATTATTTTTAACTTTAACAAATCTTTTGAAGATAAGCTCAAAGATAAAGTTGAAGTTTTAAGTCATTTAGATTCATTGAATAGTGAACGTTATGTGATTAAAAATCAGCTTGGTCAGGGAGCTTTTGGGGTAGTTTACAAAGCAATAGACTTGATGTTTGAATCGACAGTAGCAATTAAATTAATTCCTCATTGGTTTCATTCTGAAGAAGTGTCAAAAAAGCTTATTAAAGAAGCTGCAATTATGCGTAACTCACAACATGAAAATGTTGTTGTTGTTTATGATTTAGTAAAATTACCTGCTCACAAACTAATTACTGATAATAAATGTAAACTTAATCATTTACATACATTTGATGATGAGGAATATGTTTTTGCTTTGATCATGGAAGAAGTTAACGGAGGGGTAACTTTAGAGCAATACATTGTTTCTCAAGACTGGAAGTCATTAAGCTATGAACAAAAGTTGGATTTTTTTCAGGATATTTGTTTTGGTGTTAATAGTTTGCATAATCAAGGTGTTGTTCATGGAGATTTAAAACCTCAAAACATCCTTGTTGATAAAAAAGGTAAACCAAAAATCTCTGATTTTGGTGTAGCGTCTGATAGTGGTGATAAATCTATAGGTATAGCAAGCCCAGCATTTATTTCAAAAAATGCATTACAAGGAGGAAAGTCTGAATTTCAAGATGATATTTATAGTTTAGGTATGCTTTTGCTTTATATGTTCTCTCCTTCAATAGTTAATGAGTTTAAGGGAAAAAATGTAAGTAAATTAATTGTTGAAAAGGAACTTCTTCATCTTGCATTGTTAAGTCTAATTGCCAACCCTAACGGTGATGAGTATTCTAAAAATGGATATACACACCGTTTTGACTTTACTAGTACCTTATTACTATGCACAGATTTAAACGCGAAGCATTATTATCAAGATATCGTACAGAATATAGATGTTAATACATATGACAGTGGGAAGTGGGATGAGCCTAACCCATACTTATTTTCATTACTCGATGTTATTTATAGGTGTATATCGACAAAAGGAGATAAAACCACAAATTGCCTTTATAATTTTATAAATGAATCGCAACCATCTGAAGTGTATGAAAACATCAAAAAACAAGCTTTGAATGTGAGTGATATTCAACACATAAATGAACTTATCTTTGAAGTGAAGGCAGCGGCACGCAGTGATGTTTTAGAGTTCTACGTTTCTCATTACAGGTGTCTCACAATACCGACCTTTTTAAATGAGGCATTAACTTTAGAAAATCTGGAGTATTACAGTAAGAATGTTGATTTTGAGGAGCTTTGTAAAATTACAGGTGAATTTATAGGAGCGAACCACAGAAAACCTTTTGATGTAGAATTTTTAGGTGGCACTAAATATATTGATAGTAACACTTTTCTTTGGAGTGTAGATAACAAGTTATATAGGGGAAGAGCTAAAGGTTTAGAGGATTACTTTGGCGATGCGTTATATAAATCGAAGCTTCTTGGTGTGATGGAACAAACTTATGGTAATATATTTTCATTAGTTCATGAAGTAGCCAAATTAGAAACAATTCCTAGTTGCTGCTTATCTTTATTAATAAGTATTCAACCATTTTTGATCTACAAACCATTTTCTTTGGGGCCTTTAAAGATGGGATATGATTTTAGGTATGAACTACCTCAAAAATTAGGAGAGAATATAACCTTATTTGATGAAGTTAAAAAGGCATACACCTTGTATCAAGAAGTACTAAATGTTTTTTTCAATTCAGGTAAAGAAGTTGATATTGGATTTGAAAGTGCTGATGCTTCTATGATGCAACCACATCCATTTAGTGGAAATGTAATTGAGTTCAATGCTAAGTTAACTTTGAGTGAAAAATTATCTTTAATTCAAGATGATAACCTTATTGTATCTATTAGATCTTTTGTCTCAACTAAAGGAAATAAGTCATTTAATAGCTTTTATGATAGTTGTTTTGATTATCAAGAGCTTAAAGAATTAGTAGAAGAATGGAAAAATTTAGACGATGAAAATGCAATAGATGGATATATTGAAGTAAAAGATAATTATGTAGACTCAATTGAATATAAGCTGTTAAAAATGTATCAAGAATCTGGTAACAAAGAAATTGAAATATTCTCTCGCTGAGAATCAAAATAACAGATAATTATTATTAAATAACTCCTCAACACGAGGAGTTTTTTATGCAAACAATAAACAGAAATAACCAAACTATTACATTATCTACAACCCCAACTCATTTCAAGGAGTTGAATGCTTTTTCTATAGTGGTGCTTCAGAAAGTATTTGGTGATGAAAATAATAAAGCGTTAATTTCAAGTGCATTCAAGTTCGTAGAATCTATAGAAAACTTCAATTTAATTTATGGGTTAGGTGGTAAGTCTACAAAGATGATTGAGGAAATAGAGCATTCTTCATTTATTTATAGTCGGTATCATCAGTCGATATTGTCGCAAAACAAACTCTTAAAAAAATGTCGCCAGGCCAAGAATATTCTAATCTCTCAAGGTAATGAGCATGCTAGAAGTAAGTTTCTCAAAAACATAGAGCAAATTAATAAAATTAATAATTACTCTGACGAATATAAAAATTGCGCCTTAAATAATATTGATGATGATATTTTAATCTCAGCCTTTGCTCATATTTATAAAACGTCTGTTGGCGAATCACTATTGAACTACTTTATTGATTACAAGCATGACCTTCATGCAAAGCTCGCAAATGCTAGAACAACACCCTTAGAAGATTCCTTAATAGCTTTAAATGATATAGTTAAGTTATTAGAGGCTAGCTTGCGTGATCCTTCTTTAATTTCTATTGAACCTGTAGATAGAAGCTATAAGAGCATTACACTCAATAAATTATTCAGGCTTTTGCAAACAGATGAAGAGATGTTTCAATTGTGTTGTGCGGACCTACACGCTCGTCGCCTTGCTAAAATTGTGTTACCGCTAGCCAATGACCTAAAAGAACAATTTTATTCTTTATTAAATAAAACTAAGGTGAACTCGATAAGGGTCGAAGTAAATGCATTAGAAGCTAAGCTTTTTAAGGAGAGTAAATTAAAGTTTCAAAATAAATCAGAAGATGAGCTTTCAAAAGTCAGTGATGAGTGGGAAGAGTCATTGTTCCGTAAATCTTATGGTGCAGTTAGAGAATTAGATCGGCTAATTAAGATTAGAACTAATAAATTTAAAGAGTTTGATACTAACTTAGTTCAACAATTAGCTCGACCTTATGTATTCACTGAGATAACGCAGTTTAAAAGTGACAGTATTCGTCAAATGTTGAAACGAGTAGGGTTGAGTGTATTAGAAAAAGCATTTTTCTTCGCAAAAGATGATCCTTCTATAGAGTACGTATATGAGGTTTCTCCATCACTTAAAGAAACGCTTAATAATCGTTTTGCACAGATATATGACTTTGATGATACGGATGCTGCTTTTCGCGCTCAAAAAGATATTCTTCACTTTTTAAATAATATTGAAGCGATTGGTGATGTTGAAAGCAAGAGTATAAAACCAGGAGTAGAAGTTAAAAAACAACCTAAAGAGAGAAGAATTGATGTTTTAAGTGATAGTTGCAGAGTTGAAACTAAAGCTGTATTTGATAGAGCAAGTCTTGAAATTATTTCACTTGAGCGGGATGCTATGGGGGAAAATGGTAGTGAAATTATTAAAAATATTTTAGAACAAGGAGAGAATAAAAAAGTTCTCTATGCTACTGAGAACATGATTGTACAAGCTAAAGAAATGTTTCGATTATTTCCAAACTTCTCACAACCATTAGAGGAGATATTAGTCAGTTTAAAAATATCATTACTGACTAATCAGCCAATTGAATTCCCTGTAATATCCCTACAAGGTTTGCCAGGTATAGGAAAAACTCAATTTGTAAAAACATTGTGTAAATTATTAGGCTTTGAATTCTACGACATTTCGATCGCCTCAATGGGTAGTAAGCATGACTTGGTTGGTGGTAGCCATCAGTTTAAAAACTCTAGCATTGGCGAAATTGGTCGAAGCTTATTACTTAAAAGTGAAACGTACCAACCTTGTTTGTTACTTGATGAACTTTGTTTGGCAAAAGATGGTACTGATTACTCAATAGTGCCTTGTTTATTGTCACTTCTAGATAGCGAACAAAGGAAGAGTTTCAAGGAGCGGTTTCTTGACATAGAAATAGATTGTTCTGGAATACTGCTGTTCAGCACTACAAATAACATAGAGAACCTCCTACCCGCGGTTCGCTCTAGGTTAACCAGCTTTGATATATCTCCTCCTAATAGTACAGAAATGCGGACAATTTGTAATGAAATATATAAATCGTATGTTAAAGAAAAGAATTTAACTTCCCTATTTAGTGAAAGCTTATCTTCACAACTTTGCTTGTTATTAAATGAAAAAGTACCCAGAGAAGCAAAGGCTATGATTATTTCTGGTATTAAAAGGGCGCTGATTAGAGCAAGTAGCAGACAAAGCCTTATTACAGTAACATGTGAAGACTTGACTCAAGCTGTGGAGGTTAGTCGTACAGAAAAGCCTACCATTGGTTTTATTCATTAAAAGGGCATATAAAGTAAACATTGAAGGGCTGGTTAGAGCAGTGGAATATTTCCAATTGAGGTGGCGTATGCCACCTCAAGGGGGATAAAAATGAATAGGTCTTAATAATACTGAGTTAGAGCTGAGTTTTTTACTTACTAATAAATGATTATCTATTGTCGTTTTCATCGTTGGCAATATGGATGAATGAGTTTGGGAAGTGAGTTACTTCTGATTCAGTTAACCATCCGTCAGGGACACAATTTTATACCTTTCCATCAACATGTCTTGACTTAGGGCCGAATTTGCTAATGTGGTTAATGTCAATATTGCAAGCATATTGGCTAGCTTTTTAATTGACTCAAACAATGATTTTAAATCCTTTCCAACTAATTTTATGTACGTGTATATATGTAGTGGGTTTCAAATAAAGTACTTTAACGCACAAGTTAAGTTCCTTGATTTTCAGAAGACGCATTTATAATTATCCCTTTTTCTAACCACTAGGAAATTAATAGCTAAGTTTTACTTCCTGAGGAACAGAGTAACGAATAAGTCGCTTAGTCTTAACCCACAAGTGAGAACAGAGATCTAGCTTTTCAACAATAAACGAGGTTACTGGTAGCAGCAATTATTTGGTGGTGTTTATATTACCTTTTACATAGCTCGAATCTGATGATGTGGTTAGGAGCTGCCATTTGTGCCAGCCATTGTAATAACTGCTTTTATCTTTCAAAGAGATATGTATACAGAGTTTGAGTAATTAATCGTATTAAATTTTTTAAGGAGAGCTTCTTATGGTAGTAGTTATTTTGTTTTGGTGGGGATTGTTTAGCTGGTTGTATTATGACTCGTTTGTTTTGGATTGGTGGATAGAGATTTGTTTTTACTTTGAATATTTTTCATGTGTTTACTTTGATTCATTTTGCCCAAGTAATGGTGTTATACAGCGTTACGCAGTTGATGAAGACACCTTTTTATATTTCGCATTTTGGACGGCGATACCATTTATTTATCCATCTTACGTAAGGATGCGATTGGGTGGGTAGAATGTAGATTTTAACAAAGAAGTATTAGGAGAAAAATTATGAAAGAAATAAAAAATATTAAGACAGTTAAGGTAGAAATATCAGAGGGGTTATTAACTAAATTAGCCTGGGCATTCCCAGCAGGAAACGTTGAGCAAAGAGTCGAATTTTGTTTAAGAATGGTTGTCGAGGAATCAGAAAAGGTTGAAGGTGGTGTTCGGTACCCGGAAGATCGATTACCCTGCAAATCATTCGAGCATGTGAGGACATTGAATAAGCAATAAATGAAGCTGAACAAAAAGAGAGCACTGTTTACCCTGAAGATTTCTTGCCTGGCGGAAACTTTGAGCATGTCACACTTATATCTTAATTCACTATGAAAGGTATTGTTATCCCCGCTACGCGAATGCTCTATGCTACTTCAATGTCCCTGTTTTACTTTTTATTAGGTGGAAATGAAAACTGGGACATTAATACCTTAAATTAACTTTTAAAGCGTTATGAATTATAGAGACGAAAAGAAAATCATGGTATTATTTTTTATAGACAGAATATTGTTAATTTCTTGTTAAATAAGTGTTTTGTGACTTCTTTTTTTCATATTCATCTTCATCTTCATCTTCGTTTTGTTTAAACAATATTGAAAATATAAAGGACATCTTTTGTATCAAATAGGCTCATGGAATGTAATCCCCGAAGAATCTAAAATTTCATCTGAAAATTCTGACATTCAACTAACATCTCTAAGTATGACTATTTTATGCTGCTTAATTGCGCATAAAGGTGGAATTGTTTCTAAAGAAAAGCTTATTGAAGAGTGTTGGAATGGTCGGTTTGTTAGTGATGATGCTGTCAGGCAGGCAATTAAAGAACTTAGAGGTTATTTAGGTTGCAATAGCAAAAAGCCATCTTACATCGAAACTATTCGTAAGCAAGGCTATCGCCTTTTACCAAAAACCTTCGTTGTTGATGAAAAAGTCACACCAACTGTTCAACCAACAAAAAATTATACAAAGGTTTTCCTGAGTGTGGCTGCAATTTTTATTTTTTCTCTATCTATTTTTTTATTTGCTTATGAGAAAAGCCCTTCATTTGAGCTTGATAATGACTTCACCATTGTTACTTTTGATAAAAGGGTTGAAAGTGAGTATGTCGTTAGTGGTTTAAATTGGGATGCATACTCTCTATTCAAGCCAAAGACAATTAATTCTGACAAGATCATTATACGAAATGAGAAAAAGCAGGTTATCCATGAAGTTTTTCCTTCCAGCGCTTCTGAAGATGCATATGTAAGGCTTCCTACATTCAGCCCCGATGGTAAGAAGCTAGCCTATTTAGATTACTCCCCCAAAAATTGTAGAATAAATATAATCTCTATCGATAATGCTATAGTTAAAAGTCTAAATGAAATTAAATGCACAGAAACTGATGGTTATGTAGCGATTGAATGGAAAAATAACCAATCTGTTTACTATAGTACCTCTGTTAGCATGGCAGTTCCTTTGGCGCTTAAACTACTTGATTTATCAACGTCAGAGCTTACTCAAATCACAAACCCTGCTACAGGTGGTAGAGGAGACCATCATGCTAGACTTTGCGCAAATGGTGAACTTTTAATTTTGAGAAGTATCGATTGGTCAAACAGTCAATTAGTCGTATTTGATCCTGTTCAAAATAAGGAGATCTTGCATAAAAATATATCGGGAATAATCAATGCGGCAGACTGGAGTGATAACTGTAATCAAATAATTTTAGCAGTAAGAAACAATCCTTTAGCTGTTTATGACTTGGTTACAGACCAATTTACTTACTTAAATGACTTTCATGATATCGAGTTTTTAGATGAAAATAATGGTTTTCTTTATCTAACAGAGGGAGATTGGTTCAATTACAGCATTTCATCCGTCAACCTTAATAGTAAATTCGAAAAAGAAGTAGTCTCTTCAAGTCGAAGTAACTCAAAATATACCCGAAAAGCAAATTCAAATGATTTTGCATTTGTCTCAAATAGAACAGGACTGCCGCAGATTTGGTTGAAGTCTAACAAGGAATCCAGGCAGCTAACTTTTTTTAAAGAATATACAGAAATAAAGTCCTTAACATGGTCGTTTGAAGGAGAAAAATTGGTTTATTTTTCCAACAATATTGTTTATCAATTTAATATCATAAACGATCAGCTTTCTACATTATTTAAATCACAGGGAGATATTAGTAGTTTAATCACTCTTAGCGAAGGCAAATGGCTATTTAGCACTTTTATTGAAGATCATTGGTCTGCATATTTATATAATGAGTTAGAGTCTTCTATTCAGTTGCATAGCAACCAACCAATTCAAGAGTTCTATAGAAATTTTAATAATGAAATTTACTTTGCGACAGCTAATTATGATATCTATCGTTATGACTCTATTAGCTTAAATCATAAAAAGATAAGTAGGCGTCATGGTAATACATATAATTGGCAAGCATTAAATAATGTCGTGTTTTTTGTCGACTATGATCAAAATATTTATAGAATAGATAATACTTCTGATAAAAAAACTGTAGTTTTGGAAGATTTTGGCGTTAATTCTTTTCAGTTTATTGATAAGGAGAATATTGTCTTTTCTAAAATTGAAGATGGCAAAGTTGACGTTAAAAAGTATAGGTATACAAACTAAGAAAGCTATAAGTTGACTTTTCTTTAGGAATTGCAAATCAAGCTAGTTTAATTTCCAAATGATCTTTGTTGGTTGAATTCCACCCGCTTTTTGTTGTTTTTTATACTGATCTGCACTTCCTCACAATAAACTCACATTAATCTCACGCTAACTCACAATGTTTCAGCCTTATTTTTGTTATGTTTTTTTTCGGCATTTGGTCTTTTATCTTATTAATATTTAACTATTTAATTTCAAAATGTATAGCAGGAAAGTATCAATGCCTTTTATATTCAATTAGCTTTAAAGGTGTAGGCTGAAATGATGAAAAAGTTGGTATCAATTATTGGAGTATCTAGTCTTTCTATAATGTTAGCTGCTTGCGGTGATTCTAGTGAAGAGAACTCAAATGAAAATAGTGGTAACTATATTCCACCAAGTAGCTCTGTAGTATCAGGGCAGTTTTTTAACTCAAACGAAACAGGTAAGTATTTTTCTAGCGAGAAGTCACCTCATTTCGCTCAATACGGACAAAATGCGCGTCACTGCTATCAAAATTATAACGACTATTATTTTGAATCTGATAAAACTATGGTGTTTGGGAATCCTGATTTGCCTCCAAGTGATTTTAAACAAGCGGCAAGTTGGGTTGAAAATAATTTTGCTAGTGCACTAACTTCAATGGGAATATCTGAACAGGAATTCTTTGAACAGCGCACAAATATCACGTTTTTTGCATTAAGAAACTTAAGAGCGTGGCTATATTGGAGGGATATCAATAATTTTACTTATCCAAATGAATTCGAACAATGGAATGATTCTCAGAAATATGACTGGGCGACAAAGACAGTTAAAAGTATGTCAACAGATGACGCTGTTAACCTTATTCTTAGTAGTGATTTACACTATAGCAGTAGAGAAGAGCTGATTATCGAGGATAAAATTTATGTTTGCCTTCATGAGAATAATCAGCCTTGGGGATGGGGTGAGGGTACCGCGATGGGGATCACCATTGGAGCAGAGTCGATTGTTACCCCTAATAATGTTGATAAGATTATTCAACACGAGTTAATTCACACCATCCAGAACGTTCTTTCTACCGATTTTGATGGTTTTAAGCTTCCTCGTTGGTTTAGTGAAGGTCAAGCAGTTTACCTTAGTGGTATGAGTGTGGCTAAAAAAGCTGATCATAATGAGTACGATCCAACTTTGGTTGTTTATTATTCTGATGAATATGGAGATATCTCTTTAGCTTATGAGCATTATGCCTTGGCTTATCAATATATAAAGGATGTAAATAGTCAAACCACTATCATTACAATGATGAAAAACTTAAAAACACTCACCTTTGATTATTCAATTCAACTAAATTCAGAGCTTGATGAAGATCATAACTATGTTGAAGTTTTTAATAACCACATGAAACAACAAAATGGTAGCCCACTCACCGTAACTGAGTATCGAGATAATTACCATTCTCTGATGAGTAGTTATGCAAATTAATTAATATCGCTTTCCCCAAATAACAACTAAATGCTTCATAAAGCAAAGGAAAATTAAATGTATAAATTATTTTTATTGATGTTTATTGCAACCATCTTTTCATTCAACACTAGTGCGACAAATATTGATCCACAAATGCAACAAGCAATGAAATCTTTTCAGTCTACTACCCGATATAAGATAAAAGGTATTTCAAGAACACCAACACCAGGTTTTTTCATTGCTTTAACCAATAACGGTATTATGCCTTTTAATTATGATGGCAAGCTACTATTAACAAAAGATAAGGCTTTTCATGCGGAAGTTAAGGGCCCTATAACGGGCAATGCATTAAAGGAAATTCGCCGAGAGGCTTTATCCGAAATAGATCCCGAAAGTATTATTGTAATTAAGCACGGAAGTGGCGCTGAAAAAATCATACAGTACAGTGCTATAGACTGCCCTTATTGTATGCGTCAAGAAAACATCTTGGCAGATATGTCTGTTGATGTCTCACTGTATTTAGTACCAACGGTTCTCGATAAAGCAAACTGGCCAATCCTTGAAAAAATTATGTGTAGTGCTAATAGAGCTGCTGCTTGGAGTAATTACATGTTAAATAAAGAAGTCCCAAGTAATAATGGTAAGTGCTATTGGTCTGATAATTATTCCTCTGTAGGTATTGATGCGTATAGAACGATAGTGCTTCAAACCTTTGCTACACCACAAATGATCTATGGTGATGGTGTTGTTACATCATTTACTCAAGAAAACCCTCTTGGAAAAAAAACCTCAACAATTAGTGAAAGTGATAATTTTTTCAATCCATCAACAATTACAACCTCGTATTTTTCTAAAGACGTTTATAAACCTAAAAAGAAATTTAGTTTTTTCTAGACTTTACCACCTCAATTAACACGATATTAATTTTAAGGAAAAAGATGAAATTATTACCAACATTAATATGTTTTTTCAGTCTTAGCTTGCATGCAGCCACAATCAATATTACTTACCTTGATGAAGCTGGTGTTGGGTTTAATAGTACAGAGTCTTATACTCCAACTACTGAAAACCCTGCAATAACTTTAGGTGAAGCAAGGCGTTATGTTTTAGAACGTACAGTGAGAATGTTCAGTACCCAATTTAATAATGACACCCCTATTTTTTGGGGAGTCAAGTTTGGAGAAATTGAAGGTTATGGGGCTTTAACATTAGGTCCTTCGATGCGTGAATACTCTCAAGGTACGCCCTCAGATGAATTTGGTATTTTAAAATACGGTTTACATTATCCAAACTTATTAAGGGATGCTTTATTAAATAGGATCGATAGAACCATTCCTAAATCAGGTGAACAGACTGAGTATGATGCTCGAACGACATTTACATCATATGCTAAGGATTACAGCTTTTCAGGAACAGATAATGGACATAGATTTTCAGCAACAGTTCTTCACGAGTTAGTTCATCTAATCGGTTTTGCCTCATTGGATTGCTTAAATGGGTGCATTCCGCAGCCAATATCTCATCCTGGTCATTATAATCAGTTTGTTTATGTTGAAGGTGATTATGATAAAGCTTGGAATGAGTTAACACTTTCAGAAAAAGAAGACGCTGGGATGCTTGATAATATTCTTTACTTTAAAGGTAGTGATTCCACCTTAAGTTTTGCAGCCAATGAGTTGTTTTCTGGGGTAACTGAAAATGGCATAGGCTTACACTCTGGAACAAATGATGATGGTAGTTGGGATAGTCAAAGTGTTAGCCATGTTTCACCAGAAGTAACGCCAGCACAATTAATGTATTCAGCAGGGGCTGATGTAAACGAGTTAGGGGCTGCTGCTTATATTCTTTGTGACATTGGGTGGTGTAGGAATGATGGTTTTGTTGCGGATTTATCAGTGACATCAACAAATGAAGTATCAATAAAGCCAAATGTTGATTCAACTCTTAGTGTTGAAATTGCAAATTTAAGCAGTGATCAGGTTAACAACATATTCTGGGAGTTTGAAATTCCTGAAGGCGTAGATATTGATGAAAGTTCTTCGACCACTGGCTGTAAAGTTCTTGATAAAAATGTTGTATGTGAAATTGTTGAGCTTTTTCCAGAGCAATATATTGATATTGATATCGCCATTAAAGCAGGTGAAGGGCAATACGTTGTTGACAGTAAACTATATTCCAAATCATTTATCGTTGACCCTAAAGGCGATAATAATTTAAATATTCTTAAAGTTACTTCTGAAGAATCTCCGTTTCCTACAGTCACATTGGATGACTCGTACAGGTTCACTTCTGGTGATGTGGTTTTTATCACACCTCAATATGCAGAAAATTCTGATGATAGACTTACTTTCAGTTGGGCAATTAAAAGTGGATACGAGCTTTTATTTGAGCAAAATGCAAATACAGGCGTATTAAGTTTTACTGCGCCAGAAGTCACTAATTCACAGTTAACAACACTAGTATTAACAATTACTAGTAAAGGTAGAACAGAAGAAAGAGAAGTAACTATTTCTATAGCCTCTAAACCAGTCGAGCCTGAAGTTACACCTAAAAAAAGTAGTGGTGGTGGCTCTATTGGCATGTACCTGCTGTTGCTTGTCGCAATAGTCAGACTTAAGCAGAATAAATAGATTTAAGTTTTTGAATATCTGATAAATGACGTTTTATCTCGATGTTATAAATAATTACATGTTTAAAACATAAATGTTTTATAAGGAACACCATGAACACCATAAAAAATTTGTTAATAATTTTAGTGCTTACTCTTTTGGTTTTTAATGATGTATTGGCGAATCAAATCATTAATAAAAAGAATAAATTAGTGCCAATGAATATTGTTGGTTTACCAGATGATCTCAAAGGCATAAATGATATTTCAATTTTTAACAAAGGTGAAGATTCTCAAAGGCTGTTGAAGGCGTTTGTTGCTGAGCAATATAACAAACGAGTGCCTAAAGCTCCATTTATTGAAGTTGATACTAGCGGTCGTGATTCTGTGCACCGTCCGGGGTTTATCAATGGAGTCGAAGAATATGACTTGATCGCAAAAGGCTATAGTAATAACAGTCGCTTTAAACAGAAAAAAGCAATTAAAGCAGGTAATGAGTTATTAAAAAGCTACTCTAATGATATTACATGGCTTAAAGGTAAACGATATTTAGTCAAAGTTGATGCTCAAGGATATTACCCTTTTAATTTTGAACAGATGTCAATGGGCGTGATTTTTGGTCACCCCCTTGATTGCTTTAATGAACCAAAATTACTTATCAAAAACCATTTAGGTTTTTCTTCATATAATGCCCCTCTGATAGCAGGAATTTCAAAAGATAAAAATATCCATCTACAAAAAATTGAGAAAAATAATCGAGGGAAGTGTCGAGTTGATTTTGCATTTGATGACGAAGTTAAAGCTGAACAATTTGATGATGCAATGGCAAATTATCCAGTTCAACTTTATGCGGTAATAGAAATGACTAAAAATAAGCTAGATCATGCTCATATCGCAACAATTAAAGATGTATTCGTTACTCGTATCAACAAAGATGAAACAGAGCAATTTCTTGCTAGAAAATTTAGTGATGTAAATAAAGATAGCTTTATTGTAACTAAGGAGCACGCTCTTAAACTTTCTACAGACTCATATAATGATGACTTAGCTAAACAAATAGCAACATTAGCAAATATTGATTTGCATAAAGAACTAGCAAAAATTAGTCACTCTGTGTTTGCAATAGATAGAGAGCAAAACATGTTTTTTAGGTATCAACCGAGTCAAAAAAAATTACACTTTATTGAGCGATACCAAGGTAAAGACGGTAAACAAACCCAATCAATGGCGGAATATTCTCTTTCAAAAATGGGTAACACTTGGGTTGCTAAACATGAGAAGAGTACTGCGGGTGCCAGCAACTTTCATAGCCTTTTGTATGCAAAAGCAGAATATAAAGGAGAAATTACATTTGTATCGCCTGTTTGCAGCGATTTAAAACAAGAAACAACGGCTTCAACTTATAGTTGTGAATACGAAATAACTATTAAAGAAGCATTTAATGCTGAACCATGGAACCAATGGGTAAGCAATGCTGTTTCTAATGAACTATAAAGTTTAGTTAAGTGGCAACTTTGTGAGTTGAGTAACCATTCTCACAAGGTTGCTTCTATTTCTATTCAAATACTTGATGATTGTTCAGTCATAAATGAAATCACTATAAATTCTCTCTTGCACACATTTCCTGAGAATCTCAATGACAGTTATTAACCCTATTCTATTTTCTCAATTTTAGTGAGGTTTTTTCCTCGATATTTTGCATTAAGGATAAACATGAATAAATTCTTCTTATTTTTAGGCCTTTGTTGTTTTACAGCATCAGGGACAACAATAAATATTAAATATTCAGAAACTGAAAAAGATAACAAGGTTGGTTTTTATGATAGGACTGTTAGAACTCCAACAGATGATAACCCAGGTGAAACTGTGGGTGAGGCGAGAAGATATGCGCTAGAGTATGCTGCTAAGATGATTGAATCACAAGTTCATAGTGAAGCAGATATTTTAATAGACGTATTTTACAGCTCTGGCATTCCTTATGCTGCATCCACTATCTCCAATACTTACACTCATAGGGAAACATCAAATTATGATGGTTACGGTATTCTTAAAGATGACGTTAAGTATTCTGAGCTTATTAGACGTATGCTTCAAAATGATACCAACGAAATGCCTAAAAATTACAATGATGCAGTGATGCAGTTTAACTATAAAGGCAGCAATTTTGAAATTAACCCTGTTGACGGTGTAGATGCTGGCTTTATTCATCTTGCTCTGCATGAAATGGTACATGCATTGGGTTTTGGTCGAATGTCATGTATTGGTGAATGTACTGATGAATCAGCAGCTCAAATAAGTCAGCTTTCAGATCATATTTATGTCGTTGCACCTTACGATAGCAAATGGGACGAAATGTCCTTATCAGATAAAAATTTAGCTGCGGTAGAAAGCAACAAGATTTTTTACTACGGCAATCAAGCTATGGTTGATTACTTATTTGATAATTTAACAACAGGAATTAATGACAATGGTATTGAGCTGCATAGCGAGCCGTTAAGCGATGGCACTATTAGCGGCCAAACATTAGGTCATCTATCACCTAATGTTTCACCAGCTCAGCTTATGACATCACGTGTAGGCAATACTCTTAGTATTGGAGCTTCTGCATATATTCTTTGTGATATTGGTTGGTGTCGAAATGATGGTTTTGTAACTGACTTTGAATTAAATGCTGTTCAAAACGAACGATTAAACCCTAATGAATTAACATTACTTAGGTATGGCTTTTCAAACCCTAATGATCATGTATTAGAAAACGTATTTATTGAATTTAATGTTTACGAAGCCTCGGTTATAAATTTCAATGAATTAAATTCTAAGTGTGTTCTTGATGGTGCCATTATTACTTGCAATATTGGTGATATGGCTGCATTTGAAGAGCAATCTATAGATCTTCCTTTCAGTGCGCCAATTGGTGCTTACAGGATAATGTCAAACATCTACTCTAAATCACACGTAGTAGATATTAATGGCTTTAATAATGTTGATGTCCAAATTGTAAAAGTAGGACAGGTTGAGTTTCCAGAAATTGCTATTGAGAGTGGATATTCATTTGAATCTGAAAGCTCTATTAGTTTAGCCCCTACATTTGAAACAAACAGTGCTTTAACTTTTAATTGGTCAATTAATTTAGATTCTTCACTTGCTGTCGAGTTTCAGCAAAATAGTCAAACAGGTGAATTAACCTTCGATGCACCTACTGTGGCAGAAAACTCATCTATTTCGTTCACGCTTGTTGTAACTTTTGAAGATAAAACTGAAAGCTTTGATGTAATGGTTACTATCACGCCTAGGGCTGATGATACAGGAACTGGTACCGATACGGGGTCAGGGTCAAACAACGGTTCAGGAACTGGGAATGGTTCTAGCTCCAATAACAATAATCAGATAACAGCACCAAATAGTAATGATGAATCAAGTGGAGGTTCATTCAATTTATTCTTCTTATTAATGATTTTGAGTGAGTTTGTAAAAAGGTGTTTAACAACATTCAGAAATTAATTATCAAACCTGAATTCAAAAAATATTGAGTATTCAATATCAAATAGATCTAATAATCGATCATGGAGTATGTAGTATGTCGAAATTAAATAAACAGCTATTCATTTCAGCTTGTAGCGCATTAGCGTTAAGTGCATGTGGGGGAGGTGGTGGAAGTGAAGAAACCAAACCTATATCGCCACCTCCAGCTCAAGTTGTACCCACGTTAAGCTTATATTTGGATCAATCTACTTTAACGGTAAATGAAAAAGAGCAAGGAACTATTGGTATAACCATCACTTATACGGGCCAATCAACTATTGATTACACTGTTTCACTTTCTTCTGATATATCAGGTGTTACAGCAGAAATTGCAAATGAAGAACTTAAAGTAAGTGCAAGTGAGTTAGAAAATGAGCATGTAATAACTCTCATTGTTAAAGCATCTTCTGCTGCTGATAACTTATCGGCAGAGCAAACTGTCGATATCACTCTTAGTAACTCTTCTGTTGCAACTGTCATTGATGAAGTGGGGCTTTGGACAGATGTTGATGCTATTTTTAAATTTGATGATTTTGACTTAGTAGCACCAATTTATGCAAAAGCTGCTTATTTTAATAACGCGTTAACAAATGCTGAGTATCAAACAAAAATTTCAAATATTTCAACAATAAAAGCTGAGGCAGTAAGTAAAAAATCATCTGAAGAAAATACTTTGTTATCTGTTGCTGTTGCTGACTATCAAGAAAATTCAATCACAGAAACTGAACTAGTTGCCATGTTAAATGGTGTGAAAATTTTAGCAAATAATGAATATAACAAGCTTGCAGAACAAATTAATGAGTTAGCAGAACTTACGGATGAGACTTTGCCTTTATTGTCTGTTGAGTCTTTTGGTTATGTTAACGAATTAGGTGTTTTTTCTGGTGTGATTGGAGTTGAAAGCATGGGGACATTCAAGGAAGGAGAGTGGTATTTTTCTGAGACCTATCAATTTCTCGAACCCTTAATTCCTGCTCTTGGCAAAAATAATGAATGTTCAGCTAACTAATTAAAAAGGGAACATAATATGAAAACATATATTTTATCTGCATTGGTTAGTCTGTTTTTTATCAATGCTGTTTACGCAGAGGAAGCTACATTAGTGGTAAAAGAAGTGGGCACTAAGCATTATAAAACAATTGTGGTTGATGCTACTGAAATTGAGAAAATTAAAATCAGTGATTTGTATGAGTCTGTAGAAGAAGAAGTATGGCTTAAAGCACCAAAAACGGTAACAAAAAAACGAAAAGCGAGAACAAATAAAGCTACTAGTCAGAACTTACAAAGTAATAGTATTCAAAGTGCTGGTGAACAAATACCTAATGATCCTGAGCTTTCATTACAGTATTACTTTCAAGATAAATCATTATATGAAGGCTCTAGTGAAATATTAAAAGCAATGACAAAATCAGTACAAAATAAAAAGCTAAGAATAGCGGTAATTGATGGCGGCTTTGAAGATCACGAAGATTTAGAATGGGCATATGGATATAACTTCTTTCGAGAATGGGGCGAAGTTCGGGGTCCAGAATTTAGGGATTTAACTGAAGAACAAAAAATGTGTACAGGAGGTCATGGCTTAGGTGTAGCGTCAATTATTGGTGCAAAATCTAATAATGGTATTGGTATATCAGGAATTGTTAATGGTGAAATGATCGCTTTAAGAGCTTTATCTTGTGGTATAGGGCCATTATCGGGTGTTGCAGATGCTATTTTACATGCGGCTGGTGCTGAAGTTGATGATATTCCTGTTATCCCTCAAGTCGATATGATCAATATTAGTATGGGTGGAGAGTTACCATCTTGCCCATCATATCTACAAGATGCGATAGATTATGCCAATGGCAAGGGCATTATGATTTTTGTTGCAGCTGGTAATCAAAATGTAGATGCTAATGGTGTTGTACCTGCGCAGTGTAAGGGAATTTTTGTAACCGGGGCAACTGAGCAAAGTGGTTATAAAACAGAATTTTCTAACTATGGCTCTAAAGTAGATGCTATGGCTGCTGGATATGATGTTATTGGTTATTCATCTGACGGTATTCTTGGATGGTGGGAGGGGACTAGTCAAGCATCACCTCTTGCATTAGGCATTGCGGCCTTAGGTTTACAGCATAACCCTGATTTGTCACGTGAAGAGTTGTTTACTTATTTAAAAGTCACGGCAGACTCTATTCGTGAAGACGTCCCTAGCTCAGATCAAGACTGCACAGGTGATCGTTGCGGTACAGGGCTATTAAATGCCGATAGCTTTATGGATTATGTTGTCGCATCAACAAATGGTGGCGTTTATAAACTACGTCATGCTCTGTCATCTGATACTAGCTGTGATCAAATGTTATATTTATCTCAACTAGGTAATACCTTACCTTTATGTCAAATGTATGAGTTAGTTATTGCTGACGGAGAGGGGGGGTCAACTAACGAAATGCAACTTGTAAGAGTTTCCAAAGGTGAAGCCATGCTTGAAGAAAATACTGAATTCATTGTTAGTACTTTTGAAAAAGTAGTGTTACTCGAAGACATTGACAACGAAGCTTATGATTACGGCATTAGAGTTTGCTCAGATGAATTGTGTGAGAATACTCCCATCATAAAAGTTGAAACTGACGAGGCATTTTTACCTGCGGTATGTCAGTGATTTGTCGATAATGTTGTAGTTATTATTTCCCCCGCTTCGCGGCATATTCTATGTCCTAGTTTTGTTTATTTACTATATAAAATGAAAACTGGGACATAAATATTCACTAAATTATTAATTGAAATTATAAGGAAATATCTTTTGACGATTATTAAATTAAAAGAGTTTGGATTTGATGCATTGGCTGATTTGAACAATATGAATATCTCTAGAGAAGATAGCGTAAATAAGCTAATTGATACGTTAGCAACAGTCGATGAAGTTAATCAACTTATGGCCTTCAAAGAGTTGAGCTTAAATAAGGGATTGAATGATGTGGCAGGTATCATAAATAAGCTAAATGCGGAGCTTGAGAAAATAGGGTTTCTCATTGTTCTTTGAGTTTTTCTATTAGCTTTTAAACACTATTTAATGATATCAAAGAAATAGTATGAGCTGAGAAACAAAATAACACTAACCCATGGGTACAATGGACTTATCAATTATTTGATTAATTTTAACTCCTTGGAGAACGTATATTATGTTAATTGTTTTTGCAGTTTACTGGGCATTTTTTACTTGGTTCTTTACTGATAACTTTATTATTAACTTTATCTACGATTATGCTCAATATGGATATATATCTGTTTGTGGCTCTTTTAAAGAAGGCAATCAAGGCTGTCTTATTGAAGATGTTGTTGTTAACTTTCCTGCATTTTTAGCTTTTATCCTAGCTTTTATTTTAACAGTAAATTCACGTAGGCTTTATGAGTAATTTTTTAATTTATAGACAAGCAAAACTCCAACTAGGCGCAATTGTTCAATATTAAAATTGGGAAGTAAGGGAAGAATATGAAAGCTGAAATAGATAATAGTGAAATACTAATGGAGACCTGTTGCGCAGGGGAGCAATCACCTCATACTTGTGGTGCTTTAAGAGGTATTAAATTGACTCATAAAGCTACGGGTATTGTTGTTCATTCAATTAAAGAAAAATCACAACATGCCAATAAACTAGCAGCGCTTGAATTGTTAAAAATGGAATTAGTAAAAAGGCGGTTCGATAATATTGATGAAGATGATTTAGTTGATGGTAAAACATTTTGGGAAGAGCTTAATTCCGGAAAGCATGATTAGGCTGATAGAAAGATAAGTAGAGTTAAAATCATAGTGAAAATTCGCTTATGAATATAAGCGGGGAAATAATATTAATTAAGGAGTTCTATCTAGTTTTGAACGACAAAAATCTCCCCTGAGAAACAGAACTACACTTTCTGGCGATATTATCCTCCAAATGATTTAGGCAATAAAGTCTATTAATTAAATTTGGTGAAATATGATAAGTGATATTCCGTTAACGTACATTTGTATTGAAAATTATAGTTCTACAATTCCTGATAACTCCATTATTGAAGAGTTTAAAGTACATCAGTTAAGCCAGTTAAAAGAATATCTAAATAATAATAAAGATACAGAGTTTATTTTACTTATTGATTCTTTAGATAATGAATTAATATTTAGCATTGCCCAAATAGCTTTTAAGTTTTGCCAGAAATTTCAAGTTAACGGATTTAAATATGACTTTACTGAGATTGGTATATCAGGTTTAAAAAATTTTAAAGAGCTTTTGGTATTAATTGATCAAGCAAAAGACTTCTTTTTTTTTGAGACTATTCTTAATAAATTGGTGCTGTCATTATCTCGTTACGTACCAATCATGTTCAATGAACGAAAGGCATTGGACATTGTTGCTGGAGCTTTTCTATATAATCACCGGATACCTTTACAAAATAAAAACAAAACCATAAGGGCAAAAGATTTCGCAATTAGTTTTATAACCCAATTCTTTTCAACAAGAAAAAATAGAGTTAAGAAGTTAATTTCTGCTGAAGAATCTCAAGATGTTATAAGAGTTGAGTTAGACTTTAAAGCAGAGTTGATTGAGTTCATTGGCAAAAATCCAGGTGTGATTGTTCTTGATGGATATGTTGGCTCAGGTAAAACTAAAGATGGTATCATCCCTTGTTTTGAATATTTTTGCGATGTTAAGCAAAAGCCTATCCTAATAACTCCCTTTATAGCTTTGACTCAAAAACTTATTGATGATGATAGAAATTATAAAGTGGCTCAAGAAAAAAATGTTCTTAATCAACAGCCTGGTATTGCTTCGTGTGTTGACACCGTTACAACAAAAAGAGCGTTTATTGATTACATTGAAATGAGTAATGTTGCCTTAATTGACGAATATGAAGAATGTATAAATGCTTTCACGCAACAATCAAGAGCAGGCGGATCGTTAGAATCTAGAATATTAGCAATAAAAGAGTTTTTTAAACTTCTTAGTAAACCTCAAGTTATTATTGCTGATGCTTTATTTAGTGATTTAAGTGCAAAACAAATAGTGAGAATGACAGAAAAAAAAGTATTTTTATTAACTAATACGAACACAAGGCACTACGATACCAAAGAAATTAATATTATTGACGAAAGTCAGCATACTGCTAATTTAATAAAGGAAAGGGAAGAGGGGAAGTCAATTGCTTTATTTAACGATTCCAGTCAAAAGAAAAAAAATAAATCTTTAGCACTATTTAAAACCGTTACAGGGGGTAATAAAGATATAGGTGAAAATGTAAATGCCAAATTTTTAAAAACTAAACGCGGTAAAGACTACCTTATAAATATAGAAGAACGATTACAATCAATCCAAGTACATCAATTTTCTCCATCAATAACTTCAGGCCATAGTTTTGAAAATGCAAAGATGGACTCGGTAAATATTTTGTCGAGTAAAACAATACTGCCAACTCAAGTAATTCAATCAGCATCTAGGTTCAGGCTAAACAATCAAATATCACTATCTTTTAATAATCCTTTTATGCTGAGTGACTATGAAACGGATTTAGAAACTATAAAAGAAAATCTCATTAGTGAAGAAGTTGTTAATAGCAAACTGGTAAAAAGGGATGAATTATTGAACTGTGAATATTTCCAACTAATTACTGAACGGGTCAAGCATAATAATTTAATGAGAAATGATCATTGTAGTAATACTATTTTGATGTTTGAAATGCTTGGTTGTGAAGTTAACTACTCTCCTATTAACTGTATTAGCAAAAAAAGTGGTAAACAATCGTTAGATGAAGGGCTAGAAGCGGTATCTTTTGAAAGGTTGGATCGGTTTACTGACAATGCTGTTTCAGAGCAAACTTACCAATCTATTATTTCTAGAAAACACTGGTGCTCCCCCAAGGAAGACCAAAATAAGGAAGTATATGAGTTCATAAACCAATATGGTCTAAATGAGCATCGATTGTTAATTGACTATGTTTTAGAGTTTGACAGGTTTGGAGAAGGGTTTAAAAACCTAATTAATTATAAATTGTTATCAGGCGGAAAAACTGAAGAAAGTAGAAATTGTAAAATTAAACAACTTTTTTTCAAAAAAATGATTGAAATACTGAAATTAAGCTCTGATTCTCTTTCGGAAGTTTGGTATACCAATGACTTAAAGGCTTTAATAGATTTCTTTCAAAAACGTGTGTTTATAATTGATGGAGTTCCTGAGCCTATTGCAACTTTATTCAAGGTGTTTCCTTATACAAAAATATCAGTAGCTCAGCCTTTAAGTACAGTTAAATCTATTTTTAAACAAGAGTTTGGTTTAAAAATAGATAAAATAAAGCTAACTAAAATAATTGATGGTGAAAGACCTTATAAGTTTCGGTTTTCGGAGCCGGAAAAAAAGGAACTATTACTTATGTCTGATCTTATATCGGATGATCTTTATAAAAGTAAATTGAGTTTTCTAAAGCTTTACATCATTAACTTTCCTGACCTTCCAAGAGATTTTGTGCTAAATGAAGAAGAAAAGCCTAATATAGAAGACTTAGAGCGAAAACTTCAACTTGCAAAGGCTTGGGCTGAAGATAATTATGATTACCCTGTTGCTCATGAAACATTAAAAATAATTGATGAATGTAGTAGTTATTTCTAAAAATAAGGAATTCAAATGAAAATAGCTGTGTTTTCTGACATTCATAATGAATTCTCAGAATGGAAACCTAATAAACAAAATGTTGATGTGATTGTTTTAGCTGGCGATATTCACAGTAAACACCATGGCATAAATTGGGTGGCAGAACATTTTGATGTTCCAGTTATTTATGTACCTGGAAACCATGAATATTACGGTTGCGAAATATCATCTAATAACAAAAAAATGAAGTCATTAGCTCAAAATACTAATGTCTATGTGTTGATAAATGACACTGTTGAAATTGATGGCGTTTTATTTATAGGTACAACGCTTTGGACTAATTTTTTACTCTATGGAATAGATAATATGGCTGGCTGTCGTTATGACGCCGAAAACTATATGAATGACTTCTCTAGGATAAGGGTTAATGAGAAAGGTCGCTATAGGAAACTAAAGCCTGCTGATACTCAGCTATTTTTTGAGAAATCGTTAGCATTCATTGTTGACTCATTGGCTGCTAAAACTCAAAACAAATGTGTTGTGGTAACACACCACGCACCTAGCATTAAATCAATCTCTCCAAAATATAATGGAGATATGCTATCTGCTGCTTTTACCTCAAACCTAGATGATTTCATTAATGAATGGAATATTGATTTATGGCTGCACGGGCATACACACCATAATACAGATTATATGATTGGCAATACTCGTGTGGTCTCTAATCAAAGAGGCTATCCAGATGAAGACAGTAATGAATTATTTAATGAAAACATTATTGTTGAGATTTAAATTGAAGTATTGATTTCTCAGTGATGCTGAGAGTATCGCTTCCCCGCTTTGCAGAAATATCTATATCAGTAGAGTTCTTCCAAGCGATATTAAATATTTTTGAAATATCTAAAATGCCTATTCTGAGAATCAAAATAACACTAATGAAATTTATCCTACGACTCGTTAACAGGCAATTAAGCCAGTTTTATAAAGTAGAGATTTATTATGTTAGAAGCAAAAACTTATCAAGACTTAATCACGCGTGAACCTACGGCGTATTTATATTCACGTGTGTCAGATATAAAGCAAACAGAAGAAAATAAAACAGGTGTTTCACGTCAAACTAATTCTGATGAGGTAAATGAATTATTAATTAAATTTGAAAAAATGCCTCAAATTTGGATGAATGATGCAGGTTTGTCAGCTCACCATGGTCACAATATAACGAAAGGACGGATGGGCGATTTTGTTGAATCTTGTAATAAAGGTGAAATAGCGCCAGGCTCTATTTTAGTTTTAGAGTATCTTGATCGACTAACCAGATTAGAGCTGAACGATGCCTTGCACTTAGCAAATAGCATTTTAAGAGCTGGTGTGATTATTCATGTTTGGGGCAGTAATGAAACCATCAAATCTAATGATTTGTCAGATACAATAAAGCTAGTCGTCGAACTTCAGGGAGCTAATGCCTACACAAAAAAATTAAGTAGTCGAATTAAAAACTCAGCTATTGATCGAATTCATAAAGCCCTTGATGGTGATAAAGATCAAGATGGTTATATGCTTGCTGTTAATGGCTATGGCTCAAACGCATGGTGGATTGATACTACTTCTGGTTATGTTAAACCACATAAAACCTATTGGGCAATAGCTCGCGAGATTATTGATCTTAATTTGAAGGAGTGGGGATGGCAAAAAATAGCTAAACTCTTTAAGAAAAAAGGCTACTTACCACCAAGAGCTAATTCTAAAAACCCGAAAGTAGCAGAAAAAAACAAGAAGTTGGGCTGGAACCGAGCAAATTTAATATCGAAATTAGCTAAACAAAAAGCAGTGCTCGGAATAAAAGAGTTTGGAAATTTAAATATAGAAATACCCGATTATTATCCCCCTTTAGTAACTGAAGATGAATTTATTCAAATTAAAAACATGCGCAATATCAAAAAAGTAGGCGGTAATAAAAAGAATGCTGCTTTATTTAGTGGTGTTGGTAAAACTCGTTGTGGCTTTTGTGGCAGTACTATTAATACTTCACCAAATAAGTCAGGGACAAAATATGAAACTCGGATATATAAATGCAGCGGTATGCATAACCCCGAAATTAACTGTCCATCGGGTACTATTAACAGCATATATTTTGAAACGGCGATAATTAAGGCTTCCGGTATTTTAATTTCTCAACCAGTAAAGGAGGAAAACAAATTAAGAGAATTTCAAATTGAAGAAGAGATCAAGGTAATTGAACGTGAAATATCAAACCAGCGAGCATTACTTAAAATTAGTAAAAGTTTAGAAGTTATTGCTATGGTTGATCAGGATCTTACAGAGGCAACTAATAAAAAACATAAATTAGAAAAAGAGCTTAATGCTTTGAAGTTTGTTCAAGATCCTGATGCTTTTACTATTGATGATATTCCACATGATATTATTGATTATACCAATACCAAAATTCGTCAAAAATATCGAGATATCTTCTTTTCAAATATTAAAGAAATAAAAGTTAAAATAAACCGAAACGTGCAAAGTAGAAGGAATAAAAATTTAGTTTCTTTTGCTATTGAGCTATATAACGGAAATATTTTAAAAACTGGATTGTACGGCAATCAATTTATGAAAATGCCTGAGCAGCAATATGATGACATTCATAAAGCAGGTGGTAAAAACGGTGCTGTAAATCTTTATGCTAACTCTGCACTTTGGCATGGCATTAGTCGGCAAGGTAAAAAAGTTGATTTTGTTGATTTAGACTTTGGCGTTGGAGTTACTAAAAAGAATTGGGTTGGTTTTGATCATATTTGCAAATTATTGGTTGAAAGAGTTAGGGCAGGAGAGAAAATATTGGTTTAAAATATATAAGTTACTTTTTATGAAGTAAAGCGCGTGGAATCAGATACTGACCTTAGTATCAACTTACTGTATAATCCGCGCACTTCGTAACACAGCTACAAACGGCAAGGCTTAATATGACTGTTGAACAATTCAACCCAAAACAAACAACTACACTTGAAACACCTAAAAAGGTGTTAGAAAAACAGTCTAAAAAAGCCTTGGAGTCCACTTCTAGTGGTAGTCGAGTGGGTTTCATTTCACTTGGTTGCCCAAAAAATTTAATTGACAGTGAGCGCATTCTTACTCAGCTTCGCACTGAAGGTTATGATGTAACTAGTAGTTATGATGATGCTGATTTAGTGATTGTGAACACTTGTGGTTTTATTGATTCAGCAGTGAAAGAGTCTTTAGATACTATTGGTGAAGCGTTAGCTGAAAATGGCAAAGTTTTGGTTACAGGATGTTTAGGTGCTAAGAAAGATGAAATTATTGAGTTACACCCGAATGTATTAGGTGTAACTGGCCCACATGCTTATGATGAAGTGATGAAGCAGGTTCAAGAACACGTTGCTAAACCTGAACATAATCCACATATTGATTTAGTGCCTGATCATGGCGTAAAACTAACCCCTAAACACTATGCTTATTTAAAAGTTTCTGAAGGCTGCGACCATAAATGTAGTTTCTGCATTATTCCTTCAATGCGTGGCAAATTAGATTCTCGCCCTGTAGGTGATGTCTTAGGTGAAGCAAAACGTTTAGCTAATGCTGGCGTAAAAGAGTTATTGATTATATCGCAAGACACCTCTGCTTATGGTGTTGATGTTAAACATAAAACTGATTTTTGGGATGGTATGCCAGTAAAAACCTCAATGTTAGCTTTATGTCAGCAATTGGCAAAGCAGGGCATTTGGGTTCGTTTACACTATGTTTATCCTTACCCTCATGTAGACGATGTGATTCCATTAATGGCTAGTGGCGCAATTCTGCCTTATTTAGATATTCCTTTTCAGCATGCTAACAAACGAATTCTAAAACTAATGAAGCGCCCTGGTAGTTCAGACCGAGTATTAGATCGTATTAAAAAATGGCGAGAAATTTGCCCCGAGTTAGTGATTCGCTCAACCTTTATTGTTGGCTTCCCTGGTGAGACAGAAGAAGAGTTTCAAGAGCTATTAGATTTCTTAGAAGAGGCTCAACTAGATAGAGTTGGTTGTTTTAAATATTCAGATGTTGATGGTGCCACCGCTAATGATTTACCTGATCATATTGATGAAGCTGTTAAAGAAGAAAGACTTCAGCGCTTTATGGCTGTACAAGCTGATATTAGCGCCGCTAAACTACAAGCTCGTATTGGCCAAGAATACCTCATTCTTGTTGATGAAGTGAACGAGCTTGGCATTGTCGGGCGCTCATATATGGATGCACCAGAAGTTGATGGCAAAGTTTATTTATCAGATGACTTTGATGCAAAACCAGGTGATCAACTTTGGGTACAAATTATTCACGCCGATGAACATGACGTTTGGGGTGTGAGAGTAGAGGGTTAATTTGTTTAATTATTTTAAAGCAATTATTTTTTTTAGAAAAAATTAAGAGGGGTATATGAATAATTTTTTGTCGGAAAACTATGAAACGTACAAAGTAAACCCTGATGTGTTTTTAGATGCAATTAGTAATATTTTTAATATTGATGAAGTAGATAGATTAAAGTTATATTGGCTTGATATATCAGAATATACTGATGAATCAATAGTAAATTCAGAGCTTCAGCTTAAACAAGTATCATACGTTCATCATAACGGTAAAGTAGAGGAATTACTTTATAATTACGATGAAAGCTGCTTTGAAATTCATCCAGACACTCCAAATAGGAAGTTTATTGATGCCGTAGCCAAGCATTTGCTTGGTGAAAATACCCTTGACGAAGTATCCAAGTATTTACTTGGTGAAAACAGCCAAAATAAATTTGAAAATATCTATATCCAATATTCTTGTCAACTAGAAGAATATGCAAATAATAAAGAAGATTATTTAATTTGTGGTAAAAAGATAAAGGGTCAAATAATTTTGACCAAATTTTGTGAAAGGTAATGTTCATGAATTTATGTCATATTACCTGAACATATTGATAAAGCCGTTAAAGAAGAAAGACTCCAGCGCTTTATGGCTGTACAAGCTGATATTAGCGCTGATAAGCTACAAGCTCGTATTGGCCAAGAGTATCTCATTCTTGTTGATGAAGTGAATGATCTTGGCATAGTAGGGCGCTCATACATGGACGCACCAGAAGTGGATGGTAAAGTGTACTTGTCTGATGATTATGATGCAGAGCCGGGCGATCAAATTTGGGTACAAATTATCCATGCCGATGAACATGATGTTTGGGGCGTTCGCGTAGAAGATTAACTTTTATTTATTTGCTATAAGTTTATAGAAATACTATATCTCCGATGTTCATGAATTTATTTCACATAAATTGAAATAAGCAACTTGGCCATTCTAATTGAATGGCCAAAACTTTACTTTAAAGTGAACTCTTTAGTTCGCTTTTTTTATTTTTAATACTTGTTATTCAAGTTTTATTTTTTATTTGAATGAAAGGCATAAAACTTATGAACTCTTTAACTAATTATCAGAATGTACAGTTTTTAACATAAATCAATGTTTCGTTACGCTTTTTCATGGCAGAATATGATTAAATAAAAATATAAGCCAGTGAAGTTAGATATTTATGAATAACGAACCGAAAGAAGCTAACTTCGAAGATGTAACCCCAAACCCTGAATTTCTTATCAAGTCGATTTCAGAACAAGGCTATAGCTTTGAAGCCGCAATTGCTGACTTAATTGACAATTCTATTTCTGCTGACGCTGATAAAGTAGAAATATTAATCGATACAGATACTGAGCCTTTTACATTATTTCTAGCAGATAATGGAAAAGGTATGGATGAAACTCAGTTAAAAAATTGCATGAGGTTTCCAAGTCAGTCACCTGACGTTAATCGACTTGATAATGATCTTGGAAGATTCGGTTTGGGAATGAAAACAGCTTCTTTTTCTCAAACTAGAAAGTTTACAACTGTATCAAGGCCTAGAGCTTCAGGTCTATTTTCTGCACGAACTTGGGATTTAGAGTTGCTTAAAAACAATAAATGGAACTTGTTAGTAAATTCTAGTGAAGATGTAACCAATATACTTGAGCAATATAAATGTATAAGCTGTTCACGCATAAATAGTTTCTCAGATTTTGAGGCTAACACTATTATTATTTGGGAAGGGCTATACAAATTCGAACAGTATTTAGAAGAAAAGAACCGTGAAGAAGCATTATATAAAGAAATTGATATAATTTCAGAACATCTGAGGTTAGTTTTTCATCGTTTTATGGAAAAACAGGATAGAAAACTTCAAATTAGAATAAATAACCAATTATTAACACCATTTAATCCATTTCCAATTAAAGAAAATGACTTTCGTTCATTAGAATTTAGAAAAAGAAAGTTTGGTGATGACTCCATTAAAATTGAAGGGTTTATCTTACCTTCGAGGAGTATTAAAGAAGCTAAACAGGGCTTATCTATATGGACAACCAAAAAGCGTAGCTTGATGGATATGGAAGGCATTTATATTTATAGAGCCGACAGATTGATTTTATTTGGTGGTTGGAATGGCTTAATTAAAAAGGCTCCTCGTCTACAGTTAGCCCGATTACAAGTAGAAATAGGTAATAATGCAGATCATCTACTTCATTTAAATGTGGCGAAATCACAAGTTATCATTCCTCATGAGTTAAAAAATGCTTTTCAAGGTTATATTGATGACTTGAAGTTAGAAGCAGAAAAAGAGTTTTTTAATCGTGGTATCCGTCAATTTAATGAGCCAAAGGATAGTTCTAATATCCACCTTTTTGAAAGACGAACTTCTAGTAAAGGTCCTGTTCTTGAAATCAACAAAGACTTTGAATTAATTAAAAGTCTGTTGTGTGATTTAGATAAGCAGCAATCCTCAAAGCTGAATATGCTGTTATCTATGGTTAATACCCGCATTAATAAAATAAGAAGTACACAAGTAAACCAAGATTTTTCAGTTGCAAGCGATCTAACAGAAGAAGAGCTAATTATTAACATCAAAGATTTAGTCAAACGAGGTGTTGATTCAACAACGATTCAAAAGTTTGTTATTCCCGAATTAGGATTTAATGTGGAGTCACTTCCTGAGGGTGTTTTGGAACTATTAAAAGGAGTTAAATAATGTCAGCCCATGAATATGTAGAACAAATAAAAAAGATGATTAATGCGTTAGCTGTTGATTTATCTGATACAAATAATATTGCATTGAGTGATTTTGAGATTATCTTTGAAAAAGTAAAAGCAAATATACCTGTCATGGCGCCAATGATTGGTTTGCCTATTGTCGATGAAATATCATTAAGGAGTTATTTTGAGCTAGCTAGAAAAGAATATTTATCTATTAACCCTACTCAAATAGACCCTGCTGATTTAATAAGTAAAAGTAAGAAGAAGTCATGGTTAACTTCAAGTAGAAATGAAGAAATTACGTGGAATTATACTGAACGTTACTTAAGACATTTAAAAAATACAGGGCGTTCAAAAAAGATAATTAATGAAACAGAACGCTCTAGTATAGATATTGTAAGTAAGCTAGGTGATCCATCTTCACCAGATGAATTTTATGTTAAAGGTCTAGTAGTTGGTGAGGTGCAATCAGGAAAAACAGGTAACTTCAATGCTGTTATTAATCGTGCCGTAGATAGCGGTTATGGTCTAATCATTATTTTGTCAGGGATCATGGAAGATTTACGAAGTCAGACTCAACAACGGATTGAGAGTGATGTGATCGGTGAAGGGCTAGATGATGAGTCAGGGAAGAAGGGTAAAAAAGGCGTTGGAAATATAACTAGATTTGGGCAGCTTGGTAATTCAGAAATTAAGCAAGTAGTTTCAATTACATCTGCTAAATCAGACTTTAAAAAAAGTCTTGTGGATGCTGAATTCTCGCTAAATCACACTAACATTTTAGTATGTAAAAAAAATGTTAGTGTACTTAGGAACCTAATTGTTTGGTTACACGATTTTGTTGAAAAAGATAAAGATAAACTTAGTATTCCTTTTCTAATCATCGATGATGAAGCTGATAATGCATCCTTGAACAATGAAGGCTCTAAAGGACATGAATACGCTTCCAAAATAAATGGACATATTAGAGCGTTGCTACAGTTGTTTCATAAAAAATCTTATTTAGGTTATACAGCATCGCCATTTGCTAATGTTCTCCAAGATAGAAATGAACAACCTACTAAAGAGTGGTCAATTAAATTTAAAGTAAAAGGTGAAAACCAAGAAAAACTCTTGAAACAAGTTGATAATATTTTTCCAGACGATTTCATCTATTTATTGAATTCACCAAGCAACTATATTGGCGCAAAACAAATTTTTGAAACATTAGAGGTTATTGATAATAAAGCTGAAGGTGAAAAAATTCCTCTAATTGCCTCCCCTGTTGATGATTATATTCCAGAGTTTCCAACTAGAGTATTCGAAGATGGAGAACCTATAGGTATAACAAATTATGCAAATAAAAAAGAGTGGGATGAAAGAGTTAATAGCGATTTATATTTTAGCAGCTACTCGGAATATAAGGCTAATACCAGAGCAGCTAAAGCCTACGATGACTTTCCTAAAAAACTACCACAATCACTGAAAGAGTCTGTTATTTGTTTTATTTTATCTATAGCAATAAGAGATCAGCGTAAGCCAGATATCATCAATTCCGCTTTATATCAGCCTCATCATACGATGTTGATTCATATATCAAGGTTTACTCTGTGGCAAAATACAACAAGTAAATTGGTTGACAACTATTTATCAGATTTAAGTGATTCGATATTAAATGATAACCCTTCTTCAAGTAGTTCAAGATATTCTGAAATAGAGAAAGTTTGGTATAAATATTACGCTGAAATTGTAGAGTCGATACGTAAATATTTGCCATCTCAATACTCGGATGAATTTCTAACGCCAATGGTCTTTGAGTCGATTAAAGGATATCTACCTGAAGCTGTAAAGGGTATTGAAGTAAAGGCTATTAATAGTATAACTAAACAAAAACTAGAATATTCGAAAATTACTCCCAAGAAATATATTGCTATTGGCGGTAATCGCCTTTCACGAGGTTTTACTCTTGAAGGTTTAACAATTAATTATTTCATTAGAAATACAAACTATTCAGATACACTGTTACAAATGGGGCGTTGGTTCGGTTATCGTCCTGGTTATATTGATTGCTGTAAGCTTTTTACAACTGAGGATGCAATTCTTAAATATAACCAGACGACAAAGTGTATTGAAGAGCTTGAACACGAGTTTAAGAAAATGTCGAGACAGGGAAGTACTCCTGAGAACTTTGTATTAAGAGTGAAAAAGCACCCAGGTGTCCTGAAGATAACTAGACCGTCAATACTTAAAAACACTAAAGATGTTAAATGGTCTTATCAAGATCAATTAGAAATGACTACTTTGTTTGATGTAACAAAGATCAAGATTGATCGCGTTTGGAATAATTTTAAAGATAACGTAGCACCAAAATTAATAAAAGGCAGTTCAGATGGCTTTTTATCGTATGAAGCTAGTGGCCTTGATGTAATTAATTTGTTGGAAAGTGAAAACAACTTTTCTTCAGAAGATGTCTCAACAATGGTTAAGTTCATACGTTTATGTAATAAAGAAAATAAGCTTAAAAACTGGACCATAGCTTTAAAAACTACAGGTTCAGCAAAAGATTTGAATGGAAAAAGAATTGTTAAAGCAATTGATTCAAACCTAGTGTCAGACGTAGAGTTATCTATTAGACGAGGGCCAAGTGAAAAACTAAGCCAAGAACATTACCGAAAACGTTTTTTGGAAGAGCATAAGTTTCATATGACGGGGAAAAACGCCAATATTCTTTCTTCCTCAAAAGACCTAAGTGCTCGATTAAGCGAAGCGACAATAACTCGTGCAGAAAATCAATTTTATGATGAAAAGGTACGAGTAATTCAGAAGAAGAAGCCTTCCCTTACAGCAGAAGAAGCTAGAAAAGAAATAAATACTATCCCTGAACGTGTTTATAGGGAAGAGATGGGAGAAGATGAAGCGGTTTTGGTCATTTATCTCTTTGATTCTAAATATTCATTTAACCATGAAGAAAACAAAGAAGATCTTCAGTTTCAGGAATATGTTAAGGCTAATAATATAGATTTGAATATCCCTTTGGTAGGTTATGCAATAGGCTTCCCTCCTATAAAAAATGACCCCGGAGGGCTTTACGTCAAAGGAGATTATGATATTAAAGAGGATGAACCATTTGAAGAAGATTACTCATTAGAAGACTCTCCGCTACCTGATGATATTCAAGAGGACAACCTTTAATGAAAGTAAAGCAATTGAATGCTAAATGGGCACAAATTTCGGCATCTAGTGTTGTAAAAGGACATAAGTCTTTAAGAATAACAAGTGATTGCTATTCAGATGTTTATTTAGCAATAGATGAGCGCGGTAATCATTGTCTCATTTTAAGTTTGCCTAGTAATCATGAATTTAAGTTTAAAGCGGTAAGAAAAGAAAAAGTATCTTTAGAGTACTTTGCAGATAGAAGTTATCTAGTTATGACTTTGTTAGATAGTGAGTTTAATAGTTTATTTGATGATTTAATTTTATCGCTTTTTAATGCAATTAAAGAAATTGAGGACGTAACAACTTATTCCAAAGTATTTATTCAAACTTTCTATCAATGGGTTTTATTTTTCTCTCCTGAGTATTTTGACAAATTATCAAAAGATATAATCAAAGGTCTTTATGGAGAATTAATTGTATTAAAAGAGCTTATCTTAGATAGCGATAGTTATGACATTAATGACATATTGGCTGGGTGGGTCGGTCCATATGATCAAGGGCATGACTTTATTTATGATGATACAAATATTGAAGTGAAGACTAAAGATAGGAAAAAAGTTTCTGTCAGACTTTCAAGTGAACACCAACTAGAGGTCGAAGCTGGTAAAGGGCTGATATTAGCTGTGGTCTCTGTTGATGAAGACTTTATAAATGGCCGCTCATTGAAAATGTTATTACAAGAGTTAAAGCAATTAACACTTGAAAGGTTGGGAGATCTTTCAATTATTTTAAAAGCCTTGCTTCAAAAAGGTTTAACACTTCATAATGCTGGTGAATATGATAATTATCGCTTTAGAGCTATTACGATACATGACTATAACTGTTTGGAAGAAGGGTTTCCAAAGATTACATCAGTAACTATCCCCTCTAGTATTAGCAATGTTAAGTATGATTTAAATTTAACCGATATGTCAAAATACGTAGTACTAGTGAGAGAATTATAAATGGAAGTTCAAGAGTTATTTAAGTATAGACAAGATATTTTAGATGCATCTAAAGATGAAGATTCTTTTATAAGACAAGAGCCTGTATTATCCGAATTATTACCCTATATGTTAGATGCTAAGGTTGTTGATTCTGAAGATATTACGCCTTCATATTTCTCTCCAGGCTATGACAACTTAAAACTTAATGCGTATACCGTTAATGAGTCAAAGGAAAGATTACAGCTATTTATTATAGATGACGAGTCTTTAGATGAGTCAATTGATACGCAAGAGCTGTGTGTGTCTGTCAAAGCAGACTATGATAAACAGTTTAAAAAAGTAGTTAAGTTTCTTAATTTTTCGGTAAAAGGGACTTTAAACGATAAGGTTCAAGATTCTGATGGTGTTGTTAAATCCCTTATTGCAAAAATTAACTCTAATGAAGGCCTTGAACAGTTTGATGTAGTTGAAGTGTTCTTGCTGACACTTACCGCAACTGTTTCAAATAAAGGAGAATATGTACAGCCGAGAAAAATTCATTTCGATGATGACTTTTTGAAAGTTAAGTATGAAAAAAATAATGAATTAGTAACAAAAGACATCTTAATATTAAAGAAAGTCATTGATTTGAATTTTTTAGCCAGCGTCATAGAATCAAGAGGTAATAGAGACCCATTAACTATTAATTTTGCTAGGGACTTAAATAAACGTATTGAAGTAATACAAGCCGCAGATGAAAGAAACTTTGCCTCATATTTATGTGTATTGGATGCTGAAATTATCTCTGGTCTATATAAACGATATAGCAGTCGTTTATTAGAAAAAAATGTTCGCTCTTTTTTACAGTTTAAAGGTGTAAATAAAGGGATTAAAGAAACTATTAAAAATAGCCCAGAGCAATTTATTGCCTTTAACAATGGTTTAACTGTAACAGCCACTAATGCAACAATTAAAACTCATAAGAAGTCATTATACTTGGAAACTTTGACTGATTTTCAGATTGTAAATGGTGGACAAACAACTGCATCAATATACTTTTCTCAAAAAGAAGGTTTAGATATAAGCAAAGTTAAAGTGATGGCAAAAATCAATATTGCTAAAGATGTAAATGAGAGCGATTTAGATAGTTTGATATCAAATATTAGTAAGTTTTCAAACACGCAATCACGAGTATCTAATGTAGACTTACGTTCCAAAAGCCCGCAGTTGAGAACTTTGAAATCCTTAAGTGACAGTGTCATTACGCCAAGTGGCTCAAAATGGTTTTTTGAACGAGCAAAGGGAGAGTTTTTAACAAAAGTAAGGCATGCTGGTTCTAATGGAAACCGTCTTAAAAAAGAGTTTCCTAGGGAACGTCGTTTTACCAACATGGAGTTAGCTAAATATTACTCAGCTTGGGGTAACTATCCTCACTTAGTTAAAAAAGGCGGAGAAAAGATATTTAGACATTTCATTGAAGTCATAGATCCTGAGGAAAATAACGAAAGTAATATCAGTATAGATAGGGGCTTTTATGAAAAGCTAATTGCAAAAATTATTCTATTTAGGCGAATGGAAAAAATTTATGGTCAAGGGAAGAATTCATTAGGGCAGTTACGTGCTGCGGTTATTCCTTATACCTTGTCCGTATTATATATTAACACTGACGCTTCAACGTCTGGAAAGTGCTTTAATTTAGAAAAGATATGGAGAGAAGAAGGGTTTGAGCAAGACCTCCACGAATATTTGAAAGAATTTATGATTATGATGAATGACTTAATCAAAAAGTATTCTGCTAGTGAAGATTATAATGAATACTCTAAAAAACCTGAACTATGGGACTCAATTAAAGATTGTAAAGAAATAAAAGAGCTTATGCTAAGTTCATTTACGATATCGATTTTTGATAAGTACACCGTGTAGCGATTAATATAGGATAATGAGCGATTGCATATCAATTGTATATGCAAATATCTTTAATTTTACTTAGCTTGAGAACGTAAGTGATTTTGTCATCATATTTAGCATTAGGGTCATTCCTAGACCCTAATAAAACTTTGTTAAGCTATTATGTTGAAAATAGTAGAAGCTATTTGGTTAGCTAATAATGGTGGTACAGCATTGCCCACTTGGACATACTGTTCTGTACGGTTACCGACAAAAAAGTAATTATCTGGAAAAGTCTGAATTCTAGCAGCCTCCCTAACTGTTAAACTTCTACATTGTAACGGATCAGGATGAATATAATAATGGCCATCTTTGGATATATGACAAGTTATTGTTGTTGCTGGTAGATCCCAAGGTTGTACTCTGAATCTATCCGCAAACTTACCGCTGTTAAAATTTTTATGATTGGGGATAAGATAATTAGGGTAATCTTTTGATTTTGGGGTTCGGGTAAGCCAGTTAAGCTTATTGCTTAAGCCTCCCCAGACACTACAAAACAAATACCTTTGCAAATCTGCTGTAAGGTGACCCCGTGTTTCATGATTTGTTATAAAATTGCCCAGTTTCTTATCGTAGTACCACTCTCTTAGTTTTTTAGTTTTGATATTTGAAGTACGCTGTAAACCAAATACCTTTCCTTGCTTACCTTTAGGTGGGGTTATTGATTTATATATAGATTTTATTTCTGAAGCTAATTCTATTTGTTGATTTTCTTTTAGGGATTCAATGGTTACCCTTGCATCGTTGTGTATATTTTTTATCCAGTTATCATCAGTGTTGGGCACTTTAGATAAACCACTTCTAAGAGGAGGTAAGTCAGATAGAACATCTTCTACAGTACTAACTTTACTTTGCTTGTCGAGGCAAATAGACTTTACATTAGGATATAGATCTTCTCTCACGCCTACTAAGATTACCCTATGTCTTCGTTGTGGAATACCATGGTGCTCACTATAGACAACAAAGTCTTTAGGTTTAATTTTGTCGTTTTCTGAGACTGGAACCTCTAGAGACATAACTTTATAGTTGTGCCTAGTTCTCCCCATTTCAGGTTTTGTATTAACCGATCTACATGGGTTGTGAAGGTCTCTAAAAATGGTCTCGTAAATGGATTGTCCTTCAACTTTAGCGGATAGCATTCCTTTAACATTTTCCATAACGAAAATCGTAGGTTGAAATTTTGCTATTACTTTAAGGTACTCTTTGTATAAAAAGTTCCGTGGATCTTTAGTTGCATCATAATCTTTATTATTGCGATTTCTCGCTGCTCCGGCTAATGAATACGCTTGGCATGGTGGACCACCAATTAGGACACATTCTTCTCCATTAATTGCTGTAGAAATTTTTTTATTAATCGTTCTATTATTTTTTCCTAATTCAAGGTTTTGAGCTTCAGCAGAAGCCAATTCTACTTGCTTGGAAAACTTAGGGAATTTATAAAGTTGATCTTCGGGATGTTTTCCTAATATCCCCTTTAAAAAGTCATAATATTCCTTTGGTGCGTTTCCATTAAACTGTCTAAAAAATGCTCTTAGCTTAAGAGTTCTGTGTGCGCTTTTTTCTTTTTCAATGGAAATTGCTATTTTAAATGGGAAGTTTCCGTTACTATCTCGAAAAGAAGAGAACCCTTCGCCTAAGCCGCCCGGACCTGAGAATAGATCTATTATTTTGATTTTTTTGCTCATTTATTAAGGAAGTCGTTTTTTTTATGCATCATACCAGGGTTAGAAGTGGAGTTACTAATAAATATTTTAAAAATATGCAATAAGATGTATGCGTTTATAGAAGTATTGAAAATAATGCTAAGAACGTTCAGAATAAAAGGTAAATTAAATTGAAATTTCGTAGCTCTGCTACGGTGAAATTAATATAGGATTTAGGTAATTAATCTAGGCTGCCCAAAAAATTTAATTGATTCTGAACGCATTCTTACCCAACTTCGAATTGAAGGTTATGATGTAACTAATAGTTACGATGATGCAGAATTAGTGATAGTAAATACCTGTGGTTTCATTGATTCAGCAGTAAAAGAATCTTTAGACACTATCGGTGAAGCATTAGCTGAAAATGGCAAGGTTTTGGTAACAGGGTGTTTAGGCGCTAAGAAAGATGAAATTATTGAGTTACACCCGAACGTATTAGGTGTAACTGGCCCGCATGCTTATGATGAAGTAATGAAACAGGTACAAGAGCATGTTGCAAAACCAAAGCACAATCCATTTATTGATTTAGTGCCACCACAAGGTGTTAAACTTACACCAAAACATTATGCTTACTTAAAGATATCTGAAGGCTGTAACCACCGTTGCACTTTTTGCATTATTCCGTCAATGCGTGGTGATTTAGACTCGCGCCCAGTGGGCGATGTATTAGGTGAAGCGCAACGCTTAGTGAAAGCCGGTGTTAAAGAATTGCTAGTAATCTCGCAAGATACCTCGGCTTACGGTGTTGATGTTAAACACAAAACCGATTTTTGGGATGGCATGCCGGTTAAAACGCACATGCAACAGCTTTGTGAAGAGCTAGCGAAGCAGGGCGTTTGGGTTCGTCTGCATTATGTTTATCCTTACCCACACGTTGACCACATTATTCCATTAATGGCTGAAGGAAAAATTCTGCCGTATTTAGATATTCCTTTTCAACATGCTAACAAACGTATTCTTAAATTAATGAAACGCCCAGGTAGCTCTGACCGCGTATTAGAGCGTATTGCCAAGTGGCGTGAAATTTGTCCAGAATTAGTTATTCGTTCAACCTTCATAGTTGGCTTCCCTGGTGAAACAGAAGAAGAATTTGAAGAGTTATTAGACTTTTTAGAAGAAGCGCAGTTAGACCGTGTTGGCTGTTTTAAATACTCACCCGTTGAAGGCGCTACCGCTAATGCATTACCTGATCATGTTTCAGATGAAGTGATGGAAGATAGACTTCAACGCTTTATGGCAGTACAAGCGAAAATAAGCGCTGATAAGCTACAAGCACGTATTGGCCAAGAGTATTTGATTCTTGTTGATGAAATAAATGGTTTAGGTATCGTAGGGCGTTCTTATATGGACGCACCAGAAGTTGACGGCAAAGTATATTTGTCTGACGATTTTGATGCAGAGCCGGGCGACCTAATCTGGGTACAAATTATTCATGCTGATGAACATGATGTTTGGGGTGTTCGCGTAGAAGATTAATAACTATATGTATTAGGTGTTAGGTAATAAATTTAGATTATTTCATAACACCTTTCTTCGGTTAACCTTAACTAACTTAAGTGAGTTCTTCCCTTGTTACCTACCATGGATTTCCATATATGAATAGCATTGATCTTTTTGTAAAAAACTGGGGTCAAAAAAGTTTTATGGTTCCGATATCGAGTAATGATATTGAAGATCTTGAGTCAAAATTAAATGCTGTTCTACCTGAATCATATAAATATTTAATATCTACCTATGGCTTGGTTCACACACCAAATGTGTTAACTAAAACTTGTGATTTAGGCTCAGATATTGCTGAAGTACAAGATTTTTTAAGTTTGGATGATGTTTTTTCACTATCTCAGCTTTATGAAATGGGCGGTATGCCTAAGGGACATGTTCTGTTTGCATCTGATTGTAATGGAAACATGTTTTGTTTCAAACTTAGTGATTGTGCGAGCAAGCAAGTAGATATAGCTGTATGGTTTTTTGATTATGGTCTTGGTACTGTTAAAAAAGTATCGAATTCTTTCATTGAATGGCTAGATGGTTTGAATGAGCTTTAATGTATATCGTGTGGATTGTTTTAAATACTGACCAATGGAAGAGGCTACAGCTAATGCCTACCTGATTACGTTTTTGGCTAAGTGAATGTTTTTGCATCGTCGGCGTTACTACATATATGCACCAGAAGTTGACGGTAAAGTGTATTTGTCTGATGATTTTGACGCTGAGCCTGGTGATCAAATTTGGGTACAAATTATTCATCCTGATGAGCATGATGTTTGGGGCGTTAGAGTTGAAGACTAATAGGTTTAAGTTAGGCTTAAGTAAATCGTTTAAGCCTAACTATCATTGCCACTTGTACTGACTCAATGTTAACCAAGATACGATTGCAGACATTTTTTGGCTGCTAGTAAAGCTAAACTATTTATGTTTAACAGTGCTATATTTCGTTAAAAATTATCTTTGGAAAAATAACTGAAAATGTCACTATTTCCATATTTCTACTAGGAAAATATTATCCTGAGAACCTCAAAAAATATTTCTGTAAGTGTATATATTATAAGTAAAAACAAAATCAATGGTATAGAAAGCAATATAATTTGATGCCTTTCACTCTTTAACTTATCACCTAGAGCTTCTATAACTTCTTTAGCTTGCTCAACCTCTTTATCTGATAACTGTGAATATTCTTCATCAATTTTCATTTTCTTACACACAGCGTCCAATAGTTCTGCTTCTGCTTTTAGTTTAAAGGCACTACCTAGTGTAGACCAAGCGGAATAATAGTTTTTAGTTGCTGTTGATAGTGACTTGACACCATCTAGTAATGGTCGAAATATGCTCATGAATTTCCTTTTTAATAAATATTGAATTGAATAAATAAACTTTGGAAAGATGATACGTCTTGGCTTTTAGGCACTTGCTGAGTTCTCTTTCAGATTTTTTTCCTACTATACTGGTGAAAGTAAATTATTGGAACTGCAACATCGCAATTCGAATAACCTTTATTCTTAATACGTTAGCGCTTTACCCTTTAAGCTAATCGACAATAAAAAAAGCTACTAGGGAAACTAATAATTAAATAACGAGAGATTTAAATTTCTCGCACACAAAATTCCGCTGCGATGATTTAATTTGTGCCAGTGAAACAACCATTATTATGTCTTTACCAACTTAATATTCGTGGAGGTTCACTTTTTTTATAACTAAGTAATACTGCAAAAACACTTGATTTCTTGATTTCGGTTCTTCTTAAATGTTGTTTTATATTGTTTTTAAAATAATTGTCAATTGGCACATTGTAAGAGTTAAAATCATATTGAATTGCTGGTAAATTAAATAAGGTTTTGGTTTTAGCTTCATTGTTTAAATCTAAATATCGAACTTTTACTTTAATGTTTTGAGTTGTTTCGATATTGAATTGCTTTGAGAATTCCAGTTGTTTTTCAGATATATTATTTTGCTCTATATTACTTTTAGCTTGTGCAAAACATTCCTTGTCTACAGGCCAAGCAAGGTTGTCATGATATTGAGTAGGTAAAATGGTGATCACTAAACCTGTGAACTTATCTTGGATAATAAAAAAATGGCACTTGTCTTTGATGCTATAAATTAGCCAGTGAGTCTTTTCAAAAATAATTTCCTTTCCTGTATCTATAGCTAATCCAAAATCTATGATATCCGCTATTTCATTAGGCTCTAATATAGTTCTTTGTTCAATTCGTTGCAATGCATGATTAGAGAAGTATGAAAATCTATGTCGCATAATTTTATCCTTAGTGTGTTAACTAATATGTCTCCTATTAAATAAACACATCTATAGTTGTAAAATTAACAAAATAAAAAAATTGTTAACTTTACGATACCCATTATGTTTGAACTTCTGACATTAAAACTTATTGAGGTTCAACAAAATGGCAAAAGGACATACATATGAAAAATGGCAAGAGTTGGGCTATCAAGTTAAAAAAGGCCAGAAAGCGGCTTATCGATTTTACGGGAATAATATATTTACTCGTGATCAAGTTGTAAATATAAACGATGATGAAAGTGATTATCATAACCACTGTTTTAATTGTCAAAATGACGTTGATAGTTCTTCTGAAGAACAATGCGGTGAATGTGATTGGTTAATTTGTTCTAATTGTCACTCTTGTGGTTGTGACTACAATTAATTTTAAATTAATTGTTAACTTTGCTATCAACACAACGTTTCTCTTTATGAACAGACAAACTTAGGTAATTAGACTTAAGTTATTTATTAAAAGAGAGACAATTATGCGTTATCAAAATACTAAATCGAATAGAAAAAACTGGGTACCAACACCATTAGGTAGAAAAGGAAATTTAAATCGCTGGATTGAAAGAATGGAGCGAGCTTGTCCAGATCCTGAATTAGGTGAAGTTGTTTGGTTAGATGGTTATTCAGGTCGTACTGCATATAAAGCTATTGGCTTTAAATCTAATGGCGATGTTATCTGGCAAAGGGGAAAAGTTATTAAACATTAATAACGTTGAATCAAAGAAATATCAACTTTAAATAGTTTTTATTTCAATTAGGTTTTAATTACTTGTATATTATGATTTATGTAAGGTTTTATCGTAATCAAATGACAGGTAGTTAAGTGGAAGCAAGTAATAAAGAATTAGCTGAATATATGTTACTAATTAAAAAATTAACTCATTATAAATTGAGAACACAAGATCCTGCTTATCAAAGTTTTGCTGAAGATATAGTTCAAGAATCCTTTTTGAAGTTATATAAGCAAGACTTTTTTAATAACAACAAACTTGATTCTGAAGATAATAAAAAAATGATTGGGGCTTATATCAGTAGAACTATATATTCATGCTTTATGGACCAACTTAAAACTTTAGGTATAAATAGACGATTGACTAAAGCCGAGTCTGAAAGCTCAGGCCAAAAGTATGAAAATATTAAACATGATTTAATCGAAGATGTTAATGAAAATGATATTGCTCTGCCGAATGTTGAAAATCCAGATCAATATGTCTTTGTTAAAGAAGCTTATCAATGGATCAAAGGGTGCTATACCAATCTTTTAATGAAAATAAATGACACTGATAGAAAAACTTTTTTTGAAGCCGCATTCTGGCAATTTAATGAATATGATATGCCCCTTAAAACATTGGCAAAGCATTTAGGGTATGACTCAAGCAATCCAACACAAGAATTAAAACGATTTGTAGAAAAAGTTTCAATGTGTACTCAGCCTCATGGGATAACCGTTAATAACCCTCAAGAGCAAATTCAATTTTTACGAGAGCAAATAGAAAGTGCTGAGGTGTACTCATGAAACCTATTGATATAACTGAACAAATTCTACAGATGCATGAGGAGGATGTTATTCAACAAATGATAACAGATACCCAAGAAGAGCTTGCAACAGATATCCCTAGTGATCTACAAAAAGAATTAGATTTGTGCTTAAGTAAAACAAAAATGAGTGAAAACCAATCTACAGATAATGTAATTACATTAGAACGAAAAGAAAATAATATAGTCGCATTTCCTTTTGCAGAAACAGAGTTACTTGCAGCTTCTGGTACATCATTGGCGGATTGGTTTTCTCAACCTATTAATTTTGCTGGTGGTGGCTTTACTCTTGATATACGTCGAGTATTTGGTACAAAAGACGAAATAGACTTGTACCTTTCACCTACAGATTCAGAAAAAATGAGTGCGTCCTTTGATGTTTATAAAGGAAAATCCCTAAAATTAATTATCACAAATAATGGCAACACTTTATTAACTGCTGAGTTATATATTGATGATACAGGACAAGAGGCCGAAGGAAGTGGACAATTAATTGATCTTGATGCTACACCAGTGCAAGGTAAAATATCTATAGATATTGAAGTAATAGAATAGATGGTGCATATCTTAACGAGCACACAAACTATTATAAAAATTATAGTGCGTGGACAAGTAACACGAGAAGCAGAGCAAGCAGTTCATGCAAGTCTTGGTCTTAAACTAAAAAAAACACTAACAACAGAGTCTTTTGGTGAGCAGTCTACATATTTAGACTCTGCTGCAATAGCTTCATTCACAGCATTAAACCCTATTGACCAGAAACATAAGTATAAAAGTAATATTAACTTACAAGCTATAAATAGTGATACTTTCAACTTTACAGGCGGTAGCAGTAGCAGTGGTTTAGGGTACTCTTTAGCTCTTTTCATTAGTTGGTGGCAGGACATTCTAAAAAAGAATGTTATAAATAACTACCCAATATTTGCTACTGGTGAAGTCAGTAATACAGGAGAAGTTTTTGAGATAGGGTTTATCGAAGAAAAACTTCAATCATTATGTGATTATGTAGAAAACAACAGTGTTTTCAGTCCATTTTATGTCTGTTACCCCTTTGCAAATGATAGAGATATTAAATCTTCCACTAAAGAACGTATTCAAAATATTGGGGGGAGGTTAATTAGTGCTAAATGCATTCATACTATTTTAGAAGAGTTAATTGGAGATGATTATGACGGTAATCCAAATGGTCGTTGGGAGCCTTTTAAAGGTTTAAATTCATATACCGCTAATGATTCTGTGCGATTTTTTGGTCGAGATAAAATTAAAGATACGATAGTTAACCATGTAAACAATGCTAAGCAGCCGTTGTTGTATCTTGCGAGTCGTCAATCAGGTAAAACATCTTTGATTGATGCTGCTCTTATACCTGCATTCAAAAAAGAAGAGTGGGAAGTTTTAAAAATAACCAATTTCAAAACCTTATTGGATGTGTATTTTCAAATTATACAATGTGTTGGAAGTGCAAATGATAAAATTTCGAGTATTGATAGAGAGTCACTCATTTATGCAGAGTCAAGCCTAAAAATTGACGATATTAGGAATATCACCGATATAGCTTTGAAAGCATATCATTCATCTACGGAAAATCATTTAATTATTATTGATGATTTTCATCTTATATTTGATACAGATAATGATGCTCATAAAGAGCTATTCGTTTTTTTATTAAATGATATTTGCAAACTGGGCATTAAAGTTGCTGCATTTTCCTGTCGTGAATATGCTGCATATTTCGAAGAAAAAATTTCAACAATTAACCCTTTTCAGATCTCTGTTGTTGATGACTTTTCTGTTAAAGAAATTGAAGAAAATTTGATAAAACAAGTTGAATGGGCTGGTTATAAATATGAGGAGCAAAAGGGTGTAAGGTTATCGCACCAAATTGTTAATGATATTGCTCAATATGATGTTTCTATTAGTGTAGCTAATTTTATTCTTAAGAAGTTATATGACGTAGCAAGCTTTGAGCAAACAAAAGTAATCAGCTTTGAGCATTACAATCGTTTAGGTAAACTTCCAGGAATATATACAACGCTTATCATTGATAATCTTCAATCAAAAATAATAAATGAAGAATTAATGTTCCAATTATTTGAGAAGTTTTATGATGAAAGTGTGAGACATTCTTTAGAGCAAGAAGATTCGTTTGAACTTGAAACTGTATTAAAACTAGGTTTAGTGAAGTTTAACCCTAGTCGTGGAGCATTTTATGCTCAAAAATTGCTTTACGAAACACCTTTCTATCAAAGATGGAGTAGTAGAGGTTATAAGTCTTGGTTTGAAAAAATAAAAGCTCCGTTTTTAGAGTGGAAAGTGCTCTTTGAAAAAGAAAAGGCATTCGATGATAGTTCCCTTATGAGTGATGAATTAAATAGTAAGTTTAAGAGTAGTCGAGAAAAATATTCTGATTTTTATAAGCAAGAGAAAAAAGTTGATAATGAACTTGCTCTTGGTTCTACCTATAGTATGAGCAAAAATTATTTGAGTCTTACTGACTTAATTGTGGGAGAAAAATTTATCGAAACCAATGTCATTTCAAATGAAGATTTAAAACTTTATGTACACTTATCACAAAGACATTTTTTAATTAAAACAACAGTAAGGTTCGTTTATTTGGCCTGTGTTTGGTGGTTTTTTTATGCGAGATAAAATAACAGTAAAAAACAAAGGCAACTTATTCTTATTTGATCTTCTTGTCGTGGCTAAGGTAATTTATCGCGATGTTATTACAGTATTGATTACAATTACATTCCCCATTTTATTACTGTTGAAACTGGCTAAGAAGTGGAAAATAAACTCTGTGAGAGAAAATGAAAAATAGCATAGATGACACATTTGTTGAGGTAAAAGCTTTATTAGATAAACGTAACTATGAAGCAGCGTATAAAAAACTTGATAGTGAAGAATTATCATGCCACCCCAAAGCATCTGCAATTAAAGCATTTTTAAATTACTGTGAATATGTGCAATACATTCCAAAAAATAAGGCATTAGAATCATTAAGAAAGCTTTCTCAAGCCAACTCTGATGAGGCTACTTTGCTATTAGCAAAGGCATATATGCTGCCGGGTATATATGAATCACTCCCAGTTGCTATACCTCATGTACTATCACTTGCTAAGGTCTTATATGAAAAAGAAAATGCACAAGGTGCGATTTTATATGCAGATCTTCTTAGAGTTAACAAAAACTATGATGACGCTTGGGTTGTTTTGGAGGAAGCTAAGTCTTTTGAAAGTGTTGAACTGGCGTCTGTTTATACGATACAAAAGAATGTAATAAATGAATCGCAGAATCATTTAGATTATTTACCACTATTATTTGAACAGAGCGGTGAGGAATATCAAAAGGGGAATAAAGCAATATTTTCCGTATATTTACAGTTTCTATTAAGTAAGGAAAGCGAGTTTTTTAATCCTTCACTTGGGCTTCAAGTCTTAGAAGAAGGGATTCTGGAAAATAATTATCCCTGTAAGCTATTGAAAGCTAGTTTGTTAGTTTCGCACGAATGGTACGTAAAAAGGGATTCAGAGGAAGCTGAACTCATACTTAGAAAGCTTATCGATGATGATAAGCATGAACAAACAGCTAAAGTAATGTTGTCGCAAATTTACATGAGTGACAAAAAATACCAAACTCCAGAATATGGTAATGAAGTTGTTCAACTGTTAGGCAGTATTATTTGGTACGGTAATTTGCACGGTCTCAATTTATTATTGGCAACAATTAAGCATTATCGCATAGGCGATAGTGAATATTTCTTGGATGCATTAAAAGCGAAAGCTAAATTAGAAGGGAAATACGGTAACAAGTTTAAAGTGTTTAATTTTTTCTATAAAAATATTGCACCACCTATTGATTTTATTTGGAACAAAAGCTTCCTTATAATAAGTTATATTGTCGCTTTTATTTTTGCATCATTTCGATTTTTAATCTTTTATATACCTTACTGGATTCGAAATTTTTTAAAGTGACCAGTAACCTTTCACCTGTGCAGCATTAAGCTTTTTATTTAAATTCAAAATAGTTATTAACATTTTCCCAATCGGTAATATTTACTTGGAGGATGTTCACTCTAGGCATTAAAAACTCAATAAAGGGCACATGAATATCTCCCAAATCTTTCATTATTTGATATTCTATTCTTGATTCTTCAATCAGTTTTGCTACTGTCAGGATTTCTCCATCAGGTCTTAGTGACGCGGTTTCATTCATGTTGATTACACGTTGTGATTTAGCAAGAAGAGATTTTTCTTCGGAGCTAAATAACTTACTTGCATTTATTCTTTTTTTTGCTTTCAAGAACTGAAAGGGTATAGATAGTATTAGAAATGCCAAAACAAATGGGATAGATATAATGTTGATTATCCAACCAATTAATTGACCAAGTATTTTTGCCATGCTTTTTTTACCTATTAAGTTGCATACATCAACTATCTAATTTTTTTACAGTCTAGGTGATGATTTTTAAGTTGTTTTTATGGGGATTACCGCTTGAGTAAAAAACAGCCAGTTTAACAACTGGATGATATGCTCTTTACGAGAAAGTCGCTCGGTAATTAGACCAACGATCTCCCTTGTAATCACACTACTAGATTATAGGCTAAGTGCATATTAACATCGGTAACCCTAAAAACATTGAAGCTTATCACCTAATAAACCGATCAACATCATATTATTAAGCAGCCCTAAGAATTCCACCCTGCAAGTGAAATAAATTTATCAAATTTCACCAACCATTTCATCTTAGACTCAATCAATGTTCCTCCTTGCTCTTCGGGACACATGACAATCATTTTTACATTAGCACCTGAACTCCCATAATTTGCAACCACCAAATTGTTGTGAAATTGATGTCTTAAGCCGCACACGCACGAATACTGATGGGCATTGTAAATATCCATGCGACTCTTTCTTTCAGAAAGTGTTATCATCCCAGCCTCGATCGTCAGGTCATGAATTGTTTCAACTATTTTCATTTGATATCCTTTAAATTAATTTTAAACAGTAATTATGTGTAGCGTTCCAATCGTTGCCTTAGAGGATTACTAACTGAAGTTGTATTTTAACTTTATCTCATTAATCATTTGTTCTCTTTCAGAAAATAATCGATTGAAAGTGTGAGGAGATAAACTTTGGCAACGTTTAAAATATTTTTCCGCTAATATTGGATTGGGTTCTATCAGGTAACCTGAGTGCTCTAATTGACTCACACCATCGCTATAAATCATTCCTAAATGAAAGGCTGCTTCAGAATGCCCCATTGAACAGGCTTTTTTGTACAGACTTACTGATCTATTGATATTTATGTCACCAGTTCTAAGTGCTCCACCAGTTCGCCAAATTATCGCGTCATTGAAATATTTTTTTCTTCGCGACTCGAACGTAAAGAAACGGTAGATTAGGTAGGGTACAGAAAAGAAAAATAATGGAGGAAAGGCTACGGATAATGCTATTAGTATTAAGTTTTTTAACATTATCTACTCCCTAGAATTGTCATATTAAGTGAACCTAAACCATACTGTACCAGCTCACTTTTTACAAGCCAACATTAGCCAATTAAAGTTTTTATGTTGAACGAATTCAGTAAACTATACACACGTCCTCTCACTCAAATCGGCTACATATTAGAGCAAAGTTCACTAAAGGATATAGACTACTCATTTATAGATTAATAAAAATAAAATAGCCCATTTTACTTTTTCTGATTCAGGTTACTCCTTCAAGTTTAAAAATATTAATATTTTTGTTAATTTTGTAGCCCTCAGCTCGTTTGTTTACATAACCAGTAAATAAACGAGATGAAAAATGAAAATATATCCAATATCAAAAAGAGAAGAAGCCATATCAGATAATGATTATTGCTATGGTATTGATTTAGGCACGACATATAGTCTTTTAGCTAAAGTAGACTTTAAAGATGTTGATTTTGAATCTAGCAATAAAATCCCCGTTAATTTTGTAAAAATCAAACAAGAATCCCCTCTCCCTTATGACACATCTATAGAAGATGAAAAGGTCGCATCAATTGTTTCAATGGTTGATAACAAAATCTATGTTGGTAACAACTTATATCATCTAAAAGGTCATCCTGACTTTAACTATAGAGAAAACATATTTTATCAGTGGAAAGTAGAAATGGGTGTAGATGTAACGCCTATGTACCCAGATGCTATTGATCAACGATTAAATATGCCCTACAAAGTCGCAAGCCTTATTATGAAATATATGCAGGCTATGCACTTAAAATCAAAAGATGAAACCTTAAAAAACACAGTTATAACTGTCCCTGCATCATTTCAGGTTAATCAACGTAGAGATACGATTAAGGCGGCGAAAGATGCAGGAATAGAGTTATCTAATAGAATGTTAATTGATGAGCCAAACGCAGCGTTTCTTGGTTATTTTAATCGATTAAGCGAAACCTCAAAACAGTCCTGGGCAAAAGATGTAACTAACAAAAACATTCTTGTTTTAGATTTTGGTGGTGGAACATTAGATCTATCCATACTTAATGTGAGTTTTAATAAGGAAACAGGGATTTGTATTGGCAATAAAGCCATTTCTCGCTACAACGACTTAGGTGGCAATGATTTAGACCTGCTCATCGCGGAACAATTTTTGTTTCCAAAACTACAAGAATCAAATGATATATTTAAAAATATTACTCTACATAACATCCAGACAAAAATACTTCCTCAACTAACGGTTGTAGCTGAAAAAATCAAAAAAGGTATTTGTGAAAAGTTAAGTTTAAAAGCCGTTGATGAAGATGTTAGAACGCTAGAGTTAAGTAACATCAAGTATCAATTAACTAACTGTGATGTGAGTTATGAGGATGCAACATATTGCTTAGATGATGTTGAAATTGACGGTGAAGAGTTTGATAGTATTTTTGGTCATATATTCACGGGTAAAAAGTATAGCTTTGGCCTTTGTGACAAAAGTTTAACGCCTATAAGTCAATCGATAACGGATGTCATTGAAAAATCAGATCTTACACTTGATGATATCCGCTACGTACTTTACGTCGGGGGGAGTAGTTTTAACCCGTTATTAAAATCATACGTTTGCGAAAAATTAATAAATGCAGAAGCGTTATTAACAAACGAACCTGACAAATTGGTTGCAGAAGGTGCTGCAATATATTCTTATTTTTATCATGCATGTGGCGTTTCTTTAATTAATCCTATTACAAGTGATTCTATAGGTATTCGTATTAAAGGAGACGAGTTTCACCCAATTATAGAAAGAAACCAACTTCTACCTGTTGATGTTCAGCTTCCTAATTTTGAAATTCAATCAGAAACACAAAAAAGCATCGTTGTTCCCGTTTGTATAAATGGGATTGATTTTCCTATCGGAGAAATTCGTTGTGAGCTTAAAAAAAGTTTCCCTAAAAACGCTGAAGTACAAATAAAAGCATCTATTAGTCAGGATAAACTGTTTGATATAGCAATTTATATTGATGGTGAGTTTATAGACTCTGCTCAAATTGATAACCCATATAGCATTGGCATGGTTGGACAAGATCAACTTGATATAAACGAGTTAAAATTAAAGATCAACAAATCCAAACAGGAAGGAGATAAAAACAAAGAAAGACAGTCGCTTAGACAGTTGATATGGAAACATTCAGTTGTAGATAACTATATTGGCATGGTGGAAACCGCTGAAGAATATTTAAGGCGTTTTGATGACCAGGACTCTTCTGTTTGGAACATGATCTACTGTGGGAACTCAGGGTTAGGCAGAGATACTATGGCTAGAAATGGCTTAAAGAAAGCAATAGAAATATCACCTGATGAACCTTCATATGTTTATAATTTTTCCTTAATACTAGAGCGAGAATCAAGCATCAAAGCTTTAGAGTTTTTAGAAAAACAAGTTGAAGATGTTAAAAGTGATACAACGGTAATGTTAAAGATTTTTTTACTTAAGTATGACGTGAATAAAGTTTCTAAAACCTTGATAGAGCACAGCAAAACTGAAGCAAAAAATATAGTAGCAGAATATAAATCAACGCCATATATATTTTCATCATTTGATAAACAATGCCTATTACCCAAAATATTTAAAATTGCAGGAGAGGCATTTTCTTATGTCACACCAAGTTCTACTAAACATATAGAAGATGAAAATAGTTATTTGCATGTTAAAGCCGAAGATATGGAGGAATAATTATGTTCTTAGTACCTTATAACAAATTATCAGACGATCAAAAATTGATCATTCGTAAAGTATCCCGTGAAGATAAAAACTTATTCGTTGAAGGGCCTCCTGGATCAGGAAAAACGTTGATCAGTTTATATACCCTAAAAGATATGGTGAGAAGCCAAGCGATCAAGCCGTTGTTACTAATATATAACCATAGTTTATACGGATACCTTAGTAGCGCCTTAGAAGAAATGGATTTAACCGATAATATTATTATTGCAACTAAAGACATGTACTTTTGGCAATTAGCAAGGGTGAATAATATTGTTCCTACAGGTAATAATTACGAAGAAAAATATACAAGTCTTTTAAAATTCTTATTAGCTAAAGATTTAACGCAAAATTTTGATATTACAGTAGTCGATGAAGTACAAGATTTGAGAAAAGATGAGTGGGAACTCGTTAAAAAAATAAGTAAGAGAATTACGTCTTTAGGGGACTTTAACCAAGGCATTTATAAAACAGATTTAACTAAACCTAACGTTGTAAAAGGTGGAGTGACTGAAGAGTTAACAGATATTTTTAGATTCCATAAAAACATTGCAAAAACAGCTCAGCTATTCTCAAAAAGTAAAGAAATACTTGAAGATAAAGTAAGTCGGATTGAGCAAAATGACGTTCAATTACTCGATGTAGATAGTAAAGATGAAGTTAAAACAATTGCAGATATTATTAGGTCTTTAAAGCATCAAAATGGGCGAATAGGTATTATATCCCATAACCGAGAACACCTACAGGAGTTACAAACCGAGCTTAAAACTTTGAATATTGAGTCTGCATATTTTAAAGATAACAAATCATTAAGAAAACATGATTTTAGTACCGAGTTACCTTTGTTAGTCACCAGTCACAGTGCTAAGGGATTAGAGTTTGAACATGTTATTTTGTTTGGGTTCAATGAAGGAGATACAAACTTAAAAGCACTCAGAAAACAGGGAGTCTTAGAAGATATTATTTATGTCTCATTAACTAGAACGAATACTAATTTATATATTATTCGCAACTCAAAAACTATTGATGAATTACAAAAGATAAATGTTGAGATAAGTGATAATGATTTTACTATAGATGATATATTTTAAGGAATTGATGATGACCAAAATTTATTTATCCCTTGATGAAATAGAGCTATTGATTTTTAAAAAAATGATATGGATATCAACTCAAAGGTTAGACATTAAAAGAGCGCAAGGTCTATATAGTGTTGCTTTGATGGTAGATGAACAAGACCTTCATTTTAACAATGATACTGTAATAGTATTCATGTCTAGCGTTCATAAATTTGAAATTGCAGAAGCAGATAAAAATTTATTTTTAAACCACTATCATTTACCTTTGGGATTACTTTTACTTAAAAAAAGAAAAGTTAGGGATATAGCTCAAAACGCATCTGAATTACAAAGTACAACTCATATAAATAACATAGAGTTAAGCGATAAAGTAAATAGTTATACGGCTCTTAGGCGAGCTTTTGTTAAGTTGTTCCATATCGCTATAAATAGCCAGGGTGACAAGTCAGGCTTGGCAACAAATTATATGAGTTATTTAAACGCTTTTGAAAATTTATCCCTGTTTCAATATAAATTAATATTTGCAGTTTTAAGCTGTAAAAAACTCCCTGAAGAAATTGTTTCAATAAAGAATAAAAGCTTTTCATCAATATCTTTTTACCAGTGGGTATGGTGGGGTAAATTTATTGTTGATAATTTATTGAACGAGGGGGTAAACGAAATACAATTAGGCGAGCATAAAAATTGGTTAAAGAGCTTTAACCCTGACAGTTTTCAAGGTATTGATTCTTCTGTATTAAATATTCCATTTAAATTTGAGCCTGATTTTCCAATTATTATTGGTTATTACTTAGCGATAAACAACAATCTCGATTTAACAGAAAAGAAACATGACTCAATTGAGAGTAAGTTAAAGCAATTAAATGCAGAATATAATGAGGAAATACTCTTTTGGAAGCAATTTTTCCAATCGTTATTTGTAGATCAAATTGATTTTGTATACCCAATACAAAACATTCAGTACGAATTTTATAAAATGGAAATGAATGCTCATAAAATTATTTATGGCAAAAAAGACTTAGACGAGCTAGTCGGTTTAAATCCTATAACTTTACCTGAAAACTCTTTAGATACTTTTGTTAAGTCATATCATGCATTAAAAGATGGGATTGATGACAATGAAATCAATATTGCAAGTATGGAGCAAATACATGGGATATTTAATCACTCTGCACTATTTGGGGATAATAGAAAAAATGTAGGATTCATTTTTACTCAACCAACATCAAAAACATTTTTAGCTAATTACATTCAAATAAATGATGACTCATTCACTCTTCATCAGAGAAATCAAGTAGAGCAAGTTGTGTATTATGAAAAGGAGGATGCTTCTTTACCCATAAAAGTTAAAAAGAAACCAATTTATTCCATTATTAATCGTGATAAACGCGTTTTGTTTGGAGTGATAACAGATGAGAATTTTAATGATCTAATAGATATGTATGCTTACATATTAGAAAGCTCAGTTAATCATAATATTAGTGAGATTTTATTTATTTGGTTAGTAAAAAAAGAAAAATCTGAATTACACAGTGCAGCTTTTGAACAAGAGAAAAATGCTTTAAACAAGAGACTTGATGTTTTATTTAATCAGAAAGTAAAAGTTTTTACTAAGAACGTTAATAACCACAATGACTCAGAGATCATTCTCGTTATTAAACATATCGTTGGTGAATATAAATTAAAAGAAATTGAAGTTATTGATAGTGGTTTTGGCTTAGAACAGGCTCGCTGGTTGGTTGAATCTACCTATGATCATACGCTAGTAGATGATGCTATGGATTATTCAGTACTATCACTTGGTGGTTAATTTCTTTACTTTCAAAGGATTAAAGCATTTTTATAAAGGCATCACAATTAATTTAAAATAAATTGTTAATTTCACTCTTAATAGAACGTTTCTCTTTATGAAGACACAAACTTAGGTAATAAGACTTAAGTTAAACAATATAAAGAGAGCCTATTATGTATAACTATCAAAATGAAATTTCAAAGAATGACGGTTGGATTGCTAAACCATTAGGAAGAAAAGGGGATTTAAATAGCTGGGTTGAAAGGATGGAAGCTGCTTGCCCAACCCCTGAATTAGGACAAGTTGTTTGGTTAGATGGGTATTCAGCTATTACGGCATACAAAGCTATCGGATTTAAACGTAATGGAGATGTGATCTGGCAAAGAGGACAGGTAGTTAAGCATTAGCCACCTATAATGATCTAGCAAAGTGTGGGAAGGTAGTTGAAATTAATGGGGCATATCGAATTCTGTCTAGAAAAGACACTAAAGGTAAATATTTAATAAGGAAATGAAGTAATGTCATCGAAAAAAAATGGTTATTATTATGCCTGTGAAAAACTGGCGTCTGGGGTTAGTTCTTTTACTGAGAAGGTTCGCTCTTTCAATGAAGAGATAAAAGTTAAAAACATTGAGATTGAGATAGAAAGTGCAGAAAAATTTTGCCTAGGATTTGCCATGAGGCGCCCAGATGGAAACCCATTAAGGGGAAAAGAGGCTGTATTGGCAGGTAAGCTAATGAAAAAAGCGCTACTTGATAACGATCTTGATATATTCAATAGTTTGAAAGAGTTAGGTTTGATTCATAAGTGATATTTTTAATATGGACATCTTTATAAATAGTTGGGAGGAAAAGTGAATAGCTTAACTAAATATGAAAGCATGTGGCCAAAATTAGTTGACCACTTCATAAAGCTTAAATGTTTATCAAAAGGCTATTACAGTACGAAGTATAACAGAGAGTTCAAATTCGAACAGTCGCTTTTAGAGCAATTAGGCTTTAAGCCTTGTGTTTGTTGTAAGAAATAAAAGTACGATTTATGGGGAATTGCTAGGTAAAAAGATTTAAACCAAGTAATGCGTATTGGCCATATAGGGGAAATCCCAAAATTAAAGCGATTTACCAATGTGGCAGTGGTTTACAGCACCAGTTTGGCGACCAGTAATAGCTGGGAAAACAATTACCGTAAGGTTACTATTTTCATTTTTAATGCTTTAGAGATCATCTAATTATTGATAATGTTACTTGTATCGAAAACAAATTTTATGACACAACACGGAAGTCAACAATGCTCTACATATTAACCAGCACAGAAACCATTCTTAACGTAGATGTTAGAGTGCAAGAAAGCCGAGTTGGTGACTCAAATGTTGAAGGTGTTTTAAACCTTAAGCTTAAAAAAAACTTAACGACTGAATCATTTAAAGAGCAGCAATCTTATTTAGCAACCTCAGCTACGGCTGCTTATGTATCTTTTAATAAGTTAGACCAACGTCATCGTTTTCGCGCAAGTGTTAATTTACTAGCGTGTAATAACGAAACTTATAACTTCACCCAAGGTAGTTCAAGCAGTGGTTTAGGCTATGCGTTAGCCTGCTTTGATGCCTGGTGGCGCATCAATTTACAAAAAGACAGCTTATTCACTCACCCTATATTTGCTACCGGAGAAGTCTTAACATCAGGTCACATAAAACCGATTGGTCATATTGTTGAGAAGCTTGAATCAACCTGTAAATATGTAGAGCAAAACCAAGGCTCTATTTCATCCTTTTATCTTTGTTACCCTCAAGATAATGATAAAGACATTCCTGACTCGCATAGAAAGCGTTTAGAGAAACTTGGCGGAGTGCTAATTTCTTCTGAGCGATTACAACACACCTTAGGTCAATTATTGGGTGACGCATACGATGGTGACCCGTTAGGGCGCTGGCAACCTTTTAAAGGATTGAAAAGCTTTGACTATGAAGACAGTGTGCGTTTTTTTGGTCGAGATAAAGATGTTGAGCGCTTATACAGTGATATAAAACAAAACAGTGGTTTATTAATTGTTTCTGGGGCAAGTGGTACGGGTAAATCCTCTTTAATCAAAGCGGGGTTAATTCCTAAACTAGAGCAAAAGCATGATGAGCTACATTGGGCGTACTGCACACCGAACTCTCTAAAAAAAGACCAAGGTATTTTGCGGTTTATTCTCGAACAACTATTTATTGCCTGGGATATAAAAAATCAAAATATTGATGAGCTAATCTCAACGCTTAATCACTCCATTGAAGAAGGGATAACGTCTTTACCTTCTTTAGTAACACCGGAAACAAAACAATGCTTGTTGTATTTAGACCAATACGAGGAAGTCTTTAGTCAAAGCAAGCAAGATATTGACAGTATTGGCAGTGAGTTAAGCATTATTGATGGCTTAGCCAAAGCGCTCTCCCCATTAAATATTGTCTTGGCCATTCGAAATGAATACTTAGGTCGCTTACTCGATAACCAAGCACTTCGCTCACCGATTATCTCTAATGTTGCCTCACAACTGACCTCACAAGAGTGGGAAGCCATTGTTCATGAGCAAGCACTGTTTTCAGGAATTACCTTTGAGCAAAAAGATGAAGAGAATGAAGCACTAGATACCATTATTATCGAAGAAGCTATTAACACTCCGTATGCATTGCCGATGGTGAGTTTTTTACTTGAGCAGCTCTATATTAAGGCAACAGCGGAAGATAAAAATGCAGTGGTGCTAAAACGTGAGTATTATCAAGCACTAGGTGGATTAACAGGCGCTATTGCTTATCGTGCATTCGTGGTTTTGCAAGAAAGTGAGGCATCAGAAAAAATTACATCAACCTTTTTTGATTACTTTGTTGGGGTTAATCCTGAAGGATTACCTTTTGCAAGATGTGTTGAGTTAGCGGATATAGCCTTTAACAAAACACTTTATAACCTTGTTAAAGGCTTTATTGATGCGAACTTAATTGTAAGCGTAGTCGGAGATACGAACAGCTCAGCAGTAAAATTAGCCCATGACAGTTTGTTTACCCATTGGGGTGCTTTAAAAAAATGGATTAAAGATTCTGAAGAGTATCTATTATGGCGCTATAGTATTGATGGTCAATATATTCGATGGAAAGAAAATAAAAATAATAAAGAGTACCTATTAAAGGATAACCTTTTTCTTGCTGAGGGGAAGGTGTTTGACAAGGAAGGATTAATATCAGATGGGAGGATTTACGAATATCTCATAAAATCTTTAAAAGCTAAACGTAACCGAAAACTCTACAGGTTTACGGCTTTTATTCTTTTACCCGCGATTATATTTTCCACTTATTTATGGGAACAAAATAGGATTAAAACATATTATTATTCCACTGTTGGAGAAAGGTGGGGGGTGCCTTTTGGGATAAATGAACTTGATGTTAATTATGTCAAAAATAGAAGTTCAAACTATAAATTTGAATATAGAAAAGGGAAATTAATCAGGCTCTCTCATGTAAATGCTTATGGAACCTTAACTTCAGATCCTAAAAGAGAAAACAATGCTATTTGGGAGTATAGCTATTTAGAAAATGGCAGGATTTCTTCTCAAATTGTAAAAACAGAAGCGACTAAAGAAATTGAAAAAATTAGCTATGAGTTTGATGGTAATAAAGCAATAGCAAAGTTTGATAAAGGATTTGGTCGAAAAAAATTCATATCCGCAGAAAACTTTCTTTCTAACTCCCTAGACGTATTTGGTAATAAATTTACTTCTTCCAGGTCTGATGTTTCTCAATACCTATTGACCTTCTCGAAAGACGGTTACTTGACTAAAAAGCACTATCAAAACGCTTATGGAATTAACTCATTTGTAGAAGGAAAGTATTTTGGAGAAATTTTTACTTACAATGAGCTTGGTCAAATAGACAGTAGTCTGAAGTTAAGTGAAAATGGTGAATTTATAGCTGATAAAGCTGGAGTAATTAGAAAAACATTTTTATATGACTATTTAGGCTATTTGATAGAAGAACAAAAGTACACGGTTAGTGGCAAGTTAGCGAGTAAAAACTATTCACTTGATGAGTTTGGCAATATTGTTTCTTATCGGTTTACTGATGAAAATAAAAATAGCTATGCACCTGATGGTAAATTTTCATCAAAACAGTTCAAACTAGATAACAACGGAAATGTCATACAAGAGTTATTTCATAATGAGAATGGAAATGAAGCTGGCGATCAATTTAGCAAAGTATCTATAAAATATACCTATGATGGTAAAGGAAGAATCGTAACGGATTCATATTTCAATAAAGACTCTCGGCCCGTTCAGGCAAATGATAATTGTTACTCGCACGAGATTAAGTACGATGCTTTCGGTAATGAGATTGAAATTAGTTGCAAGGATGCAAATACTGAACTTAAAAACAATATTGTCGGCTGTGCGGTGATGAAATTTTCGTATAACCCAGACCATAATCCAAGTGGGTTTTATTGTTTTGACAGTACTTTAATGCCTGCACTCCTTTCCGAAAATAAAGTTCATGGTAAGAAATTAAAATACAATAACCAAGGTTCTGTCACTAAAGTTAGTTTTGTTGGACCTAGTGGTGGAGCAATATTAAACCTAGATGGGATCGCTTCAATATCAATTAAAAGGGACGAGCAAGGGAATGGGGTTGAAAGAAGGTATTTCGGGCTTGAAGGGGAACCAAAAGCTATCGAACAAGGTTCGCTTAAAGGTGTGTTTATTGAAAAACATAAATTTGATGAAAGAGGAAATAGTATTGAGGAGTCCTATTTTGGGGAGAGTGAGCAAAAGATTCTTATATTTGACGAGATTCACAAAGCGACATTAAATTATGATAGGCACGGAAGAGTAACTGAAAAGGCTTTTTTTGATAATAATAACAAGCCTGCTTTGTTTCGTAATACTCATCTCAAGCGCACTATTTATTCAGAGAAAGCTAACTATATAAAATCCGAAGAATATTTAAATGATAACTTTAAAAAAGTTACTAGATTTGGCGACCTGTATGTTTCACAAGAGTTTTTCGAAAAGCGTCTTGCTGAAAATGGTACATTTTTCAAGATAAATTCTAATCCACAAAAAGCTAAAGTTTTTATTAATAATAGTTTTGTTGGCGTCACACCACATATATTAACAGAGCCACTAGTAGGTGCTAGGTTGAAGCTAAAGTTAGCAAATCATTCTGATTTCAAAATAAACACCTCTGTGAGTTATGGTAGCAAGCAAGAGGTTTCTTATAAGTTAATGAAGAAGCCTTTCTATACAACTCAGAAACTTGAAGAGGCCGCTTTATCGGGCGATGTTGATGCCATGAATAGCTTGGGCGATAGATATGTTAATGGCAATGGAGTTAAACAAGATTATCATTTAGCAATAGGTTGGTATAAAAAAGCAGCAGTTCGTAACTACCCCAAAGCAATTCACAACATAGGATTACTATATAAAAAAGGCCAGGGCGTTGAGAAATCAGATTTAATTGCAGGGAAGTACTTTGAACGCTCTGCAAAGTTAGGGTTTGCCCGATCACAATTTATATTATCTCAGAATTACTTTAATGCAAAAAAATTCATAGACGGCATGAAGTGGTTAAAGCTTTCAGCCAAGCACGGTTACCTTGAAGCTCAGTTTGCTTTGTATGAAGCCTTTGAAAAAGGGTTGTGGGGCGTTAACAAAAATAGAGGAACTGCATTGAAATGGCTTAACAGATTGGCAACAAACGGTCATGCAGAAGCGATGTCTATTTTAGGGGACTGGTATGAGCTTGGAGATGGGGTTTCAAAAGATTTACATAAAGCACATGACTTATATCTAACATCAGCAAAGCTAGGTAATGTTTCAGGCACGTTAAGATTAAAATCCATTCATACTCGTGAGGACTTTTCAGCACAAAATCATGAAAGGTTATTCAATTTAATGTCTCAAGCGATGTTATATGACGGCTACCAAGCAAGCTATGTAATAAAAGAACTGGCTTCTTTTTATGAGGAAGGGGTTTCTAAAGAGGTAGATTTTGAAAAAGCTGTGGAGCTATATAGAAGTGCTGCTGCTAAAGGATCAAAATTTTCTTATTTTCCATTAGGTGGTTTGTATTTTGATGGCAGAGGCGTAGAAAAAGATATAGCCCAAGCTTTCAAGTGGTATCAAAAGGCGGCCGAGCAAGGGGATGTTGATGGACAATTGATGCTAGGTAAAATGTATGCATCAGGCACAGGCGTAGAAAAAGATTTAACCAAAGCTTTTCAGTGGTATCAAAAGGCTGCTGAACAAGGAAATGCTCCTACGCAATAATCACTAGAATTCATGTATAAGCTTGGCAAAGATGTAGAAAAACAGAATAAAGTAACTGAATTAATTAAAACCCTATGGAAGAGGAAATAAACGAGCTGAAGTTGACTAAAAGCAAAAGACTTAACCACCGCGGTAAATTTAAATTAAATAGAAACTTTTGTTAATTTTTAACACCATTATTCGTTTGTATAAATAAGAACAAAAAATGCCGAGTATTTTAACAAAAAAAAACACAAAGTTTTTTATAGGCACAAATGACTTTTTATTGTTAAAGCCAATTAAAGCTTATCAATGTATAAGGAAACAATGAAATGACTAATATCGAAAAAACTGAAGCTACAGTAAATTATGTAAACAACTCCATTAATGCATATGCTAATGAAGTTGAATTGTAGAAAATAATAACTTCACTGGATGCCTGGGCTGAAATTTATGCAACAGAAGCATTCGACTGTGATGTATCTGACTTTGCTCCAATTCTGAGTACGCAATTGGAAGGGTTTAAGGAGTTTATTGATAGCGGAAAATGCTGTGGTTAAATATATTATTGGATATTACAGCCAGGTTAGACCCCACAGTTATAACGGTGGACTAACACCCAATGAGTCAGAGAAAAGATACTGGCTTGAATATAAATCCGTGGCCAAAATTAGTTGACCACTACAGGATTAAAGATGTCGCCATTGGCAATAATCTTAATCATGAAGCACAAACGAATTTAGAAATAGTAAAACCAGGAATATAGGATTATGAATAAGAAGTTTTTCTTTATCTTAACGACATTATCTTTACTTCACTCCTTGATTAGCTGTAATAGCGAAAGCAAGAGCGAAAACAAACTGAATCACTCAGAGTCGTTATGCAACATATTTAATCGCAATGTTGATGCTACAAAAATGTTTGATCTGTGCAAAAAGCTCGCTGAACAAGGGGATACTGATTCCCAGTATTCATTAGGTCGGATGTATGATAAGGGCCAAGGAGTTGCCAAAGATAAGGCTCAAGCGTTTCAGTGGTTTCAAAAGGCAGCAGAGCAAGGGCATGCTTTAGGGCAATCTGCACTAGGAATGATGTATAAATTGGGAGCAGGTGTTGATAAAGATTTAACCCAAGCTATTTATTGGACTCAAAAGGCAGCAGAGCAAGGACATGCTTTAGGGCAGGTTAGCTTGGGTGCAATGTATGAATTTGGAACAGGTGTTGATAAAGATTTAACACAGGCTTTTCTATGGTATCAAAAGGCAGCCGAGCAAGGGGATTATTTTGGACAATTTAACCTAGGCCGAATGTATAGTTTTGGAAAGGGTGTTGATAAAGATTTAACCCAAGCTTTTCTGTGGTATCAAAAGGCGGCCGCCCAAGGGTATGTTGATGGCCAAGCAGTACTAGGAAGTATGTACCAAGTTGGTAAAGGCGTAGAACAAGATTTAACCCAAGCTTTTCTGTGGTATCAAAATGCGGCCGAGCAAGGAAACTATTCTGCGCAAGGAATGTTAGGATACATGTATAGATTTGGCTCAGGTGTTGAAAAAGATTTAATACAAGCTTTTCAGTGGACTCAAAAGGCGGCCGAGCAAGGGAGTGCTTATGCACAATTTGAACTAGGCCAAATGTATGAAATGGGAGAATATAGTGGCAAAAATTTAACCCAAGCTTTTCATTGGTATCAAAAGGCGGCCGAGGAAGGGAGTGCTCGTGGGCAAGCAGCACTAGGTCGAATGTATGAAGTTGGGAAAGGTGTAGATAAAGATTTAATCCAAGCTTTTCAGTGGACTCAAAAGGCGGCCGAGCAAGGGCATGTCCTTGCGCAAGCAGCACTAGGGCGAATGTATAATTTGGGAGAAGGTGTTGAAAAAAATTCAATACTATCTGTTCAGTGGTCTGAAAAAGTGGTTGAGCAAACGAATGCTAGTTCGCAATTAGCACTAGGTCGAATGTATGAGTTGGGTAAAGGTGTTGAAAAAGATTCAATTCAAGCTTTTCAGTGGACTCAAAAATCGGCAGAGCAAGGGCATGTTGGTGGTCAAACAGCACTAGGGCGAATGTATGAGTTGGGCAAAGGTGTTGAAAAAGACTTAACCCAAGCCTTTCAGTGGTATCAAAAGGCGGCTTTGCAAGGGTATGTTAGTGGACAATCTGCACTAGGGCGAATGTATGAGTTGGGCAAAGGTGTTGAATTAGACTTAACCCAAGCCTTTCAGTGGTTTCAAAAGGCGGCTTTGCAAGGGCATGCTAGTTCGCAATTAGCACTAGGTCGAATGTATGAGTGGGGCAATGGTGTCGAAAAAGATTTAACCCAAGCTTTTCACTGGTATCAAAAGGCGGCTGTGCGAGGGAGTGTTCGAGGACAAGCAGCACTAGGAGGAATGTACCTTGTTGGCAAAGGCGTAGAACAAGATTTACCCCAAGCTTTTCAGTGGTTTCAAAAGGCGGCCGAGCAAGGGCATGTCCTTGCGCAAGCAGTACTAGGTGGAATGTATGAAGTTGGGAAAGGGGTAGATAAAGATTTAATCCAAGCTTTTCAGTGGACTCAAAAGGCGGCCGAGCAAGGGCATGTCCTTGCGCAAGCAGCACTAGGTCGAATGTATGAATTTGGCCAAGGTGTTGATAAAGATTTAACCCAAGCTTTTCAGTGGACTCAAAAGGCGGCCGAGCAAGGGGATGCATTCAGGCAGTTTTCATTAGGAAGAATGTATTTCAATGGGCTAGGCGTTATCGAAGATAAAAATCAAGCATTCCATTGGACTGAAAAGGCCGCTAAACAAGGGGTTGTTAATGCCCAAAGTTTCTTAAGTAACTTGTATTTTGTAGGCGTAGGTACCAAGAAAAATCACGAAAAAGGTATGTATTGGCTTGTAAAATATAACCAGAATAGGTCTAAAAAAGATAACGACAAAATTGTCGTGTGGGATGAGGTTTATTGGGGAGATGTATTTAAATCTTATAAGGGATGGCTAAACTACATTAATAATTTTCATTAACCATATTTGGGTATTAATGATAAGCAGTTACACAGGTTTTGTTACAGGGGTCATCTCTGCTAGCATTTACACTTCGAATAAGAACTCAGGGGAAAGCTTAATCCTGAGTTCCGTCTCTATATAATTTTCAATTACTCATAGAAAAACTATTGAGCATTGATATCAAATTTTACTTTTATTTCTATTTATCCATTTAAATAAAATATCAGAATTGACATTATCACACCTAACATATTTGATGAATAATCAGTTAACTCGCTGCTTGCGGCAGTGTGTTCATTTTAGTTAATTTAGAATCCCCTGGCTTTTTAAGTCATTTAAATATTTAATTTCAAACTTTTGTTAACTCTTACTATTTCAGTACGTTTATATAATTGAACCCAATTAAAGCGGACAATTATGATGAACTCTGAATATTTTAATGTTGAATTAATTAGCACTACTTCACCAGCTTATAAAAGAAATAACAGAAAATATAAAAGAATAAGTGACAAAGTTCGTCAATATAAGTCTGTTGATCATTGTGCCGTTAGCTATAACAAAACGCTCTTGAAATGGGAGTTCGTTGTTCAAAGCATTCTTTCTTCAATATCAAATGAAATCAAAAGCATATCGTAACCTTAGTGTATCACAACAAAAGAGGACGTAAATATGAATACTAAACACTTAAATGATCGAGCTAAACAACGGGGAATAAGCCCTTTAATGATGCAGGCACTACTTACTTATGGAAGTGAAATATATCAGAAAGATGGGGCTACTAGGATTTGCTACTCAGAAAAAGATTTTAAGAAATTAAAGAAAGACTTAAAAAACCTTTGTGGAAAAATAGATAAATTAAAAAACATGTTCGCTGTAGAGGTGGATGGAACACTTGTTACTACTGGTTACAGAAACGGACATCTTTATAAATAGTTGGGAGTAAAAATGAAAAGCTTTACTAAATATGAAAGCATGTGACCAAAATTAGTTGACCACTACAAGCTGATATTAAGATAAACACGATTAAAGGCGCCTCCATTGCCAATTATGAGGCACAAATTAATTTAGCGATAGTAAAACCAGGAACATAGGATTATGAACAATAAATACTTCTTTATATTAACGATATTATCTTTGCTTCACTTTTTGATTGGCTGTAATAACGAAAGCAAGACTGAAGGCAAACTTAGTCACTCAGAGACGCAATGCAACTTATCTAATCGCAATGTTGATGCTACAAAAGCGTTTACTCTGTGCAAAAAACTCGCTGAACAAGGTAATGCCGATGCCCAGCATTAATTAGGTCGGATGTATGATAAGGGTCAAGGGTTTGCCAAAGATAAGACTCAAGCTTTTCAGTGGTATCAAAAGGCGGCTGATCAAGGAAATGCTCTTGGACAAGTAAAGTTAGGACGAATGTATAGAATGGGCGCAGGTGTAGATAAAGATTTAACCTTAGCTTTTCTGTGGTATCAAAAGGCGAGCAAGCAAGGGAGTGCTCGTGGGCAAACAGCACTAGGGCGAATGAATAAGTTGGGTAATGGTGTAGCAAAAGATTTAACAGACATTTCAGAAGTATCAAAAGACAACTGATACTACATTAATAATTTTCATTAACTATGTTCGGGCTAGTCCAATTTTTCAAACTATTATGCATCACAATTATATGTGCCGCCAGGATAGACTGAGTTTCAGTAAATTTCTTGGAATAATTTACTTGAGCAACACTTAGAACACCCTTTAATAGAAAATCGATATTTGAATAAATTTAAGTATTAAAACAGCTTTTATCAATAATAAAATAAATTTGTTAATTCTTTAACTCTCAACTCGTTTATTTATATAACCAGTAAATAAACAGGTAAAAATGAAAATATATGATAAAAAGTAACCAATATCCTTGGATAATCGAGCTTTATCAGTGGGCGGACGACAACAATATCCCTGAACATCAATATTATGAAGACATATTGGAAGAAGAGAGCGGAGAGTTGGTTGATTATGGATTTTGGGTTGGCTTGCCAAGGGATGTAGATGTATTACTGAACCTAGAAGAACTAAACTTAAGCTGGCATAACTGTATTGAAATACCTGAACAAATACGGCACTTAACAAAACTAAAAAAATTAAAATTTATTAAAAGTCCTTGCGGCTTGATGCCTACTTTTTATGATAATTCTGAAGGCCCTAATAAAATTACGCAGATACCAGACTGGCTTGCTGAGTTAGTAAATTTAGAAGTATTAGACTTGTCAGGAAATGCAATAGAAGTTGTACCCAAAAGCATCGCCCAGCTTCAGAACTTAAGACGGCTTTTTTTGCATGACAATGAAATATTTTTCGTTGATGGTGCTCTGGGTCAACTAAATAATCTAGAGGTATTATGGATCCAAGGAAATCGACTCTATGGGTATTGGTTAACACAGCTAGATGAGCTAGATGTGTTATGGATGCAAGATAATATACTCAACATTCTGCGTGATAGTATCATGCAGCTAAAGAGTCTTACAGAGCTGTATCTTGATGGACAATTATCCGAGCCGTTAAAAGCAAGCCCTGGAGATTGGCGAAAGTTTTTTTCAGAGATTACTACACAAATACCTTTAAAGGATGATGAACTTTGGATGCAAGATATTTGGGATTGGTCTAATGACAATAAAATCGGTTTTTTTCAAATTCCAGGCACACCAGAAAGTTTATTACATTTATCTGAAATGAATTTGAATCGTAAAAATTTAAGATCATTACCAGACTCATTTAGTAAATTAAATAACATAAAAAAGCTGTCAATTTCTCAAGATCAATTCGATACCATACCCAACCAAATAAGAGAATTAGGAAAATTAACATCGCTATTTCTTAATGAGTGCCAGTTGACTTGCTTACCTGAGTGGATTGGTGAACTCATTAAAATAGAAGAGTTAAGCCTGTACAGCAACCAATTAACCAGTATTCCTGATGATTTAAATAAACTTAAAAATTTAATCAGTTTGAACTTGGATGATAATGAAATAAATAGATTGCCAGCCTCTATTAAATACTTAGCGAAATTAGACAGTTTATTTTTGGGCAGCAATAAATTAACTAGTGTTCCAGATGCTATAGGTGAGTTTAAAAAATTAACCTATTTAGACTTGAGTCATAACAATATATCTAGCTTACCTAATACTATTAAAGGCTTAACGAATTTAGAATATCTATCTTTGGGTTACAACAATTTAACTATTCTACCTAGAGAGTCAGGCAACTTAGAAAAACTAAAAATATTAAACTTAGGTAATAATCAAATAAATTTTCTGCCAGATTCATTAAAAAACTTATCAAACCTGTCATCTTTACAGTTACAGAATAATAGATTAGTTAGTTTGCCTGAGTGGCTAGGCGAATTAAAGGAATTAACTTATTTGAATGTCACTGAAAATCAGATAACTAGACTTCCTGACAGTATTAAAGGTTTACCGAAATTAATGAATTTATCATTAGGTGGTTACAATTTACCTATTTTACTTGACCAACTATGTGAGTTAGATGACTTAGATTCGTTAGCTTTGAATATTAATGATAGATATGAATTAATATGTTTGCTTGATAAATGCACAAATCTTCACAGGTTAACAGTGAAACATTTAACACTGAGATTACCTCCTATTGGTTATGTTATGCCATGGAGTGATGATCATAAAAGGCTTATAAAAGAACTATTACCTAGCTCGATAATCTGTTTTTCATATAACGTATTATAAAGTCAAAACCAGGGATTTTTAAAGCAACCTGCTTTATTTAAATAAATATAAATAAAATTGTTAATTCTAGCCCCCTTTATTCGTTTGTATAAATAAGAACGAATAAAGGGGATAAAAAATGCTAGATACATACGAATCAAATAAATCAATTTGCTTATCTAAAAGCTGTAGTGAAGTTTATATTACTAAATCTAATTTTGAACGAATCGCAAACAAAAAACGTTTGGAAGTTGAACAGGCTGATTTTGAAGATTTATATGACTCGTCTTTAAGCATTATGCTCACAGTGCCAGAATTACGTGGATTGTATAATTACCGTGAATTTCTAAAAAATCCCAACCTGTTTATTCAGGCACTGGAAAAAAATAATAATCAAACTGGTATCTACTGGGTGTGGGAAGAATCCTCAGGGCCTGCTTTTCACTGTAATAAAGACTGTAATAGGCTTCATAGTGATTACATTAATGTAGAAATACCACCTGAAATAACGGATAGAGGATGTCATGAAGTTGGAAAGTATACGAGTTTTGTGGAAGCCAACTTCGAGTTACTTAAAAGTGATGACAGACTATTTTTAAAAAGGTTAGAGGCGCAATTTTTCCTTAAAAATCCACCTAAGACAATCAAGGGTTCAAATAGTGGTACTACTAATATTAAAAACTTTGATTTAATAGAGTTAAAAGACTCGATTGAAAAAGTTTTGAGAGATGCTGTAAGTTTTAAAAACAAAGATGAAGAAACTTCAAAAATAATCAGAGATAAAGGTTACGGAACTAACCGCGTAAAAGAAGCAAAGGTTAGCGGGCACCCTCTATTTGTTTGGCATAAATACAAAGTAGAGCTTAAACGTTTATTAAAAGGCTATTACAGTTCGAAGTATAACAGAGAGTTCAAATTTGAACCTTCGCTTTTACAGCAATTAGGCTTTAAGCCTTGCGTTTGTTGTAAGAAATAAAAGTGCGATTTATAGGGAATTGATACTTAATAAAATTAAACCAAATAATACGTATTGGTCGTGTAGGTCAAATACCCTAATTGAGGCGCTTTTCCAATGGTTCAGCGGCTTGCAATATCAGTTTGGCGACCAGTGATGGTTGGAAAAACAATTATCGTAAGGTTACTGTATTCACTTGTTAATGCTTTAGAAATAATTATATTATTGGTAATATTACTTGTAGTGAAATCAAGTTTAATAACACAAAATGGAAGTTAATAATGCTCTACATTTTAACCAGCACAGAAACCATTCTCGAAGTTGATGTTAGAGTACAAGAAAGTCGAGTTGGTGACTCAAATGTTGAAGGTGTTTTAAACCTTAAGCTTAAAAAAGCCTTAACGACTGAATCATTTATAGAGCAGCAATCTTATTTAACAGCCTCAGCTACTGCTGCTTATGTATCTTTTAATAAGCTAGACCAGCGCCACCGTTTTCGCGCGAGTGTTAATTTACTAGCATGTAATAACGAAACTTATAATTTCACCCAAGGCAGCTCAAGCAGTGGCTTAGGCTATGCCTTAGCTTGCTTTGATGCCTGGTGGCGAATAAACTTACAAAAAAATAGCGCCTTTGCTCATCCAGTATTTGCTACAGGAGAAGTCTTAACGTCAGGCCATATAAAAGCGATTGGTCATATCGTTGAGAAGCTTGAATCGACATGTAAATATGTAGAGCAAAACCAAGACTCTATTTCATCCTTTTATCTTTGTTACCCCCAAGGTAATGATAAAGATATACCTGAGCCGCTCAGACTACGATTAGAGAGTCTTGGCGGAATATTAATTCTTTCTGAGCGATTACAGCATACTTTAGGTCAATTATTAGGTGACGCCTATGATGGTGACCCGTTAGGGCGTTGGCAGCCTTTTAAAGGATTAAAAAGCTTTAACTATGAAGACAGTGTGCGTTTTTTTGGTCGAGATAAAGATGTTGAACGTTTATACAGTGACATAAAACAAAACAGTGGTTTATTAATTGTTTCAGGTGCCAGTGGTACGGGTAAGTCCTCCTTAATTAAGGCAGGATTAATTCCTAAGTTAGAGCAAGAGCATGATGAGTTACATTGGGCATATTGCACACCTAATTTTCTAAAAAAAGAGCAAGGTGTTTTACGTTTTATTCTCGAACAATTATTTATTGCTTGGGATCTAGAAGACCAAAATATCGATGAGCTAGTTTCAACACTTAATCACTCCATTGAAGAAGGAATAACGTCTTTATCTACTTTAGTAACACCTGAGACTAAACAATGCTTATTGTACTTAGACCAATATGAAGAGGTGTTTAGTCAAAGCGAGCAAGATATTGAAAGTATTGGCAGTGAGTTAAGCATAATTGATGGCTTAGCCAAAGCGCTATCCTCATTAAATATTGTCTTAGCTATACGAAATGAATACTTGGGGCGCTTACTCGATAACCAAGCACTTCGCTCACCGATTATTTCTAATGTTGCTTCACAACTGACCTCTCAAGAATGGGAAGCCATTGTTCATGAGCAAGCGTTGTTTTCAGGTATTACCTTTGAGCAAAAAGATGAAAATAATGAAGCACTAGATTCCATTATCATTGAAGAAGCTATCAAAACTCCGTATGCATTGCCTATGGTGAGTTTTTTACTTGAGCAAATTTATAGCCAAGCTATAGAAGAAAAGACAAACGCAACAGTATTACAACACAAACATTATCAAGCACTGGGTGGGTTAACAGGTGCTATTGCTTATCGCGCATCAACGGTTTTACAAGAGAGTGAGGCATCAGAAAAAACAATCTCAACCTTCTTTGATTACTTTGTTGGGGTTAACCCTGAAGGACTACCTTTTGCAAGATGTGTTGAGCTAGCGGATATTTCATCAAACACAACGCTTGCTAATCTTGTAAAGGGCTTTATCGATGCGAACTTAATTGTAAGCGTAGCAGGAGATACAGACAGCTCAGCAGTAAAACTAGCCCATGACAGTTTGTTTACCCATTGGGATGCTTTAAATAAATGGATTGTAGATTCTAAAGAATATCTTTTATGGCGCTATAGTATTGATGGTCAATATACACGCTGGCAACAAGCAACATCAAACAATAAAGACTATTTATTAAAAGATAAGCAGCTACTTAAAGAAGGTAAAGCTTACCTTAAGTTAAACCTTATTAGTGACTCAAATCTGAATGAATACCTAAGTACCTCATTAAAACAAAAAAGCAAAAAACAACTTAGCGTGTTTTTTGTTTTTATTATTCTGCCACTGCTCCTAGCAGGTATTTATCAATGGGATAAACACCGCATTAAAACCTATTACTATTCGGCTGTAGCTGAAAGGTGGAGTGTTCCTTTTGGTATTAATGAGTTAACGGATGAGCAAGTTAGTCATCGAACCTTTAGCTATAAAATGGAGTATCAAGGTGGCGTATTAAAGCGCTTAAGTCATGTTAATAGCGTAGGTACTTTAACAAAAGATGGGAATAGAGAAAACCAAGCCTTATGGGAATATCAATATACTGAGCAAGGGCGAATTCAATCAGTAACTGTTAAAAGTGAAACCATGAAAGAAGTTCAAACAATAAACTTTCAATTTGGTGAAAACAATCAGGCCATTGCATCGTTTGATAAAAGTTTTGGTAGTAAAAACTTTAATCAAATATCAAATAATCAACAATATATGCTCTATATCGACTTAACTAACGTTGATATGACTAAAACAAACTCTGATATCTCTCAGCACTTAATAACTTACTCGCTAGATGGGTATGAGTTAAAGCGTGAATATCAAAACCCCTACGGCACACCAACACCATTTAATAATGAACATTATAGTGTTTCATCAACCTATAATAAAAAGGGCTTAAAAAACTTCGCTTCTTTTTTAGACAAAAGCGGAGGTGTCTTTGGTAGCTATGAAAATGAATATGTTTATAATTTATTTGGTCAAGTTGTTGAAGAGAAAAGAGTATATAAAAACGGAAAAGTAGCTTCGAAAAAATTAACTTACGATGAGTGGGGGAATTTAAATCACGAAGAACTTTTAAATAGCGATAAAAAAATAATTTCTGAAGAAGGGATAGCTAGAAGACATTACGAAGTTGATGTTAATGGAAATCTTATTAAAAAATACTTTACTGATTTATCGGATAATTATGTAAGTAAGAAACGTGGAATAGCAATAAACCAATTCACCTATGATGAAAGCGGTCGTGTTGCAGAGATAACCTTTTTTGATGCAAAAGAGCAAGCGGCTTTTGGATTGCAAAAGTGCCATAAAGTTTCATATGAATATGATGATAATGGTAATGGTATTAGCGAAGCTTGTTATGACTCAAAAGAAAACCTGAGTTTAAATTATTTAGGCTGTGCCCTTTTTAAAGTATTGTGGAATGAAAATGGCAACATGGTTGAGGGGCGTTGTTTGGATCAGCATAACAAACTGGCACTAATAAATTCTATTCAAGTAGCAAAGATTAACGCTACATATGATGCGTTGGGTCATCGTAACTCTTTTTCACTTTATGGCGCTGATGGTAAGCCAACGCTTAATAATGAGGGTTTTGCAAAAGCAGTTTTTAAGAATGACTCGAAAGGTAATAAAGTTGAAATTACATTTTTTGGGGTTGATGGGAATCTAATTCCTAGAGCAGATGGCACCGCTATAAGTAAATACAAATACGATGGCAGGGGAAATGTAATTGAACATTCTTTTTGGGGGAAAGATGAAAAACCAGTATATATTGATGGCATAACAAAGCTTAAGACTAAATATGATGATTTAGGGAGAGAAATAGAACAAGGTTTTTTTGATGAATTTGATGAACCTGTTATTGATGAAGAACAAAATTACCATAAAAAAGTCACTAAATATTCTGTTAAGGGTAACTATATCGCATCAATTAATTATAAGGATGAAAATGATAACTTTATTCATATCTTGTATAACAAAACGCAACAGAAAATTTATCCAATAAAAAATACAAAAATATTATCGACACCAGAGGGGGCTAAAGTTTTTATTGATAATCAGTTTTCTGGAGTCACACCTTTTCATAAGTATGTACCTTTAGGTAAGCATGAATTAAAAATTGTTAAAGCAGACTATCAAAAGCTAACGAGCATCATCAATATCACCCAAGATGAAGTTCATTCATCAAGTTTCACCTTGTCTAATATTGCCAAACCTGAAGTTATTGATGTTCAAACCATAAAGGAGAAAGCTAGCGAAGGAGATTTAGAATCTCAATTTCAACTAGGGGTTTTGTATTTAAAAGACAAAACAAAAAGACATGACGGAATCTATTGGTTAAAACAGTCGGCAAATCTAGGTTATTTGAAAGCACAACATCAATTAGCGAATGAGTATTTTATTGGGAAAAATATTGATACCGACAATGATCAAGTTTTAAAGTATTACCTTATGGCAGCAAAACAAAATGATTTAAGGGCACAGTATCAGTTGGGGAGAATATACTTTGATGGCCGTATACAAGGTAAAGACTTTGAAAAGGGAGTTAAGTGGCTCTTAATGGCGGCAAATGGAGGTTATGTAGAGGCTCAATTTTATTTAGCGAACGAGTATTTTGCTGGAAACAACATTGTTCTCGACGATGAAGAAGCTTTGAAGTATTTCTTTATGGCAGCAAAACAAAATCATTTAGGGGCAAAATATCAATTGGGGACAATATACCTTTATGGCTGGGGACAAGACAAAGACATTGAAAAAGCAATTAAGTGGCTCTTAATGGCGGCAAATGGAGGTTATGTATCGGCTTTCTCGCTCTTGGGGGGCATTTATGGAAATGAAAATTATAACGCATTTCAACAAGAAACAGCTATTTATTGGTATAAGTTAGGTGCAGAGTTGGGGGATGAAGCCTCATATGGAAGGCTAGGCACCGCATACTTATTTGGTGAAGGTGTTAATCAAGATACAAAGAATGCAGTTCTGTGGTACATGAAAGCCTTGCAATCAAAAGATAGGGTAGTAAGGTCAGATGCAGCATCTTGGTTAGGAACTATTTATGAGAATGGCTTTGGGATTTCATCTGACTTTGAAAAAGCAATTTCATTTTATAATGAAGCCATTGAAATCGATGAAAATATCACAGCGGCATATAACCTAGCTAATATGTACCTTCAAGGCCACGGTGTAGAAGTCAATTATCGAAAAGCCGTTGAATTAATGAAAATTTCTCATAGCAAAGGGAGAAAAAATGCTACTGAATGGTTGACTCGAAACGGTGAACTATAATCTCAACTAGCACTTAAACTTTGAATAAGACCTCAGGGGAAAGCTTAATCCTGAGGTCCCTCTCATCAAGGCTTTTCAATTACTTATAGAAAAGCTACTGAACATTGACATCAAATTTTACTTTTGTTTATCCATTTAAATAAAATATCAGAACTGACATTGTCACACCTAACATCTTTGATGAATAACCAGTTACCTCGCTGCTTGTAGTGGGGTGTTCATTTTGGTTAATTTAAAATCCCCCTGACTTTTTAAGTAATTAAAATTTAAAATATAAATTTTAAATTTTGTTAATTCTTACTACTTCAGTACGTTTCTATAATTGAACCCAATAAAAGTGGAACAATTATGATGAACTCTGAATATTTTAATGTTGAATTAATTAGCGCTACTTCACCAGCTTACAAAAGAAATAACAGAAAATATAAAAGAATAACTGACAAGGTTCGTCAATATAAGTCTGTTGATCACTATGCAGCTAGCTATAACAAAGCCCTATTGAAATGGGAGTTCGTTGTTCAAAGTATCCTCTCTTCAATATCAAATGAAAATAAAAATAGAATCCTCAAATTTACCGATAAAAAATCAAATGTAAGGTTTAGAGAAATTGATTTTATAGCTGAGCCTACAGCTAATGAACTTATATTTTGTGAATTAAAATTAAAAGAAAAATTTAATGCTGAAATAGGAAAAAAAGCATCAGGTTGGGCACAACTTAATAAATCAATATCTATAGCCGAAGAGAATTTTAACACGCTTAGTGGTCTTTCAATTTGCGTGGATATGTCACATATGTATGGATTAGATACTGAAGCGAATGAAGATGATTATTGTCAGATAGCTGACCTTGAAAAATCATTAACATCTCCACTATTAGAGAAACGGACTTTGTGGTTAAGCTCTATTGAAATATCAAATCAGGCAATAAAGAAGGGGTTATTGACAAAGTCTGATGTTGCCGAAATGAAAAAACTTCATAAAGAATATAAAAATCCTCTATCTGTTTTGGATGACGAAACAGACCATATAAGCAATAACCCTTTTCAAAACTTAGCATCATTATTTGATAACAGTGCTAATAACAATTCACTTGAAACACTTCATTAATAAATTAGGAAAAATCATGGCTCGCAAAGGCATTAACAAAGTAATTTTAGTCGGGAACTTAGGTCAAGATCCTGAAATACGAGTATTTCAAAATGGCGATTCGGTTGCCAATATCACCGTAGCAACATCTGAGAGCTGGAAAGATAAAAATACTGGAGAGCAACGTGAGAAAACTGAGTGGCATAGAGTTTCTATGTTTAAAAAATTGGCAGAAATAGCAGGGCAGTATCTTAAAAAAGGAAGCAAAGTGTACATTGAAGGCAGCTTGAAAACGCGTAAATGGCAAGACCAAACAGGTAATGAACGTTATGTAACTGAAGTGCACGCAAGTACGATGCAAATGCTTGAGAGTTTAAAAAATGTTGAAAATAGAGGCGCTGCTAATAACCCAAATGTTAGTCAAAATAACAACAATAATTATGCAACACCTGCTAATAATCCAACGAACATGCCTTCACATTTGCCAACAAATACTTCGGGGATGTCGGGGCAAAAAAATGTTCAGCCACCGAGCATTCCTCAGATAGATGATATTGATTGGGATGAACCACCTTTCTAAATTTGGACAATTTAAACCAGTTTACTTTTTTGTTTCTCAAACATTTTAGCTTCTAATTGATTTAGGCTTTTTATCGTCCAGCCTAGGTCTTAATAATCATAGGACGTAGAGTATTAAAAATGAAAAATATATTTGTAGCTGCTTTGCTACTGTCAACTCTTACTGCTTGCGGTGGTTCAGGATCTAATTCTGTTTCTGACTCATCAAAAAATCAAGCCCCTGTAGCTAATGCCGGGATAGATCAGAATGTTGTGACAACATCAGTGGTTATACTTGATGCTAGTGCAAGTTCTGACTCTGATGGTGACACACTGTCTTATTCTTGGTCATTAACATCATTACCTGAAAATAGTGGTGCATCATTAACTAATTCAACCGAAGCTTCACCTACTTTTACGACTGATATTGATGGATCATATGTTGCTCAGCTTATTGTTAATGATGGTACAGAAAATAGTGTTGCTGACACAGTGACTATTGTTGCAACAACCCCAAACTCTGTTCCTGTTGCAGAGGCAGGTACAGATCAAAATGTTGTAACCACAACTATAGTGACACTAGATGCTAGTGCAAGTTCTGACTCTGATGGGGACACCCTGTCTTATTCATGGTCATTAACATCACTACCTGAAAATAGCATTGCATCATTAAGTGATTCATCTAGTGCTGTACCAACATTTACGGTTGATCTTGATGGCAAATATGTCGCGCAACTTGTAGTAAATGATGGCACTGAAAATAGTGTTGCTGATACTGTAATTATTCTTGCAGAAACAGCAAACTCTATTCCTGTCGCTAATGCAGGTAATGATCAAAACCAATCTATCCATAATGTCAATTTTTCTAAAATCACATTAGATGGTTCAGCAAGTTCAGATGCAGATCACGATACATTAACTTATGCTTGGAGCTTGGTAACTAAACCTGAAGGTAGTTATGCTTCCTTAACAGATTCAACAAATGTAACTATTGACTTTATGGCTGATCTAGAAGGAGACTATATTTTCTCGTTAACAGTTAATGACGGTGAGCTTACAAGTGAAGCTGATAATGTAACCATTTCATTTTCAACTTACAATTCAACACCAACCGTCAATTCAGGTTCCAATCAAACTCAGTTTGATTTTTCTGAAGTTAAATTAAATGGCACTGGCAATGATTATGACTCTGATCTACTTACCTATGAATGGAGTTTTAAGTCAAAACCAGCAGGAAGTGTTGTTTATCTTAATGATAAGACATCTTTAACACCTACATTTATACCTGATGTTTATGGTGATTATGTTCTTTCTTTGATTGCTAATGATGGTTATGAAGATAGCTTGGAAGGCAGCGTAGTCATATCTGTGAAAAATGAAGCGGAAAAAGGAGATTACTTAGCAAGTAATATTTCAGGCTATACGTTTAGTAAAAGTACAAGTAACATTAATGGCTCTGTTACTGGTACTTATGGTTTTATAGTTAAAAATGAAAATACGCAAAGTTTAAATTGGACAAGATTAACAGTAGTTGATGCTAATGGGACAACAGTTACACATTCGACAGATCCAAGCTTGCTTGGAGGTAATGGTGTACTTTCACCGGATGAAAGCCAATCATTGACAATTTCTTTTAGTTCAGCCAAGTTGCCGTTGACGGCAAAATATGAATTTATTGATAGTACAAATAGTGCCATATGGTTTATTGTAGATAAAGTACTTTAATAAGATATTTATTTTATAAGAGTTTTACACATAAGATTAGCAAAAGGACAAAAAATGGTTGGTTGTTTATGTTATTCAACATTTTAACCAACTATTTTTAGCCTCTTATTGGGGGGACAAAATCTAACTCAAAGCATTGATTAGCACTTAGAAGCACATGTCAGTAAAGTGGCAAAGTAGCGTTCAGAGATAAAATTCGACAGTCGGCTAAGGCTTAAACCTGCCTCACAAACAAGCAATAAATTTTAGTTAAACTTACCCTGAATATGAACATTGTTGATCAAAATTCAATGTCAGTTTATGGTTAACTGAAATCATAATTAAACCCTTGATTCTAATTAGAAGATGTTTGTGTGATCGCTGAAAATTGCCAAAATATTAACGAAGCCTTTAATAACGAGACTTTTCAGTTGGATTGATGTAAGTATGCTCGGTTGCCCAAAGAACTTAGTTGATTCTGAACGAATTCTTACCCAACTTCGTACTGAAGGTTATGATGTGGTGAATTCATATGATGATGCTGAATTGGTGATCGTTAATACTTGTGGCTTTATTGATTCAGCAGTGCAAGAGTCACTTGATACCATTGGTGAAGCACTAGCTGAAAACGGTAAAGTATTGGTTACAGGCTGTTTAGGTGCTAAAAAAGATGAAATTATTGAGTTACACCCTAACGTACTAGGGGTTACTGGTCCACATGCTTATGATGAAGTATTAACGCAAGTGCATGAGCATGTTAGTAAGCCAAAGCATAATCCTTTTATTGATTTAGTACCAGAGCAGGGCGTTAAGTTAACTCCTAAACATTATGCGTATTTAAAAATATCAGAAGGGTGTAACCACCGTTGTACCTTCTGTATTATTCCTTCAATGCGTGGCGATTTAGATTCTCGCCCAGTGGGCGATGTTATCGGTGAAGCAAAGCGATTAGTAAATGCTGGGGTAAAAGAGCTGTTAGTCATTTCTCAAGATACTTCTGCTTATGGTGTAGATGTAAAGCACAAGCTTGATTTCTACGAAGGCATGCCTGTTAAAACCCACATGCAGCAACTTTGTGAAGAGCTAGCAAAGCAGGGCGTTTGGGTTCGTTTGCATTATGTTTACCCTTACCCTCATGTAGATAAAATTATCCCATTAATGGCCGAAGGTAAAATACTGCCGTATTTAGATATTCCATTTCAGCACGCAAATAAACGCATTTTGAAACTAATGAAGCGTCCCGGTAGCTCAGACCGAGTGTTAGAGCGCATTGCTAAATGGCGTGAAATTTGTCCTGAATTAGTGATTCGTTCAACCTTTATCGTTGGTTTTCCTGGTGAAACAGAAGAAGAGTTTGAAGAATTGTTAGACTTTTTAGAAGAGGCACAATTAGACAGAGTAGGCTGTTTTAAATACTCACCCGTTGAAGGCGCTACTGCTAATGAATTACCTGATCATGTTTCTGACCAAGTAATGGAAGATAGATTGCAGCGCTTTATGGCAGTACAAGCCAGAATCAGTAGCGAAAAATTACAAGCACGTATCGGTCAAGAGTACCTCATTCTAGTTGATGAAGTGAATGAGCTTGGGATTGTTGGGCGCTCGTACATGGATGCACCTGAAGTTGATGGCAAAGTGTATTTATCAGATGATTATGATGCTAAACCTGGCGATCAACTATGGGTACAAATCATTCATGCCGATGAGCATGATGTTTGGGGTGTTCGAGTAGAAGACTAATCTAACCTGCTTAACTATTATCCAAATAGTTAAGCAAAACTCTAATGGTTAAAAAAACAATTTATCCCTTGAAATATCAATCCCCACTTTTTAGCTTACCCAGTTTGTTAGGTCATCACAGGCTGCAGTTTGTTTAATTTATAATGTGAAAAAGCGAGCAATAACACCCCGATAAACACAATGAGGGCGGTTAAATAAAGGGCAGGGGTATAACTATCGTAATACTCAATAAAAGCAATACAATACAATGGTGCTAAAATTTGTCCTACACCATATGCGGCAGTGATCGCTCCCATAATGAAAACAGGATTCTTTGCTGCTATTTGCCCACCGTAATTCATAAACAAGGCCACTAGGCCAACAAAGGTCGCCCCGTAGAGTATGCCACTCAATAGGTTTAAGTAAACATTGGATGAAAAGGTTGGAATTAAAATGCCGACAATTTGTAACATCATTGCAATGATCATAATTGGTATGCTGCCAAATTTATGAGCTAAGTGCATCCAAATAATGCAAGCAGGTATACCAGCAATACCTACTACTAACCAAGTGTAACCGCCAAAACCGGCCAAACCGTCTAATGCATTGACTATATCAGGTAAAAATGTGGCCTGTACCACCATACCAACCCCTTCGGTAAAGTATGCAATAATTAAAATAATCACCAAGGGAGAAAATAACGACTTGTCGAATTTATGGGTAATTACTTCGGACAAGGGTTGTTTATCAAATGATAAAATATAGATGCAATAACAGGAAAATATTCCACCAAAAAAAGCTAAAATAAGCCAAGCGTCTTGCCAGTCGCCGCCATAAATAAAAACGGCTCGCATTAATATGTCAGTGATCACGATAGAAAATCCGAGTCCACTAAAATGAATTCCCATGGCTTTTGTTTTGTTTGTCCCCTTAAGTTTTAGCATCACAATGGCAGAGCCAACAACTAATGCCATTGCTGCACCAAAACCTGCAAACAAACGAGAAATAAGCCAAATTGTATAATTTTCACTGATGCCTAAGATCACTGATGTAACAACACACAGTAACAAACCTAATCTAAAAAATTTAACCTTAGTATGAATATCTTTAATGAAAACAGAAAAAAGTGAACCGGATAAATAACCAAGGTAGTTAACCGAAGCTAAAACACCAGCAAACGAAATACTAAGGAAATTATCCAACATTGGCGGAAGTAAAGAAGTAAATACAAAGCGAGCAACACCTACTCCAACAGTAAGCGCTAAGATCCCTGCAAGCAATATTGCACTATTGTTATTTCTGTCTAGCAAAGACATAGCATTCCATCTATTCATACTTCAATGATACCTCATGGTATCGGTATAAAGGCTGGTAAAGCAAATAGCTTTAGCTTATAAGTGATATACCACAATGCTATAACCACTTATCCATTGCTGCTATTTGCTTGCTAGGGTTAAACTTTAACCTTATGGTCATTAAATATTTTCTCTGTGTTGGTTGTTGTAAATATGGTCATTAAACGCTCAACGATTAAATAGTTAACCGGCACTAAAATTAAGGTGATAAAGGTGGCAAATAAAATACCAAAACCTAATGATACCGCCATGGGAATTAAAAACTGAGCTTGAGTTGATTGCTCAAATAGCAACGGCATCAAACCAATAAATGTGGTTAAACTGGTTAACATTACCGGTCTGAATCTTGAGGCGCCTGCTGTGAGAACTGCATCTATCAATTCACCGCCTTGATTGCGCTTTTTGTTAATAAAGTCTACTAACACGAGAGAATCATTAACTACAACACCAATGAGTGCTAACATGCCAAGTAAGCTCATAATGGTTAATTCCATCGCCATGATCCAGTGCCCAACTACAGCCCCGATCATACCAAATGGAATAATACTCATCACAATAATCGGCTGAAGGTAAGACTTAAACGGAATCGCTAGCAAGGCATAAATAATAAAAAATACAAATACTAATGCCCAACCTAAGGAGCTAAATGATTCTCGTTGCTCTTTAGCTTCTCCCTCAAGCGAATGGCTTACACCAGGGTATTGCAAAATAAGCTCGTCCAAATAGGTTTTTAAATCGGCCTGCAACGCTGTCATATTGGTGTTGGTTTTTTCGATATCTGCACTGACGTTTGCGGTTCGGTAGCGATCTATTCTTGAAATCGTCGCAGGGCTTTTACCGGGAATAAGCTGAGCAACATGTGCAAGTGGTACTTTACCGCCATTGGGGGTGGTGATAATTATGTCATCTAAATCAGAGGTTGTGCGGCGCTCTTCTAAGGGGAGACGAACCATTACCCGCACATCATCTCTTCCACGTTGCACGCGTTGTACTTGCGCGCCAAAAAAAGCATTACGAACTTGGTTGGATACATCCATACGGTTTAAGTTGAGAGCTTTACCCTGCGCTGTTAATTCTATTTGTAGCTCTTGTTTACCATCAGATAAACTGTCTGCAATATCAAATACAGTGGGATAGGTAGCTAAACGAAGCTTGACTTTGTCAGTGACTTCTTTAAGCGTTGTCAAAGAATTAGCTTTAAACTGAACATGAATAGGATCTGACGAACGGCCAATTTCAGCCCTAAAAGTGATACTTTCTGCACCTGGAATGGGTCCAATTAAATTTCGCCATTCACGGACTAATTCTGTTGATGTGATGGCTAATTCACGTGATTCAGGTGGGGTAATTTCAAAACGAACGCTACCTTGGTTCGATAAGCCACCACGCCCGCCTGTAGAGGCAAGAATATTAATAATGACACTGTTTCCTGTTGAAGGCTCAATATATTTTTTTCTTAATAACTCTGCTTTTTCAGCCATTTTTATAATATAGCTGTTCGTAATTTCAAAAGGTGCTCCAGCAGGTAATGAAATGGAAGCTCGCACTGTTTCACTGGGAATTCGAGGAAAAAAGATAAACTTTGTCCAACCACTCATAATTAAAGAAACTATCACCAAGAACACACCTATAAAACCAACTAAAGTTGCCGCTTTATGGTTTAAAGCACGCTTTAATAAAGGTTGATAAAAACGAATAATGGCACGTTCAAAGCCATCGGCAAAGCGTTGTTGTAAAAGGCTGAATTTTGATTGTTTGGCTGATGCAGAGCGAAGCTTTAAGTTTTTTAAGTGTGAGGGTAAAACAAATTTAGATTCAATTAATGAAAAAATAAGCACGGGTATCACAATCACAGGAATTTGAGCGAACAAAGGCCCACGATTTCCTTCAATAAAAGCAAGGGGTAAAAAAGCAGCTACTGTTGTTAATACGCCAAAAGTGACAGGTGTTGCAACTTCTTGAGTACCTGTAATTGCCGCTACCTCGCCAGATTCAGCGGTTTTTAAATGTGTATAAATGTTCTCACCAGTGACAATAGCATCGTCAACGACAATGCCCAGAACAAGGATAAAGCCAAACAGGCTCATCACATTTAAGGTAACGCCAAAAAATGGCATCATAATAAAAGCTCCCATAAAGGAGACAGGGATACCAATAAATACCCAAAACGCAATGGAAGGGCGCAAAAATAGTGTCAGTAATGCCAGCACCAAAATACCACCTTGTAAGGCACTTGTTGTTAAGGTAGCAATACGATTTTTGACAATTTGAGAATCGTCGTCCCAGAAGCTTAATTCAACACCTTCAGGTAAAGTGTGTTGTTGATTATTAATGTATGTTCTGACGTCATCAGCAACGTCAATAGCGCTTTGTTGACCTATACGGTATACATCAATAAATGCCGCTTGCTTACCGTTAAATCGAGTTCTAACAGGCGTTTCTTCAAAATCATCATTTACCTGAGCGATATCACTTAAGCGAATAATTGCGCCATCGGTAGTGGTTTTTATGGCTACTTGTTCAAATTCATCTTTACGGTAAGCTTGGCCTTTTGAGCGCAATAATATATCACCGCCTCGGGTTTTTAAGTTACCAGCAGAAATGTCTGTGCTTGAATTAGCAATGGCTTTAGCAACTTCTGCAATAGTTAAGCCGTACTGGCGTAATTTATCTTGAGGGATTTCAACTGATATTTCATAGTCACGAACACCACTAAGTTCTACCTGAGTAATAGCTGGAATTTTCAATAAATCATCACGCACTTTTTCAGCATATTCCCTTGTCTCTTTCTCGCTATAAATACTGGCAATGGTAACGGCTATCACTTCTCGCTTTCGTGTTGCTAGTGACACCACTGGTTTTTCAGCATCTACCGGAAAGGTATTGATTTCATCGACACGACTTTTTATGTCGGCAAGCATTTCACGCGGTTCATACCCTGTGTCTACTTCAATAGTTACGGCTGCTGCGCCTTCTTGTGAACGACTAGCAATTTGTTTAACCCCTTCTAAATCTTGCAGCGCTTCTTCAATACGAATAGCAATACTTTGCTCAACATCTTCGGGAGTAGCACCACGTAATGATACATTAACATTGATGCGATCAGTGGCAAACGAAGGGAATACTTCTAACGGAATACGATTATAAACACTAAACAAACCGGCTATTAATAAGGTGATTAATAGTAGATTGGCAGCAACGTGATTTCGAGCAAACCAAGCAATCATGAGTGATCCACCATATCAGCTGTTTTGTTGTGTGGGTGATTTTTGGTTTTTATTTTCGCAGGGGACTCGGTTGTTGAGGGGCTAGTGATTGTGACCGCCGTTCCTGAACTAATTTGTCCTAAAGAGGTTAATACTAATTCGTCTCCGGCCACTAGCCCTGTTTTAACTATTGCATCAATACCATTTTGCCAACCTAAGGTGATTGCTTTACGCATCAATAAACCATCGTTAACAATATAAACATAACTGCCTTGGTAAATCGCTTTACTGGGGATAACTAGTGCATTGTTAATGGTGCGCCCCGTTATTTTTGCACTAACGTATTGACCTATTTTAATTTGACCACTTTGATTATGCTCAATATCGTAAGGATGATTAATTTGAGCCACAACGTAAAGCTGTTGTGATGTTTCATCAATGGCACTTTCTGTGCGAATGATTTTACCTTGCCACTGTTGCTCACCTAGCAAATCTGAAGAAATAATCACATCACTTGCAGCAGCCTCTGAATCCAAGTCAATGTTAGCTTGCATTGTTGTCGCTTTTGTCACGGGCAATTGTTGGGAAGTTTGCTTGTTATTACGATATTCTTCTGGCAACTTCATTAGAGGTAAGTCTTTATTTTTTATTGGCAAACGTATTTCTACATAATCAACAGCAAAAATATCGGCTAATTGGGTGTTGCTGGAAATTACCTGGCCAATATCTATATGTTTGTTTAAAATTCGACCAGTATAGGGCGCCACAATTTTAGTGCGTTCAAGGGCAAGGTTTGCTTTAGTTAACAACGCTTGTGCTGAAGACACTTGTGCTTTCGCTGCTTCATATTGTGGTTTACGTAATACTAAGTCATTAGCTGGTTTGTTATTGCCCAGCCTGCGCCAGTCGGCTTTTGCTTGTTTTACCCGTGCTAACTCTTCTTCTAGATTTTGTTTGGCAGACAATAAACTTGCTTTAGCTATGCTAACCTCAGCACGATAATCTCTATCATCTAAGGTAATTAACACATCACCTTGTTCAAAAAAACCACCGGCTTTAAATTGTTTATTGACCCAATTAACATGCCCAGATACCTGCGAGGACAGCACACTTTGAGTGCGAGGTTTGACAGTTCCAAAGCTGTCTATTAACACTTGATAAGTTTGCGGTGTTATTGTGATGGTTTCTACCGTCATTTGTGGCGATTTTGACACTTTATTGCGTTTTGCTGTTGGTGGATTGGTAATAATAAGCATTATCAAAGCAACAGTGGCAAGAATAATAAGACCGGGTAAAAGTAATTTTTTATATGAAAAAGCGTTAGACATGGTTATTTGGCCTTATTTTCAATTGAGGGGGTACTAAAGCTGCCACCTAATGCAAGATGTAAGTTGACTCTGTTGCTAAGTAGTTGAAGTTTAATTTTTATCAATGATGACTGAGCATCAACGGCTCGCTTTTTTGCATCAAGTACGGTGGTATAACTCACTAAGCCACTTTGATATTGTTCAAAAGATAAGTCGGCTGCAACAGTGGCATTTTCTTGAGCTGCTAACATAGCCGTATAACTGAGTTTTAAGTTTTTTTCAGTGGTGATCGCATTTTCAACTTCTGCAAACGCAAGATATAGGGCATCAAGATAGATTTTTTCACCCTGTTTCAGTGTTAGTCGAGTTTTTTCTTCGTTAGCTTTTAAGCGACCGGCATTAAAAATAGGGGCGGTAACACTGCCTAATAAAGACCAAGCAAGAGATGAGCTTGAGAGTAAATCACTAATGTCAGTATTTGTATCGCTTAGCGAACCAGACAAAGTTATGCTTGGGAAGCGTTGTTTATGGGCATAAGCTAGTGCTGCATCTTGAGAAAGTAATTGATACCAACTCGCTTTTAAGGTTGGTTTTCTTCTGATAAGGGTGGATGGTAAACCCACAGGGATATCATTATTGAGCAAGGGCAAATGTGAATTAACAACTAGGCCACCTTTAGGGTAACTACCAATTAAGTGTTCAAGCGCTCTAATGGCTTTTGCTGTAGATGTTTTTTGTGCAGCAACTAACGATAACTCACTATTTAATTCATTGCGAGCGAGATAAACATCAAGGGCCTCGGTTAATCCTGCATTATAACTAGACTCAATCATTGCTAAATTATGCTGAGAGGTTTTTACCCTATCTTCATATAACGCAAGTAATTTCTGCGCTTCAATCACTTGAAACCACGCGGTGACAACATTGGCGACTAATTGTTGTTGGAAATGTTCATATTCATTTTTTTTTGCAAGGTAACTATAATGACTTATACGCTGCGAATCGTTTAGTTTTCCTAAAAAGTCGACCTCGTAACTTAAATTAAGGCCGATGCTATTTGTGTTACTATACGTATCAGTTTGGCTGTTTTTAGTTCTGTCACTACGTAGCGCAAGATCGAGTGCTGGCCACAGAGCACTACCTGAAAAAATAACTTGCTGCTCTGCAATTTTGAGATTGTAAGCTTGAATGGCGAGTTGATGATTAGACGTTAATGCTTTCTCTACTAGCTGGTGCAATTGGCGATCATTAAACTGCGATAACCAATTATTATCAACCTTAGTCGCTTGCTGATTTACTTGCCAGTTTGTTGGTAATGGTATGTCCTTAATACCTTTATCGATTTGTGAAGTGTTACTACAAGCCAATAAAAATAATGCTGATAGGGTAGATAGCAAGGGAAGTTTTAGTCGATAACGACGGGTCATAAAGCCTGCGCCTGTGTTGAAATAGCAAATAAGTTAGTTTACTGAAACAACTCAAAAGGCGGTAGTGACTTTACATATTTTTACACAAAAGATGATGATTTTTACAGGGTAATAATGCTACAGGCATAAGCTCAATTCTGGCTGGTTAACTTGTAATTAAACCGCTACATTACGTTATATTAGATCAGAAACTAATTATATATCTGACCAATATTGTCTATTTGAGTGAGGTAAATTCTTAAATCAAGCTCAATCTGATGGTAACTTGGTAGCATATGTTGGCACAGCTGGTAAAACGCTTTGTTGTGCTCTTTTTCTTTTAAATGAGCTAATTCATGAACCACAATCATCTCAAGAAAGGCTTCGGGGGCTGTTTTAAATACTGTTGCAACACGTATTTCATTTTTACTTTTTAACTTATTGCCTTGAACTCTAGAGACGAAACTATGTAAACCTAATGCATTGTTGATGACATGAATTTTATCATCGAATTTTACTTTACTAAGCGGTGAAGACTTTTTTAAAAATTTATTTTTAATATCAATAGTATAGTTTCTTAAGGCTTTATCATTGACTATAGAGTGCTTATTTGGGTATTTACCTAGCAGGTATTTGCTTAAGGTTTTTTTATTGAGCATATCATAAACTTGATTTTGTATTGTGCTTGGGTAAGCGCTAAGGTATTTGAGTTTGGTCAAGAAAGTGTGCTCTTTTCGTTATATACTTAGTTATTGTACAAATAGAGCCTTGTGAGTTCAAGGCTCTAAATTCAGTAGGCTTTACCTACAGCTCAGATCTAGATACTGAGCTTTATCTGATAAATACTAGTTTGATTCTCATTTAGTGAAGCCTGAACAGCCAAAGCACACAGCTCTCATTGAAAAAAAATTGCTTTGAATCGCTTCTAGCCTCTTTGTTAAACTGTGAGTGCTTAGGTGACTCTATTCAATTTGGCTAAAAACCATATTGGTATAGTCAACCATGCCAATAATTGCTTTATTCTCAATCACTGGAGCTAAGTGGATACTAAAGCGCTCAAATAATCGCGCGCAATACCTTACATCCATATCAGGTAAAACCATCATCAGCGGCTTAGCCATTATTTCATATAAATTAACGCGATCGGGCGAACGATCTTTAGCGATCACCTCTTTGGCAATATCTGCCAGCATCACCAAACCATATTCATCGTGCTCATTACGTTTATTTATAATTAATGCGCTGACGTTATGGGTTTTGGCTAATTGAATACCTTCAGCAACCGTCATCATACCATCAGCAAATTGGAAGGTATCAGTGGTCATAACATCTTTAACTTGGACTAATTTATGGTTCATAGCTCTTCCTCAACTTTACCTTTTAAGCGCTCAACTTGATGAGCTACACCGACGGCATCTTCTACATTTAATTGAATGGCAATACCTTTACCGGGATCTTGATCAAACCCAGCTATTTTACTAATGCGTTCAAGTATTTTTCGTGATAAATGCTCTTCAACCACAAACAGTAATACATCTCTTTGGGTCTCAAGTTGCATACCAAAAAAAGTTCGTTGACGCTTTAGCCCCTCGCCTCTGGCATGATTTATTATGGTAGCGCCTGTTGCACCTGCCATTCTTGCACCTTTCATAACATCGTCTGTTACCGAATCGTCAACAAAGGCAACAATTAATTTAAATTGCATATGATCACCTATCTTATTAATCTTTTTGTGACTCAATTATAGAGTCTTTTTGTCGTTGTTTTAACTTGCGTTTATTTACTTTTATACGTTTTCTTTTTTCCATTTTCTTTTCAATTTGATGGGCTTTTATCTCGGTTAACTGAGCATATGCCATCACAGCAATTATCGGAAACAAGCTCGCGAATGCGATTAAGCCAAATCCATCAATTAGTGGACTACGCCCCGGGATAGTACTAGCCAAACCTAGGCCAAGTGCTGCTACTAATGGAACTGTAACAGTAGAGGTTGTAACACCTCCTGAGTCATAAGCCAAAGGAACAATTAATTTTGGACAATAGAAGGTTTGCACTACCACTACAATGTAACCAGCGATAATATAGTAATGAATTGGGTGGCCAACAACAATGCGATAACTACCTAAGGCAATACCAATAGCAACACCAATTGCGACAGAAATTCTCAGGCTGTTGGCATTAATAGCTCCCCCTGACACTTCTTCTGCTTTAATGGCTACAGCAATAAGTGAAGGCTCGGCAATAGTAGTGCTAAAGCCAATGGCAGCAGCAAACAGGTAGACCCATTTGTAATCAGACCAATGAATAGTGGTTAACACATGCTCTGCTGAGTGAATAAATTCAGGAGCAGTTAACTGCTCAGCCATCATTTTACCTAATGGAAATAACGCTTTTTCTAAGCCGAGTAAAAATAATGATAGTCCAATGAGTACATAAACAAAACCAAATCCCACTTGTTTGATATGTGGGATAGGTTTGCGAATCACCAAAAGTTGGAAACCTAAAATTATCGATAAAATAGGCAATACATCAATAACTGTATTTTTTAGGGTGACAATAAATTCTAACAATAGAGCCATTAGTTGATCACCATGCCGTACATCATGACAAAAATCATTGGGGTTAACGAGGCAAATGCAATTAAACCAAAGCCATCAATCATAGGATTTCTTCCTTTAATCGCTGATGCTAAACCAACGCCTAAAGCTGTTACTAGCGGCACGGTAATAGTTGATGTGGTTACGCCTCCTGAATCATAAGCGATGCCAATAATCCAGCTCGGTGCAATGATGGTCATTAATACCACAATCACATACCCCCCTAATATCAAATACTGAATTGGCCAACCGCGCAGGATCCTTAATACCCCAACTACTATGGCAAAGCCAACAGCAAAGGCGACAGTAAAACGCAAACCGTTGGCATAGGAAAGCTGTGACGCTGTGTTATCTTCAATAATACCACCAGATGCAGCGACAATAGCTGCTTCTTTAGCGACTGCAATTAACGACGGCTCTGCGACGGTTGTGCCAAACCCTAAACAAAAAGCAAAGGTTAACAGCCAACTGATACTGCCTTTTTTAGCAAACGCTTGCGCCATCGACTCACCGATAGGGAATAACCCCATTTCTAACCCATAAATAAAAAAGGTTAATCCTAGTACGACAAGTGATAAACCGATTAGAATATCACTAATATTGGGCATAGGCTGTTGCAGTACGGCAAATTGAAAAAATGCAATAACGAGGATAATAGGTAGTAAATCTTTACAACTACCTAGTAGGGCTTTTAGAAAAACAACAAATTGATGATTCATAAAAATCCTGTGGAGGTGAATACTTACTAGTATAAAACCTATTAAAACAATAACATTGATTTAACACAATGTTATTGTTTGTTTATTGTTCAAATTATTGTGCCAGCTTGTTTTGCTACTATCGAGTCGGCATAATCAACCTTGAAGTAGCAAAGTGTTTTTGTGATTTTTATTATCAATCAATCTATGATGTGCATAGCTAATAGTTAAATGGGTTATTATGAAAAGTTCGTATGAGTTTTTAAGCCAAGTGCTTGATTCAATAACAGCGCATATCGTGGTAATAAACGAATTGGGAGAAATTCAATTCGTAAACAAGGCTTGGTCTACATTTGGTAACAATAACGCTTGTGTTATTGGTGATAACTGGAAAGGTGTTAACTATATAAATGAGTGTGATAAGGCCTCTGCAATGGGAGACGACTTCGGTACCCAAGCAGGAGCAGGTATTCGGCGCGTGATTGAAAATAAAGCGGAAATTTTTATTTTGAGTATCCTTGTCATAGTCCTCATGAGAAACGTTGGTTTGTCATGCGTGTTACCTCGTTTTCGGTTGAAAGTGGCTGTTATTTTGTAATCACCCATCAAAATATTACCGAAAGGAAATTAGCAGAGCAAAAGGTACGTGATCTAGCAAGAATGGATGGGCTTACCAATATCCCCAATCGACGAACCTTTGATAGTGTGCTAGCTGAGCAATGGAAACGCTTTTCTCGACTAAAAAAACCTATTTGTATAGCAATGATTGATATTGATAATTTTAAATTATTAAATGATACCTATGGTCACCAAGCTGGAGATGAATGTTTGATCAATATTGCTAAGGTGATTCAACGTTTTAATAAAAGGCCTGATGACTTGTGCGCGCGATATGGTGGAGAAGAATTTGTGTTGATTTGGGGCGATACATCCCTTGAACAAGGCAAGCAACTCGCAAATAAGCTGTTAAAAGCCATTGTTGCACTCAATATTGATAATAAAAACTCACCCACCCAAAGCTATTTAACTGCTAGTATCGGTTTGGCTCAAATGATCCCCTCACGTGTTAATAATGAAACTGAACTGATCAGTAAAGCTGATAGTATGCTTTATCAAGCAAAAGCAGCGGGTAGAAATAGGGTGGAATGCTAGTTTTAGTGCTTCCACCGAAAATATAGTGAGTTTTACCGCTCATCAGGTTTTAAATAGGCAATATCATCGTCATCATCGATATGGAAGTCGTAGCCACCTTCAAAATCATCATTTAATTCATGAGCAAGGGTAATTGGAAGCTCTAATATTTCTTGTATATAGATAGCCGCATCCGATTGTTGATTAATAATCTCTTTTAATTCATTAAAGTCTAATAAGTCAGATTCGAGTAGATACTCTTTGATTAATACGGGTAGATGTTGAGTGAAATTAGCGATACAAAGCTCAAGTTTTTCGAGCAGCGATGCTTTATCAGTATCAGTTAAATAGTTAAGTAACTTTTGATATAGGGTATTAGTGAAAACCTTTTTATCGCTATCAATGAGTTGTAAGGCTACTGCTGAATTAAGAAACTTTTGCAGCTCATATGTTAAAATCTCTTCATCGTCATCAATAAGCACAGTGTTAGCACAATAGCTTGCAGCAATACTTTTATAAGTCTGCAACAGCATGGCACTTTGATATCCCTCACTCACTAATGCCTCATGCATAGCTTTAATATCAGAGGTATCGTTAGTTGCTAATGCATACTGACTTAGTGGCACGCTTTCAAAGTAAGAGGGGGAAATTTTCTTTAATTGTGCATATTTACCCCAGCCGGCTCTAAAGCAATAGACAATACCATGCGTTTTAATAATCGCTTTAGCTTGTTCACTGTCATTATTACAAAGATCTAATAAACCTAAATTACTCAGTCCCAGTACAATTTCACAGGCTTTATTGATTTGATCAGCATAGATTATAGATAAGTTATCAGAAGCTATTCGTAACGACATGTCAGATAATTGTTGTTTAGTTTTGTGCATAAACTCTGAAGTGAAATAACCTTCATTTTCACCATCTTTTAATACTAATAGTATAAAAGGGTGATTTCTTAACTCTGCAATTTTCATCAATAATTCCTGAGTAATTAAAGGGGAGCAAACATATCGTCAGTATCCATTTCAACAGCGGTAACTCTTTGCTTATTCGCATTTTGTTTTAAAGCTGTTTCTATGTTTTCTAATGTACCATTTGTACTGACAACCATGACTTCACGATAAGCCTCTTCACTTAAGCTTTTTATCTTCATTAACAATTCTTCGATACTACCTGAGGTTTGCTCTTCATCTTCTTCTAGCTCTGAAAAGTCATGACCGACAAACGGTAATGATAAGTACAACAGCCCAAAGTCATCTTCTACAATGGCGTTAAGCACTTCGAGTTGCTTTTGTTCATCATCTGAAGACAGAAAAATTTGTGTTAATAAGCTATGCGCTTCCGTTTGGGCACAAAATACGTGTTCTTCATCCATATTTTGCCAATAGGATGGCTCAACATTTAATAATTGCTTGATAGACTCTGAATCCATCAACCAAGTAGCGATAGAAGGAATGGTTGCATCATGTTCCCTGACTATCTTAGCAACGGTTAAAATATCCATTTCGGTAAGTACAGCTAACATGGTGTCATCGCCTTGCTCAGCCGCTATGGTTTCAAGTGAGGTGCCAGCGCGCCTGCCGCTATGTTGGGCTTCTTCAATAATATTGCTAGCTAGAATTAATGCATTTGAAGTCAAAGTCATTCCTTAAAAAATATATTTAATTATTGTGTGCATGATTTATCTATTTGATTTTGTGATTAAATCATAGCTAGTAATTTTCATCAAATTCATAATCGTTTGAATCAGTAAACTGATTTTGTTCATCGGTATCCGCTAATATTGGTGTGGCGTCGTACTGGGTATAAAAATGAATAAGTAAAATAGCCGTTTTCAATTCTTGTTCAGCCTGATTCATAATTTCAGTGATACAGGCTCTAGCATTGGCATGCACTCCTACCGCGGTCTTAACTTCATTCCATTTAGGCTCATGAGTTAAGGTTAACTTGGCTAGACGTTTACTATCCACTTTAACCATAGGGAAAATAGCCATAGCGAGTTGATCCACCATACCAGTAAATAATAAGGGGGTGTTTTTTAATTGTTCAAATAAATTGGCTAAATAATTTGATAATAAATCCGGATTTTCAGGATCAGATAACGAGTTCATATTCTCTAAAAATAAAGAAAAATCTTCAGCTAAATAATCCGGTAAACGAGTTACGGTTTGCATGGGGTTATCCTATTGGGGCAACGGGTCTTTACTTTTAATGCTAACAGTCACGCTAACTTAAAGCACTTTGCCAAAATGAGTCAGCAACAGCTCTAGGATCAGTAATAACGGTATAGTTACTTTTTAAGTAAGCAGAACGTTTTTTAGGATCTGAAATAACTTCGTATGCCGCTTGTATTAACTGAAACTGCTCTTTTGCTTCAGCGCTATCGTTTCTATCTGGATGATATTTATTCGCGAGTTTTCGATAGGCCTTTTTAATCTCTAGCGTTGTTGAGGCTCTGCTAACGCCTAATTGTTCAAAATAATCCATAAACTTACGTTTACCTTATGGTAATAGCCTTTACTAAAAAGCTTGTTTACATAACAGATTTAATTTTACCTAGGTAATTGAATTTTTAACATCATTATGTGACATTTTTCTGGTTTTAGTACGCTGTTTTATTTTAAACATTTATTTACGTAATAAATTGTTGTATTAGTAAATGTTTTAATCAGGTGCAATGGCTATTTTTATTGAATTTAATAGCCGCTATTGTTAGCCTACACCTAAATTTTATCTAAGCTCAAAATAGCATTATTTTACTAAGGTTGTTTTGAGTAAATTCGTTGTAAAACGTTAAGAGTAAATATGACCAATAAAAGTACCTTGAACCAAGTTGAAGATGTAACATTGCTTAAACTAGAATACTTGCATCCTAAATACTGGGGCTCGTGGATACTGGTAAGTTTTTTATTTATCTGTAGTTATTTGCCCTTCAAGTTACAGTGGCAAGTAAGTAAAGGCTTGGCATTTATCGCTTTTCACTTAGTTAAAAGTCGTCGTCGCATTGTTCAGGTTAACGTCGATATCTGTTTTAGTGAAAAAACTGCAGCCGAGAAAGCGGCGCTCGTTAAAGCAATATTTCACGAAAATATCCAAGGTTACATTGACAGTGGCACATCTTGGTTTCGAAATATTAATCAATTCAACGATCGTATTGAAGTGCGTGGGTTAGATATCCTTAAGCGTGAAAATGCTAATGGAACTGGCATCTTACTAGCGGGAGCTCATTTTAGTATTTTAGATCTTGCGGGTGCTTTAACCAGTTTAGTTTGTGATTTAAATGTGACCTATCGACCGCTAAAAAATAAATTAATGAATGCGGTAATGATGCGTGGACGCTACCGGTTTGTTAAAAATGCTTACCACAAGAAAGATGTTAAAGGCTTTATTAGCTGTATGCGCCGAGGTGAAATATTGTGGTATGCCCCAGATCAAGATTACGGCAGGAAACACAGTACCTTTTCTCTTTTTTTTGGCAGAACAGCAGCCACCATCACCGGATTAACTTTCTTGTCTAAGGCAGGTCAGGCAACGGTGATACCTTATAGTTATCACCGTAAAGGTAATTCCCAACAGTATCTTTTAGAGTTTTATCAGCCACTAGCGAAAACAGACAGCGAAGAACAAGATGCCGCTAACTATAATGCTTGGTTAGAAACGGTGCTTCGTCAATACCCAGCGCAATATTTATGGCTACATAAACGTTTTAAAACCCAACAAGATCCAGAGCAGCCAAGTCCGTATTAAGGCTAAACCCGAGTTGAAATTTGCCTAACCCGGTGCATCAGCTCTGGAAAATAGATAATGTATGACTAGTGTTTTAGTGCGACGAGTTTGTCTCTAGCAGCAATTGGGTGGATCACCGCTTTAGTGATTTTACCATGTTGATGCTTAACCATTGGCTGGTTGACTAACCCGTTAAATTTAGGTGTTTTCCATTGAGGCAAGGCACAGCCATGGTTTGTTAAGTTGACAATAAGTCCAGTACACTTGTTGCTATTATCTTTATCTGCGTTCTTTACGTTGTCAGTAAAGGTCTTTTCCCTACTGGCAGCAACCACACAGATCCTATTTTCAGCTGCTCGTGATAATAAACTGTACTTAACATCAACAGGTACTTGAATATCAAAAGGCACTAACAATACTTCAATACCCGCAGTGCTAGCAATTTGAACTATTTCAGCACAATTGGCATCATCTGCGGTCAGCATGGCTACCTTAAGCATGCCTTGCTCTAAGGGTAGGTTAACTATTGTCAGCGAGTCGCCGAGTTCAGCCCATTGGTATCGGTTACAAAAGTGCAATTGTGCTTGTTTTGCGAGGAGACCATCTTGGCTTATTATCACTGCTTGATGTGTACCATCAATAATTAAACTGGTACACAGGTATTGTAAAGGTCTGAGAGTGGCACTGACTTGCCTAATAAGTTGTTGACTTAAGGTGGCTATTTGAGCCCTTTGCGCAGGACTATTAGTAAGCGTTTTATCATCAACAAAAAATAACTCAGGTAATTGAATAATATCGCTGAGGTTATTTTCAATGTAATGACAGACATCTTCAATGGCTGCTTGATTCGATTTGTAAGTTGCAAATATAGCTACGTTAGTTGTAACAGGCACTGGTTCGGCTGTATGTTGCGTTTTGCTTAACGCCAAAGCAATAGATTGGTATAGCGCAGGGCGTTTTTGCTCAAAAATATTAGTGCCGTCGGGGCGACATTTATTGCGGGTACTCGGGCACAATGTGACATCAATATCAGCGAAGGTGAAGCCTTCTTCACTGTGGGCTAATTCGGCAAGCACCGTACCTTCAGGAGAAAGAATTTGGCTGTGACCAACGCCTAAATGGTCATATGGCGCAAGTGAGGTTTGTGGAAACTGTGTGAGAGATCCCAATGGCCCAATTTTATTTGCACATGCGATAAATAGCTGATTTTCACTTGCTCTGGCCGGGCCATGTAAATTCCTTTGATCTAAGGCGAATGAGCTAAGTGAGTGACATAATAACTGTGCCCCTTGTGATGCTAAACTACTTGAAGGTGCATAGGTGATATCATCAATACCTGTTAATAGTCCAAGTGTCGCTTTGGGCGAAGGAAATATATTTACTGTTTGTTTTGTGGCGGTGAAATACTCAGACTCAGCCTCAGTGAACTCTTGCTTCTCAACTTGGTGAACAAGCGCCCCCGCAGGTGAAAACAAGCATGAGGTAACACTAATTGGAAATTTTAATGCTGTATTTGGCTTACTCTCATTTTCATAGCTTGAACTATCACGTTGCAAAGTCACATTAACTACTAGGTAACACTGATGCTTGAGAGCTTGTTCAGCGATACCCTGTAAAAATTCACCATCGAGTGTTAGCGCTTGATCCCATGCTTGGTTATGATCGGTATAGCAAGGTAAAGTATTACAGTACTGAGGCAGTACAATGAGCGAAGGGTTGCAAGCGGATACTGTTGAAATCATACGGATACAAGTTGCTAGATTGTCTTGAACATTTAACGAAGTGGCAAATTGTGCGACAGCTACACGCATGGTAAGTCTTTCCAGGTAACTTAATACAACTGAGTGAAACTCAACAGTATTAATGATTATTAATGTCGAGTTCGATATCGGTTAAGGGTAAAGAACAGCAGGTTAAAATATCTCCATCGCTAACATAAGCAATGGGTTCAATTGGGTAGCTAATTTTACCTTTGACCAGTTTGCAGCGACACGCGCCACAAAAGCCATCACGACAATGGTAATGACTTTCAATATCAGCGCGATCAAGGGCATTTAAAATGGTTTTATCTTGTTCAAGAAAGACTATCTCTTGTCCATCAACCCGTATTTTTTGTGACATTATTGGTGATAAATCATTGTTGAAACATGCTAGATCAAAAAACAATGATTAGCGTGTTATAAGTCGAAATCATCAAAATCATCTGCTTCAATGGTTGAATCCACCTGACCAACTAAATAACTTGATATTTCAGTTTCTTGAGGGGCGACTTGTACGTTGTCACTCACCAAGTAGGCATTCATCCATGGTAACGGGTTGCTTTTAATATCAAAGGGAGCATCAAACCCAATTGAGCTAAGTCTCTGATTTGAAATATATTCAATGTATTGATTTAATATTTCAGCATTTAAACCTATCATTGAGCCATCTTTGAATAGGTACTGAGCCCACTCTTTTTCTTGTTCAACCACATCTAAGAATATTTGCAAGCCATCGTCGCGCATATCTCTACTAACTTCAGCCATTTCAGGGTCGTCTTTTCCATCTTTCCATAGGTTCAAAATGTGCTGAGTACCGGTTAAATGTAAAGCTTCATCTCGGGCGATTAGCTTTTATTCCGTCAAGATAAACCCACATAAAAATATACAAATAAGACTTAAATTAAAAATATAATCAAGTTTAATGTAAAATTTAATGTGAATACTAATAAATAATGTCAGTGTGTTTCAGTAAGTTCCGTCACCACACATAACAACACAAATAATCTTAGAAGAATAAAAATGAAAAACAACTTAGGTTCACGTAGTCACTATATACGTTATGTCAGAACAAAGGAATTTGAAAAAGATTTTCCTCTTGTTTATTTGGTAGACGGCAAGGTTTCTTTCTCTTTATTGTCATTTACTAAAGAGCAGATGGATATTGGAAGAGGGAAAGATGCAGCGCTGAGAAGAATATTCAAAGTAGTAGCAGATATTTATCAATTTTACTTAGCCAATGAGGATAAACATCAGGCTTATTTGGATAGTGGGCATGAGCTTATTATCGATTACTTTAGTGCAAAATTGCATGGAACTATAAAAAACGGTGTGTGTGATTTAGGCTTGTTCTGGAAGAAAACTAAATATGCAGATGTCCGTAAAAGTATTACTCAATTTCAAAAGTATCAGTCTTACTGTAAAACTTATCTAAATGTCACAGAACTCGTTAGTGATGACATGATTCATCAAATGACGGTTAGATACAGTGCTTTTGAAAAGAAAACTAATTTTAAGTTGTTAGAACATATTGCTTCAGTTAAAGATGCGATGGCCGATGATCGTAATCAAACAGGATTAGATTATGATAATGAATTTTTTGATCAAGGTAATTCGAAAATCATTAAGTACTTTCCACCCAAAAAATTAAAAGAGTTTATCGATAGTGAAGAAAATATTAACTACCAAGCCGCATTTTTATTAAGTGGCTTCACTGGGTTAAGAGAGTCAGAAAATTTACATATTTTTGTATCAGATATCGTTTATCAAGGGAGTTTGGCTGAAGTTATTATTTCAGACCCTAATAAAGGAAAAACATTTTCACCTGAAAAGAATAAGCTCGTTCCTAGAATAGGAGTTTTAAAGTCGTGTTTACGTCAACATAAAGCCATCTCTGATTTAGATGATATTAATATAGATTACCTATCACGACTTCCAGTACGAACCAATCTTCATACACGACATCGATATCACGCAGGCTGGAAAGGTGTTCAACTACGTGATCCGAATGAAAAATATGGTCACTTACTTGAGTGGACCTGTGGATACGCTCAAGAATTATTTACTCGTCTTGTTCCCAAGCTTTTAATGCAATCAAGACGTTCTCATCCATATTTATTATGTAATACAGATAATGATATGCCGATGACAGTTGATGCTTATGAAAGTCGTTTTAGAAGACATTCTGCAAAGATAACAGGGAAAGAGTTGTATTCACATGTCATGAGGCACTTTACGGGGTTTTATTGTGCAAATGTCTTAAAAGTTAGCCAAAAGGATGCACAGAAAATTCTTCGTCATAAAAGGGAAACTAGTACAGATATTTATTACAACTTATCGCCAGAAGAAGTAAAAAGACAAATAGCAATGAAAGAAACATCCATATGGGATGAGTTAGATTTTAGTGATTGGGGTAAAAAATGAGAAAGTTTAGTTTAGAAGAACAATTTGATAAATGGTCAAATTTTGAAGGAGTTTGTAAAATTGACTTTTCACTTTCAAAATTAAGCTCTGGTTTAGGCTTTATATCTAATCGGCCAGTTAGTTATAACGCAACATTAGATACAATTGTTGTTGATCGTAATAAATTAGAACAAATTGGTGATTTAGCCCACTTTTTAGAAAATAAAGTTAAAACTAGATTTATAGCATCAGTGTTTGAAAAATTTGATAAATATTTAGTTGGATTTGACGAGCGAAATTTATCTTCTAAGCAAATTATTCAGTCCCCTTTTACTTTATTCCACTTTAAGTTTTTGACAGACATAGCTATTGATGAACGTAAAGAAAAAGCCTATGAGTTCATAAAGTTTACAGTAGAGAACAATTTCGAAAACTTAAATGTAGGTTTTCACCCACAAAAATCCTCAGCTAGCTCTTTGAATATTATGGAAACATTCAAAGGAATAGAGAATGATTCACTTATTAAGTTTATTTATTATTTGGCTCAACGCGTTGGATATAATTTTTCTTCTGACGGTAGAACAATAAAAAAATATAAAGTAAACGGTTTTGTTGATGTTAATAGTATTATGGACACACCATTACTCATGCTGCTACCAAGGATTGTTTTCAACTTGGAGCCTAGCGTAGATGTTAAAGATTTTACACTTTTTGAGAGTGAATTTTTTTGTTTAGGTGAAAAAGGTCAAAAAACGAGAACGTTATTTTCAAATACCGTTGAAAGAATATCATTGATAACAAAAGAGCTATTATTCGAACTTGCTGACAGTAAAATTATAGTACTGCCATTTAGTTTTAAAAAAGAAAGCTTGCTTCATGATGTCGTTAGTTATTTGCCAGATTGTAAATTGAAATCCGACTTGATGGGAGCAAAATTGTTAGAAACGAAAGACAAACAGCAAAAGCGTTCATTGAAGGATTTTTGTTCGTCTTTATATCTATCTTCAACTTGTCAATCAATGGCCGATTTTCCTGAGTCATTAGCTAGGGACGTTTCTGAAACAATGAGAGGGAAGTATAGGGACAATGATTATAATACTTCTAAACACCTTCCTTATAAAATTTTAAGAGAGCTTTTTGACGAGCTTGAGACTGATTCGAGTTGGATTGAACAAGACGGTTTTAAGAAATTTGATCGTTCTTATCTTAGCGCGACGAGTATGAGGCGGATTTTAAATAGCGGAAATGAAAGAAAGTCATTAAATTTAGGATGGGCAAAAGGATTAATTCCAGATTCATTATTCGATGAAATTAGCACTTATACTGCATCTAACTGTAACAAAAAGACAATTAATCGTATTAATCATTTTGTCGATTGGTATATATCTCTTTCTGATGAGTACAAAAGTGAGATCAGTAGAATAGTTGATTTTAATGTCATTATGTTCAAAGACCCCTTGTTTAAATTTTCAGATAAAACGTTTTATGATTATTTGAATGCAGTTGAAGCTGGAGATGGAACTGTTCGAAACATTTGGTCAACAGTTCATCAGATGTTTGAGCATGTCACTAATGCCAGTCGATTATCAGATAATAAAGCTTATACAAACCCATTTCCTGAATCCAAAAAGGTTTTCCCTGCAACCCCTGTTAATAGCCAAACTACTAGAGCCGCTATGCCATCTGTTATTCATAAGATGGCTTTGGATATTTTAAAGAAAGATGACTATCAATTTGCAAAGGATAATTTACCTAGAAGTACTTTATCATTGCTAAATAAAGAAACGGGCATTCGAGATAGTGTTTTTGCATATAACATCCCTTACATTCTTCATATTTTATTAATTCTCCCTTTGAGGCTCCATCAAGTGAGATGGTTGGATGAAGGATTGTTGGACAAACTAATTTGGGATATTACTTCGGGAGCGTTTATTAAAAATACTCATCCATTGGCAGGGTTTAGATATCCTGATGGTGAAACACATACAAAAAAATATACCCAAACGGGTGTGTTTTCTTCAGAACAGGCGCAAGGAAATGAGAGTTTAAATTTATATATCAACACAAATAAAACCAAAGGGTATTCACTACAAAAGAAGGGATATACCGGATATACAATTCCTTGGCCATATGATTGCGATATTGAAGATGTAGTTGATGTTTACAACATACTTGAAAAACAAAGGGTATTTAATAATACCTACTCTCCATTGGATATTGAGCCTGTCAAAGTTATTGATGAAGATTCGGGTAAGTATGATCCTAAGATTTGGGTAAATCTCCCATATTTCACGCCACTCTTTAGAGATTTATCAATGCCTAGGGTTTCTGATGCAGATACCAGTCGAACTAACTTATATCTGCCTACTAAGGCTGATAATGTCAGAACGTTATTCAAATTATTAATGAAGGAAGCTGAAAAACAGTATAAAGAAACTTATCCGCAATATGCTGATCACATTGTCGTTTTTGATGAAGGTGAAAATTGTTTATTTGATGTTCATACGCTTAGAGTATTTGGAATAACTGATTTACTAGATCGGGGTCTTGATAAAGAGATTGTTAAGATTTTGGTTGGGCATAACACTTCGATTATGACGTTGTATTACCATAAACGAACAGAAGCGATGTACCGAAAACTACTGTTAGAAAGCAAGAAGAAAGCCGGAGTTGCTACAGAGAATGAGTTGCTTTATTTAGAATTTGGATTACGAGATGGAGAGACTTTAATAGATCTTTTTAGTTTAGTTCCTGAATGGCAAAGTGAGAAATTTCCGCGTCCTGACATGACAAAAGGCGGAAAGCCAAAAGTAATGAAAGGGGGTGTCTGTGATAGTTTTGATTGTGAAACTGGTGGAATAAATATTAAGTACACTCGTCAAATGGAAGTATTTGAAATTTCATCCGTTGAAGGTGGTTCGCTTCGGTGTGGTAACTGTAGATATTGGAAAACAGGCCCCAGGTTTCTTCTTGAGCAAATATATTATTTGAATGAAGTTGCAAGTGAGGTTGAGGAATTAGTTAGCCAACGCATTGATTTTTTAACTAAGTCACAAGAGGCTTTCAATCATTCAGACTATCAAAGAGCTGAAATAATTTCAGAAAAATTTTCACAAAAGGCTGATGAAGTTACAGCCCTTTTGGCTCATCGGGTTCAAGAACTAAAAAGACGGGATTTAATGTTGAGGAAAACTATCGAAGTAGCCAAGTTAGACTCAAAAAATAAGCAACTGCCGATTGAGTTTGGCACAATAACCGATCCTAATGATTTAAAGTGGGAATCAATGGGGGTATTTGATGCTGCTATGGAAAGAACAACTCAAGCAGCCGTTCTAGGGATTATTGGAGAGGAAAGTACAATATCAATGATACAATTAGAAAAGTTTTGCACTAAGTTTGCATCGTTATCTAAAAACACTAACCCTTTGCTATTTGTGCCCAATGATGAAGTTAAACGGGCGGCAATATTGTATAAATTGTCAAGCATAACAAAAGAGCTTGGTCGCTCATTTGATGATGATGAATTTGATGATCCAAGAGTCCTATTATCAAATTTAGGAGAAGAAAAGTTCATGCAACTAGGACAATCATTGACTTCTCTTGAAGCTGATTTATTAAAAATAGAGGAGAAGAAATAATGGACTTTTTATTTGCAGACAGTGAAGCAGAAAAAATGATCGAAGAGGCTAAAGATAAAAGGTTAAAGAAAGGTTTAACAAATGTATCTAAAGCCTGTCGAGCCTTGCTCCTCAATAATAAGAAGCTTACTTATGAAGAAATTGGAGACTATTGTGTTGAAAATTTCAAGACGCCAGGAAAAGGTGCATTTGGCAATGGTAGCGACAGCAGTAAAAAATATAAAGAGCTAATAGGCTTTTACAAATCTTTGATTAAAGTTGATCGCAAAGATGATGAGGATGAGCTTTCAGAATTGCCGATAGGAGTGAAGGCGTATATCAGCCAATTAGAACAACGAAATAATCTATTAGAGAAAGTGCAAAAAGAAATTGATGGTAAATCGCTAAGGACAGAAGTTGTATCGTTGACCGATACGATAAAATCACATGGTTTTGAATCTGATCATGCTAATACGGTTGTAGCGCAAGGGGTATTGACTACTGAACAGAAGAAATCCTTAAGAGTTTTGTTATTTGATTTACCGGAATATGCTAGCGAAGAGCTTGAAATTCAGGGGGATGATGAAATGGTTCGTTTGGTTTCTAAATCTACGGGAGTTATATTGCTAAACCCTCGTCAGTACAACGGCCTGAAGGATTTATTAAAGTAGTTAGGTACTATTGCTCTGGCCTTTTTTGAATTAATAAATCCCTTGAGACAGGCTCAATAAATCTCTATTTCTGAGCCTGTTAATTTGACAAGGGACTTGTATGTCAATTGGTGTATTTAGCTCAACTACTGGGGTCTGTTGGGGTTGTAGCCGATAATGAATCCAAAGCCCACTTGAGATCGATATATTCCGACACACTTGTTTTCAGTTTGTGCAATAAGTCTGTAAAGCAATTTACTGTCTTTTTTGGAAAAACTAATCAAAACGTTATTAGTAACAGAGTATCAATTTTATTGGTTACCTTGAAAGCTATGTTTTTATTAATTAAACAGAGACAAATAATATTTTCGAATATTTGTTTTTTAGTATAGATTTCAATCTGTTAGTTGTGTAAAAATGATTGTCAGGAGTTAATTGATAGGAGATGGCATAAAAAATAATATTAAGGTAACAAAATGAGCGTAAATTGTTTTTATAAAAGTGAATTAAAAGAAGAGTTGAAAAAAGAGCTACTTAGCAATAAGAATTTTAGCAATAAAGATCGGGAAATCCTGCACTTTATGTTATTTGAAATACTAAAAGAGTACGAGTTTTCAAAAATTTTAATTAAGCAAAATGTAAGTGTTGCTGGTGACGAAGGCATCGAATATTTATATTTTATTGACGGTCAGTACTTACCATTTCAACAAAGAAAAGATTTCGCAAGGTATGTTTTCAACAAATCTAAATTTGCGACAGATTTAAAAATGTCTTATCAATATCACAATCACTATGGCGAAGTTCTTATTAAATTTCTAGAAGCTGCGACAGCAGCATTAGTTGATTATACTATTTCAGGTGTATTTAAAGATATAGTAAGTAATGGAGGGCTATTTGTTACGGCTCCAATGGAAAAGGCTTAATGTGCTTCAATCCTCCTAATTATGGATGCTGCTCGTATTAAAGTTCGTCTAATCGAGAAAAATTTTCTAGCCATGATATGTATTACCTTGATGAATAATATCAATGCAGTAAAAACTGTTTATCATATTACTTAAAGTGGAATTTAGTGTAATAATAGACATGGCTTTGTATGTTTAATCTTGTGAAGTCAGGCCGTATCAAAGAGGCCAGTTCCCACGATTGATGAACGAAATGGATATACTTTGAATAGATAGTAAATTCGCGTAGCGAATGTGTACCAATAAAATTTACTCGACAAAAAGAGCGTGGGCTTTTTGTTGCGTATTTTTGTATTGGTGAAAACATGTTGCTTAATAATGAAGACTTGCTTAACAATGTTAAAAGGCAAGCCAAAAGGCTTTCGAAAAAATTATCTATTCCGCTTGGCCAAAGCCAAGAAATGTTGTCCTATGTTGTTTATGGCTGTGATAGTTATGGACAGTTAATTTCATTGCTGAAGTCTGACTCCTTTGAAAATAAAAATTTGATATTAGCGGCTTTACACCCTAAAGCAGAAGACTTCCTTCTGAAATTTCTCAATACTGATATGAATAATATTTTGTCTCGTTTTAATGAAAGGGTTGAAAAAATAAAAATAAACGAAAATAGCGTTGTTGAAATTTTCGGTATTGAACCAACTGATTTTAAAAGTAAAATAAAATAAAATCCTTTTAAATTATACAGATATGTATAATTCTGTTCTGTTTACAATCGTTTTACTCTCATATATATTAGCAAAAAAGGCTGAACGGACAGCCTATGCCTACACATATTTAGCTGATATTTAAATATGAACGATGAAGCAGAGCATCCGTAAAAATTTGGTTTTCATAATTAACAAACTGGCGTTAGTAGGCTGTTGTTTGTTTTAATTTATGGATAACTAAATGATCACATCAGACACATTAACCTTAAAGTTAAAACTCCAAGCTAAACTTCTTGCAAAATCTCTAAATTTACCTGAATCATTTGGTTATGATTTATTAGCAAAAACTATCTACCAACATATAGACTTTGAAGATTTATGCGACTCAATAGCTGAATTTAATTATGCATCAAGTTTTGGGGCTTTATCTGAATATCAAAAGTTAAAGTACGTATTGATCTGTGAAGTGGAAGATAAAGAATTAATTGAAGAACTTCATTTAGAAATAGAACAAATGGCGATTCGACTAGAATCGAAGGCAGTAATAAATATTTCTGATATTGATTTGATTTCAAATTTATATAAATTATTTGGTCTTGAGAATGAGTCAAAATACATTGTAGATGCCGAGAACATCGAATTGGATTGGCAACTATGTTTTGATTCATTACAAGATCATTACGCTGTTTTAAGCACTGATCTGTTAATCAATGAAATACCATTCCGTTTTCTAGCAACAAAAGTTTCATTTGATGAGTTCTCTGTTGATAACGTAAAGCATTCACTTCATACGAATCTTACACAATCAGATGACTCAACTGCTAAAACAAACGAAGAAAGAATAAAAATAGATGAACATATAAAATGGGTAGGTGATAGCTGTGACTGCTTATCAAATTTTGAATCAGATACTCCTGACCGCAATCCTTCTTATTTTAAAATAAATAATCAAAATTATCTGGTATATGGTTTCCCATTATCACCGCATTTGTCAATCACTGACATTGGACACGCCTCCAATATTAATATTCGGATAAAAGATACTGAAGAAAAGCAGGTGTTTATTTTAAATTTAGGAAGTGAAAGATTAACTCTTGAGTGCATTTTTCTGAACAAAATCGAGGACGGTGAAAAGTGCTATTCATCGAAAAACCAATGGATTAATGATTCACTTTTATCTCGTAAAGATGCATGTAAATTTCGAATTGTTTTCAATAACTCCTATTACTTAATGATCTTGCGACCTTTTGCTCACGTGGATTGGCTGGTGAATGCACTATGAAAACATTCTTAAAAGAAGCAACAGTATTGAGTGTTTTTGATTTCCATAATGGTGAGAAAATATTTCTTGGGGAAATGTTATTCGGTATTGTTCATTCAGATCAAACGTATCGATTTCCCGCAGGTCAACGAATAATAACATCACTAATTCAATTACAAAATAATTTTGAATTTATTACAAAAAGTGATAATTGCTATGTCACTGAAGATAAACCCGAAAGTTTTGAGTTGAGATTATCTGAATTTGTAGTCATGAGACATTTGTTGCTTTCACCTACTGAAGTAATTGAAGCAAGAGAGAAATTAGAGCGTGAAGATGCAAAACGATTACATTGAACGGTGGTCAAATGAAACTTAATCAAAGAGCAACAATAACCTCAGTCGATCATCTCAATGAAAATTTTGAAGTCAAAGTAAATAGGTGCCCAACTGAATTTGAAGATGATTCAGATAGCAGTGTATTATTTTCACTGCCAAAAGATAAATTCAGTGACTATTTTGAAGTTGGTGATTTGATTGAATTCAAAAGCATGGGTAGTTCCAGCCTAGAAATTGCCAACTTAAGCTGTAAGGTGCTTAGGCCAGCTAAGTTTAAACGCGAGCTAAACTCAATATTGAGGCGGTTAGATGATCATCATCATCCGTTGAAACGATGCATTTTATTAACCGAAGATAGCCTTGTTTTATTGTCTGTAGACAAGAACACTGAAGAGTTAACGCTATTAAAAAATCAGCAAAAAAACTTAGAGTAATTATGAAAAATTTTGAAGATAAAGTTGTTAAAGTGATCTCTAAACTAACTTGTGATGGTTGTGGCGAACAAGCAACTCAAGATGACTACGAATTTCATGAGTTTATAAGTATTGATCATAAATGTGGCTATGGAAGTATTCACGGTGATGGCAATCAAATCAGTATTGATCTTTGCCAGAAGTGCTTTGCTGACATGTGTGGTGATAGTTTGACTGTTATTGAGCCTAATGATGAAAAGCATGATAGTTGTTCACGAATTGATGTAAAAGATATTTTGTCAGCAAATAAAATAAGTAATCAGGAAGAGTTAACGTCTGCGTTAAAGCGGCTTGATCAACTGTGGGATGCTCAACACCTTTCAGAATCTGGAGGTGAGTTTCATCAACTAGTTGACTTGATTACTGCTTTTGAAGGGAAAAGCTGGGATTCATATTTTGGAACAGTTTATGCCGCATCAGATGATTTTATGTCGGAGCGTGCAATTACTGTTGGTAAATCTTAACAAAGTGGTATTAACAGTAGTAGGTGTTAACGATTTATATTCTGCCTGCATAACCCTAAAAGGATTAACTATCTAAAGATTTTATGATCCCACATGCTTCAATAGTATTATTTGAACCACAAGCACTTGCCATCTGTTGTAACTCTGCTTTAAGCGCTCTTAATTCTTTCATGCGCTTATTCACTAATGCGAGTTGCTGATCAATTAATGCATTAACGCTAGAGCAGCTTTCTTCTGGCTTATTTTTTAATTCGATAAGACGTTTAATATCATTGAGTGATATATCTAGGCTGCGACAATGTTTTACGAATTCCAATTGTTTTAGTGCTTTACTATCATACAGCCTAAAATTACCTTCTGAACGGTTTGGATTTAACAGCAATCCTTCTCTTTCATAATATCTAATTGTCTGTATTGAACAACCTGATTTTTTTGAGAACTCGCCTATTTTCATAAAATTCCCTAACAAACTTGACTCTATAGTTACTATAGGATTTATAGTAATAATATACAAGTTAACCGGAGTATAAAATGGCTGAGAAATATTTAAATAATACGAATGTTGTTAATTTTGAACACAAGAATATCCAATCTCTTATTAATAAACGAGGGTGGAAAAATTTGGATGATTTCAACAAAATTGGTGCCGCTTATCAGTTTGTAAAAGATGAGATTCTCTTCGGCTATAATGAAAGCGATGATATTGCAGCAAGCGATGTGCTAGCAGATGGTTATGGGCAATGTAATACTAAGGGTAATCTATTAATGGCACTCTTGCGTGGATTAGGTATCCGGTGTCGTTTCCATGGTTTTACCATTGATCAGCAATTACAAAAAGGTGCCATTCCCAGCTATATATTTTGGCTAGCACCTAAATATATTATCCATAGTTGGGTAGAAGTTTATTTTGATGGGCACTGGATTAATTTAGAGGGCTTTATATTAGATAGGCAATACTTAACCTCACTACAGCAGAAGTTTAACCAAGAAAAAGATGATTTTTGTGGTTATGGTGTTGCGACAAAGTGCTTTTCATCACCAGATACAGATTGGCGTGGAGAGGATACCTATATTCAAAAAGAAGGTATCCATGACGACTTTGGACTTTATAATTCCCCTGATGAATTTTACCTAGAAAAAGGCACAAATTTATCAGGAGTAAAACGTTGGTTGTATCAACGCGTGATCCGTCATTTGATTAATATGAATGTATCAAAAATTAGAAATACAAAAGCACTGGAGGTACAAAATGCACAACCATAGTCACAGTCACCATCATGAAAAAAACGACCGCATTGGTTGGGCGTTTTTTCTTAATGTGATATTTACTATTATTGAATTTATTGGCGGTTGGCTAACCAACAGTACCGCGATAATGGCTGATGCAGTTCACGATCTTGGTGATAGTCTTTCAATAGGTTTTGCGTGGATTTTAAGTCGTTTTTCAGATAAAGAAGCATCAGACAAATTCAGTTATGGTTATCGCCGACTTACACTTTTTGGTGCATTGGTAAATAGTATCGTTTTGATTATTGGTTCTATTTGGGTTTTATTTGAAGCAATACCGAGGTTGTCCAATCCTGAAATGCCTGTAGTTGAGGGGATGCTGGGACTTGCCATACTCGGTGTTGTCGTTAACGGATATGCGGTATTTAAATTAAAAGCGGGTGAAACACTAAATGAAAAAGTGCTGACATGGCATCTACTTGAAGATGTACTTGGCTGGGTTGCTGTTCTTATTGTATCTGTCGTACTTTTTTTTGTTGAACTGCCAATTTTAGACCCTTTATTATCAATTGGCTTCACGCTATTTATCTTATTTAACGTTTTTAGAAACTTGAAATCAACGTTGGTACTTTTTCTTCAAGCGGCACCAGAAAAAGAGACCCAAGAACGTATTAAACAATCATTAATGGAATTTCCAGAAGTTAATGGTATCCATCACATGCACTTTTGGTCACTAGATGGTGAAAGTCACGTTTTAACAGCTCATCTTGAGCTGAGTGACAACTTTGAAGTTGAAAACTTAATTAGACTTAAACAAGAAGTTGCAACTAAATTAGCTTCCTATCATTTATCGCATACGACGATAGAGTTTGAGTTTTTAAATGAAAGTTGCCGAGACGATGCGAATTAAACTTTAAAAGTTGAAATAAAAAAGATTAAATATAAAAGCAGCTTAAACATAAATTAAGCTGCTTTTGGGGCATTAAATTTCGTCAGATTGCTGTTTACTAATCTCTGAGCCATGCGCCCACTGATATAAAACAGGTAATACAAACAAAGTTAAAATGGTAGAAGATACAATACCGCCGATAACAACTGTTGCTAGTGGTCGTTGTACTTCTGCTCCAATTCCAGTGTTTAGCGCCATTGGAATAAAACCTAAACTTGCAACTAGTGCCGTCATTAAAATAGGTCTTAAACGAATGATGGCACCTTCAATGATCGCTAAGTAAAGATCGCCTTTTTCATGCCAAAGGTCTCGAATAAAAGCCAACATAACCAAGCCATTTAATACGGCAACACCTGACAATGCAATGAAGCCGACACCTGCCGAAATAGATAAAGGCATGTCTCTTAAATAAAGAGAGAATACGCCCCCAGTTAATGCTAAAGGCACGCCACTGAAAATGATCAATGCATCTTTTAATGAACCAAATGCAATAACCAAAATACCTAAGATAACAACTAATGTGATCGGCACAACTAAGCTTAATCTTTTACTCGCTGACTCTAGTTGTTCAAACGTTCCGCCATAATCAAGCCAGTATCCTGCTGGGATTTCTCCTTCCTGATTAATTTTAGCTTTCACTTCTTTGACAAAACCGCCTAAATCTCTACCACGTACATTGACGGTAACCACAACTCTTCTTTTTCCGTTCTCACGGCTAATTTGAGCAGGTAAATACTCTGATTTAAGCTCTGCAAATTCTTCAAGTGGCACATAGTTACCATTCTCAAGTGGAAGCGGCAGATACTTCAAGCCATCGATATCCGTTCTTATTTGCTCTGGTAAACGAACAACTAACTCAAACCGTCTGTCACCTTCATAAATGATCCCCGCAGATTCACCGCCTATTGCTGTGGCAACCCAGTCTTGCAGTTCAGTAACACTCAAACCATACCTACCAAGCGCTTCGCGTTTAGGGATTACCGATAAAGATGGAACACCTGTGACTTGTTCCATTCGGGCATCTGCTGCACCATCGACGGTTTTCACAATATTTAGAATATCTTTTGCGGTCAGTAATAACCGATCCAAATCATCGCCAAATACTTTGATACCTACGTCTGCTCTAACACCTGAAATCAATTCATTGAAACGCATTTGAATAGGTTGAGTGAATTCATAGTTGTTGCCAGGAATGTTTTTCAATACCTCTTCCATTTCTTCAACTAATTCACTCTTCGGTTTTGAAGGTTCATTCCAATCTTTGCGTGGTTTTAATATAACAAAGATATCAGCAATACTCGGTGGCATTGGGTCAGTCGCAACTTCTGGAGTACCGATGCGCGAAAATACTTTATCAACCTCAGGAAATACTTTAATACGTTTTTCAAGTACTTCTTGCATTTCTACTGATTGCTCTAGGCCAGTCGAAGGAATTCTTAACGCCTGTAGTGCAATATCACCTTCATTTAATTGTGGAACAAATTCTGTCCCAAGCGTAGTTGCTAACCAAAGGCTATACCCCATTAACAGCGTTGCAAATGAAACAATAATCCAACGAAATTTCATTGCCATAATTAGCAATGGTTTATAGATAGACTTGGTTGAACGAATAACAACACTTTCTTTTTCGCTGATTTTACCTTTCATAAATATCGCAACAGCAGCAGGAACCAGTGTAACTGAAAGGATCATGGCTGATATTAACGCCATTACGACAGTTGCCGCCATAGGATGGAACATTTTCCCTTCAACACCAGTTAGGGTGAAAATGGGTATGTATACCACTGTGATAATGGCTACACCAAACAGGCTTGGACGTATGACTTCTGAAGTGGCTTCAAAAACAGTATTTAGTCGTTCCCTTAGGTCTTGCCTATGACCGTTGTGTTGCGCCTCAGCTAACCGACGAACAGAGTTTTCAACGATGATGACAGCCCCGTCCACTATCAAACCAAAGTCCAATGCACCAAGGCTCATTAAGTTAGCAGATACTCCTGCTTGTACCATACCTGTAATTGTCATTAACATTGATAGTGGTATTACGGCGGCTGTTATTAATGCGGCGCGTAAATTTCCAAGCAACAAGAAAAGTACAACGATAACTAATAGCGCACCTTCAACGAGGTTTTTGGTAACGGTTGCAATCGCTTTATCTACTAACGTTGTTCTATCATAAACAGGCTCTGCGATAATGCCTTTTGGAAGAGATTTTTGTATTTCACTGAGTTTCTGTTCTACATCTAAGGCAACGGTACGAGAATTCTCACCAATCAGCATCATGGTTGTACCAAGCACTGTCTCAATGCCATTACGAGTAGCAGCCCCTGTTCTAAGTTCTTTTCCTATAGCAACATTGGCAACATCACTTATTTTTACAGGAATACCATCGTTCTTTTTGATGATGACATTGAGGATTTCATCCATTGTCGCTAGTTGCCCAATGGAGCGTACTAACACTTGCTGTCCGTTTTGCTCAATATAGCCAGCGCCACGGTTATCATTGTTTTTACGCAATGCATCAGATATTTCTTCAAAGCTTACACGATGAAAAAGTAATTTTTCAGGTTTCGGCGTGATGTGATATTGCTTGTTGTAGCCGCCGATGCTGTTGACCTCAATGACGCCTTTAACCTGAGCCAATTGCGGTTTAATGATCCAGTCTTGAATTTCCCTCAGGGCAATAGCGGTATAAGGTTCTCCATTAGACATTTTAGCGTCAGGAGAAGCTTGCACTGTATACATAAATATTTCGCCAAGCCCTGTAGAAATAGGACCCATTTCTGGCTCTAAGCCAGAGGGAATAACGCCTTTTATCGCAGCTAGTCTGGCATTGATTAAGTTGCGTGCGAAATAAATATCTGTTCCCTCTTCAAAAATAACGGTTACTTGGGATAAACCATATCTTGACAGGGAACGGGTGTGAGACAGTTTTGGTAGTCCAGCTAACGCGGTTTCTACAGGAAAGGTTACCCTTTGCTCTGCTTCTAAAGGTGAATAACCGGGAGCAGAAGTATTTATTTGTACCTGTACGTTTGTTATATCTGGAACTGCATCAATGGGAAGTTTTTGATAACTCCACATACCAACGCCGATGATTACCATCAGCAAGCTTAATACTAAGTAGCGCCTATTTATTGCAAGACGCAAAATTGATTCAATCATATTGCGTCTCCTAATCGTCGTCTTCTACTTCAGATTTCAATATATCTGCTTTAATCAGATAACTGTTTTTGTTTACATATTCAGCGTCTTTACTGAGGCCATCAATGACCTCGATATAGTTTTTGTCTGAACGACCGAGGACAAGTGGTGCAAACTCATACTCTTCATCTTCTTTTACAAAGACACCAAATTGTCCTCCCAGTTCTTGTATGGCAACTTTCTCGACGGCTAAATCCACCTCAAATCGGTTTATCTTTACGCTACCCATTAATAATTGGCCTGAGGTTAGGTTTAGCTCAGTGTTATTTAAACGTACACGTGCTAAAACATATGACTGATCTATAGCTGGAATTATATTGGTGATGGTTGAGTTGAATGCTTGTTCACCATGCTCAATATCAACAGACTGACCGACTCTGATTTGATTATACTGGCTAGTAAAAACCTTAAATTCGGCCCACAACGTGTCAAAATTGACGATTTCAAACAAGCTGGTGTTTTGTGTGATACCGCCAATATTTCCATTTCTCTGTAAAACAGTCCCAGAAACAGGGGAAATTATCTTATAGGTATTTAAGCTTTCGTTAGATTCAATAACGGCTAATAGATCGCCTTTTTTTACCTTATCACCAACAGTGGAGTTTATTGTCTTTATAACGCCATTATATCTAGCGCCAACTTGAAATAATTGTTCAGCGCCTATCGTCGTAGCGCCGTATACAGGGATAGTTTGGTTCAACGTTTTTGAAGCTAAATAGGCTGTTTCAACACCAACTCTTTTTGCCATGTTATTGTTAATTTTGCTAATGCCTTCTTCGCCTTCATGTTCATCTTCACTAGCGAAAGCACTTTGAATGGGTGATAAATGCCCGATAAAAATCAATAGTGCGAGTAAATAGTTTTTCATTTTTAATTCCTAAACGATTCAGTTAATAACTGAATCAATAAATTGTTATTAATCTTAAAGTGATGTTTATTTAGAGTGACAGCGCTTCGTTTGTTAGTTTTTCTATCTCTGCGCCGTAAATCAGGGCAGCAGATGCCGCGTCAATAAGGGTTCGCCGAGCATTTAACAACTCTTGTCTAGCCGATACATAATCAAGGTAGCCATATCTACCTTTTTGATAGGCGTCTTGAGTATCTTCCAGTGCATCTTCAAGCATTGGAATAACTGACTGCTTTAATGAATTTGCCGTTAGTATGGCTTGTTTTCTATTGGAGTATGCTCGCAGTAAGTGATTTCTAAATCTTAACTTAGTCGCTTCTTTCTCTATAGCAACTTGATCACGCTCTGCTAAGGCACTAGCGATTGCGCCAGAATTTCGCTTTTCAGCAAACAAAGGTAAGCTAAAACCAGCGACCAGTGCCGTATCATTAGCTTCTTGAGAGCGCCTAACACCAACAGACCATTTGATATTGGCAGTTGACTCCGTTTTAGCTAACTGTATTTCGGCCTCTTTTAGTCGCTGTTCACTTGCATAGATTTGAATCGCTGGATTTTTTTCTAACTTCGCAAAAAGGCTGTTGAAGTCACTATCATTGCCAAACTGAAAAAGATCACCTTTTACTTCAGAGAAAGTTACAGAGTTTTCTCCCCAGAAAGCCGCTAAAGAAAGTTTTAAATATTCCAAGCGCTTTTGTTCCGATTGAACAGTTAAATTTGCCTGAGCAATAACTGCTTTTGAGCGTTTTACTTCAGCCTCAGGAGTTGCACCTGCGCGGTTACGCTGAGATACAATCTCTAACGTTTCTTGTGCTAACTTCAGAGCATTATCTGCCAATATAACTCTTTGTTGGGCTGCAAGTACTTCCACGTACTTTTCAGTGACTTGAGCCATCAAGTTTAGTGCTGCTACCTCTTTTTCAGCAGTGAGCAATGCTCTTGAGTTTGAAACAAGCCCAATTCGCGCTGAGCGTTTATCTCCCATTTCAATAACCGAAGATAGAGCGACAGTTAATTCTGCGCTTTCGAATGCAGAGAATTCACCTGAGCCTGCAAAGTTCTCGGCTTCAAGTTCTAGTTCATAAGCGGGATTTAAACTTGCTGTTTGTTCTCGTCCTATTAATGCGGTTTGTTTGAAATCAAATATTTTGAGTTCAGGATTTTGTTTAAGCGTTCGCTGTATTGCCTCTTGAAGATTTAACTGCTTTTCAAATGCATAAACATTAAATGTAAAAAGTGACAAAGCGAGAAACGCGATATATTTGAGCCGAGGTGTTACACACCTCAAAATTTCTATCTTGCGATGCACACAGGTATAAAGTGCCATATATACTTTCCTATAAATTTATATTGTTATTTAGGTCAATAATGTTGACCTTTTTAAATCTGATATAAAAATTAGGCGTATTTAGGGGGACGAAATGGCACCGACATATAGCCTTTTAGCTCAGGAGAAACTAAGGCGTAGGTAGGAAAATGATCTATTGCTTGTAAAATATTACAAGAAGAATCTGCATTTAAAAACAAGTGACAACAGCAACAAAAATTACAATTTTCAATTGAACTGTTGCTATTATTTACTTCAAATATATTGGAGGTTTCTGAAGCTTTTAGTGGGGTAGTTGACTCAGTTAGTGATGTGTTAAAAGAACTTTCTATCAAGTTTATTTCAAGCTCTTCTAGCGAAAAAAACACAGACTGCACCGCGATTAAAATCATTATAACGTATGATATATATGGTTTGAAATATGATGGGTGCATTAGGTTCATTGTTATCTAGTTCGCTTCAATCAGTCTGATAGTTCCCAAAGGCGTTGGGACTATGTTTAAATCTGAAACATGAGTAAACCCTGATTCAACCACCAAAGAGGGAATAACTCCATCTACATTATCTTTTGTAGTTTCGAAACCATCTAATACCTGAACGACAAAGAACAATATCCGTTGAAATATTGAAGTAGGCTTTCCCCAGTCTGCAATTATTAAAGTACCGTCCGGTTTCAGTATCCGACGAATTTCAGTTAATGTCGCGAGCTTAGCTGAACTGTTTAAGTGGTGAAAAAACAAACTTGAAACTACGATGTCAAAAGAGTTTTCATCAAAAGGCATTTTTTGTCCAAAGCCCTGTCTAAAAGAAATATTTAGATCTTTGCCTATAACTTTTTTCTGTGAAATATCTAGAGCGGTTTGGTCTGCATCTAAGCCTATTACGGTATGTTTAGGTGATTTTTCAGCTATTAATTTTGTTAGCGTTCCTGTTCCACAACCAACATCAAGTAGATTGTTTCCTTTGACGTTGGCAACTTTATCAACAATCAGCTTTTTAAAAAATGCTTCTCTCGTGGTGATAGCAACGAGGCTGTCATAAAAACTCGTTAACCAATGAAATCGTAGTGGTGGAATATAGGTATTGTTTTTCATAAGTTCATTTACCTTTAGCCGTTTGAGCCAGACTTAAACTAGCTATACAGGTGTCAATAATGGTTTTAAAATTTAAATAAATGGTCATGATTGATTTCAGCTAATACTTTAGCTGTAAGATGCGGCGAGCACCGTTTAAAACGACAAGGGCAATTATCAAACCAATCACTAAATCTGGATAACGGCTGCTTGTTACTGTAACTAATAAGCCAGCTAAGATTACGCCAATGTTTGCGATAACGTCATTTGCGGAAAAAATCCAACTCGCTTTCATATGAGCGCCGTCTTCTTTATTGCCAAATATTAAAAACAGACAAGCAATGTTAGCGATTAGTGCTATTCCACCAAATATCATCATTAAAGATGACATAGGCTCACTACCATAAATAAAGCGTCTTACGACTTCACTCAAAGCACCTAGCGCTAAAATAATCTGAAGCACACCAGAGATATGTGCCGCTCTAAGTTTCATGCTGATACTTTTACCTACCGCATAAATAGCCAAACCATATACGGCAGCGTCAGCAAACATATCTAATGAGTCTGCAATAAGGCCAGCAGACTGTGCAATAATCCCAGCAATTATTTCTACAAAAAACATGATCCCGTTAATAGCCAGCAACCATTTTAGCGTTGACGCTTCTTTCATCTCATTTTTTTGGGCTAGATTTTTTGCTTTTGCAGCTTCTGTGCTGCAACTTTTTTTTGTTGATTCTAATTGAGAACCTAAATTTAGTGATTGAAGTTTATTTGTGATCTCTTCTAAATTGTCATCATGGAAAACTTTAACCAATCGATTAGGGATATCAAATTGCAACCCAACGGAAGGCTTAATAGAGTCAAGCGCTAACCTAATCAATCTCTCTTCTGAAGGACAGTCCATTTGAGGCACTTTATATGTACTGACAAACGCACCACTATAGTTATCTAATTGTGTATCAATTTTTAAGTCTCCGTTGATAGGAGATGATTGACACTGACCACTACATTTTTCTGACATATTTAACATTCCGAAACAATATTAAAATAAGTATAAAATCTATAGTGGCTATAGAGTCAAATAAAAAAGTTATTTAATGTAAAAGCGTGGAAACTGACTGGAAAAGCTAGTTTAAGTAAATAGTTTCTGCTAGTATTTTAATTACTATATTTACTAGGTAATAACTTTGAACCTTAATGTTGTACTAAAAATGCTATTGGTTGTTTCGATTGTTTTACAATCGTTAACTGCTGTCGCATCTTCAACATCTGAGAATCACCAGATTGATATAGAACATCTTCAAACTCAACATGATCATGCCGATGACCGAAATGCCTTAAACGATAATACAGATGATGAGCAGCATAATGAAAAAGATTGTCATCACTGCGGTCATTGCAGTGGCAGTCACTTATCTTGGATTTTAGTCAGTAATTCAAATACCACGGGCAAACTAAACATTATCAATAAAACGCCATATCAAATTGATCAAACAAATACCTACCTTGAGGCGATACTTCGTCCACCCATTTCTTAATTAGATTGATTTTTAATGACCTATTTATCCTTTAATAAAGGATAAATAGTTCGTGTTTATTAATTTTAAAATTAAGAATTTTTATGTATATATATTTAAAAAATACAGGGTTAGTCCTGTCTTTATGCATGGCTGTGAGTTTTTCAGTTGTCAGTTATGGCAAACAGAAAAATATTTCATGGCTAGATAGTCAAATAAATAAAGATCCCGAAGTTGTTGCGGCTAAAGAGTTACTTAATGCAAGTAATCATAGAGCAAAAAGCTTAACTCAAGCCGTATATAACCCAGAGCTTGAAGCAAGCTATGAAAAAGAGGGGGATTTTGATAATTACTCTATTGGTATCAGTCAAACGATTGATTTTTGGGATAAGCAATCAGCAAATAAAAGCATTGGTGAAATTGATGTTTATGCAAACCAGCAACAGTTGTTATCTCTACTCGATTCTAAAAAGGCTAACGCTTTAACTGCAATAGTTAATTGGCAAGCAGCAAAAAAGGCGGCTCAGTTACTTTCAGAAAGAGAAAATCAATTACAAACGCTCGTTGGAATTGTTGAAGATAAGCGAAAAGCAGGACTTCTAGAGCCACTTGACGCTGAACTGGTCTATTTAAACTTGTCCCAAATTTTCAGTGAAATATCTGAGTCGCAAATTGCTTTGAAAAATGCAGAGGTAAAGGTTCAGGAGTTATTGCCTGATTGGACGTCTAATACTGCCAATTTGTTTTCATTTACTTTTGGAGCAACAAGCTATTCATTTAACTCTCAGTGGGTTGAAGATCATCCAAAAGTTAAACTCGCTAAAGCGCAATGGAAGGGACAACAAACTAAAGCTCAGCTAACCACTATGGAATCTAAAGCTAATCCAACCATTGGAATTAGCGCAGGGAGAAGTGGAGATGAAGACTTGGTTGGTTTGACTTTCTCAGTTCCTTTAAACATCAGAAATAACTATTCAGATACTGTTAAAGCCGCTTATTCAGAAGCAATTGCAGCAGAGGCTAACTTTCGGTCGGTTTATCGAAAGCAGTCTTTTGAAGCAAAAGCTAATTATGAATCGTTTAATGTAAGTAAAAAATACTATGAGCAATGGCGAAAACTCACACAAGGCAGATTAGATAGCAGCGCAAATTTATTAAATAAGCGCTGGGAAGCTGGTGACATCAATACTTCTGACTACCTACTTGCATTGAATCAACGTGCTGAAGGTCTTCACGCAGGAATACGTTTGGAAAATCAATTCAAGCTTGCAGAAATATCTTTCGTTTTAAGTATGGGTCAGTTATCAAAATTTGAGATTTGAACGTTTACTTTTTCAGTAGCGAAAAACGAAATCTTAAATTTATCAAAAATATAGGTTACAAAAATGAATACAATATTTAGTAAAAAATTATTAGCCGTAGTAATTAGCAGCCTGTTAGTTGGGCTTACTACAAATCATCATGCTTTTGCACAGTCGTCAGATGGTACTGGTTCTGTCGCAAAGGTTTCGAAGCAAGATGTAAAAGAACATAAAAATGATCATGACGATCACGAAAAGGGACATGAAGAAGAAAAAGATGGTCATGATGAGCACGGCCATGAAGGTGATAATAAAGAGGAAGAAGAGCATGAAGAAGGTATCACTATTGATCCAAAGAAGATGTCGCTTGCTAACATCAAAGTGGAAAGTGTTAAGCCTGAATATCAATTTAGCACCGTGTATGCACCTGGCGAAATAAAAGCTAATGGCTATAAAAGTTATGTGGTATCCCCACGTACAGAGTCAGTTATTATCAGTCGCCATGCAGCGCTTGGCGAACATGTAGATAAGGGACAAAAACTGGTCACTCTATTTAGTGAGTCCATGTCACAAGCGCAAGCGGACTATCTAATCGCTTCAACGGAATGGCAACGTATTAAAAAACTAGGTAATAAAACAGTAAGTGAAAGCCGCTTATTACAAGCTGAAACGACTTACAACGCTTCATACGGAAAACTCATTGCTTTAGGGTTAACTGAAAAAGCAATTAAAAGTATTTCTAATAAGGATATTAAGGCATTCGGGCAATATACGTTAACGGCACAGCGTGAAGGAGTAGTGCTTCAAGACGACTTTATCCAAGGGCAACGTGTTGATGCTGGGGATACCGTTATGTTGCTAGCTGATGAAAAACAATTATGGGTTGAAGCAAAAGTTTCTCCAAATAAAAAGCTTAATTTATCAATTGACTCTCCTGCGGTACTTAAATTAGAAGGCCAGAGTTACAATGCCAAAGTTATCCAAGAAGCCCATACAATTGACCCTATTACTCGTACTCGAATTATTAGATTAGGAGTAGAAAATTCGGATGATAACCTCCATTCAGGCATGTTTGTAAAAGTTTACTTTCAGTTCGCCACAAAGCAGAAAGTGATGGCTGTGCCAGAAGAGGCATTGATCCGTAGTGCCGATGGTGATTGGACCGTATTTGTCGAAGACCACCCTGGAGAATTTAAAGCTGTAGAAGTAGAACTAGGCCGAGCCTTAGGTGGTTTTAGAGAAATCATTGGCCTTGATAGTGGAACGCGAATTGTAACCAAAGGTGCATTTTTTGTTGCGTCTGAAATCACTAAAGGCGGATTCGATCCGCATAACCACTAAGGGGCAAAACTATGTTTAATAAAATAATAGATTGGTCTGTTAATAATAGACTCCTGATTTTGATTGCGCTGTTTGCCACCATGGTTGGCGCAATTATGGTTATTCCAAAACTAAATTTGGATGCCTTCCCTGATGTTACTAATGTTCAAGTTGCTGTGAATACTGAAGCGCCAGGACTGGCTGCTGAAGAAGTTGAACAGCTCATTACGTACCCCATTGAAGCGGTAATGTATGCCTTACCTGATGTAGAACAAGTGCGCTCAATTTCTAAAACAGGCTTGTCTGGCGTAACGGTTGTTTTCAAAGAAGGCACCGACATTTACTTTGCAAGACAACTCGTATTTGAGCGTCTTCAAGCCGCAAAAGAACTGATACCTGAAGGTGTTGGGACACCCGAAATGGGGCCAAACACCTCAGGGCTGGGCCAAGTATTTCAGTACCTTCTTATTTCTGATAAAGATGCAGGCTATGATGCTATGGCGCTTCGAAGTCTTAACGATTGGATTGTGAAGTTACTCGTTATGCCTGTCGATGGTGTTACTGATGTACTCTCCTTTGGAGGTATTGTTAGGCAGTACCAAGTAAATGTAGATCCATCTAAGCTTCTTTCTTATAACTTAACCCAAGAAGACGTTGTTGGTGCCCTAGATAACAACAATGCCAATGTTGGCGGATGGTATATGAATCGTGGGCAAGAGCAGCTTGTTATTAGAGGTACAGGTTGGTTTGAAAGTGGTGACGCTGGAATAAGTAATATTAAACAAGTTCCCGTCAAAACAGTTGATGGGACGGTTGTGACGGTTTCGGATATTGCTAAAGTTGAAATGGGCAGTGAAATTCGTCAAGGTGCTGTCACTATGACGCGAAAATCACCCAATGGTAAAGTAGAGAACTTAGGTGAAGTTGTCTCTGGTATTGTCTTAAAACGCATGGGGTCAAATACTAAAGCTACCATTGATGGTATCAATGCAAGAATCCCATTGATTAATCAAGCATTACCTAAAGGTGTTCGCTTTGAGCCATTTTATGATCAGGCTGATTTGATTGAAAAAGCCGTTGATACGGTAGTTGTTGCACTTTCACTAGCATTTATTTTCATATGTATTGTATTGGCTCTATTCTTAATGAATTTACGTGCAACCTTCTTGGTATTAATTTCAATTCCAATTTCTATTGGTATTGCGTTAATGATCATGGCTTGGTGGGGGATATCTGCTAACTTAATGTCGCTAGGCGGAATAGCTGTCGCTATTGGTATGCTAGTTGATGGTTCAGTCGTGATGGTTGAAAATATGTTTAAGCATTTAAATAGACCAGACTCTACCCATTTAAAAACTGTAAAAGAAAGAGTGCCTAGTGCTGATACTGATCCACATGATGTAGAACAAGATGAGCATGGTATTAAATTACGGCTTCAAAATGCTGGTAAAGAAGTGGCTCGTCCCGTCTTTTTTGCAGCCTCTATTATTTTAGTCGTATTTACGCCTTTATTTAGCTTTGAAGGTGTTGAGGCAAAGTTATTCCAACCTATGGCAATAAGCATCATTTTAGCTGTTATATCTGCTATTGTGGTTGCGTTGTTTATAGTACCAGCACTGGCAACTTATCTATTTAAATCTGGTGTGAAAGAGAGGGAAAGCTTTGTTCTTAAACCATTAGATAAACTCTATAGAAAGGGTCTAACATTCGCTTTAAAACATACCAAGTTAATTATCTCAACCTCTTTGTTATTGGTTGTGTCGGCTTTTGCGTTGGTTCCCTACATTGGTACTGAGTTCGTTCCAGAATTAGAAGAAGGGACGATTAACTTAAGGGTAACCCTTGCACCTTCTTCTAGTTTAGATACTGCGCTCACTGTGGCTCCAATTCTAGAAGAAAAATTAATGGCCTTTCCTGAAGTAACCTATGCCCTGAGTCGAATTGGACGAGCAGAAATAGGTGGAGATCCAGAGCCTGTTAATAACATAGAAATTTACATAGGGTTGAAGCCAGTTTCCGAGTGGACAAGTGCATCTAATCGATATGAACTTCAAGAAAAAATGGAGAGATCTTTAGAAGAATTCCCAGGGTTGCTACTCAACTTTTCTCAACCTATCGCAACGCGTGTTGATGAGCTACTATCTGGCGTAAAAGCTCAGTTGGCGATAAAGTTATTTGGTCCTGAGTTAGAAGTTTTAGCAACTAAAGGGCAAGAGATCGAAGCAGCTATAAAGAGTGTTGATGGTGCAAGAGATGTTGCGCTTGAGCAAATTGCAGGTGAAGCGCAACTTGTCGTAAAACCTAATAGGCAAGAGCTATCGCGCTTTGGACTTTCAGTTGTTGATATAATGGAAGTTGTGCGAGATGGTATTGGAGGGGTCGAAGCTGGACAAATCATCAATGGTAACGAGCGATATGATATTTATGTGCGTATTGAAGAAGAATATCGACGAAATAAGGAAGCTATTTCAGATATTCGAATTCAGTCACCAACAGGTGCCTGGGTACGCTTAGGTGATGTTGCAACTGTTTCATTTGAATCAGGTCCTCCTCAAGTAAGGCGCGATGATGTTCAAAGGCGTGTCGTTATACAAGCAAACGTTCAGAATAGAGATATGGGCAGTGTAGTAGCCGACATCAGAAAAGTTATTGCTGAGAAAGTTGACCTACCTTCAGGCTACTCGGTAGCAATAGGTGGCCAATTCGAAAGCCAGCAGCGTGCTCAAAACAGACTAGCTATCGTTGTACCTCTGTCTTTAGCGCTAATTGCATTGTTACTTTACTTTGCTTTTGGCTCTGTTGGTCAAGCTATGCTGATTTTAGTGAATGTGCCACTAGCCGTAATTGGCGGTGTTTTTTCCCTGTATATATCTGGCCAATATTTATCTGTACCAAGCTCAGTAGGCTTTATTACCTTATTCGGTGTAGCGGTATTAAATGGGGTTGTAATGGTAGAAAGCATCAACCAACGAATAAAAGATGGCTTAGAGGCTTCCAAGGCAGTTTTTGAAGGAGCAACGTCAAGATTAAGACCTGTACTTATGACAGCAATTACATCTGCATTAGGATTAATCCCAATGCTAATGTCAAATGGTGTAGGTGCTGAAATCCAGCGCCCACTTGCCAGTGTTATTGTAGGTGGCTTGGTAACGGCCACGCTGTTAACACTGTTTGTATTACCTGTTTTATATCGCTGGTTTTCAAGGAAAAAAATTGAGGAGTTGTCTCGTTAACTAAGATAGCCTAACTTAGATTATTCCGTATTAGGTACGTAGCTGATGCGGAATAATTTTATAATGTTAAGTGGTAAGAGATGGGTCATTGTCTTGCAGGAAAAATAGATGGTTTGAATAACTGCTATAGTAAAGAAGCTATTTTATTATTCAGCTCTTTAGCTTGTGCGTGATTTAAATTATTTGCTGACTTATTTTGACCAATAGTTTAAGTGACACTTACAGCCTCGTTAGAGGTTTGTTCGATATCTTTTGTGGTTTTTGCTCCATTATCTTTATGCAAGCGTTCAATACCAATACGAGAGATATTGACCGAATCACTAGTAAGTACGTTAAGATTTGATTTCGTTACGGTATTTAAAAACGGCAGAACACTACTAGCGAAATTAACATTCGCTATATCTGTATTGATAGTCAATGGGTTCATAATCAACATTACGCATTTCCCCTAGTGTCCAATTAAAGTACCTAGTTTGGGAAATCGCCATTTTCTGTATGAGATAACAACACTTGTGATCAGGGAAGAACAAGCTTTTAATGGGCACTTCAGCTTTAAGCTCATTATTTGTGTATATTAGGTAATAGTAGAGGGCGAACTTCTTCCATATTGTTTTGATTAACCAGCACAGCATGAAAGCTCAGAAACATCTTTAGTAAAGGTTTGAGCACACAGCTTTAACCCTTCAACCATAGTTAGGTATGGAAACAATTGGTTTGCCAAATCTGTAACGGTCATTCGATTGCTAATAGCTAATGCAGCACTTTGTATTAACTCTCCACCTTCATGCGCTAATATCTGTGCCCCAATAATACGCTCACTTTTACTCTCAGCAACTAACTTAATAAAGCCATCAGTTTCAAAGTTAGCTAATGCCCTTGGCACGTTTTCCATATCCAAAACTCGACTAATAACATCAAGCCCTTTAGATATGGCTTGCTCTTCAGTTAAACCTACAGTTGCAACTTGTGGGTCAGTGAAAATCACAGCAGGCATGGTAGATAAATCAAGTATAGCATCACCACCTGTCATATTTATTCCTGCTCTACTTCCTGCTGCCGCTGCTACATAAACAAATTGAGGCATGTTAGAGCAATCACCTGCTGCATAGATATTCGCTATTGATGTCTCCATGCGTTTATTGACTTTGATCGCTCCATTCATTTCTGTTTCAACACCAATACTGTCCAAGCCAAGTTTACCTGTATTAGCAAAGCGACCTGTGGATATTAGTAATTTTCTGGCTGTTAATGTTCCCTCATTAGTACCTAATGAGAATAGACTTCCATCATGGCTTACATTATTAGCCTGCGTATTATCTAGGATTTTGATACCTTCATTTTCAAAGCATCCTTTAAGTTTTTCACCTAATAACGGATCTTCACAATACAATAGCGTATGTCGTGCTAACACGGTTACACGAGTCCCTAAACGAGCGTAGGCTTGAGCTATCTCTAGCGCAACAACTGAAGAGCCAATTACTATTAGGCTTTCAGGTAACTCTTGTTCGAATAGTGCTTCTGTAGAAGTCCAGTAAGGGGTATCTTCCAATCCCTTAATTGGCTGAATTGACGGAGTTGAGCCAGTGGCTATCAATATCCGATCGGCAAGTAGTTCTTCATTAGAGCCATCTGATTTTTGGATGGTCAATGTATTTTCGTTTTTAAAACTTGCATAGCCTTTAATCAAAGATAATGCCGAGTTTTTCTTTAGAATACTTTCATATTTAGCTTCACGCAGCTCCTCAACACGAGAATTTTGTTGATGAGCTAGCAGAGCACGGCTTATTTGAGGGTTATTATTCTCAAGTCCATCAAATGGGTTTCTTCGTTGTTGGTGCGCTAATTGTGCAGCACGAATTAAAATTTTTGATGGAACGCATCCTACGTTGACACAGCAGCCGCCAATAACATCTGATCCTTCAATAATTGTGACTCTAGCACCATTTTCTGCGGCTTTTATCGCACAAGCAAAGGCACCAGAGCCGCTACCAATAATTGCAACATGTAGCTGGTCGCTTTCACTCTTAGAGCAACAACTTGTTGAGCATTGATCCGAAGACATAATAATTCCTTAATTTTTTTACTGCTATTGAAATTCAGTGCCTTTGTTTTGGCTAAATGTATTAACAAGCAGTCTTATGCCAAATCTTACTTGGTAGTTCTTACTTTTGCTGGGTAGCCAATATTTGTAGACGCTAATGCAATCGCTTCAATGCTGGCCTTGTTAGGATCAAATAAAACAGTTGCTGTTTTTGCATCATAATCAACAGTAGCCTTTACAACACCATCCACTTTTTCCATCGCCTTACGTATAGTTATATTGCACATCTTGCAGGTCATTTTCTCAATCGAGAAAACTTTTGTAGACATTTCTTGAGTAGCTACATTACTGGTAGCTTCTGTGACAGTTGTTGCTACAGCATTGCCAAACATAAATATTGAGCTTAATAGTATTGAAACGTTAACTAGTTTTTTCATTGTTGTGCCTCTTTTTAATATCTGTTTAAAATTAACTGGATTTGTTAAATCGTATTCTCATCAGTCAGTTTTTGTTGATCACTTTTCTATTAAGTAATAATGTAATCTGCGTAATAGGGAAAGCTCATCATCACGATAAGAATTATGCTTACAAGCCAAAATATAATGCGCTGATTCTTCAATACTTTAGGGTTTTCGCAAACTGAACCTTCCTCACATTTTTGAGGAACTATATATAATTTATAAAAAACTACGCCTAAAACAATAAGGGTAATCGCGGTAAAGTACCCGCTATAAGGTTCCATTGCAGTGAGGTTACCTACCCAAGCACCACCCAAGCCAAGTGATAGCAATAACAGAGGTCCAATACAGCATGCAGACGCGCCTAAACCAGCGACAATTGCTAATAGTAAAGAACGATTTGGAGTTGAAGAACTAGACATAATTAAATCTCATATAAGGTTAATATAAGATAGTTTACACTCTGGGGTATGGCACAGAGTCAAGAGCTTAATAAATAATTTTATGAGAAAGGTAGAAGTGTTATTTTTCTAAAAAGCCTTTTTGAGATAATCCATCGATGAAGCCACAGTGACTAGTATCATCAGTATGACAAGATGATATTAAGTCGTCCAATGCTGTTTGAATAGTGAGTAAGCCAGCGATTTTCTGTTGGATTTCATTCCGTTTTTCTTTTGCTAAGCTTTGAACATCACGACAATGTTGATCACCCAAGATTAGCAACTGTTTTATTTCCTCTAATGAAAAGCCAAGTTGCTGAGCACGTTTTATAAATCGAATTCGAACTACACTTGTATCTGGGTAATGACGAAAACCGCCTAGAGGCTTTTCAGGCTCGATTATCAAACCTTTGCGCTGATAATGCCTTATTGTCTCAATATTAACATTAGCAGCTTTTGCGAGTCGGCCAATGGTTAATGGTGGATTGTTTCTAGTCATTTATACTGCCTTTAAATTAGATTGTATTTATAGTGCAGAATTGAAAAAGGTAATTAGTAGTAAATGTACTATAAACTTTTTTTCATATTACCAAAAGTGGGATTTAGTTTAATAATAGGCAAGTATTTGTGTGCTTGGTCATGTGGAGTAAGGCCGTATCAAAGGGCCAGCTCTTACTATTACGAACGAAAAGAATGTTCTTTGAATAGATAGTAAATTCGCGTAGCGAATGTGTACAAATAAAATTTACTCGACAAAAAGTCTTTCGAAAAAATTATCTATTCCGCTTGGGCAAAGCCAAGAAATGTTGTCCTATGCTGTTTATAGCTGTGAGAACTATGGCCAGTTAATTTCTCTATTGAAGTCTGGCTCCTTTGAAAATCAAAATCTGATATTAGCAATTTTACACTCAAAAGCAGAAGGCTGCCTTCTAAAATTTCTCAACACTGATATGAATAATATTTTGTCTCGCTTTAATGAAAGGGTTAAAAATATAAAAATAAATGAAAATACTGTTGTTGAAATTTTCGGTATTGAACTAACTGATTTCAAAAGGAAAATAAAATAAAATCCTTTTAAATTATACAGATATGTATAATTACGCCCTGTTTACAACAACATTTTACTCATTTATATTGGTAATGAAGGCTGAACGGACAGCCTATGCCTACACATATTTAATTTATATTTAAGTATGAACGATGAAGCAGAGCATCCGTAAAAATTTGGTTTTCATAATGAATAAACAAGGCGTTAGTAGGCTGTTGTTTGTTTTAATTTATGGATAACTAGATGATTTCAGCTCTTACCTTAAGTCACAAATTGAGACTTCAATCGAAATTTCTCGCTAACTCACTCAATATACCTCAGGCTCATGGTAAGGATTTATTAGCTAGGGCAATCTATTGCACACCAAATTATGATTCTTTAACTGAAATACTCTTTCAAGAGATGTGCGGTACGAAAATATTTGGGACAATTCAACATCATTGGTTAAAGTACCTTCTGATCTGTGAATGTGAGGATCAATTGCTTATTGATGAACTACATAAAAGCATTGAGTTTATGGCAAAACGCCTTGAAGGAATGGTAGTAATTAATGTAAGCAAGGTTCGATTAATTTCTATTCTTTATGAGCTATTCGGTTTAGCAGATGAATCGAAATACATTATTGCTGCGCCAAGTGAGTTTAGTCTTGACTGGAAACCTTATTTTAAAACATTGGACAATAATGAAGCCATTCTTTATTGTGATTTCAAAATTAATCAAATTGCATATCGACTAATTGCGACTACTTTTTATCCGAAAAATTTTAGAGAAAATAATTTTGATGAATCATTAGTCAAAAATCTAGAACAGGATAATGAAGATTCAGACATTGCCATAGCTGAAAGTCCATTTATAGACGAGCATAAAAGCTGGTTTTTAAATACGGTTAACTTTTTTACCAATTTTGATTCATTTTGTGATGATGAAGTTCCTTATGTATTTCACATTGAAGGAAAAAGGTACGCGGTATATGGTTTTCCTTTATCCCCAAGTTTAACAGAAGAAATCAACAGTAATTTACCAACACTCAAAATATCAATTAAAAATATTTCAGAGAAGCAGGTTTTTATATTTTATTTTGAGCAGCAAAGGCTGATATTCGAATGTATTCATGTTGAAACTCCAGCTATGTCTATGATCAATTATTGTGAATTTAGTAATGGCGTTAAAGAAACACTGCTAAACCACAAAGACGCACGAAAATTCCCAATCATTCTTCATCAATCATATTTCTCCGCAAGTATTCGACCATTTTGTGATATGGATTACTTGGAGAATTCTATATGAATGAATCATTGTATTAGCAAACGATTATTGTAAGCGATTTGGTAAGTGAGTTTGACGACAAATATTAGATAGGGTGCCAAGATTGTTACTTGAGTCAGATCACACCAGATATTTTTAATAAGTTATTAAAGAATACCAATGCAACTGATGATTATGTAGAACAATTTAAGCAATTAGTCGATTTAAGAGAGGGGGATTAATACAGTAAGAACACTTTATAAAGGTGTGAGTAAGACAGGATGTGATTGATTTATATCAAGAAAATATAAATAATACTATAAATGATATTGATTCGTATTTGCAGTGATGTTCTAATGTCTTCATTAATTGTTGTTACCAAACATGAAGGCTTCCTTAGATGAAAAAAGTATTTAAACCCACCTTATTGAGTATAGCGATATCAGTCGTTACGTCTCCTCTTGCCATTGCTAACGATAGTGCTGATGATACATCCGTTGTTGAGCAATTAACTATTTTTGGTAGTGAACAGACAGTAAATGATATACCAGGCAGTGCTCATTTACTGTCACAGGAAGATTTAGAGAAATTTAATTATTCAGATATTATGCGCACATTAACTTCTGTGCCTGGTGTGTATGTTCTAGAAGAGGATGGATATGGATTACGCCCTAATATTGGTATGCGTGGTACAGGTCAAAATCGAAGTGAAAAAGTCACTATTATGGAAGATAATGTCTTAGCTGCTCCTGCTCCATACTCTGCTCCTTCAGCATATTACTTTCCGACAGCCGGACGAATGCAACAAGTAGAAGTTTTAAAAGGAACTTCTAGTGCTATGTACGGGCCTCGAACAACTGGCGGGGTAGTTAATATGTTGTCTCGTCAAATTCCAGAAGAAAGCATGGCAGGTCAATTGGCTGTACAGATTGGTCAAGATGGCTTTGCAAAGGTTCATGGATATGTTGGTACAAAAGGAGAAAATATAGGGACATTGTTTGAAGTTTATCGTTATCAAGCTGATGGTTTTAAAAGCATTAATCATAGTGATAACGAAACAGGTTTTGTTAAAAATGACATTCTAGGTAAAGTTCGTTTCACTAGTGATGCGAGTGCTACTTATTATCAAGAGTTAGAGCTTAAGCTAAAGTATTCCGACGAAGACTCTGATGACACTTATATGGGGCTAACAGAAGGGGATTATACTAACTCTCCTTATACCCGTTATTCAGCATCTCAGAAAGATAACATGTCTACAGAGCACATGCAGGTGCAATTAAATCACTTAATCGACTTATCAGAGAGATTCTCATTGGGGACAAGTGTTTACTATAATGATTTTAGTCGTAACTGGTATAAAACAAGCAAGATAAATGGTGATAGTTTAGGTAAAGGTGGAATTGAAGCTGCTGCGGCATATGATAAATCAGCTAGTGACTCTTCTTTAGAAGTGGATGTTAAAGCAAATAATCGTGATTATTTATCTCAAGGTATTCAAACGGTTTTAGATGTAGACTTTAATGCGCATCAAGTAAAGTTCGGCTTACGCTTTCATAAAGATGAAATGGATCGGTATCAGTGGGTTGACGGTTATGAACTTGATTCAAATTACAATATGAACTTAGTTAACAAAGGTGTTGCTGGAACAGACTCTAACCGCATAGATAGCGCAGAAGCTATCGCGTTATTTATGCATGACGAATGGACAATTGGTGACTTAATCATTAATGCAGGCTTGCGTTACGAAGATATGAAAATTGAGCGCAATGATTGGGGCAAAACAGACCCTGAGCGTTTAGGAACTCCTAGTCACAAAGTAAATGAGCTTGATGTTGTTCTACCTTCCTTGGCATTGACTTATCGAATGACTGATGAATTGGTCTTGTTGGGTGGCGTACAAAAAGGATTTGCTCCCCCTGCGCCAGGTAATGAAGATGCTACGAATGAAGAAAGTATGAATTATGAGCTTGGAGCTAGATTTAATAATGATAACGTTAATATAGAGGCTATTTTATTTCTATCAGATTATGACAATATGCATGGTAACTGTACTGCGAGCCAGAATTGTGACGATGAAAATATTGGCGATCAATATAATGCGGGTGAAGTAAAAGTATACGGAATTGAAATGAAAGCAGGTTACTTGGTTAATTTTGGAAATATAACCATGCCAATAGACTTTACCTACACTCGTTCCCAAAGTGAATTTTTGAATACATTCGAATCGGATTTCTGGGGGGATGTACAGTCTGGTGATGAATTTCCTTATGTTCCAGAAAATCAGTTTCAGTTTGTTATTGGTTTAGAAGGGGAGCAATGGCAGTCAAATTTGTTAGTTCGTTATACTGGAGAAATGAGGACAGTGGCTGGTCGAGGTGCTATTAATGAAGGTATTGATGCACATACTGTCGTTGATTTTGTTGTAAATTATGATTTAACTAAAAACCAACAAGTGAATTTCACCGTCGATAATTTATTAGATGAAAGCTATATGACATCACGCACTCATGGTTCAATTATGGTTGGAAAACCTCTAACTTTGAGTTTAGGCTACAAATACAGCTTTTAAGTGTCATCGCTATTTTAAACCTGTATTTAGAATAGATATTAGTTGTAAATTGGTTTTTCTTATGCAATTATTGTATTAATTGAAATATTTTGTTGGTTAACTGTGAATTCTAATTTCTCTAAAACATTAATGGTACTGCTAGTCTGTTTGACCTTTGTTGGTCAAGCGGTTGCGTCTACTGTTATGTCTTATCATATGATGAGTATGAAGGGAGATAGTGTGCAAGGACAAATGCAAAATATGTCAATGATGGGCCATAGTGACCATTCAATGATGAGTCATTCTTCTGATGACTCAGATGAAGCAAAAGAGGACTGTTGTGTTAAAAGTTGTAGTTGTTTTACTGGAGGTTGCTCAAGTATCGCTACACTAATGAAAGACACAGATGACAGTCTATTTATTGATTTATCATCAAAAATATTATCATATTCAAACTTGGCTCAAAGTCAATCATCATCATCTCTATATAGACCTCCAATACTAAGCTAAATACAGAATAATTGTGCCTAAAATTTGGCTCACTTATATGAAAATTATCTGTATTAGGCTTTTTGATCTCTGCGTTTAAGTATTTTTAAGCAAAATCAAGAATAACCTAATCAATTCAAATATTAATTGATATCCCTTTGGGGGGGTTATGTTTTCCAAAAAATTCACGTTAAAGGCTGTTGCAGCCTTTACTTTAGTCATTGCTATTGCAAGTTGTTCAAAAGAAGAAGTTTCAGTGGCTTCATCTAAAACACAAAATGCTAAACCTCATCCTATTCTTTTAGAGGTTTATAAGAGTCCTACATGTGGTTGCTGCAAAAAATGGGTTAGCCATATAAATGAGCAAGGATTCGAATCAAAAGTTCATAATTATCAAAATTTTACAGCGGTTAAAGAAGAGAAAGGAATAGAGCCTCGATACCGTTCTTGTCATACCGCTATATCAAAAGATGGTTATGCATTTGAAGGGCATGTTCCTGCCAAATTTATTCATAAATTTTTAAAAGAAAAACACTCTGACGATGTTATTGGATTATCTGTTCCTGCAATGCCAGCGGGAACTCCCGGTATGGAAGTAGGTGATAAATTTCAACCTTATAAAGTGTTATTACTTAAGAAAGGGGGCGCTTATGAGGTCTATGCTAGCGTTCAATCTTATGAGGAGCAGTTTTAATGAATAAATTTAAAAATATCAGAAGTTTAAGCGTGAAATACTGTGCGGGTATGTTAGCTCTTACAGTGCTAACTGCAAATTCTGCTGATATTCCTACTATTACTTCTAGTTCAGCCTTAACTTTTGAGAAAGCTATCAAGTCTGCGCAGAAGAATGATCCATGGTTAACGGGAAATGTTCATAAGCAAAATGCTATTGAAGCGATGAGTACAGCCGTAGGCACGTTACCAGATCCGAAAGTATCTATAGGGTTAGCCAATTTACCTACAGATGGCTTTGATTTTGGACAAGAGGGAATGACACAAGCGAAAGTTGGCATATCTCAAATGTTTCCTCGTGGGGATACATTGTTGATTAAACGAGAACAACTCAAGATTGAAAGTGAATCATTCCCGTATCAACGAAAAGATCGAGAGTCCAAAGTAGCTGTTACTGTTGGTAGCCTTTGGTTGGATGCATACAGAGTTCAAGAAAGTATTGCTTTAATTGAAAAAAACAGAACACTTTTTGAACAGTTAGCGGATGTTGCTGAAGCAAGTTATTCGTCTACTTTAGGTAAAACAAGGCAGCAAGATATTGTAAGAGCGCAATTGGAGCTTACAAGATTAGAAGATCGTTTAGATGTCTTAGGACAACAACAAAACCGCTTTGAAGGTATGTTGTCTCAATGGTTAACAGAGTTTTCTATAGAGAAAAGTTCTCAAAGTGAAACTTATGTAGACGATGATTTTAACCTTCATAATATCGTTTTGACTAAGCAATTACCTCAAATTGACCTAGTAAATAGCAATATAGTTCTTACAGATAGCTGGTTACGCCCTAGTGAACTGGCAAAGTATATTGCTAACCACCCTTCACTTGTCGCAGTTGAAAAGAAAATTAAATCAACAAAAACTGGAATTAAATTGGCAAAGCAAAAATACAAACCTGAGTGGGGAGTTAATGCTAGTTATGGTTACCGTGATGATGATCCAATGGGAAATAGTCGAGCGGACTTGTTCTCTGTAGGGGTTACTTTTGACTTGCCGCTTTTTACAGATAATAGACAGGACAAAGAAGTTAAGTCAGCTATTTCAAAAACAGAAGCTATAAAAACTGAAAAATTATTATTGATGAGGAAATTGCTCGCATCATACTCCAGTGCAAAAGGGCGCTTACTTCGATTGAAAGATAGACAGAACTTATACAAAGACAAGCTACTGCCTCAAATCCATGATCAAGCTGAAGCTTCGCTAACAGCCTACACCAATGATGATGGTGACTTTGCCGAAGTAGTTCGCTCACGAATCGCTGTATTAAATGCGGAAATAGATGAGTTAACGCTTAATGTCGAAGAGCAGAAATTATTACTAGAACTTAATTACCTTTTTATAGGCAGCATAGATCCTGTCGTTAGTAACAATAATATGAATTTATCAAATAATAGTGGTTTCACTGTTATTTCGGGAGAAGAATAATGAACAACAATATTAAGCCAATAGTAATTGGCATGGTTATCGGTGGCTTTTTAACATTTGGGGTTTATAGTTTTATGGCCCCGACAAATAGTGGGGAAGCAAGCTCTGTTGTAACGGCTGAAAAGAAGCCGCTTTATTGGGTAGCTCCAATGGACGCGAACTACAAAAGAGATAAGCCAGGGAAGTCACCAATGGGTATGGATTTAGTACCTGTTTACGACGATGGTGGTAAAGGACCTGATGAAGGTCCCGGAACAATTCGTATCTCTCCTGATGTTGTAAATAACCTCGGTGTAAGAACAGCAATAGTTAGTTATAAATCATTGCACACTGAAATAAATACAGTCGGTTATGTTGCTTATGATGAAGATAAGTTAGTTCATATCCATCCACGAGTACAAGGATGGATTGAAAAGCTATATGTTAAGGCTATTGGAGATCCTGTTAAGAAGGGGCAACCCCTTTATGAAATTTATTCCCCAGAATTAGTTAATGCCCAAGAAGAATTATTATTGGCATTAGATCGTAAAAATAGCCGATTAATTAGTGCTGCTGAAAATCGATTGTCAGCATTACAACTTCCAAAATCATCAATAGTAAAACTTAAGAAAACAAAGAAAGTACAGCAAACAATTACTTTTTATTCTCCACAAAATGGCGTGGTGGAAAATTTAAAAATACGTGAAGGATTTTTTGTTAAGCCTGGCTCTACTTTAATGTCAATTGGTGATTTATCGGAAGTGTGGGTTGAAGCTGAAGTCTTTGAACGCCAAGCGGGTCAAGTCAAAACAGGCACCCCAGTAACCATGACTCTTGATTACTTACCAGGAAAAACATGGCAAGGAAAAGTTGATTATATTTACCCAACACTAGATGCAAAAACTCGTACTGTGAAAGTACGTCTTCGTTTTAAAAATGAAGAAGGCGAATTCAAACCAAATATGTTTGCTCAAATTGCGATTCACACAACAGGTGACGAACAAGCTTTATTAATCCCTAAAGAAGCACTTATTAGAACAGGAAACCAAGATAGAGTTGTTCTCGCCTTAGGTGAGGGGAGTTTTAAATCGGTTGCAGTATCTGTAGGTCGATACGATAGCGAAAGTGTTGAGATACTTGAAGGGGTGCGTGATGGGGAAAAAGTTGTTAGTTCTGCACAGTTCTTATTAGATTCAGAATCGAGTAAGTCTTCAGACTTCAAGCGAATGAATAGCGATGTTGATGAAGCGGATGCTTCAATGCCTTCTTCTGTTTGGGTTCAAGCTAGTATCGAGAGCATGATGGCAGATCATAAAATGTTAACTTTAGCTCATGAGGCGATACCTGAATGGGAATGGCCAGAAATGACGATGGATTTCATCGCATCGGACAGTGTCGATTTCTCATTACTTAGTGAAGGGATGAGTTTACATGTTGAAGTGACAAAAGAAGATAATGGTGATTATAAAATTAGCAACATCCATGTTCCTGACGACATGAGTGAAAGTGATACAAGCCAAGTAACTGAAGAAGTGGCAGATGACTCGTCAGCGACAGTTACTGGAACAATTAACTCGTTAATGATCGATCATGGAATGGTGAACATTAGTCGAACTGCTATTGAAAAATGGGGACGACCTGCGGCTACTTTAGATTTCATTACAGGGCACAATGTTAGCCTTGAAGGACTTTCTGAGGGGATGGAAGTTAAGTTTACTTTTGAAGTGCGTGGTGAACATTTTGTAATTTTTGAAATTGCCCCACTAGGGCAAGGTGATGAACAGGGTGAAACTTCTAGATTAGAAGCACCTGTTGTTGATCATTCAAACCACTAATATAGGAGTTAGATTATTATGATTGCTTCTATAATACGTTGGTCCGTTGGTAATCGATTTTTTGTATTACTCGCTACCTTTTTACTCGTAGGCATTGGTTTATATTCTGTTAATAAAACGCCTATTGATGCACTGCCTGATTTATCTGATGTGCAAGTAATTATTAAAACAAGTTACCCTGGTCAAGCCCCACAAGTTGTTGAAGACCAGGTTACCTATCCGATGACTACTGCCATGCTGTCAGTTCCTGGCGCAGTGACTGTTCGAGGTTATTCTTTTTTTGGTGACTCTTACGTGTATGTCATCTTTGATGAAGATACAGATTTGTATTGGGCGCGTTCGCGAGTACTTGAATATTTAAGTCAAGTAGCCCCTAGCTTACCCAGCAATGCACGACCGCAATTAGGACCTGATGCTACAGGCGTAGGTTGGGTATATTTATACGCCTTAGTTGATAAAACGGGTCAACAAGACTTAAGTCAATTGCGCAGTTTACAAGATTGGTTTTTAAAATATGAATTGCAAACTGTCCCTGGCGTATCAGAAGTTACTGCACTTGGCGGTATGGTTAAGCAATACCAAGTAAGAATTAATCCTGAAAAATTAAGAGCATTTGGGATCCCTCTTTCACATATTCAAATGGCTATTAAGCAAGGTAACCAAGAGATCGGGGCATCTGTTGTTGAAATGGCAGAAGCCGAGTACATGGTTAGAGCAACTGGTTATCTCAAAAGTGTTGAAGATTTAGAGAATATACCTTTAGGAGTCAATGAAAATGGCACACCTCTATTACTAAAAGATGTTGCAGATATTGGGACTGGCCCACAAATGCGTCGAGGTATCGCTGAGCTTAACGGTGAAGGAGAAACTGTTGGTGGTATCGTCGTTATGCGCTTTGGAGAAAATGCTCAGCAAGTCATTAATGGTGTTAAAGAAAAGCTAGAGCAATTGAAGAAAGGCTTACCTGAAGGGGTTGAAATTGTTCCTGTTTATGATCGCTCTGCATTAATAGAAAGGGCTGTTGATAACTTAGCTTATAAGCTATTAGAAGAATTTGGCGTTGTGGCGCTAGTTTGTATCATTTTCTTATTTCATGTCCGCTCGTCACTAGTCGCCATTGTGAGTTTACCTGTAGGGATATTGACGGCATTTATCGTTATGCATATGCAAGGTCTTAATGCGAATATTATGTCGCTAGGAGGGATTGCAATTGCGATTGGTGCCATGATCGACGGTGCTATTGTAATGATAGAAAATATGCACAAGCACATGGAAAAAACACCGTTAACTAATGAAAACCGCTGGAAAATAGTAGTGGAGTCGGCCAGTGAAGTTGGTCCTGCTCTATTCTTTAGCTTGTTAATTATTACGGTGAGTTTTGTTCCTGTTTTTACCTTGGAAGCTCAAGAGGGGCGAATGTTTGCTCCGCTTGCCTTTACTAAAACGTATGCGATGGCAGCATCAGCGGCATTAGCGATTACATTAGTCCCTGTACTGATGGGGTATTTTATAAGGGGTAAGGTTTTACCTGAGCATAAAAACCCGGTGAATCGCTTTTTAACCTTTATCTATATGCCTGCTCTAAAAACGGTATTACGTTTTCCAAAGACAACTTTAGTAGCAGCATTGGCAGTTCTTGCTATTGGTATATATCCACTTGACAAGATTGGTAGTGAATTTATCCCTCCACTTGATGAAGGTGACTTAATGTATATGCCTACAACTTATCCTGGTATTTCGATAGGGCAAGCACGTCAACTGTTACAACAAACGGATAAGCTGATTAAAACAGTTCCAGAAGTTAAAACTGTGTTTGGTAAAGTAGGTAGAGCGGAAACTGCTACTGATCCAGCGCCTTTAACAATGATTGAAACTTTTATTCAATTAAAGCCTCGTTCAGAGTGGCGAGAAGGTGTTACTACTGAGAGTTTGAAAAAAGAGCTAGATGGTTTAGTTAAGCTCCCTGGGGTAACTAATGCGTGGGTGATGCCAATAAAAACACGTATTGATATGTTAGCTACGGGTATTAAGACACCTGTTGGTATTAAAGTCGCAGGACCTGACTTATCGGTAATTCAGGACATCGGTAAACAATTAGAAGTTATTTTGAAAGATGTACCTGGAACAGCATCAGTATATTCAGAGCGTGTAGCTGGTGGGCGTTACGTTAAAGTTGATATACAACGCGCTAAAGCAGCTCGTTATGGTTTAAATATTAGCGAAATTCAGCAGGTTGTTGCTACGGCCATTGGTGGTATGAATGTCACCAAAACTGTTGAAGGCTTAGAGCGCTATCCAGTGAGTTTACGTTACCCACAAGACTATCGTGATTCGCCTGAAACATTATCTTTGCTACCAATAGTGACACCAAATGGACAAAGGATCTCATTAGGCGATGTTGCGAATGTGCTCGTTGAAGACGGCCCTCCGGGAATAAAGTCAGAAAATGCAAGATTAAATGGTTGGGCATTTGTAGACATTGAAGGTGTGGATGTTGGTAGTTACGTTGTTGATGCACAAAAGGTTGTTGAAGATAAGTTAAAACTTCCTGCTGGCTACTCAATTGCGTGGGCTGGTCAATATGAGTATATGCAACGTGCCAAAGCTAAATTGACTTATGTAGTGCCGTTAACCTTGTTCATTATTATTATTCTACTTTATCTGAACTTCAGAAATGTTATTGAAGTGGCAATGATCATGGGAACTCTACCTTTGGCTATGGTGGGTAGTATTTGGTTGATGTATATCCAAGGCTACAACTTCTCTGTCGCTGTAGGTGTTGGTTTTATCGCGCTAGCGGGGGTTGCTGTTGAGATAGGTGTGATTATGTTGGTTTATTTGAATCAGGCTTATCACGAAATGATTAATGATCATCAGTCAAAGGATATTTCAACAACGAAGGCTGATGTGCTTCAAGCGGTGTTACATGGTGCAGGCTTACGTGTACGTCCTGTCATGATGACCGCAGCAGCTATAATCGTTGGCTTATTGCCAATATTATATGGCACAGGTACTGGTTCTGAAGTGATGAGTCGTATTGCAGCACCTATGGTTGGTGGAATGCTAAGTGCGGTGATTTTAACTTTACTTGTTCTACCTGCATTATTTTATTTGTGGCGTTCGTCATCGATTAAAAATGTTTCGAGCAAGGCATAGAGCATGAAAACGTTGAAGGTTAGCCGGAAACTTCATCGGTGGTTGATGTTGTTTTTAGGCTTGCAGTTTTTGATTTGGTCGATATCAGGTGCCTATATGGTTATTTTTGATATTGACTATATCCATGGTGATAGTTTGGTGGTTAATCACCAAGCTAAAGTTAATGTGGATGAAATTACTTACCCATTATCTGCATTAGCTAAGCAATATCCTGACGCAAAAAACATTGCCGTTGAAGTTTTTATAGAGCAAGCCGTTTATCGTTTTACAGAGCATGACGAAAAATATGTTGTAAATGCTAGTAATGGGGAGAAGATTTCTCCCTTAAACAAAGTCGTAGCTATTAGCGCTGCAAAACACTATTACAGTGGTGATGGTGCGGTCCTTGAGTCTGAACTAATTACAGATAATCCACCGTTTGAATTAAGCCGTCGAGCATTACCTGCTTGGCGGGTTAACTTTGATGATTTTGGCAGTCCGTCGATATATGTTTCAGCTCAAACAGGAAAGCTTGTCAGTAAGCGACATGAATTTTGGCGAATCTTTGATTTGATGTTTAGTTTGCATGTCATGGATTACGAAGAAGAAGATCCAAGTAATAAACTACTTTTTTGGTTCACACTTTTTTCTATTTTTGCGGCAATTACTGGTGGTGTATTGAGTTACTTTGTTATTTTCAAAAACAGAGCAAAAAATACATTAGATAAAAGTATGGGAGTAGCTAGATAATGTTACTCCTTAAAAAGCTACATAAGTGGCTATCCTTGTTGGTTGGCCTACAACTACTAGTATGGTTAGGAACAGGCTTATATTTTAATTTGATGGATCATCAAAAGGCTTCAGGAAATCAATATAAACAAACTCCCGTTGTTGCCCAAGTTGATATTAATAGGTTAGTTGAACCACAGCTTGTCTTATCTCAATCAAAACAAGTCGTATCGTTAAAACAAATATCACTATTAGAGCACCCTTACTATTTGTTAACTCATAATAAAGGTTTATATAGCCATTTTGACAATGACTACTCTTTGGTTGATGCGTACACCGCTGAGCCAGTCGTTATTGATGAAACTATGGTTAGAAAACTGGCTCAGTCTTCCTACAATGGTAAAGGTGTGATTAAAAATGCAGTTAAATTATCACCTCCATATGAAGATATACCTCGTGAGCAAAATGAAGTGTGGCAAGTTAACTATGCTGATTATATTCAAACTAGCGTTTATATTGATGCTGGTTCTGGTCGAATAATTAAACACAGTAATGATGATAAACGGTTTGTTGATATTTTCTTTATGCTTCACTTTATGGATTATGGCACTGAAGGAAGCTTCAATAATGTTCAAATCATTTTATTTTCTCTTTTCACGCTTTTCTTTTCCTTAACTGGCTTTATTTGGACTATTGAGCTGCTCTTTAATGGTCAATACAAAGTTCGCTTTGGCAACAAAAGTCGAACTTTGGCGCTATTTGATAAAGATCTGGAGCTTATCGGGGAATTCGATTTAGCTACTAATACCAACTTACTTGACGGTTTAATTGATCATGATATTGCTTTGTCATCAACCTGTGGCGGTGGCGGGACTTGTGGCCAATGTAAAGTACGTCTTGATAGCAGTGTTAAAGTCACTTCAGCAGAGCATGTACTTTTAACAAAGGAACAATTGCAACAAGGTTACAGATTGGCTTGTCAACATGATGCAACAGAAACAAAGAGGCTAACATTAATTGACGTTACTAAAGCCAAAAAATACCTTCTTGAATTAACGCATAGTGAGTTTATTAGTCCCTATATAAAAGAGTTGCGTTTTAAAGTGCTTGGTGGTGAGAAATTAAAATTCAAAGCAGGTGCTCATCTTCGTTTCTATATACCACCAGCTAAAGGAATATCTATACCAGCGCGTCTTCCTGACGCTTTCAAATACCATTGGCGTGATATTGAGTATTTTGAGTATGAGCATCAAGCTTGTAGTCGAAGCTATTCTCTAGCTAATGGTGATGGGCAGATTGAAGCTGGTACTAACGAGTTAAAGTTTACCGTCAAAATTCAAAATGCTCCAAATAAAAGTATATATCCCGGTGTAGGTTCTAGCTACATATGCAATTTGGGGCTAGGGCAAACAATAGAAGCGGCTGGTCCATTTGAAGATTTTCACGCTAAACCTTCAAGTAATAAAACAATGATGCTTATCGGAGCAGGCTCTGGAATGGCACCATTGAAATCATTGATTGAAGAGCAATTGTGCTTCTACCAAAAAGAAAGAAAGGAAACTAGAGGTATCTATTTTTTCTATGGTGCTAGAACTGAGGAGGACTTGTTATATAAAGATGAGCTTTACAGGCTTTCTAGAAAATATCCAAATTTTTTTTACTACCCTGTTTTGTCTAGGCCGCATAAGAACTGGTCAGGAGCAAAGGGGTATGTTCAAGATTTACTCACATCAAATATTAACAAGATTTGTCAAATTGATGGTGTTGAATTTTATCTATGCGGCCCACCGAATATGATGTCGGCAACGATAAATCTTTTGAAAACTAAGAATGTTGATGCAACTAATATTGCATTCGATGAATTTATATAAATTAACCTTAATCACTAACGTAGGAGAAAACCATGAAAACTAACTTTATTAAAACTGTAGGCAAAATCGCTTTGATATTAGTACCAGCAATTACTTTATCAATGAATGCATCCGCTCATGATCCGAAAATGCATGCAAAAAAAGCAGAAAAAGCTGATTGTAGCAAAATGGATCATAGCAAGATGGATATGAAAGACCCTGTTGCAGTTGCAATGATGAAAAAGTGTATGAAGCAATCAAAATCTTCAATGGAGAAAATGGATCACAGCAAAATGAAAGAAATGGATCACAGTAAAATGAAAGGAATGGATCACAGTAAAATGAAAGGAATGGATCACAGTAAAATGGAAAAAAAGGAAAATTAATAAGCTAATAGTGATGATCACCAGAACCATTAATTAAATATTAAAAGTCACTTAATTGAAGCTCGTATTAAGTGACTTTTAAAGTAAGGAATTGTTATGAAAGCTCTTAAAATTCTATTGATATTATTGCTATTGGGAGGAGCTAGTGCAGCCACTGTCATGTATTCAGGGATAGTGAATGTAGCCGCAGATGAACCTCACAGTGACATTGTTTATTGGCTTCTTGAAGAAACTAGGGAGGCATCCATAAAGAAATCGGCTCAACATATCAAAGTACCTGATTTGGAAAGTCCTGAGTTGTTGTTAATGGGAGGAGCAGATTATGAATATATGTGCTCAAGCTGTCATCTAAAACCTGGATTAGAAGAAAGTGATATGAGCATTGGGCTGTATCCTCAACCACCTAATTTAAGTATTTCGCATGAAACTCATCAACACGGTACTGATGAAGAGCTTGCAAGGAAGAATTTTTGGGTGATTAAACATGGCATAAAAGCTTCAGGGATGCCAGCTTGGGGTAAAACTCACAGTGATGAAAGAATATGGGCCATGGTTGCTTTTATTAAGCGGTTACCGACTTTAACGCCTGAGCAATATCAAGTACTAACAGCCATAGACTAATGAGGAAAGACAGAAACAAAATGAAAAATATTTCGATAATGCTAACCACAGTTTCGTTAATGTTCTTAACCATGAGCAATGTTGTAACCGCTCATACAAGCGAAGGAAATAGTGCGAATAAACGTGATGAATTGCCTGTGCTAACAAGTAGTGCAGGTAAGGTTGTTATGCAATTTCATCAAGCTATACAGGCCAACGATAAGAGTAAAGCACGCGGATTTTTAGCTGATAATGTCATCATTTATGAAGGAGGTAGAGTTGAACGCTCAGCCGATGATTATGCAAACCACCACATGCTGGCTGACATGAAATATTTGGCTCAACTTGAAGTAAAAATACTTGAACATGAAGTAAGAGAGGTAGGACAGACAGCTTTTTCTATGTCTAGAACAAAGTTGACTGGAGAGTTTAAAGGAAAAGAAGTGAACAGTGAAGGCATGGAAAGTATGGTTCTTTTGAAAAAAGATGGGAAATGGAAAATAGCTCATATCCATTGGTCCCATTAATTTAAACATAATAATTCAGAGGTTAAAAATGAGAAAATTTATTGCAACTTTTATTGCACTTATCATCAGTATATCGGCTGTGGCTCATGATGATAGAGATCATAGTAATAAAGACAAAAAGGCGATTGTTGATGTGATTAAAAGCATCAAGTATGGCTGGGAAAATGGTGATGGATTGCCGTTTCGACGTAACTTTTTAGATTTTGAGGGGGCACGTTATATCGAAGGAGGAGGACAAAATGCAGGGTTAGATTCGCTAGTCGAGCATCACGTAGAGCCTGAAAAGGATGCTTTGGAATACTTAAAATTGAGTTTTAGTGAAATAGAAGTTCACTTTGAGGGCGAGGATAAATCTTTTGCGTGGGCAATTGCTGACACGCGTATAAAGGGCAAAGTGAATAAAAGTGGCAAAACATTCGACAAAAAAGGATTTCAAACATTCTTATTTCGCAAAGTAAATGGTAACTGGAAGGTTGTGCATACCCACTCCTCTAGTAGAGATAATAAGTGATAATTGTTTAAAACTACAAGGCATGATGACTGGTTAGCTTAAGCCTTTAAATGAATTGAATAGGACTTTGAAGTGAAAAAAATAGAGAAGAAAAAGTACTCAGATTTTTACGAGTTTAACGTCACTTTAGGTCCTATTGATAATTATCACACCTCTTTTTTTGAGTTGAGGTTCGGATTATGAGAATAGTTTACTTTGGCAATAATATGTTTTCTTCGTGCTTAAAATATTTAATTAAGGACGGCTTTGAAATTGAAAGAGTTTACATTAACTCGCCCGATTTTACGTCTTCGGCTATATCAAAATTGTGCGAAACACATCAAATTCCCTTATTCAAAAATAAGCCTATGAGTGAAGAGCTTGAACATTTGATTTCTATGGGTGTAGAAATGTTCATAGTAGCTGAGTATCTGCATATATTACCTGAAACAGGTGTTAAGTATGCGATTAACATACACCCATCAAGGTTGCCAAAAGGCAGGGGGCCAACTCCATTACCGTACTTATTAAAGTATCCAGAACATTCAGGTGTATCAATTCATAAGTTAACGAATGTGGTAGATGGTGGAGACGTGATTCTTCAGTCTGATGTCCCCATTCAAACAAATGAATCCATCACAACTGTAATGGTCAAAATGCATATTGAAGCTGTCAATTTGATAAAGACCTTTCTTTCGGATGTCGAATGTCATTATAAAAATGCTAAGCCTCAAACTGATTATTCATATTTTCCACGAATAGATATAGGAGAGCGGATACTAGATTGGAAGCAACCAACATTAGACATTAACAGCAAGCTTCGCAGTTTTGGTTTTTTGGGTTTAATTCTTAGATTAAATAACCTCTTTTGGAATGCCAAACATATAGAAGCCGTGGAGTGCGTTCATCTTTATGAAGCAGGAGAGGTTATATATGAAGATGAATTTTTACTAGTTGTTAGTTCATATGACGGAATTGTTTGCGTCCACAAATATTCATTATCTTTGGTTGCATGATGCTATTGGAACTGGATGATGCAGCATGATTATTAAAATGAAACCGTTAAAGAAAGTTGCACTTACCGTTGTGGTGATCTGGACAATTATTGTTACAACGCTAACTGTAAACTTAATCATATCATCAAAAAAAAGTGCGGTTAAAAATGCTAAAGATGATGCTTTTTCTGCAATTGAACACATTGATGCGACGATAAAACTATTAATAAGTGACTACCAAATTAACGATATGAGCTTATCAAGACAATTTGATTTAAAAGGACTTGAATCTAATAGTGGCGTCGTATCTATTGAACTTGGTATAGAGAAACCAAAAGTTTCTCTAGTCTTTGTACAAGAAAATTCAAATGTTAGTAACCAAAATACTTTTTTAGATGAATGGCAAAAAAAACTACTCGGTGTCTTAATCGATAGAAACGAGACAACTTATTTTATTGATGAGAAAGGTCAAAGCTCATTTTTAAGAGCTGTAGAGCCAAGAGCTGTAGATCAAGACTGTCAAATTTGCAGTCTAGTAGGACTTGAGAAAAAGGGTGGTTACTTTGGAGGTGTTTTTGTTTCGGTGAATATGAGTCGATACCTTTCAGAAGCGTATTTACACGCATGGAGTATGATTCGAAGCATAGGAATAATTTGGGTATTAGGTATAGCTGCAATCATTTACGGCTATAAAAAAACCAGTAGTGCAGTAAGTAAAAAACTAAGAAATTATGAAGAAAGCGTTTTTAATTTAGTCGATATAATAGAGAAACGAGATAGCTATACCGCTGGTCACACCCGAAGAGTTGCAAAATATGCGATGTTACTTGCTGAAGAGCTAAATGTTTCGAGTATTAAAAAAGAGCTACTTTACAGAGCATCGATGCTACATGACATAGGTAAAATATCTACGCCAGACTCTATTTTATTAAAGCCGGGGAAGTTGAGTGATTTAGAATATAAAATTATTAAAAACCATGTAACAACCAGTTATGAGATTCTCTCTAAAGTATCTATCTATAAAGATTTAGCAGAAATAGTTCGACATCATCATGAATATTATGATGGCTCTGGCTATCCCCAAGGTTTAAAAGGAGCCGAGATTCCTTTCTTATCTCAAATTCTTACGGTTGCCGATGGCTTTGATGCCATGACCACAGATAGAATTTATAAAGGTAGAAAATCTGTACAAGAAGCAATTCAAGAAATTTCTAAATTAAGTGGGCAGCAATTTAACCCTGTAATTGTTCAGTCTGCGATTAATGTCTTATCTAAAGTAGATACCGATCGCAAGATTTCTCAGCTACCAGAGTCGGATTTACAGCATGAACGTTTCTCATATTTCTATAAAGATAATGTGACACATGCATACAATCAAAGGTACTTAGAGCTTTTATTGTCAAAACAAAAACAAGAATTAAAAAAATATCGGCATGTTTTGCTAATTAGAGTGCATAATTTTTCGAAATATAACTCAGAACATAGCTGGAATAAGGGTGATGAGAAGCTTATAGAAATTGTAAATTCTCTTCAAAAATTTGAAGAGAACCACCTTGTATTTAGGCTATTTGGAGATGACTTTATTCTGTTGCTCAAAAGGAAAATTGACTCATCTGAAAGGGAAGAATTATTGAGGAAAGAAGTAAATGGAACATGCTTATATTATTCAACACGTTATATAGATTTACCCGAAAATAAATTGATCGATATGGAAGAGCTGGAAAAAATTATGCACATGCCTGAATAGGTTGTTTTTCTTTAAAATCATTTAAATAAAACAGTTATGAATCTAGCACTAATGGAGTACAACAAATGAAATTTACTAAATATAAAATATATAACTACATTGGAATTGTCTTCATTCCCTTGTTGCCTTCATGCATAAGTGCAGCAGAGCCAACGGTAGATAATCAATCAAAGAGTTATCAAGATAAAAACTTTACCAGCATTCAAAAGTCACTACAGCAAATGAATAATAATTTGCAAACTTTGCCTAGCAGAGAAAACGTCAAATTAAGCACTTCAAATGATCTTGAAACAATCGGAGATAATCAGGGTGATACCTCTAGTAGCCTGAACCAAAAAATGGGGCGAAATAAAATGGGTATGATGACCAAGAAAAAAAACTGTATGGGCAGAATGTGTAAAATGATGATGAAAAACAAATCAATGATGGGGACCAAACCTTTACCAGAAAAACAAGGCTCGTTATCTACCAAGACTGATGTTTTACCCGGCTATCAAGATGCACCACACCTATATCACCTTGGTGAAACCGACTTTTTTTTAGATTATGTATCTGAACTTGAACTGACTTCAGGGCAGGTTGAACACTTGTTTAACATAAAGCAGCAATGGGGAATTACCCAACGAGAAAAAGTTACTCTGCGTGAACAACTCGAAAAGCGTTTGTGGAAAGAGACCGCTTCAGGAATGCCTAATTTAAATGAGGTTAGAGATACTCTTTCAGAAATAGAATCTGTCAATTCAGCACTACGATTATCATTTATCGAGATGGTAGGTCAATCTGTAGACGTTTTATTGCCGCAACAAGTGGAACTTATTAAAAAAATAAATATATCAAAAGAATTTGATAGTAAGGGATAGGTCTATAATGAATTTCTTTTTTAATAAAACAGTTATTACTTTATCACTTTGGGTTACTTTATATTTCTATTGCTTAGTATCATTTGCCCAGCAAGGGAAAGATGAACATGCGAGTCACCACCCAAAGAATTCACAAATTGCATCGGTTTCACCAACTCAAAAAAATATTGTCGTAGCTAATAATGACGGTGTGAGTAACTTATCTGTTGATAGTGTTGGCCAAACACAAACCTCTGTTATGTCTAAAGGCCCAGGAATGGGTAAAAAGATGAACGGAATGATGGAGCAAATGGGAGCACCTAAGCCTAAAGATCTCTACCCTACATTAATGCGTCTATCGAAACTTCCTCCTCACTTGGCCGATGAAGTACTTCAAAAAGCCATAAATAGAATGCAAAAAGGTAATCAAATAATGGTAGACGGCTTTATGTCGTTAGCTAATGCCGATGGTCAGCAAAACTATTCTGAAATGCAATCTTCTATAGAAAAAATAGAGCAAGGTTTAAGTCAATACAATAGTGGTTTAGCTACCAAAAGGGCGATAGCAGAAGGGCAGGAACCAAGACGAGTGGCTCTTCAATGGTTTAAAAGTCAAATGAACCTATTACCAACAGTGCCTAAAAGCGAGCAATCAAATATATTCGGAATAAGCATACTTCACTTTGGTGTTATGACTATTTTGTTTTTATTTGCGTTTGTTTTTATTTGGGTATACGCCTTTAAAATGAAAAGAGCATCTGCGCTGTTAGAAGAATTAAAGGTAGCTCCAGTCAAGGAGCCGCAAGTGATAGACAATGAAAATAAGAAAGAAGTTTCTGAAAATATAAACAATAGCCCCACGTTTGATAAGTCTAGTGAGTTGAATGGAGCATTGGTTACTAGTAATGAATCTACAAATTTCGCTTCAAAGAAAAAGGGCGTTTTCAAAGGTACTGTATATGTCATCGGAATATTTAATGAAACACATGATGTAAAAACAATTAGATTGGCATCTTTAGCTGGGGAACCTCTGCCATTCAATTATGAGCCAGGTCAGTTTGTTACTTTTTCTCTCAATATCCCTAATCAGCCTAAAGTAATAAAACGCTCTTATACCATTGCCTCGTCACCCACTCAGAGAGATTATTTTGAAGTAACAATAAAGAGAGAGGAGCAAGGCTTAGTCTCTCGCTTCATGCACGATAACGTTTACATAGGAGATGCGCTTGAAATAAAAGCACCTAATGGTAAGTTCTACTTCAACGGAAATAATGAAGAGAACATTGTCTTAGTATCTGGTGGCGTTGGGATTACCCCCATGATGAGTGCTGTCAGATACTTAACCTCTACATGTTGGAAAGGAAATATCTATTTTCTTTTTTGTGCGAGAACATCAAATGACTTTATTTTCGAACGAGAATTAAGGTATTTACAATCTCGTCATAAAAACTTACATGTCTTAGTAAGCATGACACGAGTTGAAGGAACTGCTTGGATGGGACCTCAAGGTAGATTTACTTCTCAATTGGTAAACGACTTTGTTCCAGAGCTATCGGAAAAAACTGCTCACATCTGTGGGCCTCCACCGATGATGGATGCTATGAAAAACATGCTTATTGAGTTAGGTATGATGCCTGAAAGAGTGAAAATTGAAGCTTTTGGTGGTAGTACCCCTGTGAAGAAAGAAAATAAACAACAAAGTCCTATCAAGAGGAATTTAGATAAAAATACCAATATCAAAGATAAGGCAATTAATAATGGTTTTGAAGTGTCCTTTACTCAGTCAAATAAACATGCAAAAGCAGCCGAAGGAGAAAGCATTCTTGATGTTGCGGAAAATTTAGATGTTGATATTGATAGCTCTTGCAGAGCAGGAAGCTGTGGCTCATGTAAAGTCAAGTTACTCGAAGGGCAAGTAGAAATGGATGTTGATGATGGCCTAGAGGATGATGATAAAGAAAATGGTTACGTATTAGCTTGTCAATCAATACCCAAAACCCCTGTAAAGGTAGAGGTATAAAGTGATGGCAAATCAAGAACGGACAATTGTCGCCAGTTTAGTGTTACTGATGATCGTGTTATGGGGGGGATTTGTTTGGCATAGTTCACCACGTTTTCCAGGCAGTTTTAGTGGAAGCATGCTCGGAATAATAGCCGCCTTTTTGTTGTTTTTTCCTTTGATTTACCTAGTGATCAAGAGAAATAAATCAATAAAAAGCTGGGTGACCAAGAAGGTTTCTATGTCAACACTATTGGTTTGGCATATCTATGCTGGAGTGATAGGACCAATCATAGGATTACTACATAGCGCTCACCGTTTTGATAGTTTACTTGGTATTTTATTGGTGCTCTTAATGATACTAGTTGCGATTAGTGGTTTCATTGGACGATATATACTTAGCTTAATATCGTCAAAATTAAAAGATAAGAAAAAACTAAAAGAAGAATTAAAAAATGAATTAAAAGATGAACAAATTGAACTGCATGAACGATTTTGTTCGAAACATATTAACGCTATTCCAAGTGATTTAAACTCACACTCTCCATCACTCTTTTCATCTAGTCTTGGCTTAGGTCGAACTAGCAATGAGAGAAGAATTTTGCGATTGGTCGATGCAATATCAGATATTGAATATAGCATTCGTATTCATGATACAGCGAAGCTTTGGTTCAAACGGTGGTTAAAATTTCATATATCTATTTCCATGATCTTATATGTGCTCATAATTTTTCATATAACTGCTGAAATTTATTTTGGCTTGAGGTGGTTATGATCAAATATATTTTTGGTGGAATTATAGCAGTGATTATAGCTGCGTTGGTAAGTCACTATTACCATTCGAGTGAGTTACCCGATGTAAATTGGGAAATGACCGTTATCCCTGGAGATTTAAGTGAAGCCCATTCCTTTTTAGAAGATGATTGTCAAAGTTGCCATACGCCAATAACGGGGGTTACGCGTGAAAATTGCGTTGTTTGCCATGCCAATGATACTCAAATAATCCAGCGTCAGCCTACTGTGTTTCATGTCGATATAGCCGAATGTAATTCATGTCATATGGAACATCAAGGAAAAGCAGCACGCATATCTACAATGGACCATGAGGCACTCTCTGATATAGGTTTACGTATGTTACCTGAAGATAATACCCCGTTTGATCAAGGTACGGCAGTGCAAAAACTTTTTAAAGAAATGTTAACGGATAATCGAAAAGTGGATCCGCTTCTTATTAATTCGCATGTTAGTACAAAAGAAGCGTTGCTTAATTGTGCTACTTGTCATGCTAACGATGATAGGCATTTTGGGTTGTTTTCAGATGATTGTGTTCAATGTCATAACACTGAACAGTGGTCTCTATCTTCCTTTGTTCACCCATCAAACAAGTCAAACGACTGTAATCAATGCCATGAGGCACCACCTAGCCACTATATGAAACATTTTAAAAAGATATCTGCAAAGGTTGCAGGGGAGCACAAAGCACCTGTAGAAGAATGTTTTGCTTGTCACCAAAATACCTCTTGGAATGACATTAAAAAAGCTGGCTGGTATAAACATCATTAATCTTAGGAGTATGAAGTATGTTGCATAACGGTATTGCAATTTTCTTTTCATTAGTTGTAGTTATAGTTTTGTTTAATAAACGATTTCGCTTTTCGCAACAATGGAGGGCGACCGTAACTCCCTTAGCCTCAATCATTGGCAGTGGATTTTTAATTGTTGCACCACTACTGCATGCCACTATGGGAAAGTGGGCATTAGCTGGAATTGTAGTTTTATCACTGTTTTCATTAGCTTTGGGAGCTATTATTCGCTTCAACATACTTCATGCTGAGCAATATTTAGTTGAAAACCCTAATGGATCTATTGCAAAGCTAGAACAGGTTGGTCAATGGTTTCTTGGAGGGGCATATGCAATATCTGTCGCTTTTTATATCAGTCTGTTTTCTGCATTTGTTTTTGACCGCCTTGGTATTGAAAATTTGTATATTGTAAGGGTTGCCACAACAGCGGTATTACTTTCGATAATGGCTGTAGCTTGGATTAGAGGTGCGAAAGGTTTAGAAGCTATAGAGCTTTATGCTGTGACCATCAAACTTTCTATTATAGTTGGTGTATTGGTTGCTTTGTTTACTTATGACATATCGACAGGTAAGGCTTGGTTTGAACATTCAGCTACTCAGAGTCTAAGTGAATTTGAAATAATTAGCATGCTAGCTGGTATGCTGATGGTTACACAAGGGTTCGAAACAACTCGTTTTATGGGGGCAGAATATTCAGCAACTCAACGTATAAAGGCAGTCAAATATTCACAAGGGATCGCAATTGTACTGTATGTCATTTTTATAGGGTTAACCTGTCCAATATTTCTAGAATTTCCTATTGTTGAATTAAATGAAACTACGATTAGCCATACATTAGGCAAAGCTGTTTGGGTCTTACCTATTCTGCTTTTAATTGCTGCAACAGCAAGCCAACTAAGTGCTGCACTAGCCGATACAATCGGTGGTGGAGGTCTAGTTAGAGAGCTTCTCAAGTCTAAAATTTCAACTAATATGGGATACATGTTAGTGGTCATTTTAGCAATTATTTTGGTCTGGACTTCGAATGTTTTTGAAATAATTAACTTCGCTTCTAAAGGATTTGCTCTTTATTACTTAGTCCAGACGCTAATTACAATAATGCTATTGCTTAAATACCAGAATAAAACAGGGAGAGTATGGCTAAAAATCATTGGGAGCGCGTTCATAGCTGCTTCTCTCGTATTTGTAATTCTCTGGTCTGTACCTGCACCACATGGTTAATTGGATGATGAATGAGAGTAACCATAATTATTTTAAGGGATTGTTTGAATGCTTGATTTCAATCAATATTACCAGAATAAATATGCTATAAGTTTATAGTGAAGTAACATACTAGTGAGGATAAAACTGTCCATGGGGCAACGTTTGAATTGGCTATTTTATATTTTGATATATTTGTCTGTAAATGGACAAGTATTTGCTACAGCTATTCATTTGTGTTCTGAAATGGCCATAACTTCTAATGCACTAACATCTCTAAACAATACTGTTAATATCCATGATCATCATGATGGTGGGCACCAAGAAAAATCTGAAAGTAATCATGCTAATCATGACTCAAAAACAATGGATAATTGCCACTGTATAGATTGTGATTGTATGCCAGATTATACAGGGCAGGCAAACTCTTCATTAGTTCAAGATATTAATATATCAGGTTTTCTACCTGTAATTTCGAAGGCTAATAAAAGCTTAATTCAAAACTTTATATCGCAACCTCAATCTAACCCGTATCGCCCTCCAATATTCGCTTAATAGGGATCAGTGTGCCTATTTTTAGGTAACTGACTTCCATTAATTCAAAAAAGTTTAGAGCACCATGAAAACTAAGATGGCTTTGACTAAAAGCAAAGTGTGCTCTTTTTGCTCTATAACTAATTCTTATTTTTAAATTAACTCAGTGTGAGAAATAACTCACGCCTAAACAAAATATTAAGGTGATACCATGAAAAAGGTACTTCTCCAATCGGCTGTTGCAGCAGCCATTTCAATGTCTTTGATGACAACTGCTACCGCACAAGAAAGTTCTGCTTTAGATATTGGTCGTTTAGCATTGGCTGGTTACGGTGACGTAACTTATGCATACCAGCCAGATATGAAAGATGAAGAAGGCAATGATATTCAAAATAATGTTGTTGCACGGTTTGTTCCTATTTTCTTGTTTCAATTATCTGAAAAGATTCATATCGAAGCAGAGTTAGAATTTAGCACTAATGCTGAAGGGGAAACTGAAACAGAACTTGAATATGCAAATATGCATTATTTCTTTAATGATAATACCATTATTACTGCGGGTAAGTTTTTACTACCTTTTGGTCAATTTGGTGCAAATTTACATCCTAGTTGGATTAATAAAGCTGTGAGTAATCCGGGAATTTATGGCGGACATGGAGGCAACGGGTCTTTAGGTGGAGTGACTAGTATCATGAATGATACGGGAATTAATGTCGCTAATACCTGGGTCTTAGGTGATGCAGGACGAATATTTACTGATTTCTACGCAGTAAGTGGACCACGCCAGGAAGAAGGAGACCATGGTGGCGGTGTCGAAATTGAATCAAAAAAAGGTGATAACAATGACTCTATGGCATTTGGGGGAAGAATAGCCTACGCGTTTTTACCTGAATGGGAAATAGGGATGTCTTATTATAGTGGGGCGTATAGTGACGATGGAGATCTAAATTATAGCGCATATAACATAGACTTTAACTGGGTTGGAAGTTACTCCAGTGTAAGAGGAGAAATCTTTGGCTCTACCGCTGAAACCGAGGGAGAGGAAGAAGGCGAAGAGGAAGGGCATGGAGAAGAGTGGGTTAAAGACTTCGATAAGAGTGGATGGTACATTCAAGGAACCTGGCAGGCTAGACAACTAGGTAAGTCGTGGTTAAACCCTGTTGAATTTGTTGTACGTTACTCTGATATTGAATCTGATTTCGATGGCAGTATTGAACATGATTTTGAAGAAGATGGAGGGAAAACCGGAAGTCGAATTTACTACGGTGTAAATTATTGGTTAGAACCTAGTGCAGTATTAAAGCTAGGTGCGGAAAGTACTTCAATTGAAAACGAAGAAGCTAGTCATACATCCGTACCTGATGACCGAATTTTCTTACAACTAGCTTTCGGATTTTAAGGAGAACCATTATGAAATCAATTAAATTTGTGTTCACAATTATTGTGTTAACTACGAGTGCTTTTTCAATAAAGGCACAGCACGTCAATGATCCATCTTTAGTCGCTAAAGGGGCCAAAGTGTATAGTGAGAATTGTGCTCGTTGTCACAATGCACGTCCCGCTGAAGAGTATTCTAAGAAAGAGTGGTCAGTGGTTATTCCTCATATGAGGGCGAAAGCGCATATGACTGGCAAAGAAGCACTTGCTGTAGAAGCCTTTTTAGCCAGCACATTGACAGCGGATGTTAGAAATGCTGAAGAGTATACAAAACCAAATGCTCCCAAAAAATCGGGAGAGGAACTGGTTACCCAATTTGGGTGTCAAGGTTGTCATCAAATTAAGGGAGAAGGTGGTAAGTTGGGTCCAGCATTAGATGGAGTCGTCGCAAGTAAAGGAGAATCGTTTGTCTTGAAAAAACTAATAGATCCGAAATTTAACAATGCGGCTTCAGCTATGCCTAAATATCCGATGAATAAAGAAGATATTAAGGCAATTATAGGTTTTTTAAAGGAATAAAAACTTAACTATAGCTGTTGAATAGTTGCGGTAAACATATTGTTTTTAAATATGTTTACCGTTTAATGAAGGTGCAAAAAAGCAAAGGCATTTATACTCATGAAATAAGACTTAGGTCTAATACAATTAATTGATCTAAAACATGACAATTATTGGGAAATAAGCTAGTATGAGGGGTGTGAGAAATTTAAGTTATGGTAAATAAATAGTGTTCAATTTTAGAGGTGTTATAGCGATTGTTATAATTTTGTTGTTTAGTCAACAAAGTTTAGCTTCGTATGCGCCAATGGATTGTGAAAACATGAAAAAGCCCATGATTTCTGATAATAGCTCTCACATTGCTAGTCAAATGGCTATGCACGATCACAATAGCATGTCAGTAGATAAACAATCTGCACATGAAGAGTGTGATACTTGTAATGCAGGTGACTGCGTTTGCCCCAATATCGGGGGATGCTTTAGCTCTAATATATCTACCTCAACTCAGCCTATAGAACAAAGCCTTATGCATTTCGCTGATAATGGTAAGAGATTTCTTTCTCAAAACGAACATCCTGATTCAGGTGTATATCTACACCTATTCAAACCACCTATTCACATTTAATCCTTAGGATCAGTGCGTCTTAAATACGCATATCGATTCAACCTTTTTAAGCTGTTAAGTCTAATTTTGGTAGTTAATTCTCCCATTGTTAGCTATTGCATCCTAGGCTTAGCAGTTTTTTTTAATCCTTTTAGATTATGACTTGACCTGTGTCTTAGACACAGTCGTAAGCTAAACATAGGTTTTAGAAATACCCTGTTTATATATTTGAATAAGGAATGATGGGATGAAAGTATCTCAGCTTGCAAAAGTCTTGAATACCACGCCTGATACGGTCCGCTACTACAGTAGGATTGGACTTATCATGCCTATTAAGAATACTGAAAATGGTTATAAGAGTTACAACCAACAAGCTCAACAGCGACTGAAATTTATTCTTAGTGCCAGACAATTAGATTTCTCAGTTGAAGAGATCAAAGAAATCCTGTTAGTTGCTGATAATGGCAGGACAGCTTGTCCTTTGGTTCGGGAAATCGTTGAGCATAGATTGGCTGAAACAGAGAAAAAATTTAATGATGCATTAGCATTGAGGAATGTCTTAAGAAATGCAATTGATGACTGGAAGAGTAAACCTGATAAATCACCTACAGGAGATATGCTCTGTCATTTAATTCAAGGAGGTAATGATGAATAGCATAGAGAGTAGTATTAAAGACACCAAAGCTCAAGAGTTGATTATTGATGGAGCTGGGTGTGCAAGCTGTGTAGGAAAAATAGAAACAGCATTGAAAAACGTTACTGGCGTAGAAAATGCTCAGATGAACTTTGCATTGAGGACTGTTGTTGTTGATGGAGAAGTTGATTCAGAGGATCTTGTGCAAGCCATAGAATCAATAGGTTACAACGCAAGGAGTGCAGAAGATACAAGTGATGATGAACTATTAGATGAGAAGGAGATTGCAGACCAAAAATACTATACAAGTCTAATGAGACAAATGTGGATAGCCTTGGGCCTTGGCGTACCGTTAATGATTTATAGTATTGCAGGTGGCCCAATGACTGTTGAAACTACGTTGGAACGTGGTATTTGGTTATTTATAGGGATCTTATGTGCAGCCATTATGTATTTTGCAGGTAAGCATTTTTATGTTGGTGCTTGGAAATCTTTTGTAAATCATAGTGCAAATATGGATACGTTAATTGCTCTGGGAACAGGTACTGCATGGATTTATTCTATGGTAGTTGTTTTCTTTCCCATGGCTGTTCCTGAAATGGCAAGGCATGTTTATTTTGAAGCTACTGCAATGATCATCGGATTGATTGATTTAGGGTTAGCATTAGAAGTAAAAGCGCGAGGAAGAACAAGCGAAGCAATTAAGCGTTTAATTGGGTTACAAGCAAAAACAGCACGAGTAGTTCGTGATAAGAAAGAAGTTGATATTGCTATTGAGCAAGTTTTATTAAATGACATTGTTCGAGTACGCCCAGGAGAAAAAATTCCTGTAGATGGCCTAGTCATTGAGGGGCACACGTCGATAGATGAGTCCATGTTAACAGGGGAACCTATGCCTGTCGCAAAAGAAGAAGAAGATGAGGTCGTTGCAGGAACACTAAATAAGACGGGTTCAATTCTTTTTAAAGCGACAAGAGTAGGTAAAGATACTGCGTTAGCACAAATTATTAATATGGTGAAAAGAGCACAAAACTCTAAGCCACCAATTGGGCGCTTAGCAGATGCTATATCTGCCTATTTCGTGCCTGTTGTTATGATCATCTCTATTATTAGCGCTTTGGTATGGCTTAACTTCGGTCCTGATCCCGCGTTAGCCTTTGCGGTTGTCTCTGCAACCACGGTTCTAATTATTGCCTGCCCTTGTGCTTTAGGTTTGGCTACACCAATGTCAGTGATGGTCGGTGTAGGTAAGGCTGCCGAAGCTGGAGTTTTGATTAGAAATGGAGAAGCGTTACAAACAGCATCAAAAATTACCGCGATGATTCTCGATAAAACGGGGACTATTACAGAAGGTTCTCCTACGGTAACCGACATTCTCGTTGCTGATAAATCCTATACAGAAAAATATATCTTAACGATAGCCTCTAGTATTGAAAGCAGATCTGAGCATCCACTTGCACAGGCTATTGTTGATTCCGCGATAGCACAAGAGATCGATCCTGAAGATATAAGTGATTTTCAAGCTATAGCTGGACACGGTATAGAGGCAAAACTTGAAGATCATCATTTACTCTTCGGTAATCAAAAGTTGATGTTTAAAAAAGGCGTGTTTTTAGGAGAATTTGTCTCAAAAGCACAAAAATTAGCTGATGAAGCTAAGACACCAATGTACCTCGCTATAGATAATAAACTTGCAGCAATTATAGCTGTATCTGATCCAATCAAAGAAGACTCTATTGAAGCAATCAAAAGGCTACAAAACAGTGGTATCAGAGTAGTTATGCTTACTGGCGATAATAGAGCTACTGCGAATGCAGTAGCAAAAAAAGTCGGTATAAAAGAAGTGTTTGCTGAGGTCCTTCCAGAAGATAAGTCAAATAAAGTGGCGGAATTACAAGCCCAAAATGAAATCGTTGGTATGACAGGAGATGGTATTAATGATGCCCCAGCATTGGCATTGGCCAATGTTGGATTCGCCATTGGTACTGGAACCGATGTGGCAATTGAAAGTGCTGACATCACCTTGATGAGAGGATCACTTCATGGCTTAGCTGATGCAATAGCTGTCAGTAAAGCAACGCTTAGAAATATCAAACAAAACCTGTTTGGTGCATTTATATATAACGTTGCAGGAGTTCCATTTGCAGCAGGTCTACTTTATCCATTTTTTGGATTGTTATTAAACCCAGTAATTGCAGGTGCTGCAATGGCTTTCTCCTCACTAACGGTTGTGAGTAATGCAAATCGATTGAGATTGTTTAAGCCGCAAGAACATTAAAGAAAAGGAAGAAATGACATGATGATCATTAATTTATTTGGGTTGGTACTTATAGCGTTAATTATCTGGTGGTTTTGGTTATATAAACCAGCAAAAGCAATTGATTCTACTATGGAAAGTGTAACCGTTATCGTAAACAACGGTGTTTATGACCCCTCTAGAATAATAGTAGCAAAAGGTAAAGAAACGACTCTCAATTTTCTTCGAAAAGACGGGAGTCCTTGTGCAGCAACAGTCATTTTTCCTGATTTTGAAGTCAGTGAAGAGTTACCTGTTGATGAAAATAAAGCGATTGAATTACCTTCTATGGCACCGGGTCAGTATCCGTTTCATTGTCCAATGAAGATGTATAGCGGCACTTTGATCGTTGAGTAGGAATATTTGGAGGACGAACATGAGCAATAAACAAAAATCTTTTTGGTCAACACCTACAGGATGGGCAGCACTTGGTTTAATAGGGGCTGCTAGCTACTTCTTATTAGTTGAGCATCAGCAACACTTCTTTGAATATTTACCATTCTTAATTCTTTTATTGTGTCCTTTAATGCATGTCTTTATGCATGGCAGTCACGGACATGGTGACCATAAAGGTCATGAAGAAGAAGCTTCAGCACCAAAAGAGCCAGAAACATTTCAAGAGCTGACAGATAAAAATGAAGCTTACAGAGATGGGTATTTGGAAGGATTAAAAACAGGTAGAGAAGAAAGTATTAAGACGGAGAGTGACAATGAACGGTGAATCTGATTATGGCATGTGGACATTAGTGATTTTGAATTCAGCAATTTTTATCTTTTTTGCATTTAGTTTTGCAAAGCCACAAACAAAAACTGATTGGCGAACTTTAGGTGCTTTTTCTGCATTCATCGTTGCTCTATTTACAGAAATGTATGGATTTCCATTAACTATATATTTTCTATCAGGCTGGTTGACTGAAAACTATCCAGGAATAGATTTTTTAGCTCACGATAACGGTCATTTGTTGCATACCATTTTTGGCTTTGAAGGCAATGCACATTGGGATCCTCTGCATATTGCAAGTAATATCCTAATTGTTTCTGGATTTTTTATTCTTTCATCTGCATGGAACGTACTTCATCAAGCTCAAAAGACTGGCACGTTAGCTGTGTCAGGTTGGTATGCACGTTGTCGTCATCCCCAATATGTCGCCTTTATTCTAATCATGTTTGGTTTTCTACTTCAGTGGCCAACAATACCGACCGTAGTAATGTTTCCAATATTACTCGTAGTATACATTCGACTTGCCAATAAGGAAGAAGCCAAGGTTATCAGTGAATTTGGTGATGAATACTTGAACTATATGTCTAAAACTCCCGCTTGGATACCCAATTTTTCAAATAAAACACAAGGAAAATCAAATGAAAAAATTAGTTAATTTAGTCGCTGTTATAAGCATTTTGTCTACCACTATTGGTGCTTCAGCTATTGGTGCAGAGATGAAAAAAGGCATGCATAACAATATGGCAATGTCCCATGAAAATATGGAAAAAATGCATAACAACATGCTTGCGATGAAGCAGCAAATGTTATCAGTAAAGCAAGAAAGTGATCCTGAAAAGCAGCAAGAGATAATGCATAAGCATCGAAAATCTATGATTAAAATGATGCAAATAATGCACAGAAGAATGGCTGATAAGCCCATTGAGCAACAAATAAAGATGGCAGAACATCATCTTGAGATGATGAGCAATATGATGCCTAAAATGGGGTCAAGCAAAATGTCTGGTAAGAAATCAACAAATAAACACAACCACTAAAGGAGGCCGTGATGACGGATTTAGATCGTAGAGTTGGAGTTAGAGAAAATAACTTGGTCGTTAGAAACCTGAAACTATCAAATGTAACTAGTGAAAATATTGATGCTTTGATAGAAGAAATAGATCAAATGTTCGGCCTAGACGAAGTTTCATTCAATAGAAAAGAGGAAGAAATTCATTTGGCTTACGATGCTGTCAATTTGGACCTTGATGGTATAGAGGAAGTCATCAGAAAGCATGGTGTAGATATACACGATGATTGGTGGACTCATACAAAGGAAAGTTATTACAAATTTTGTGATCAAAATGTAAAGGATAATTTCAAACATGAGCCATGGAGTTGTCATAAAACTCCTCCAGGTTCAATTAAAAGAAAACGTTAATCTTAAACTTAAAAAGGAAAATATCATGTTAAAAAATATATCTAAAAAAATAGCTTTAGTTGCTTTTGCAATTGTACTTACGGGCTGTGCAAACAGTAATTTCTCACATAATTACTTAATGAGAGGTCAAGTTGTTTCATCGTCAACTGATAATATGGTTGTATGCCTTGGCTTAGATGATGGAGCAGAAGTTGGACAAGAATTAACTGCCTATCGATTTTTTGAAACAGGTAACATTGGGGAAGGAGATGAGACTGTCGAAAGAAGAAATATTGGCAAAGTTAAAATTGAAAAAATTATTAATGAACACTATGCCAAAGTAAAAGTGATAGAAGGAAATGTAAAAAAACACGATATGGTGCAATTAAACAAATAGAAAATGTAGTTTGTAAGTAATCTTGTTTTTATTCATTTAAATAGTATCGAATTAAATAATAATTCGATACTAATGACCAAATAAATAAAAGGAAAATAATATGTTAAACAAAATTTCTAAATTAGTTGTCGTTGTAGTTTTTGGCTTGATTGTTTCTGGTTGTGCAAATAGCGATTTTTCGCATAGGTATCTAATGCGCGGCCAAGTAATCTCTGTAACTGATGGGGACATATATGTTTGTGTTGGCCTAGATGATGGTGCACAGGTGGGGCAAATTTTAGAATCTTACAGTTATGTAATGAATGACGATAATGACGAAGGAGCTGATTTCTTCAAACGGCAAAAAACAGGTCAGGTAAGAGTTGAAGAACTTGTTGATGATCACTTTGCAAAAGTTAGCGTGTTAGAAGGTGTCGTTAAGAAACACGATTTAGTCTTGTTAATTCAATGATGAATATCCTATTACGTGGTACGAGTAGTTTGGTGCCACGTTTTTTTATTTTCACACCTTACTAGGAGTCTTGTTATGGAAGGTTTATTTTCATTTTTACTATTCGCTGGACTTTTTTATTTCATGATGCGTCACGGCTGTGGTGCTCATATGGCCCACGGTCATCATGAGGAAAAGAACATAAATGATTCTTTCGTAGATCCTGTTTGTGGCCGTAAAGTTGGAGATGATCAAGGTTATGGAAAACTCCAAGATGGGCACTTATATCGTTTTTGCTCTAAAGATTGTCTTGATACTTTTGACCTTGAACCTGAAAGATTTATTAAAGAGCGTAATACTAATGCAGAAAAATCAACGGAGAAAACTAATGAACCATAAGATCTCACTATCTGCATTTGGACATGCGACAAGTTCATTTATAGCCATAAGTTTTACCTTGTGCGTTATTTTTGATTTGCTCTTTCCTCAACACGCAATGTACTCAACTTGGCTAAAGTTATTGCCAGGGTTTGAATGGATAAGTTGGAAAAGTTTCTTTTTAGGTCTGCTAGAAAGCTATTTATACGGTTGGTATTTCGCATTGATTTGGGTGCCAATTTACAATTTTGTAGGAAGCAAGAGTAAATAGTTTATAAAATATAAGAATTAAACATAGGATTAACTCACACCTTAGTTGTTGATTTTTAAGGGTTTAAATTTGTTGTTGGCATTGTAGTTGCAAGAACAGAAGGACCTATGACGACATATTGACACCTGAGAAATAATCATGACCACCATAAATAATTCCCTTTTGGCCCAGATGCAGAGCATGTCTCTTGAAGCCATAGCAAAGCCACAAAACAACGATAATATTGTTAACAATACAACCAATAATTTTGGTGACTTATTGTCAAACGCCCTCAATACTGTAAATGATTTACATAAAGATGCAGGAAAGAAAACTACAGCATTTGAATTAGGGGATAGAAGTGTAACGTTAGCAGATGTAATGATTGCAAGATCTAAAGCTGGTATAGGTTCAGATGCGGCTATTCAAATTAGAAATAAGGCAATTGAAGGTTACAAAGAGATCATGAGTATGCCTGTTTGATTCTGCTTAGTATTGAAGCTAACAAGTTCATTATTCAGTACTTGGTTTTAAGTGTCTTATGAATTAACAATATATCCGAAAGGACTTTACCTTTGCTAGCATTAAACGAAAGTGAGTTATCACAAAAAATATTTGAATTTTCTAATGATGGAATTTTCATTCTTTTATTAGATGAAAATAGGATTATAGATGTGAATCCTTCAGCAACGAAAATGTTGGGTTACTCCAGAGATGAGTTACTTACAATGAGGATTTCCGATATCCATCCTAAAGAGATGGACTTGTTAGAAGAGTTTGCAAATCAAGTCTTGGCAAAAGGAGCTGGCTGGTCAAATGAATTAACGTGCAAAACCAAAAAAGGAGAGCTACTTTTTGTTGAAGTTTCTGCTTCAATGATAACGATTGATGATCAAAAATATTTGATTTCTATGGTGCGTAATATTAGTTGTCGAAAACAGATAGAAGCACAGTTGCGGATGTTTTCTTTTACAGATGGACTTACGGGGTTAGCTAATCGACGAAAGCTTGATGAGTACATGGACATCGAGTGGCGTAGAGCTATGCGTAATGAATTACCAATATCTATTATCATGATCGATATAGATTACTTTAAATTGTTCAATGATACATACGGTCATTTAGAAGGGGATAGTTGTTTAAAGGCAGTCGCTAATGTAATTCAAAATTCACTCGTGAGACCTGGTGACTTGTGTGCTAGGTATGGAGGTGAGGAATTTATTGTTCTATTGCCTAATACTGATAAAGATGGCGCTCTTCATATTACAAATATAATTGAGAAAACTTTAGCTAGTGAAAGAATTGAAAACATTAACTCTGATATCAATTCTTTTGTCACAGTCAGCATGGGAGTGGCATGTATAGTCCCCAACTCAAAAGTCACTAGCTCTCAGCTTATTTTCAAAGCTGATCGAGCACTTTATAAGGCAAAAGGGGAAGGAAGGAATAAAACTATTTGTTTTTTAGACAGTGAAAACCACTAATAAGTAAGATAGAAATTTTCAGCTACAACAATAAATAATAAAAGCTTAATTTTTTATTTCTTTATTCTTCAAATCCATCAAAAGTACGAACCAAGTGCATATTCTCAACCCCGTATAATGCCAACCTATTTTTAAGTTTAAGACGATAGTAGTGCCCCTCTTCTAGAGAGCTTGAATCTTTGGAGCAATCCACATATAGCTTTTGTAGAAAATATCCTACGGATGAAGCTCTAACTGAGCGATTTAAAACACCACCGTTCATATTAAATTCAGATATGACAGCTTCAGGATGAGGATAATCAGGGTGTGGAATAATTTCTAAGTCTACTATTCTATTCCATTGATTATCAAAAGAGTTGTATTCGTGCTCTAAAACATCTTCGTCGATATTTTCTAGTTTTCGAAACCTAGAAATGAGAAAGTCTGCAAATCTAGATTTAGATCTATCATAAGCTCTTACATGCCATCTTGAACCATTATTAATATAAGCATGAGGTACTAATAATTTACTACTAAAACCACTAGAATTTGAAAAGTAATCAACTTGAATTACTTTTTTATTATATATAGCTCTGGATAGTGGAGCTATGATATCTACTTTTGGTTCATCTATTACATCTAAAATATCATTTGGAATATACGAACGATTATTGCTTTGTACAGTTCTACCTGTTAATAAATTTAGAACCTCTGAGGACCTAAATTCGAATAAAGATTCCCAAGACTTATCTAGTGCAAAGTTTTTAGAATTAGAAGAGTGGCTGAAGTTTTGAGGGGCTTTTTCTTTATATAAAGAAATATCTCTGCTCGCAGCAGCAGTTCCTATATTAAATTTATTGATTAGATCTGACCTAGAAAATGCCCCTAAAAATTTTAAGCAAAACTCTATATAACGTAACCTCTCAAGTTGTGAAGCAGGAATATCTTCTAAATTAGCCATTTTTACATTCATCCATCTTAAATCTTAATACACCCTATATACCACAATCACTAATTAAGTACAATCATGAGATCCATAAATAAACCTCATGATCTTTAATTGTTCCATAAAAATATATTGACCGTATCGTGAGTATACAATAGTATAGTTACTGTACTAAAACTGAATAATAAAAGTTCAATTAAATAAATAGTGGAGGGCAGGAATAATAATGAATAAATAGGATAAAAGTATGAAAACTAAGTTATACAATGAGAATTTTGCAGCATTATCTACTAAGCAACGAACGTTATTTACTGAGTTACTTGAGTATGCTTGCCAATCCTTAGAACCATCTAAAACAAAAAAAGAACTTGCTGAGCAACGATATATGTCGGTAGGAAAATGGCTCGCTGACAGTGATGATCCTATGTTTGAAGGTGTTGAAATTTACCCTCAAGGTAGCCAAAGGATCGGGACTACTTCAAAACCAGTCTTTAGAGCAGAGTTTGACTTGGACTTTATTTGTTATTTACCTAACGCTGAAGGAAGCCACCCAGATATATGCCGACAAAAGGTTATTGCCAGAATAAAAGAAAATGGCAACTTTGAAGATCTAGTCAGCGAACTAAACCGGGGGTGTCGATTAAATTATGCTGACGAGTTTCATCTAGACATTACTCCGGCTATTCCCGATCAAAACAATGCTAATGAATATGGCGCTATTTCAGTGCCAGATAAAAAATTAAAAGAATGGAAAGCATCTAATCCCAAAGGGTATGCGGAAGATTTTGATCTCATAGCAAAACTTGAACCCAAATACATCGGCTTTTCAGACAGAATGTTTGCTAATGCAGCACTTGAAGCAAAAAATATTGAAGAGCTACCAAAGCACACTCTGTTTAAGGGAATACTGAGACGAGCTGTTCAAATCATGAAGCGCCATAGAGACTTATTATTTTTTGATAATAATAACTACGATGGTAAAGCGCCAATATCAATAATTATAACAACGTTAGCAGCAAGCGCTTATAAGGAACTAGTGATTCAACAATCGTTTAATAACGAGCTTGAAGTACTGCTAACAGTTGTGGAAAGCATGACTGGTTACATTGAGACTAAGGTGGTAAATGGCAAAATTGAAATGTGGGTAACAAACCCTAAAAACCGACATGAAAATTTTGCTGAGAAATGGAATGTTGACTCCAAACGTGTTGAAGCTTTTCATTATTGGCACAGTGATTTTGTCGAAAAACTGAGAGAACTTGCCAGTGTTACCTTATTACCACTAATTAAAGAAAAATTAAATACGTTACTTGGTGAAGGCTCTTCCTCAAAAGCCATTGAAAAACACTTTGAGGTGCTTAATGAAACCAGAGAGAGCAATAATTTGTTCATCAAAAAGACAGGGGCAATCTCAACTGTAGCAACAGCAACCCCTGTTAAAGCTAATACATTTTTCGGTAAATAATGATGAAGCAGTTTACTGATAAAACTATTAGCTTAAGCAAACAGCTATATTTCTTGCAGGCCAAATTTCCACAAGGAAGAGGTCTAATTAAGAGAGATAAGCTGGTTTGGTCTTGCCGATTGGGGCTAGATGAAGTCTATGGGAATTACACCATTAAAATACTATATGACTTAAATTCATCGCCAAAAGTTTATGTTATAGACCCCAATTTATATGAAATCACTGGTGGTATTGAGCCACCGCACATTTACATTTTTAATGAGTCAACAACCAAATTATGCCTCTACCTACCATCTTCAGATGAATGGACATCGAGCAAATTTCTTAGCGATACGATTGTCCCTTGGGCATCACTTTGGTTTATGTATTTCACTGGTTGGTTAGCTACGGGCAAATGGTACGGTGGTGGTGAGCACCCTGAACCTGATGAAAGTTTTATTAAAGGAAAGGTTTTATAAAATGATGAGAGTTGTACAAGTAGTTCTTAGTTTTTTACTTCGGTGTTTAGAAGCTTCTAGAAATCCCACTATTAATGGCATTGCCAAAGTTATCTTGATTTCATCACTGGGAGGGCTTGCGGTGATCAGTGCCACTCTCAACATACCGACACAATGGGGTCCTTTGACTCTGACGTTAGGAGGAGGGGACGCGATATTATGCGGTAGCTTACTTGTGGTTTCTCTACTAATGGTTTTTTATTCTGAATACCAAGATAAAAGAGAAGCTGATGATTCCCAATTGATCAATATACGTCACATGGGGCTTATCGACCATAGTATAGATGATGTACATAACTATATGCCACGTAAGTTAAAACGCATAAAACCTCAGCCTTTTGTTATCGAATTTGATAATAGCCATAAGACAACCAATATTGATGAATTAAAACAACAATTAGAACAAGTAAGTCGATTACCTTTATTTATAAAGGATAGTGGACGTTCGTTGAATAACGGCAAAAAACATTTAGTTTATGGTGGTGTTGCACCAGTTCCTATGCTCGCAGCAGCGGGACATCTTATTAGCAATATGCATAATACACACGTGGCTGATTGGGAAAGAACAAAGAAAAAGTGGCATTTTAACGAAGAGTTAGATGATGGAGAAAAACTCAAGTTTGAAGTTATCGGTCATAATGATAAACAAACAACCTGTATTAACCTTGGTATTTCGCTCAGTTTACCTCTGCGTTTAGATGATATATCCAATGAATTCCCCAATGCCGCGTTTTATAAAGTGATGTTGGAATCAGGGGAGCTTGGTTATGACAAATTATGTAGTGAAGTTAAGCAAGCCAGGTTAGTTAAAAGCATTTTAGAATTTATTAATAATGATCTTAGACCTAATTATCCAAATCTAGAGCAACTTAACTTCTTTGTTGCAGCTCAAGCATCCTTTGTTTTTAGGTTAGGCTCCGGTTTAAATCAAGGGCACTTGCCCAAAATCGTCTTCTATCATTTTAATCCTGATCATGACGTTAAAACCCATCCTTGGGGTGTAGTGCTTAATGGAGACAATGGCTATGAGGTTGTTGCATGAAATTAGTTAAACATTTTAATGAATTTTTAATAAATGAAGTTAACTTAAATCAACACCGAGTTGATACCTTGGAAAAGCGAGTTGCAACAATAACAAGTTTTATACAAGGCAGTGATAATTTCAATTCGTCATTTATTACAGCAATTCCTCAAGGGAGTTATTCGCATAGGACGATAATTAAACCTACCGTAAAAAAAGCAATTTTTGATGCTGATGTAGTTGTCTACCTTAAACCAATTAAAGGCTGGGAGCCTAAGGACTACATTCAAAAAATTTATGAGCTATTCAATAGTTCTTCGCTATATAGAGGAAAAGCGTCAAGGCAAACACGGTGTGTAAAATTAAATTATGCTGGTGAATTTCATATTGATGTTGTGCCATGTATTCGCAAAGCTGGTTTACTAGGCCATCAAGAATATGTTTGCAACAAGCTAACTAACAAGCTTGAGTCATGCTCAAGTATTGAATATAGCGATTGGGTTAAAGATAACAATAAAGTTGTTGCGAATAACAATTTAATTAAATCAATCAGGCTATTTAAATATTTACGTGATCATAAACAGACATTTTCAGTTAAGTCTATTTTATTAACGACATTGGTTACTTCGCAGGTTACCTGGACAGATAAATATTGGGGAACTGACGATTTTAAAGATCTCCCAACTACCTTTAAGAATTTCTTTAATCGACTAAATGATTGGTTAGAAGAAAATGAATCAATGCCAATAGTAAACAACCCGGTAGATGATGATGAAAATTTTAATCGCCATTGGGATGAGAATAAATACCAAAATTTTAAATCGCAAGTTAGCAAATATAATACTTGGGTAAATGAAGCCTATGCTGAAATGGATAAAGTCGAATCCATTAAGACATGGCAAAAAATATTTGGAGATAAATTTGCTAAGGCTAAGTCAGTAGAAAAGAAAACAACTGCAAAACTTCCTAGTCATTGCGAAGCCTTACGCTGGCCATTATCATCTTACGCATCAAAGCTAAATGTTAAGGCTGTAGTACAAAAAGATAAAACGTCAGTTGCATTAGGTGATTTGGCTTCTTATAAAGCGGTCCCGAAGTCCCATTGGATAAGATTTGTTGTTAAAGATCACTTATGTAATGAAACACAGATTTATTGGCAAGTTGTCAATAATGGCAATGAAGCGTTGGAAAGTAAGTGTCTTAGAGGTGATTTTTTTAAGGGTGCCTCAATACATAAAGAAGCTACAGCCTACAAAGGACAACACTGGGTTGAGGCTGTAGCAGTTAAAAATGGTCAATGCATCGCTAAAAGCGGCCCTGTTTTTGTCAATATAATGTAGATCTATAAGGAAATAAATTATGGTTTTTATTGAATTATTTGGAGCCGTTATTTCAGGGGCCGTACTTGGCGGTTTAGCGTACTTTCTTGTCACAGCGGGTGTATTACAGCTAACTGAACAAATTGATTTACTATCACCTGCCGTACTTTCCGTTATGCTCTTTGGATTACTTATTGGTTGGAAGTTTGACTATTCTCTAACTGTTTTTTTCGCTAATACCACCTCAGAAGTTACCAATGTCCAAAGTGCCGTGTCATCAATTACAGATAGGTTGAGGTACGTGTTTTTAATTATTGGTTACATTTTGGGCACCAAAGTTAGTTATTGGTCCGTATCAAAGTAAAGTCATTATAATAAAGGTCAACAATGAATAATAGGAAGTTTACTCAACTCATTGCACGGTATAGAGGCGTCGATGATGTCCAGCAATACCAAGATTATACTCTTGATAATCCACAGCATCTACTTGACGTTGCTCGTGATATTATGAGGAATGTTCCCCCTACATTTGGCGCTTGTGCAATGTTGAGTTCAATGTGGGCTGGTTATTTAAAAGACCATTACTCTATACCAGCAATGGTAGTCGCAGGGGATTTAAAAATATCGGGGAAAACCATTTTTAAATGTAAAAAGAATTTACCCGAACCGACTAAATCAGGCAAAGTGATATCTTCATCTTGGAGTGGTCATTGCTGGATAGAGGTTGATGGTTGGATTGGTGATTTATCCGTTTTTAGAACTGCTTATCAGATAGAAGGACCAAGTGTTTTGAAAGATTTCATTATTTCATCATTTGGCCAAAATCGCGGAGCATTACTTTGTCAGCAACAGGATTTACCTCCAGGGATGAAGTATGTGCCTAAATATGTTTTAAAAGACAATCAAATTGATGGACTTATTTCTGGCCTAGCACATAGTATGAATTTAACTTAAATACCCCATTCTTTATTCATATCGATAGCGCTCCATTTGGAAGAGGCATTCTTTTCAATACTCTAAGCTAAAGCTTCTGGCCCTAAAACCATCAGAGTTTTATGTCTGTTTTCTTTTGTAGGACCTTTGTTAGTGCTTTTCTTCCAATACATCCAAGTATTAAAGTAAGGTCTATCCCTTTGCTCAGTAATATCTGGGCGTAATATAATTATTTCACCAGCGCTAGGCTCTCTTTTCTTAGAAGCTTTTGTAGGTATTTTACTATTTAAGTTCTCTAAAAATTCCTTTGGCATTAATTTGTTCCCAGTATTTTTACCTGTGCGAAGTGCAGCGGCTAGTTCATCATAAAAATCACCGAAATAAGGGGTTATCCAGTAGCCAGGTTTAACTTGAAACAAAAAGAATTTTGGGTGCTCTCCTCTTAAAGTTAGCGATAAAATATAATGTGGGGTATCCCTAGTAGAAAATAAGCAATCAAAACTAATAGCACCAACAGTAATTTGAAATTGTTGCATTTCACTGCCAATCGCTAGCATGTTTTTATGCAATAGTTGTAATGATGTCATTTTCATATTTTATTTAACTTAAAATATTTTAGAAGAAATTATAAAGACCAGTAGTGTTTAGAGATGGATATTATACAAATATTCATCTCTAAGATTGGATTTGCTAGCTATTGCAAGCATCCTTCAATGCTTTACCTGCCTTAAACGAAGGTACTTTAGCGGCAGCTATTTGGATCTCTGCACCTGTTTGAGGATTACGGCCTTTGCGAGCAGCTCGTTCGTTAACTTTATAAGTTCCAAAACCAACTAAAGCAACTTCACCGCCTCCTGCCAACTCTTCTGTTACAGATGTAAGAAAGCTATCTAAAGCTCGACCAGCAGAGGCTTTTGATATGTCTGCACCTTCAGCAATTTTTTCAATTAATTCAGCTTTATTCATTTTATTATTCCTTTTAGATTAAAATTTTTACTGAGTGAATAATACTGAATTGTAAAGGAAGGGCAATAGGAAAAGTGCTCACCACTTTGAATTGTGCAGTTTATTTTTTATAAATTAACCATAAGAACCAAAGAAATCATTTGTTGCGCCAGACCTTAATGTTTTAACTACACCTTCAATATACTCAACTTCATCTGAGCTATGTATCATTCCAGGAAAATAGCCATATAGTGTGATGTTTACTTCCTTTATTCCTTGCACGTTCATTTTTGCTATATGCCCTTCGAAATATGGAAAAATACCAATGCTGTCATCGTTTAGTACCACGCTAACGTCATGGTCTAAATATTCATTACGACAAGTAATTTGTACTTTTGAGCGACCATCTTCACATGTACCTATATTTTCATGTTTAAACTTTTCGACTTCTGCTAATTCACTAAGGTATTTATTAAGTTTTTCATCAATAGCATTTTCAATTTCTGACATCGGCATCTCTTATTATATTTAAAATAATAATCTTATGAAAAATGCTATGTGAATTAAAGTGATATAAGGAATACTTTTAGCTAAATTTGTTCGTAAGATGATTTTTATATTCGTACATGTACGTAAATGTTTTCGTTGACTTTCGTACAATATTTTTATAAGGTGTACGAAAGGTGTAACTTAAGTACGGTTTCATATGAAAGTGGGTTTTGCCAGGGTTTCGACAAAAGAACAAGAATTAAACCTTCAACTAAAGCAGTTGAATGATTTCGGCTGTGAAAAAATATTTCATGGAAAACACAGTGGTGTTTCAGTTAAAAATGATGAAAAACTTAAAGAGTTGGTTGATTTTATTCGTGAAGGCGATGTAGTGATTGTTTGTCGCCTTGATCGGCTAGGCCGATCACTAAAGTCTATTTTAGATGTTATTGATAGCATCCATCATAAAAAAGCTTGTTTGAATATAATTGATGGTTCATTAAATACAGGTAATGATAATCCATTCTCTAACGCGATGATCAATCTTTGTGGTGTATTCGCTCAACTTGAAAGAGATCTTATTAAAGCTAGAACAGCAGAAGGGCGAGCTGAAGCAAAGGCACAAGGACGACATCTTGGAAGAATGCCTGCACTATCTGATAAGCAAGCTACAGAATTATATAAAGCTAAATTAAATGGTGAATCTGTTTCCGCACTAGCTAGAAAATATAGTGTTAGTAGGGCAACAGTGCATCGAACTTTTGAAAGAATAAATAATAAAGAGAAATAGTTTGATTTAATTCAACACGGTAGATATTAAAGCTTGTTTTAATTACTTAAACTAAATACATAACAGATCCGCCTTCAGATCATGTGATAGTGTCGAAGGATATATGCAAAGGGAGTTCACATGTGGTCAGATAAAGAATCAGAAATCGATTTTTTAAATTTCAACGAAACAGCACAATCAATTAAAGATCTAATTACCGAAAAAGATTTAATGCCTATCAGTGTTGGTATTTTTGGTGATTGGGGGGCTGGTAAATCAACAATACTTGAATTAACCAAAAAGTCTTTAGAAAGCGATGAACAGGAATATATTCAAGTGCATTTTGATGCTTGGATGTTTCAAGGTTATGATGATGCTAAGGCAGCATTGTTAGAAACAATTGCGTCAAAACTGATAAAGCAGGCTGAAAGCGATAAAGGCTTAACACAGAAAGCCAAAGAATTTGCAGGCCGAGTGGATAAGATACGTCTCATGGGGCTTTTGATGGATGGTGGCTCTGCTTTGGCTGGTATTCCTACAGGAGGTGGTTTTCAAAAAATCTTTGGATTGCTTAGCGATGATGAAGACGATGATATTGATGCTGAAGATCTAAAAGAAGCCGCTCAAGGTGTTCAGGATGTTGCTAAAAAGAATAAAGGACTAGTAAAGGCTAAAAAGGCATTTTCTCCACCGAAAGAAATTAAAGAATTTCGCAAAGCATATTCCGCATTACTCGAAGAGTTTGATAAGCCATTAATCGTTTACGTAGATAATTTAGATAGGTGTTCACCATTTAATGCTATATCTACATTAGAAGCAATTAGGCTGTTTTTATTTTTACCTAACACTGCATTTGTAATAGCTGCTGATGAAGACATGATCCGCCTTGCTGTACCAGAATACCATAAGGGTGTTTCACAGCGTCATCAAACGGATTACCTAGATAAGTTAATACAAATACCTGTGCATGTGCCGCGTCCAGGCCCAGTTGAAATTCGTGCCTATTTAATGATGTTGATAGCTCAAGATCATGGTGTAACTAAAGAACAACTGGAAAGTTTAAGAGCTGCTTTGGAAGAATCGCTTAAGTTATCTTGGAAGCAATCACCCATAACCATTGATGAGTTACTTGAGGTTCAAGACATCGAAAACTTACCTGATTTAAGAGGTAAATTCATCGTTGCAGAGCAACTAGCCCCATTATTGGCAGAGTCCTCAAACATCAATGGTAACCCAAGAATAGTTAAGCGCCTTTTAAATCAAGTCAAAATGAGAAGAAAGACTGCCTTAAGGCGAGGCATGCAATTGGATGAAAAGACAATTACTAAACTTGTCATTTTTGAACGTTGCTTAGGAACGCAAGCTACGAATAAACTTTACGAATTAATTGATCAGGAAAATGGTCAGCCAAAAATTTTGGCTGAATTAGAAGATCCAAAAATAGAGTTTTCTGACATCGACTTACCTGAGGAATGGCAAGCCGATCCTGACTTTATTGAGCAATGGTCAAATCTTTCACCCCAATTTACAGAGATTGATTTAACTCCAGCAGCGTACTTAAGTAGAGAAAGCATACCGATGGGGGCTGTTAATTCAGTTATGTCAGGAGCCGCTCAAAAACTGGTTGATGCATTAATGAAGCAAAAAAATAGACTCAGTGGTGTAAATACCGAATTGCTCAATATCACGCCAAAAGAAGAATATATGGCGGTAATGGATGGGTTAATAGAGAACTTTAAATCAATTGGTGACTGGAGCGAAATGCCAATAGGTATCTATGGTGCAAGATTATTGGCTCTTGAAGATCAAAAATGTAGGGCTAGTTTTCTTACATTTTTAAATAACATTCCTAAACATAAATGGATGTCTCGAATTAAAAAAGAATTAGAAGGAATTAAATAATGGGTACTTCGGCTTCATCGCTTGGTCCAAATAATCAAAGTCCACTTGTACCTCCTTGGGCAGAGCAAGGAGACAGCATCACAATAGAGCCTGCATCAGGTACTGATGGGGATATAGATACAGATCAGAATGGCTCGGATGGATCGCAAGATAGTGAGCAAGGAAATGACAATAATGAAATTGACAACAGTCAGGTTCAAAGTGAAATTCCCGGCCCTGCACATATAGAAGCAAAACCCAATCGTTTCGCTAGTGCCAGACAAGCTTTTGGTAAGTATGCTCAATCTGGCGGTGGTACATCTCAATTACGAAAATCTTTAAAGAGCTACGCTAAGAAATCTTCTGGTGGTGGCAAAGGAACGAGTAGGCGGCTAGCAAGTGGGATCACTGCTGGTACTGGATTACTCGGTATCATGCGTGGTGATAATGTCACTGTAAATCACCAAACACTATCACTTGGTGACCTAGAAGGTTTAACTACTGATCAAGCAATTGATAAAATAGCATCACATCTAGCACCAGATAATGCTGATTCTGATGCGGTTAGAATAGCGTTAGATTATGCACTGGAAGAAGCGTTACCAGATACTAATGACTTCGAGCCTGAAAGCTTCACTGATGATGTGATCCAAGAAGCTATTTCTTGCTATCTAACAGATCTTATTTTTCAGGACGTTGTAACAGGCATGGGAAGGGCGTGGTTTCATGTTGAACCCGCAAGCAAACACCACAGGATGGAAGAAGAATTAAGGGAGCTAATTAAAGTGATCGCACAAGAACAATTAGAAAATGTTACACATGGTAACCCAAGCAGTATAACAAGAGACAATATTACAAAAATTCAAATTGATGCTATTACCATGACAGTTGATGAGTGGGAGAGTTTCGATGACTAATTTTTATTTTAATAACGACCCTTCAAAACTTCCTGAGTTTTCTGAAGACTGCCACCCAGTCCAGATTTACCATACTCACGAACATGATAGCAGTAAGAATAGTTCAGCATCTAGAACACTTTTAAAAAAAGTACGAGACTTAGGTGTAAACGTTGATGCTGATGCGATAGATCTGGTTACTATTGCTACTGCGGTTACCGCAGCAGATACCTTTGAACTTAGAGATAAAGCGTCAAATGCTTGGTCTAGGCAAATGCACCTGCATATCCCTGTAACAGATGAAAATATGTGGGATTTTTTGGCACCTGAGTTAAGCTCAATTTTAAACTTCTTAACTGGCGATCAGTGGGATTTTACATTTGAAAAAACAACGATGGTTATGCCAAAACCTAAAAGAAGTAATAAAGCTAAAGCAAAAGCTAGGAGCCTAAAGGGGTTAAATGCAGTTTGCTTATTTTCTGGCGGCTTAGACAGTGCAGTAGGTGCCATAGATATACTTAATGGAGATTCTGACTATAAACCACTATTAGTTAGTCATGCTTATCGTGGAGATGGTGCTAAACAAGAAAAGATCAAAACATTGTTATCCCCGCCATTTGGCGAATTATCCTATTCTATTTCTCCGCATCTTCTTGATAGGTTGAGAGATAAAACTGATGTAACAATGCGAGGTCGCAGCTTTAACTTCCTCGCTATGGCAGTCCTTGGTATTTCAGCATTAAGAAATGCAAATAATGGCTCTGATATTTCAACAATAATAGTGCCTGAAAATGGGTATATATCAATAAATCCACCATTAACTCGAAGACGGATAGGTAGCCATAGCACTCGTACTACCCACCCTCATTTTTTAAGTCGTTTAGAATCATTACTCAAAAATGCTGGATTTCATGTGAAATTCGTTAACCCGTATCAATTCAAAACAAAAGGTGAAATGTTAGCTGAGTGTGCCGATCAACAAGCAATAGAAAAGGCTATTCCGCTAAGTGTGTCATGTAGTCATTGGCACCGAGATAATAAACAGTGTGGGCATTGTGTTCCATGCATCATTAGAAGAGCTTCTGTACATCATGCTGGGTTTACAGTTGATGCGCCTTATAAAACGAAAAGACTTAAAGGCTTAATTAAAGAAAAAGATTCACGTGATGATCTGCAAGCATTATCAACCGCGATTATCAGGCTAAATAAAGCTAAAAACTATAAATCCTGGTTACGACAGAGTGGCCCTATTCCAGAAGATATTGCGATAAGAAATCAGCTAGAATCGACAATAGAGCGTGGCTTAAATGAAGTTGAAACATTTTTGAAGTCGGAAAAAACATAATGATGGATTTGCATTGCCATGTTGATTTGTATCCCGATCATCAAGATATATTAAACGACATAAAGCAATCTAATTACTATGTTTTGTCTGTTACGACAGTACCTTCTGCATGGGAAGGTACTGTAAAATTAACAGAAGGGTTGAAACACTGTAAAACTGCTTTAGGGTTGCACCCACAATTAGCCCATCAAAGAAAAAACGAATTACCGTTATTCGACAAATTAATTGGCGAAACAAGATATATCGGTGAAATAGGGCTTGATGGTTCTAGTGGTTATAAAGAGCACTTAGATGATCAATTGTTGGTATTCAAACATATTCTAAAAAAATGTGAAAAATTTGATGATAAAATTTTAACTATTCATAGCTTAAATGCAATAGAACAAACGTTGGATTGTCTTGGTGAATTCCCAAAATCTGGCACACCTATTTTGCACTGGTTTCTAGGAACCAAGAAGCAAGTATTAGAGGCCGTCGAATTGGGTTGTTACTTTTCTATTGGACCAGCAATGCTGCAATCAGCCAGAGGGAAAAAAGTTATTTCTTGGTTACCTCAAGAGCGAGTGTTGCTCGAAACTGATGGGCCATTTGCTAAAGTCGAAGGCAAAATATTGTTTCCATCTGATGTGAAAGTCGTCGTAGATCATTTAGGTAGTTTATGGGACTTTGAACTACAAAGTACATTGGTTCAGCTTCGTCAGAATTTAGTTGCGATTATTGTTTAAAGATCACCAAAATAATTCGTAAACAATAATAATAAAATAGAGAATAATAATCATGGGTTCATATACTGATCTTGCCGTTAATGGCTAACCATACCCACCAAAAAACTCATCTGTAGCGCCTGATTCTAATGTATCAACAATACCATCTATATAAAAACATTCGTTATGTTCTCGTATATTTTCTGAGAAATAGCCATATAAAGTGTTTGTTTCTCCATCATTATTTGAAACTATAAGTCTAGATAGATGTCCACCAGGGAAAGGAACAGTCCCAAATTGATCATTATTTAAAATTATACTTACTTCTTCATTTAACCATTTGTTATAACAAGTTATTTTTACTTTTATAAACCCATCTTCACAAGTGCCTATATATTCATGTTTAAACAGTGTTGGCTCTTGTTTATTAAAGGAATTCATTGTTTGTTCAGCTTTTTTGTTAAGCATTTTAAGAAATTCTTCTTGGTTTATATTATTCAAAATATAGTTCTCTAGTTAATGGCTTTAAACTCAATTAATTGGCTTTGCTTTTGGTTTTTTCTAATTGAAAAATGAGCTTTTCATTAGCTGCAATTGTAGTTTCATAATTACCCAGTATTTTTTCATGTGTTCTTGCCTGTTCTTCAAGACTAGTTTTAAGCTTTGCATTAATATGTTTTTGTTGAGCTAGCATCTCTTTTTCTTCTGTAATTTTGCTGTTGATGGCAGATAATTCACTTCTAACTGAAGCCAGTTCAGATTGCAATTTTTCGTTATTGCTGTCTATATTACTGAGTTGCTTCTCGGTTTTTTCCTGTTCAGCCTCTAGGGCCAGAATAAGTTTGTCATTACCGATTATCGTTGACTCATGTCTTGCAGATATTTTATTTAACTCTACAATATTTGAATTTAGCTCTTTATTTTCAGATGTTAATTGAAAATTCAGTGACTTTATTTCATCGACAAGCTGTTGATTAGATTCAAGCTTTAATTCTGCTTTTGCTTTACCCGCTCTTAGTGATTCGTTTTGTATAGCTAGTTGCTTATTGTCATCAATAGTAGTTGTTAGCTGCCGTCTAATTTCATTAACTATGGATTCGTTAGACTTTTGCTCTTTTGCTAATTCAGTTTGAAGATCTGTGATCTGTTTTTCTTGTTGATTAACTACTTCAGCTTGGTTGTTAAGTTTATTTTCTGATTTTTCAAGATCGGATATAGCTTGCTCTTGTTGATCAGTCGCATCTTGAGCTTGCTCTTTATATCGTTCTTCTATTTCAATGCTAAAACGACTGATTTCCTTCATAAAACTTGTGGTGAATTCGGTTGATAAACCAAATTTATCGAATAGAGATTCCTGCTTTTTAATTTGTTCGTCTTTCCATTTTGAAAAATATTTGTGAATTGTAGAGGTACTGTTAATGTTTGGTATTTCTGCCAGAATTAATCGAACGCTTGGTTTTTCTCCTTTCTTCAAGAAGTCACTACATATTTGGTTAACCACTTCCTGTGAAGATTTTGATTTCATACTACTCATTTTTAACTTTTCCTATAAAACAGCTCAAACAAACAATAAATTGAACGAACAGTGTTCGTTCGTTTTGATTAAATATGAAGCATTCATGTTGATTGCTTCTACAAATATTATAGTAGGTTTATTATTTTTCATAAGGAGATGAATAAAATAAATTCAATAAAATCAAATTGGTACGTGGTACGTACTAACTCAAAATAAAAAAGCATAATTGCAATTTTATATAGGGGCATTGTTTGTTATTTAAAAATGAAATGTTTTTGGCTAACCAAAAAATAATAATAAAAAAAAGAGAAGAACGGCAAAATAAAGCTTACTTTGCTTTACAATAATCTTAATTCTACTGATAATTCCTTCTCTTAAGAAGTTTGATTTCAATTAAGGAAAAATAATGTCTCAAAGACAGCTTAGTTTAGAAGAAATAAAGGAACTGTTGATAGATCCTTGGCACATATTAGTTGTTGATACGCTTTCAAACGAAATGGTTATTTGTACTTATGGAAAAGGAATATATGACATTGTTGAAGAGATCCGTGTTGACCATGAAATAGCAGGGCTATTAGTTAAACTTGAAGAAGAAAGCGTCATATTCTATGACTCATTGGATGATGAAGCACTTAAGCAAAAGGTGCCAACAGCACATTTTTTTGATCTTTGGCGAGAAAGTGCTTACGGTCCTCAGCCTAATGAAGCAAAGCTTAAGGCCGTAGAACTTGGATTAGCTTAAACTTTTGAGGATGAGTAAACTCAATTTACACATATAAAAAGTATGGAAGATAATCCATTTTCAATGGATGGGAACAAATCCTATTTTCCTATTCAGTATTAAATCCTATTTTCCTATTCAGTATTAAATCCTATTTTAAATAAAAAGAAACTGCCCCCAGTTAACAAGGCTTCCCCATTAAAACTGAACTCTCAGAGACAATAATATTCTTAAACGAATTCTTAAGTACAGCAGGATTACCATTAATAGCTTCAGATATATCTGAAGAAGCGTTAAAGCAATTAGTATTTTCCAGCGAGACTAAGCTAAATTGGCGTGCTTACTTAAGTCATTATGATCATGAAGATAGTTTTCATTTGGCACTAAGGGTTGATAGTGGTGAAAATAATCCTGATGGTGCGGTTTTGGGAATTTACAACGTTAAAAATGGTGTCTTAAATATATATTTATTGGAATCTTTAGTTATCCAAGAGCAAGAGCACCCTTTAAGGGGGCGGCTTACAGCATTGATGATTGTTGCCGTTTCTTACTTCTTATCATATTTTGATAATTCCCAAGGGATTTTACTATGTGAGCCTTCTCCAGATTTAGAAGATTATTATAAATCCTTTGGTTTTGAATATATAAGTGATGATGAGATGTTTGCTTCCATTGAGGAGCTAAATGATATGCAAACAAGGTTAAATGAGGCGATTGGACCTTAATGTGATTGAAAATCGACCTAAAATATACTAATATGAACTTAAGAATCCTCACTGGAGAGGTATGTTAAAATGAAAAAAGAAATCAAAAGATTAACGCCAAAACAAACAAAAGCATTATTACTTAAAAATGCTAAGAAGCTAATGTCTGGTCGTTACAGAACAGACAAGCCTGAGTTAATTGGTGAAAGAAAAAAAGAAGAGCTTGTGGCATAACATCACTTCTAATGAAGTAACGGCCTCCCATCCCTTTATTCACTCACTCAGATCAATTGTTAATTGAGATTAAGCCACTACGTTTCCATAGCAATATCTAGCTCTTCCAATGCGGAAACAATTTGATGAACAGTGTTCCTATCAAACTCTGCACGGTCTACTTCTTCATGTGTGCCTTTATTTAAGTAGTGCCATTCACGTGATTCACCATTTCTACCTGCTAACAGAAGATTGTTAAGAGGAATGAGAACGGAATCTTTATTTTCATCTGAAAAACCACCTTGAGAAATCTTGGACTTGAGTTGATCAGAAAGGTTACGAAGTTCAATTGGAGCCTTTGCTGTACGTAATTTGATACTTAAATTACCATCACCATGCTTATGAACATATTGCCATAATTTGCCTTTAGTAAGTGATTCTAAAGCTTGTCTAGATTTAGCTAGTGCATCCCTAATTTCCATTAGTTCAAGGTGATTACGAGCCGTAATTATATAATTTCTAGGTGAGCAGTTAAAATCAACTCTAATATGTTGTTCTTCAATTTTTGGTAAAAAAGAAAACGTATTAGATTCTTTTGCTTGTTTTACGGTTAAGAGGTTTTGAATATCTTTGAAAAATTCCTCACCATGACAAGCAAGTATTATTTGCGAGCCTTTGAAAAAATCGTCCTCAAATAACGTCCTTCGAATAGACTCCCTATGTTCATCATCAATAGCATTAACAGGATCATCAAAAATCAGTAAAGGGCAGCGTTCTTTAATATTTTTTGCGAGTAATATCGCAAGGCCAATACATCGAATATGGCCTTCGCTCAATATATGCAATGCATCAAAATATTTGGTTGGTTCATTGGTGAATGAAACTTTAAGGCGTTGATTTTGGCTAAGTGGTAATTGAACTGAGGCTAGCAACTCGTGAGGGGAATCATTACGGTTAAATGAGTTATATAGTGAAACCACCAACTCACCTAGATCTGAAACTAACTTTTGAGGTAGTCCTTTTCTATATGCATTCAGTCTTGAAACAAAAGTTGAATAAGCAGAGCTAATAGTCATATTTTCTACCAGCGTTGCTTTTTCTAATTCAACCTCAGCAATAAGTTTCTCATTTTTTATAGCGAAAGTTGCAATGTCATTTTCCGCAACTTTAGTTGCTTGTACGATTGTCTGACGTTGAGTTTGTAGCCTAATAATTTGATCTGCTAACCCGCGTAGTTTAACAAGTTCCTGTTGCTTTACGCCTCTTTGTTGAGAAAGCTGATCAATTGATAAATCGCTTTGTTCTAGTTGTTTCACTTGAGAATCTATATGTTGCCACGGTGTAAATCCATCAGCCATCTTTTCATGTAAGCTATTCCACCAGGCAATGTTTGCTTGCATAGGTGACGCAACAACGAAGCTCTGAAGTGGGTTTTGGGAGAAACGAACACAAGCAGTATTAACTATTTGTGATACGTTGATCACTGCTTGGTTAATAATATTGTTAAGCTGTTGAATTCGTTGTTGCAATACACTTAAGTGTTGAAGTTTATTTAATTCATCACTTGCATTTGTATAAGGATTTATAGTGACTTGCTCAATAGGAGTCTTGCAAGCAGGGCAGTGGTCTGGCTCAGCTAACTGAAGCTGAACAACAGCTTCGTATAACTGTTGAAATGATATTTGTTGGCTAGCATTAACCAACTCTTGTTGCTTAACAGTTAATTCTGCTTGGCTAGTCGTAATAGTCTGAAGTAGTTCATTTAGCTTAATAATTGATAAACCACTTTTAGTAGCAACAGGCTGTAGAAGCTCTGTTTCAGTTTGTTTGATCTTACCCAAATTACCAGCATCACCATTAATATCGGCAATCACTTGTCTCAATGTTAAACCAGGATTGTAATTCTTTGAGAACTCAATCTCTTCTGCAACAAGTAACTGTAATGCTGATTTGTTTTCTTTAAGTAGTAATTGACTTCCCGCTAAACTTTGTTGTTTTAACCTGAGCTGGTTAGCTTTGACACCTAATAAATCTATATATTTATCATCAATTTCAGGTGAAAAGTTTCTTACAAATTCATTAAATGATTCTAAGCCAAATAATGTTGATATCAACTCTGTTTGCTTTGCTGGAGCATGGGCTGCGATGCGGGAAAAACTATCGATACGATTTTTTTCAACGAAGCAAAATCGATAAAGCGCATCGTTAGGTTGAATAGGTACTTCTTCACCAAGATTGTTTATGCCTAAAGTCGTAGGCTTTACGTAGCTATTGGTATGAGCATTTTTGAGATAATCATCTTGATTTCTAAAGCGTTTGCTTTCTGCATCAGCAACATTGCCAAGTAGAGCGTGTTCTAATGCTTCACAAAAGCTTGATTTACCAGTGCCGTTGGGGCCATAGATAAGTACAAGTAAACTATTAAGGTCAAATTCTTCTTGCTTAGCAAAGCCACGAAACGGGCCTGTTATTAATTTAGTTATTTTATTAAATGAAATGACTTTTCTATATCATTTTCTATAGGTGCAGGAGCTGTTGTGTTTATAGTTGACCAATTAGCTGTTGCTAACGGCACTATAGACTGAATACGTTGGCCTTGCCGAGTAGTCAGGGGGATTAGCGTATCTATATTATCAAGGACTATATTGGCAATTTTTCTTACATTAACTGAACTGGCTTCATTGCCAAGTGTTTGCATAAATCGTAGATATTCGGCTCTGATCATAACTCACACCCTTATTAATTCATTTTAACTCGACTATTTGGCTTGTTGGGATATCATATTTAAGGTAATTAAATTATTGCTATCAGTGGCATTGAACCACAGGAAAGTAGCAATTGGTCCTCAGTATGAGGAGGGAAATAATTATTTTTTATTGGAATAATTAGTCAAAAACAGTATCTATCCGTGTGGATCTATTTCTATATCGGTTGCAGGAATTGAACAGCAAGTTAGTATTTCACCATCCCCTACATAGGCTAAAGGAGACATTTCATAATGAACTTCTCCTTTAATTAACTTACATCTACATGCGCCACAGAACCCATCTCTACAGTGGTAATGGGTTTCAATATTCTCTCTTTCTAATGAGTCTAAGATGTTTTTATCAGGTTCGAGAAACGAAATGACTCGTTCCTCGACTGTTATTTTCCATGACATTATAATTCGTAATCGTCAAACTCACCCGCTTCAACGTTAGAGTCAATCTGACCAACCAAATAGCTTGATATTTCTGCTTCTTGTGGGGCAACTTGTACGTTATCAGACGTTAAATATGAATTCATCCAAGGAAGAGGGTTGCTTTTGATACTGAAAGGACTATCTAAGCCAATAGCTGTCATTCTTTGATGACTGATATACTCGATATATTCTTTGATAATCGCGGCATTCAAACCAATCATCGAACCATCTTTAAATAAGTAATCGGCCCATTCTTTTTCTTGTTCAACTACGTCCAAGAATATTTGTCTACCTTGTTCTTCTAATTCAATGCAAATTTGTTGCATTTCAGGGTCATCACCACCTTTTTTCCATATGTTTAACATATGCTGTGTACCCGTTAAATGGAGGGCTTCGTCCCTTGCAATAAGGCGAATTAGTTTACTGTTCCCCTCAAGCAAAGATCTCTCTGAAAACGCAAATGAACAGGCGAAACTAACGTAAAAACGAATAGCTTCTAAAGCATTAACAGAGCACACCGCAAGGTATAATTTTTCTTTTAATTTGCGTAAAGTAACATCATGTTCAACACCTTCAGATGTATGTTTACCTTCGCCATGTAAGTTATATAACTGTGAATATAAAATTAAATCATCAAAGTAAAGTGCAATACTTTCTGCACGTTTTAATATTGCAGGGTTAATAACTATTTCATCAAATACTTCACCAGGGTGGGTAAATAAATTTCTTAAGATATGTGTATATGAACGAGAGTGAATGGTCTCACTAAATGCCCATGTCTCAATCCATGTTTCAATCTCAGGTAAAGAAGCCAATGGAAGTAATACCGCATTTACTGAACGTGCGGCCATACTATCAAGTAAGATTTGATATTTAAGATTAGAGATGAATATGTGCTTTTCTGCATCAGATAGACTTTGCCAATCTGAACGATCTTTTGATACATCTACTTCTTCTGGTCGCCAGAAGAAAGATAGTTGTTTCTCGATTAAGTTCTCAAATGCTGAGTGTTTTTGAACATCATAACGAGATACATTCACTGGATTGCCAAAGAACATTGGTTCTTTTAAAGCGTCATTATTTTTTTGATTAAACGTAGTATATTTCATTTTTTATTTATTCCGGGATAAAGCCACATATTTATTTTTTTATGCTGCTATTTTAAGTTGTGTGGCATTTTTTGTGATTTTATGTGTGGTATCACACAAGTCGATCACGTTGTTTGTGCTTGATTTAGCTTGATAAACTTTTAAAAGTTTGCTATTCTGTGTGTATTCCTGGCGGGATTTTAATCGTATTATTTTGGCATTGCCTTCTAATAGTTCTCGTTCTGCAAAGGCAAACGAGCAGGCAAAACTTACATAAAAACGAATTGCTTCAAGGGCGTTCACAGAACAAACAGCTAAATATAAACGTTCTTTTAATTTTCGCGTACTGACTTCAATTGATTTGCCATCAATATCATAAGTCCCTTCACCTTGAGACTGCAACAGTTGGGTTGTGATAATAACGTCATCGAAGTATTTAGCGATACTCGTAGCGCGCTTTAATATCGCAGGGTTAACAATGATATCGTCGAATATCTCGCCTGGTTCAGTAAATAAATTACGTAAAATATGGGTATAAGAGCGTGAGTGAATAGTTTCGCTAAAGGCCCATGTTTCTACCCATGTTTCAACTTCTGGTAATGATACCAGCGGTAGCAGTACGGCATTTACAGAACGTGCGGCCATCGAATCAAGCAAGGTTTGGTATTTTAAGTTTGAGATGAAAATATGCTTTTCAGAATCAGTCAAACTTTGCCAATCTGCTCTATCTTTTGATACATCGACCTCTTCAGGTCGCCAAAAAAATGATAGCTGCTTTTCTATTAATTTTTCAAATGCAATGTAACGCTGTTGATCATAGCGTGAAACATTGACGCTATTACCTAAAAACATAGGCTCTAGCAAGGCATTATTGGGTGTTTGGTTAAACGTAGTATACGTCATTTGTCGTTATTCCTTTCTGTATTGCCAGCTGATGTTTAAGCTATGGCAACACAGAGCCAAGTAAAACACTTAGGCTCTGATAATTATATTTGTTGTAATCAAAATTGGGCGAGCAAAACCTGTTATATTTTACACGCACCACCAGCGCAGTCGTCACTTTCAACTTCTACGTCATCGCTAGCACCATCCCGCGTGTTGTGATAATACATAGTTTTAACCCCTAACTTATACGCAGTTAAAATGTCTTTTAAAATTTGTTTAACTGGGACTTTACCCCCTTCAAATTTTGCTGGATCATAATTGGTATTTGCAGAGATAGTTTGGTCAACAAACTTTTGCATAATACCAACAATTTCCAAATAGCCTTCGTTACTTGGAATATTCCAAAGCAACTCATAATTGTTTTTAAGGCGTTGATACTCAGGAACCACTTGTTTTAATATACCGTCTTTGCTCGCTTTCACACTGATTAAACCACGAGGTGGCTCTATACCATTGGTGGCATTAGATATTTGTGAGGAAGTTTCTGATGGCATTAAGGCTGAAACTGTTGAGTTGCGTACACCATAGGTTTGAATGCTAGTTCTTAGCGCTTCCCAGTCTAAATGTAATGGTTCACCAGTAATATCATCAATCGACCTTTTGTAGGTATCAATAGGTAAAATACCTTGAGCCAAACGTGTTTCATCAAATTTAGGACAAGCCCCTTGCTCTTTAGCCAATAAATTACTGGCTTTTAATAAATAGTATTGAATGGCTTCAAACGTTTTATGGGTTAAGTTATTGGCGCTACCATTTGAATAATACAAGCCATTTTTCGCTAAGTAATAGGCATAATTAATAACACCAATACCTAAAGTACGGCGCGCTAAGCTGGCATTGCGAGCGGCTGGAATAGGGTAGTCTTGATAATCAAGTAAACTATCTAACGCACGTACTGCAAGATCGGCCAACCCTTCCAATTCATCAAGTGATTCAATCGCACCAAGGTTAAAAGCGGAAAGCGTACATAAGGCGATTTCACCATTTTCATCGTTAACATCATGCATTGGTTTTGTTGGCAAGGCGATTTCTAAACATAAGTTACTTTGTCTAATTGGCGCTTTACTCGGGTCAAAAGGGCTATGAGTGTTACAATGGTCAACATTTTGTAAATATATTCTGCCCGTACTGGCACGCTCTTGGGCGAATAAGGTAAACAGCTCTATCGCTTTAATACGTTTTTTACGAATAGACTCATCGTTTTCATATTGAAGATAGAGTGCTTCAAATTTATCTTGATCTTCAAAGAAGGCATCATAAAGCCCGGGTACATCACTTGGGCTAAATAAGGTGATATGGCCGCCTTTAATCAATCTTTGATACATGGTTTTGTTAAACTGCACACCGTAGTCTAGATGGCGAACACGGTTCTCTTCAACACCACGGTTATTTTTAAGGACCAATAAACTTTCAACTTCTAAGTGCCAAAGTGGGTAGAAGAGTGTTGCTGCTCCGCCACGAACGCCACCTTGTGAACAGCTTTTCACCGCAGTTTGAAAATGCTTATAAAACGGAATACAGCCTGTGTGAAATGCTTCGCCATTGCGAATAGTGCTACCTAGTGCTCGAATACGTCCAGCATTGACACCAATACCAGCGCGTTGCGAAACATATTTAACAATTGCACTTGAGGTGGCGTTAATTGAGTCTAAAGAATCATCGCACTCTATCAACACACAAGATGAAAATTGACGAGTTGGCGTTCTTACCCCCGCCATAATTGGTGTTGGTAATGAAATTTTAAACGTTGATATTGCGTTATAAAAACCTTCAATATAATTAAGGCGAGTTTCTTTTGGGTATTTGGCAAACAAACAGGCAGCAACTAAAATATATAAAAACTGCGCGCTTTCATAAATATCACCATTGACGCGATTTTGAACTAGGTATTTACCTTCAAGTTGTTTGACAGCGGCATAACTGAAATTTAGATCTCGGCTATGATCAAGAAACATCGACATTTGTTCAAAATCACTTTCATCATAATCAATTAACAAGTGTTGATCATATTTTCCTAACTCAATCATGTTGACGACATGATCATATAGTCTCGGAGGCTCAAATTGACCATAGGCTTTTTTGCGCAAATGAAAAACAGCTAGCCTAGCAGCTAAATATTGATAATCAGGGGTCTCTTCTGAGATTAAATCAGCTGCGGCTTTGATGATGGTTTCATGTATATCGGCAGTTTTAATGCCATCATAAAACTGTATATGTGATTTTAATTCTACTTGAGAAACAGAAACTTGTTCTAAATCGGCAGCAGCCCAAGCAATTACTCGATGAATCTTCTCTAAATCGATCGATTCTTTTTCGCCATTACGCTTTGTAACAAAGAGGTTATTATTCATGAAAGACCTGTGGTATAAATTAGATTAATTCTTCTTAGCAATAACGCACTGTTTGCTGCTAAGACGCCCTGTTATTTTTATTATTTCCTATGTGTAATAAACAAACATGATGGATATGTTTTATACACAACATCTAGGGTTTTTTGTAAACTAAGACACAAGATAATGAGGTTTTATGATGATTGCAAGCGGTAAAAAAGTTCAGTTTTAGGTTGACTTTTTAGTTGTTGGTACTAGGTTAGTAATAACTAACCTAGTACCGTTAAAAAGCTTGGTATTTGACTAAAAGCAATCTTTATTATTGAAAATAAATAAGGTTAAATTATTTTAATCTGTTTTTAGAAATTGTTATGTCCAATAGTAATAAAAAACCAAATAACAACAATTATCAATAAGCAGGTTAACTGTTGTGGTTTTGTGCTGTATTTTTGATAAGGGTAGATGTCATTTCAATATATTTGTTTCAATTTAACCGGGTGCATCACCAGCAATTTCTATATCCAAACCACATCCATATGTTTTTTTTAGCCCCCTGAGCGTCTCATGATCAAGGCGCAGATTATTACTAATACTTGCTCCTTTATATTGCGACGACATTAGGGATAGCGCAATCAACCTTTTATGTCATTTTTTGACAACATAATAGGTAGTTAACGTCCAAGTTTTTAGTTAATTTATGATTTTCGGTGACAGGGTTGTAATGTATTCCACAGGCATCAATACAGTTAAGCTCATTAGTCTCAGCCCAGCCGATCAATTGTGACGGTTTAATAAATTTGTCATGCTCATGGGTGCCATCGGGTACTAGTTTGAATAATTTTTCTGCCGCTAAAATGGCTAATAAATACGATTTAACCGTTTTATTTAAGGTTGAGAAAAATACTAAACCACCGGGTTTTACGAGTTTGGCACAAGCGCTAACCACAGAAGCCGGATCAGGAACGTGCTCTAACATCTCCATACAAGTAACCACATCAAAAGCTTCGCTACATTGCTCGGCTTTTTCTTCAGCTGTTATTTTTTCGTAGTTGATAGTTAAACCTGATTCAAGTGCGTGGAGTTTGGCGACATTTAATGGCTCTGTTCCCATATCAATGCCTGTTACATTTGCACCTAATTTAGCTAATGACTCAGATAAAATGCCACCACCACAGCCCACATCAATCACTTTCTTATCAAAAAGTTGGCTTTGTTGTTCGCTAATATGCTGACAAATAAACTGCACTCTTAACGGATTTACTTGATGTAAGGGCTTAAAATCACCTGCTAAATCCCACCAATGGTTTGCTATTTGCTCAAACTTTTCTATTTCGGCTTCATTTACATTTGCTGCGAAAGCGTTAGGTTTATCGTGAATTTTGTTCATGGTTTATTCTAGTTGGCATCTAATGGCTCGATTCTAAACGAAAGTGATAATTAAACAAAGTGTAAAGCAAGTAAAAATACCTGAAACAGATCAACTAAGTCGTTATTATGCTGTTTTATTCAGCAGTTTTTTTATGACAACAAATAGGCTTGCACCTAGCTAAATAAAGCTGTTTGGCATCACAAAAATTTGTGATAGTATGCTGCGTTGATTTATATATTTTTTATAAAAATATAATAATAAAAATTTTGTGATGTTAAGTTACATTTTAAGTTAAGGGATACGTCTATTTATGTCAGATCTGGCCAAAGAAATAGTTCCAGTAAATATTGAAGATGAGTTACAAACTTCCTACCTAGATTATGCCATGAGCGTTATTGTTGGGCGAGCGCTGCCTGATGTACGCGATGGTTTAAAGCCAGTACATCGTCGTGTGCTTTACGCCATGGATGTTTTAGGAAATGATTGGAACAAAGCATATAAAAAATCAGCCCGTGTGGTTGGTGATGTAATAGGTAAATATCACCCGCATGGTGATACTGCTGTATACGACACGATTGTTCGTATGGCACAACCATTCTCGTTGCGTTATATGTTAGTAGATGGCCAAGGTAACTTTGGTTCGGTTGATGGTGATAGCGCTGCAGCAATGCGTTATACCGAAATTAGAATGGCAAAAATTGCACATGCAATTCTCGCCGATTTAGATAAAGAAACCGTCGACTTTGTACCTAACTATGATGGTACAGAACATATACCTGCCGTAATGCCAACTCGCATCCCCAATTTACTCGTTAATGGTGGCTCGGGTATTGCTGTTGGTATGGCGACAAACATACCACCACACAACTTAACCGAAGTAATTAATGGTTGTTTAGCTTTAATAGAGAATAAGGATATTAGCTTTGAAGAGTTATTAACCCATATTCCTGGACCAGATTTTCCTACAGCGGCTATTATTAGTGGTCGTGCTGGTATTGAAGAAGCTTACCGCACCGGTCGAGGTAAAATAAAAATTCGCGCCCGAGCAGAAATTGAAGTCAATGAAAATACGGGTAAAGAAACCATTATCGTTAATGAGTTACCTTATCAGGTCAACAAAGCGCGTTTGATTGAAAAAATGGCCGAGCTTGTCAAAGAAAAACGACTTGAAGGCATTTCAGCATTACGTGATGAGTCTGATAAAGACGGCATGCGCATGGTTATCGAAGTTAAACGTGGTGAAGTTGGCGAAGTTGTTTTAAATAACCTGTTTAAATTGACACAAATGCAAGTATCTTTTGGTTTTAATATGGTGGCATTAGGTAATGGCCAGCCGAAAATATTTAACTTAAAAGAAATGTTGGAAGAGTTTGTACTTCACCGTCGTGAAGTGGTTACTCGCCGTACTATTTTTGAATTACGAAAAGCCCGAGATCGCGCACATATCTTGGAAGGCTTATCAATAGCGCTTGCCAACATAGAGCCTATTATTGAGTTAGTGAAAACCTCCCCATCAAGAAAAGAAGCCGAAGAGCAATTAGTTGCACAAGGATGGGACTTAGGTAATGTTAGCGCTATGCTTGAGCGCGCAGGTACGCATGCAGCGCGTCCTGAATGGTTAGAGCCTGAATTTGGTATTCGTGATAACAAGTATTACTTAACACCAGTCCAAGCAAAAGCGATTGTTGAGCTACAACTATATAAGTTAAGTGGCCTAGAACACGAAAAAATTCTAAATGAGTACAAAGAGTTATTAGACCTCATTGCAGAATTAATGCATATTTTAGAAAGCCCTGAGCGTTTAATGGAAGTTATTTGTGAGGAATTAGTCGCAATTAGAGATGAGTTTGGTGATGAACGCCGTACTGAAATAACTAACGCCTCTCATGATCTTTCGTTAGAAGACTTAATTTGTGAAGAAGATGTGGTCGTCACACTTTCGCATGAAGGTTATGTTAAATATCAAGTGTTAAGTGATTATGAAGCTCAGCGTCGAGGTGGTAAAGGTAAAGCAGCCACTAAGATGAAAGAACAAGATTTCATTGAACGACTCTTAGTAGCAAATACCCATGATACCATTTTATGTTTCTCAAACCGTGGCAAATTGTATTGGCTAAAAGTTTACCAATTACCTTTAGCTAGTCGTACTTCTCGAGGTCGACCTATTGTTAATATATTGCCACTAGAAGCAGATGAACGTATTACTGCCATTTTACCAGTACGTGAGTACGCTGAAGACAAATATATCATTATGGCTACAGCGTCAGGTACGGTGAAGAAAACAGCGTTAACTGCGTATAAAAACCAAAGAGCCAACGGTATTATTGCCTTAAACTTGCGTGATGATGACACCTTAATTGGTGTAGATATTACTGATGGTGATAATGACATCATGTTGTTCTCTGATGCGGGTAAAGTGGTTCGTTTTAACGAAAAAGTTAAAGACAGCGAAACCGGTGAAATCAAGCTTGATCCAGAAACAGGTGAGCAACGTTGGGCGTTAAAACCTATCGGTAGAACCGGAACTGGTGTACGAGGCATTAAGCTTGAAGGCGACCAGAAAGTTGTTTCATTGATTGTACCTAAAAATGATGGCCCTATATTAACCATTACTGAAAATGGTTTTGGTAAGCGTACTGAGTTAGCTGAATATCCAGCGAAAAGTAGAGCAACTAAAGGTGTTGTTTCTATCAAGGTGAGTGAACGCAATGGTAAAGTCGTAGGTGCAGTTCAAGTAGAAGATCTTGATGAGATTATGGCGATTACTGATAACGGTACACTGGTTCGTACTCGTGTTAATGAAGTAAGTGTTATCGGCCGTAATACTCAAGGCGTTCGTTTAATTCGTACGGTTGAAGGCGAGCACGTGGTTGCTTTACAACGCATCGATGAAATTGAAGAGCCAGAAGTGCTTGAGGGTGAAAGCATTGAGGGTGAAGTAGGTGATAATGTTGATGCAACAGATAACGCCTCAGCAACACATAACCCTGAACAAAGCGCTCAACAAGCCGATGGTGAGAACACCACAAGCGACGAGCAAGAGTAAACGTCGCACACTGATAAAAGGCGGCTAATAACCGCCTTTTTTTATGGCTAAGTTTAACGTGCAAGATATTGTTGTATTAACCGTTTAATCGAGCCTAGCGAAAGTCGGCTCAAAATTTTAGTTTTATAGTTGAGAATAAGAGAATGTCCGAAATCTTTAATTTCTGTGCGGGTCCGGCAATGTTACCCAAGGCTGTGATGGGACAGGCACAAGCAGAGTTTATCAATTGGAATAATACCGGTAGCTCTGTTATGGAGTTAAGCCATCGAAGTGAAATTTATATGGCGATGGCTGCGCAGGCTGAGGCTGACTTGCGAGAGTTGATGGCGATTCCTGAGAACTATAAGGTGTTATTCTGCCATGGTGGTGGCCGAGGCCAATTTTCGGCGGTGCCACTCAACTTACTCGCTTCAGGCAAAACTGCCGATTATATTGTCAATGGCTCATGGTCAAAAGCCGCCGCAGCTGAAGCTGAAAACTTTGGTGATATTAATGTTATCAATGTGAGAGAAACCCACGCTAATGGTGAAACGAGTATAGTTGCTGCTAACCAGTGGCCATTAAACCCCGATGCAGCGTATGTTCACTATTGTCCAAATGAAACAGTAGACGGTATTGAAATTAATGATATTCCAGAAACTCATGGTGTGCCATTAGTTGCTGACATGTCATCAACCATTTTATCTCATGAAATTGATGTTACTAAATTTGGCGTAATTTATGCCGGAGCACAAAAAAATATTGGCCCCTCAGGTTTAACCATTGTGATTGTGCGCGATGATCTTTTAGGTAACGCCCAGCAAGCAACCCCTTGTATCATGAACTACCAAACCGCGGCCAATAATGACTCTATGTATAATACACCGCCAACGTATGCGTGGTATCTTGCAGGCCTAGTCTTTAAATGGTTGAAGGCCTTAGGTGGTGTAAAAGCGATTGCTAAAATTAATCAAGCAAAAGCAGAATTACTCTATCAAACCATCGATAATAGTGACTTCTACCTAAACACTATTGAAGCGCAATATCGTAGTAAAATGAATATCCCATTTTGGCTAAAAGACGAAAGCCTAAATGACACGTTTTTAGCGCAAGCTGAGCAACAGGGGTTAATGGCATTGAAAGGCCATCGAATTGTTGGCGGCATGCGCGCGAGTATATATAACGCGATGCCTATTGAGGGTGTACAAGCGCTCGTTGATTTTATGCAAGAATTTGAAAAGGTGAATAAGTAAATGGAGCAGTTAACATTAAACCCCATTGGTAAAATTGATGGCGAAGTCTATTTGCCAGGTTCGAAAAGTTTATCTAATCGCGCACTGTTAATTGCCGCATTAGCCAAGGGAACAACAAAAATTACAAACTTATTGGTCAGTGATGACATCAAGCATATGCTTAATGCGTTAACTAGCCTAGGCATTGTTTATACCCTAAGTGAGTGTGGTACCGAATGTACGGTGACAGGGAATAATGGCTTTTTTAAGCAAGATAAGCCGCTTGAGCTATATCTAGGTAATGCAGGTACTGCAATGCGGCCATTGTGTGCAGCGTTAGCGGCTAGTGAAGGTGAATTTGTGCTGACCGGTGAACCAAGAATGAAAGAACGTCCTATAGGGCACTTGGTGAATGCGCTAGATCAACTCAATGCTAAAATTGAGTATTTAGAAACTAATGATTACCCACCGGTAAAAATAACGGGGAAAACATTATCAGGCAGTTCTGTCACCATTGATGGTTCTATTTCTAGCCAGTTTTTAACAGCAATATTGATGATTACTCCTTTGTTAGAAACAAATACTACTATTATTATTGAAGGCGAGTTAGTTTCTAAACCTTATATTGATATAACCCTTAATATTATGAGTAGGTTCGGAGTTGAGGTACAAAATAATGACTATCAATCTTTTACCGTCACTGGAAATCAAACTTACCAAAGTGTTGAAAAATATATGGTTGAAGGTGATGCTTCTTCCGCGTCATATTTTTTAGCCGCTGGGGCAATTAAAGGTGGTGAAATCACCGTTCATGGCGTTGGTAAACTTAGTGTTCAAGGTGATAAACATTTTGCTGATGTGCTTGAAAAAATGGGCGCAAAAGTTACCTGGCAAGATGAATCTATCACGGTTAATGGCCGTGCCCTAACTGCGGTTGATATGGACATGAATCATATACCAGATGCAGCAATGACTATTGCTACTACGGCATTGTTTGCCAAAGGTACCACTTCAATTCGCAATATATATAATTGGCGAGTCAAAGAGACTGATCGTTTATTCGCTATGGCAACTGAGCTTAGAAAAGTAGGTGCAGAAGTCATTGAGGGCGATGACTTCATTACTATTACACCACCAAAGACTTTGAAGCATGCAGAAATTGATACCTATGATGATCACCGTGTAGCCATGTGCTTTTCATTAGTGGCGTTAAGTGACACCCCAGTAACAATTAATGATCCCAAATGTACAGCGAAAACATTCCCAGATTATTTTGAAAAATTGGCACAAGTTTCACGCGCATAAAGAGCTTATTTCAATTATCTACGCGGCGAATAATTTAATCAACTTGCTAAAATTATGTTACAGAATGATTTTTTTGGGCGCTTTTACTATCAAAATCCCGTATAATGCCGCCGATTTTTGATATTAGGAGAGATCTGTATGCCGGAAAGTATTCCTGTAATCACCATAGATGGCCCTAGCGGGGCAGGCAAGGGAACTGTTGCCAGAATTGTTGCTGAGCAGTTGGGTTGGCATTTACTTGATAGTGGTGCTATTTACCGTGTACTTGCGGTAGCAACCCAGCATCATCATGTTAGTCCTGATGAAGAAGAGCCTTTAATTCCAATGGCGGCACATCTTGATGTGCAGTTTGAAATTAGCAGCAAAGGTGAAAGCAAGGTTATTTTAGAAGGTGAGGATGTTACTCACAGTATACGAACCGAAGAAATAGGTGCCTTAGCGTCAAAAGTGGCAGCATTCCCACGTGTTCGAGAAGCATTGCTTCGTCGCCAACGCGCGTTTAGTGTTGCACCAGGCCTAGTTGCTGATGGTAGAGACATGGGAACCGTGGTGTTTTCACAAGCACCAGTAAAGGTGTTTTTAACCGCCAGTGCCGAAGAACGCGCAGAACGACGATTTAATCAGTTGAAAGAGAAGGGCTTTGATGTTAAAATCGGGCGCCTTTTGGATGACATACGTCAGCGAGATGAGCGAGATCGCAACCGTGAAGTTGCCCCGCTTATACCAGCAGAAGGCGCGTTAATCGTTGATTCTACTGACCTTTCCATACAGGAAGTGGTTAATAAAGTCCTTTCATTTGCGAATGGAAAATTAACATAAACCTTTATTCTTTACCTAGGCTCATACCTAATTAAAGATAAAATAAATTAAAGCCTACGTTACGGATTGACCGAGGCTACTTTAACAACCCCATGAAACAATGATGTTGACTGGATTAATAACTGAGTTAATAGACAAGTTATGACTGAAAATTTTGCACAACTTTTTGAAGAAAGTTTAAAAGAAATCGAAACTCGCCCGGGTTCAATTATCCGCGGTACAATCGTAAAAGTAACCAAAGACAACGTAATTGTTGATGCTGGTCTTAAATCTGAAAGTGTTATCTCAATCGACCAATTCAAGAACACTGCTGGTGAAGTAGAAGTTGTTGTTGGTGATGAAGTTGATGTATCACTTAAAGCAACAGATGATGGTTTCGGTGAAACTGTGCTTTCTCGTGATGACGCAAAACGTCACGAAGCATGGCAAGTGCTTGAAAAAGCCTATGAAGAAAAAGAAACTGTTATCGGTGTTATCAACGGTAAAGTTAAAGGTGGTTTCACGGTTGAAGTTAGCGATATCCGTGCTTTCTTACCGGGTTCTTTAGTAGATGTACGTCCAGTACGTGACACTGCTCACCTTGAAGGTAAAGAATTAGAATTCAAAGTTATTAAGCTTGATCAAAAGCGTAATAACGTAGTTGTTTCACGTCGTGCTGTAATCGAAGCTGAAGGCAGTGCAGAACGTGATGAATTACTAGAGTCGTTAGCGGAAGGCCAAGAAGTTAAAGGTATCGTTAAGAACCTTACTGATTACGGTGCATTCGTAGACTTAGGCGGTATTGACGGCCTACTTCACATCACAGATATGGCTTGGAAACGTGTTAAACACCCAAGCGAAATCGTAAATGTTGGTGATGAAATTCAAGTTAAAGTATTGAAATTTGACCGTGAGCGTACCCGTGTATCTCTAGGTATGAAGCAGTTAGGCGAAGATCCATGGGTAGCTATTGCTAACCGTTACCCAGAAGGTTCTAAACTTTCTGGTCGCGTAACTAACTTAACTGATTACGGTTGTTTTGTTGAAATCCAAGAAGGCGTTGAAGGTTTAGTTCACGTTTCTGAAATGGATTGGACTAACAAAAACATCCACCCATCTAAAGTTGTTAACTTAGGTGACACTGTTGAAGTACTAGTATTAGAAATTGACGAAGAACGTCGTCGTATTTCTTTAGGTCTTAAACAATGTATCGCTAACCCTTGGGAAGAGTTTGCTAAAAACTTCAACAAAGGCGACAAAGTATCAGGTAAGATCAAGTCAATCACTGACTTTGGTATCTTCATTGGTCTTGATGGCGGCATAGATGGTTTAGTTCACTTATCTGATATTTCATGGGCTGGCGGTGAAGAAGCTGTTCGTGATTATAAGAAAGGCGATGAAATCACAGCTATCGTTCTTCAAGTTGACCCTGAGCGTGAGCGTATCTCTCTTGGTGTTAAACAAGCAGAAGACGACCCGTTCAATATGTATCTGACAGATAAGAAAAAAGGTGCTATTGTTAACGGTAAAGTAACTGAAGTTGATGCTAAAGGTGTTACTGTTGAGTTAGCTGATAGTGTTGAAGGTTACATCCGTGTTAGCGATATCTCTGTAGAGCGTGTCGAAGATGCTTCAACTGAATTCAAAGTTGGTGACGACGTTGAATCTAAGTTTATGGGTGTGGATCGTAAGAACCGTACTATCAGCTTATCTATCAAAGCAAAAGATCAAGCAGATGAGCGTGAAGCGATGGATAACTTAAACCAAGTTGAAGAAACAGGTTTAAGTGCTATGGCAGCAGCGTTTAAAAACGCTAAAAACTAATTACTTGTTATAAGCAATTATGTTGCACTTTTTTCAGTTTTTACTAAACTAAAGAAAGATATAGATAGACTAGGGGAGGAGAATTTCATTATTCTCCTCTTATATTAACCTCATTAGCGCGAAGCTAGATGAATACTGGAGGGTCTATGACCAAGTCAGAACTCATTGAAAAATTAGCCGATAAACTATCGCATTTATCTGCTAAAGATGTAGAACAATCGATCAAAGAAATCCTAGAATTAATGGCGCAATCTTTAGCTAAAGGTGACCGCATTGAAATTAGAGGGTTTGGTAGTTTTTCACTGCATTATCGTGCTCCTAGGGTTGGTAGAAATCCAAAAACTGGTGCTTCTGTTGAGTTAAGTGGTAAATACGTACCTCACTTTAAGCCAGGTAAAGAGCTACGAGAAAGAGTCAATCTTTCAGCAGCTTAAAATGGATGCTAGTGCAACCTTTATGACAACTTCGTTGTACTCATATTGCAATAAAAGCAAAAAGATTAGATAATAAACGGCATACATTTGTATGCCGTTTTTTTTCGTCATCATTATATTTCAACCATCACTGGGCTAATTCATCGTGCGAATTTATTTCATTGTACTCTTTGTTTTACTTTTACTTGCTATCGCGTTTGTGTTCGGAAGTCAAAACGAACAACTTATCTCATTAAATTACCTTGTTGCTAGGGTTGAGCTTTCTGTTGCCGCTGCGGTAAGTATTTTTACTGGAATAGGTTTTGCACTGGGGCTATTAGCAACCCTACTATGGCGTTTGATCCGCAAAGGTAAAAAAGCGTTAGCTAAAAATCGATCTACTGAAGTATAAGTGCTAGTTATTCTATGATAGAGCTACTTTTCCTGTTACTCCCTGTTGCTATGGCTTATGGCTGGTTTATGGGACGAAACAGTATTAAGCAAAAAGATCAAAGCATTAAACAAGACTTATCTATTAAGTACTCTACAGGCTTAAACTATTTATTATCAAATCAAAAAGATAAAGCAATAGACTCGTTACTTGACGCATTAAAAGTTGAAGATGATAGTGTTGAAGCACATTTTGCCATGGCAAATTTATTTCGCAAACGAGGTGAACTTGACAGAGCATTAAAAGTTCATGAACATTTGGTCCGCCATGGTAATTTGCCTACCAAAGATAAGCAACAAGCCGTATTTGAATTAGGGAAAGATTTTTTATCAGCAGGTTTGTATGATCGCGCTGAAAAAATGTTTAATAAATTGCTAAAGTCACCGGACTATGGCTTAAAATCGCTAGCGTATTTATTGCAAATATTTCAATCAACTAAAGATTGGCAACAAGGTATTAGTCATAAAAAACTCATCATAAAGTACAAAGACAAACGGCTGTTACACACCTTAGCAAATTTTTATTGTGAACTTGCAACCACAGCCTTAGAAAAAGATAAATTCATTGAGGTGTTAGAGTTACTCGAGCAAGCGCTTAAATTAGATCCCAATTCATGTCGAGCCAACTGGTTGATGGCAAAAATATATGAAAACCATCAACAGTGTGAATTAGCATGCCAATGCTATCAGGATATCTATCAACAAGATAAAGAATTTTTTCCTGATGTTATCGAATCAATGCAGCAATGTTATCTCCACCTTGATGCCGGTAGTGAGTTTTTCAAGTTTATCAAAAAAGTGTATGATGAAACGGCAAGCTCAACCGCACTCATTACTTACTTAGGGCATGTAGAAAAAAAACATGGCCATAACAAAGCAAAAGAATTTATGTTGTCTGCACTCAAGCGCAGGCCAACAATACGTGGTTTTAAACATTTTGTTAAAATGCAAATGAACCATACCAATGACTTAGACAATAATACCAGTTTAGACTTGATCACCGAGCTTATTAGTGAATATTTGAAAGTTAAGCATAGGTACAGCTGCCGTAATTGTGGGTTTAATAGTTCGACCCATTATTGGTCATGCCCATCCTGTCACGAATGGGAGCAACTTAAACCCGTTCGCGGCCTAGAAGGCGAATAGTTTCATCTATCTTTGTCCTTAAGCTCAATAGCGGCATCGAAAGTACTCATTGACTATCGTCAACTCCATACTTTCTCTTTGCTCTAGAACTGTAGGACTTTGAAAGAAATAATTATACTTGTAGCTTCGTTTGAATGAGCAGATAAAGCAACTATGATGAATAGTGTAAAACTTTTTAGATTAATGAAACATAACTAAATTATATGTATTCGATGTAGGTTGGACTTTAGTCCGACAAATTTATTTTTTCGTAAGTGAAATTGTTATCAGTTTAATTAATGCTGCAATAATCTAGTAACAACTCTGCTTTGCACGCGAAATTGAAAATAGGAAATCCCATGTTAGATCCAAAAGTTGTTGTTGCCTTAGATTTTGATAATAAAAGTGAAGCGTTGTCGTTTGCAGATAAAGTTTCACCAACAGATTGTAAATTAAAAGTAGGCAAAGAAATGTTTACCTACTTTGGTCCTGAGTTTGTAAAAACGTTAACAGGGAAGGGCTTTGATGTTTTTCTAGATTTAAAATTTCACGATATTCCTAATACGGTTGCCAAAGCGGTTACGGCAGCTGCTGACTTAGGTGTGTGGATGGTTAACGTACATGCCAGTGGTGGTAGTCAAATGATGATTAAAGCCAAAGATGCCCTTAACCAATATGGTAACGATGCGCCGTTACTTATTGCTGTAACGGTATTAACTAGCATGTCAGAAAGCGACTTGCGTGGTTTAGGTATAACTAAAACACCAGCAGAGCAAGTTAACTTTCTTGCAAATTTAACCAAAGACAGTGGCTTAGATGGTGTGGTTTGTTCTGCTATGGAAGCGGAACAATTGAAATTATCGCTTGGCAAAGAATTTAAATTAATCACGCCTGGTATCAGACCTGCAGGTTCTTCACAAGACGATCAACAACGTATTATGACACCAGAGCAAGCGATCAGCGTTGGTGTTGACTATTTGGTGATCGGACGCCCAATTACCAAAGCGGTTGATCCACAACTGGTGTTACAGCAAATTAATGCCTCGATAAGTTAACGCCATAAAACACATGGGGCAATAAATTACCCCCTACATTAAACACAAAGGTAGGGCAGAATTCAGGAGAATGTGCGTCCTGCATTCTCTAATAACCTACATTCATGTAGCATATTCCAACAAAGAGCAAACACGGATCAATATATTACCTTCTAGATAAAAAAAGGGCTTGGTATTGCTACCAAGCCCTTTTTTGATCTAAAAATTACATAAAACGGTTATTTTTGGTAATTATGAATATATGCAGCTAAATCTAATACCTTGTTTGAATAACCAATTTCATTGTCATACCAAGAAACCACTTTTACAAACGTGTCCGTTAAGGCGATACCTGCTTTAGCGTCAAATACAGAAGTACAAGTTTCACCAACAAAGTCGTTCGAAACAACGGCATCCTCAGTGTAATCTAAAACCCCTTTTAGCTCACCTTCTGCCGCAGCGCTCATCGCTTGACAAATTTCGCTATAGCTAGCAGGTTTTTCTAAATTAACGGTTAAATCAACTACCGAAACATCAGGGGTTGGTACACGAAATGCCATACCGGTAAGCTTACCGTTTAACGCAGGAATAACCTTACCAACGGCTTTAGCCGCACCTGTTGATGAAGGGATAATGTTTTGACCCGCACCGCGACCACCGCGCCAATCTTTGCCCGAAGGGCTATCGACTGTTTTTTGCGTGGCAGTAGTTGCATGAACGGTAGTCATTAAACCATCCTTAATGCCCCAGTTGTCGTTTAACACTTTAGCAATAGGTGCTAAACAGTTAGTAGTACAAGAAGCGTTAGAAACAATGTCTTGACCAGCATATTCACTCACGTTAACGCCACAAACAAACATTGGGGTATCGTCTTTAGAAGGCGCAGAAAGTACAACTTGTTTAGCGCCTGCTTCAATATGCTTACGTGCCGTTTCATCTGTGAGAAATAAACCAGTTGATTCAACCACTACATCGACACCGATATCACCCCATTTTAAATCTGCGGGGTTTCGCTCAGCTGATACACGTACTGCTTTACCATTAACAATAAGCTGACCATCAACAACATCTACCGTACCTTTGAATCGGCCATGGGTAGAGTCATATTTTAGCATGTATGCCATATAATCTATGTCGATTAAATCATTGATACCGACTATCTCAATATCTTCTCGTGCTGCCGCTGCTCTAAATACAAAACGACCAATACGGCCAAACCCGTTGATGCCAACTTTAATTTTCATGGTGAACCTCTTTAAAAACTCATTATGTAGTAAAATTACATCATTTTGAGAATTTATCAAGTTATAATTGCTTTTGTTAGCAAATTAATGATGCTTAACCGATCTTTTTACGTATGATTACATATAAACACTAATTTCATCGACAATCACTTGCTATTTTGTGGTTTTATTCGGCTTTGGCATGATTTCATTGTGTCTGCATGGTAGAATGCGAAAAATTTCGTTGCGTCGTTTCGTTTCGTGCTCATATGGTTTTGGTTTTTGAGTATTGGCTTTCGATTCAAAAGCAGAAAAGCAACACGCAATTGCATTGTTAAATTCTGCGCGTTTATTTAGAGCAACGCCAGTAACAAAAGATATAAGAGCGCCCAGTCAAGGGCCGGTACCTTTAGGAAGATATTTTTATGACGCCAGATACTCTGTTGTGTGACATTGGTTTTATTGGGTTAGGAGTTATGGGCAAGAATTTAGTGCTCAACTTAGCTGATAATAACTATAGCGTAGCTGCATTTGATCTATGTGAAGACAAAATTGCAGCCGTTATTGAACAAGATCAACTCGAAAATACAACAAACAGCAAACGGGTATATGGTTGTACATCCTATTCACAATTACTATCCCAACTTAAAGCCCCTCATATTATAGTATTAAGTGTACCTGCTGGAGCCGCAGTTGATTTTGTTTGCGAGCAATTAATTGCCGCAGGTATTAACGACAATGCCATTGTAATTGATACGGGTAACAGCTTATGGGTGGACACTGTAGATAGAGAAAGAAAATACCAAAACGACTTTTTATTATTTTCATCTGCGGTCTCAGGGGGAGAAGTGGGGGCGCGCTTTGGTCCTTCATTAATGCCAAGTGGATCACCAGAAGCTTGGGCAAGGGTTAAACCAATTTGGCAAGCCATAGCAGCAAAAGTAGATGCTACCACAGGTAAACCCATTGAACGTAATAAACCTGGCCAAGTTATCAGCGAAGGTGAGCCTTGTGCCGCTTATATCGGCCCTGCAGGTGCGGGACATTATGTAAAAATGGTACACAATGGTATCGAGTATGCTGATATGCAACTGATTTGTGAAGCCTATCATATTCTACATACTGGCTTAGGCTTTAGTGCCGCTGAGGTAGGCGATATATTTGAACAATGGAATAACGGCAAACTCGACAGCTACTTAATGGAAATCAGTGTTGAAGTACTTCGCCATAAGTCGGTGGATACGGGAACTGCTTTGGTCGATATTATTTTAGACAAAGCCGGACAAAAAGGGACTGGTTTATGGACAGCCATGAGTAGCTTAGAGGTTGGTTGCCCAGCACCTACTATTGCAGAAGCGGTTTTTGCGCGATCTATGTCCTCGTTTAAATCATTACGCACCCAAGCATCAACGCGCCTAAAAGGCCCTGAGTTAACACCGTTATCTGAGCAAGAAAAACAAGTCATTATAGAGCAGCTTCACGATGCGATGTATTGTGCAAAAATCTGTGCTTATGCCCAAGGGTTTCAATTGATGAAGCTAGCAGCAAAAGAGCATGGTTGGACACTAAATTTTGCGAGTATTGCAAAAATTTGGCGAGCCGGTTGTATCATTCGAGCGACTTTTTTACAATCTATTACCCAAGCATATGAGCGCAATGAAGATTTAGATAATTTATTACTTGATGACTTTTTTGTAGCGCAATTGAGTGAACGTCAACTCAATTGGCGTAAAGCCCTATGTAGTGCGACTATGTTAGGTATTCCTAACCCAGCAATGTCGTCTGCTTTAGCTTATTATGATGCGATGCGCTGTGACGTATTGCCAGCCAACTTATTGCAAGGTCAACGTGATTTTTTTGGCGCTCATACGTTTGAGCGAAACGATAAAACAGACGGTAAAAAATATCATGTACAATGGTCTACACTTGAGCGTAATACTGTTGCGATTGACTAATAACAAATGATGAATAAGTAATTGAAGGATAATTCATATGACCGATGATGATTATAAAGAAAAGCTCAGTGATGATGCCTATAAAGTATGTCGCTTAGCAGCAACTGAACAACCTTTTAGTGGTATTTATAATGATCATTGGTTAACCGGAACCTATCATTGTGCTTGTTGTGATATGCCTTTGTTTGCAAGTGATAGCAAATTTAATGCAGGCTGTGGTTGGCCGAGCTTTTTTCAAGCCATTGAAGGTAATGTTGCCTACCTCAAGGACACCAGTCACAACATGAGCCGTATTGAAATTCAATGCCAGCATTGTCAATCTCATCTTGGCCATGTATTTGATGATGGTCCAAAACCCACGGGTAAACGTTATTGTGTTAATTCATTAAGTTTAACGTTTGAAAGCGCGTAACACAGCGCAATAGATATTAATACCAAGTTGATTAAGTTCTTTCCCACTGTTTAAGAACATAGATAATATGACTCATTCATCTGATTTAGATCACTAAATCAGCATGTAACCTCTAGCGAATTATTACCACTTGCATTACAATATGCGCGCAATAATATCCCACCATAGTCTAGTTTTATTTTTTGAAAAACTAGATTATTATGATTACAGTAATCTCTCGTTCAATTGATTGAAATATAAGGCTTAACTAATGACGACGTCTCATCTTGAGGAAGAATATCAAACCAGTTGGCAAGAACGCCAAACTTTCGCAGAAAACATGCAACCAATTATTGGTCAACTTTTTAGGAATCAGGGTATAGAAGTTTCTATCTATGGCCGTCCTCTATTAAATGCTTCTCCTATTGATATTATTAAAGCGCACAAATCAGTTTCTTTGCACGAAGAAAGTAAATTGCGTTTACGTGAAAGCTTTCCTTTTGTTGAAGCCTTAAGCAAAATGACACTAGCACCTGCACGTATTGACGTAGGTAAATTGGCTTATCGTTATTTGTTTCAAGGGCAATCAAACGACTTGTCAATTGAACAATATTTAGAAAAAGAATTAACCGCAGTTGCTTCTGGTACCGATGAAGCTAGAAGCCAAGATGTGGTGCTATATGGGTTTGGCCGTATTGGTCGTTTATTAGCGCGTTTACTTATTGAGCAAACTGGTCCGAATGCTAAATTGAACCTTCGTGCTGTTGTATTACGTCCAAGCAAAGGCGGAGATGACTTAGAAAAACGTGCAAGTTTATTACGTCGTGATTCAGTTCATGGTGCTTTTAATGGCAGCATCACCGTTGACAAAGACAACAACGTGATTAAAGCGAATGGTGCTTTTATCAAAGTTATTTATGCTAATTCACCCGCCGAAGTTGATTACACCGAACATGATATTAACAATGCTCTTGTTGTTGATAATACCGGTATTTGGAGCGATGAAGAAGGTTTAGGTCAGCATTTACAATCTAAAGGTGTTGCTAAAGTATTATTAACAGCCCCAGCGAAAGGCGATATCAAAAACATCGTTTATGGTGTTAACCATAATATGATTTTGCCTGAAGACAACATTGTATCAGCGGCAAGTTGTACAACTAATGCTATTACCCCTGTTTTAAAAGCATTAAATGATGAGTTTGGTATCCGCAATGGTCACGTTGAAACCATTCACTCTTATACTAATGATCAAAACCTAATTGATAATTATCATAAAGCACCACGTCGTGGTCGTAGTGCTCCGCTTAATATGGTAATTAGTACCACTGGTGCAGCCAAAGCGGTTGCTAAAGCGTTACCAGAGCTTAAAGGTTTATTAACCGGTAATGCTATTCGTGTGCCTACACCTAATGTGTCAATGGCTATTATGAATCTGAACTTGAAAAAAGCGACTGATAAAGATGGCTTAAATGATTACTTACGTAACATTTCATTGCATTCAGACCTACAAAACCAAGTTGACTACACTGCATCAAGTGAAATAGTTTCAACCGATTTAGTTGGCTCTCGTTACGCTGGTGTTGTTGACTCTCAAGCAACTATTGTTGATGGCGACAGAGCTGTGTTATACGTATGGTATGACAACGAGTTTGGTTACAGCTGTCAAGTAGTTCGCGTTATGTTAGAAATGGCGGGTATAACCGTTCCAACGTTACCGATAAAATAGTTATCGTAATTAACAGCATAATAAAAAAGCGCCTATAGCATGTATAGGCGCTTTTTTTTTAAGAATTTTTTACAGTTATAAACAACGTTTTGGTTTTGGCAATCCCGCGTACTTGGTTGCTTGTTTTGCTGGCCCGTCAGGAAATAAACGAAACAAATAACGGCTATTTGCTTTTTCTTCACCAAACTCAGCTTTCATCGCTTTAGTTAACGCACGTATCGCTGGCGAAGTGTTATAAGTGAGGTAAAACTGACGAACAAAACGGATGATCTCCCAATGTGCAGCACTTAGTTCAAAGCCGTCTTTCTCAGCCATTATAATGGCTAAGTCTTCTTGCCATATGCTGTGGTCTACTAAGTAGCCTTGGTTATCTGTGGCAATGATTTTGCCATTAAAATCTATTGCCATGTGATTACTCTGTCATGGGTGAAAGTAAGCTCAACGAGCTTGTGCATTGTTATTTTTTCAAAATGCTGCTCATCAACATCAAAACCTCTAGCTTTGGCATGTTGCTCAATTATTTTGACTTGAATACTGCTAGCTATTGCGCTCATTAACGGGTGCTTTAAGTTGTAACATCCGTCATCAAGTAAGGTGATAACATCGCCATTAGCCACAGTTTGTAGACACTGAGCAAAGTCATTACTGTTAAATGCACTTTGGCGAACAAGATGAAGTGTAGCCATTAATGCTGTTCCTTTTAATTAAATTTGCTAACGTATAGCGGTTAAAAACCTAGCCTAATATGACGGTTAAAATCTCAATACGGTTTGATGTGAAGCTAATTTCATAGCAAATTCTGTTGGCGTTAATACCTGAACATTGTCAATATGAAAATCTACAGTCAAATTTCGCTCGGTTAATGACGTTGCACAGACATACACCTGTTCAATATCGTAAAACTCAAAAGCAGCGAACGTTTTAAGGTAGTCTTTAACAGAAATAAGGGTGCCATCATGTCCTTGCTGCAGCTGAAATACACCATCACCTTGAAAAAACAATGATACTGGCTGTTCAAAAGAGCCAAAGATCAAGGCAATATCTAAAGCGTCTTTACCCGCATTGTCACTATAGGGAGCCTTAGCATTAATAATGGCTAATGTTTTCACTGTGTTATTTGTTGAAGTATTTGTCATTAAAATTGTACCAGGCGATCCGCGGTAGTTGTTAAGCTAACTAGCTCTCCCAAACCCGAAATGGTAAATAGAGAGTGGATATTAGATGATTTCTCATCGTTTATCCCGCGTTTTTCTGCTGCGGTTATGCATAAATGCAAAGGTAAATTGTATGTTTGTTGTAGCCGCTGCCATTGGTTAATCGCTTGAAATTCATCATTAGCAATTTGAACATCGGCATTGGCATGCAAAACGCCATCTTGGTAAAAAAACACACCAACTAACTCAACACCCGATTGAAGCGCTGACTCGATATAGTCAAGCGCGGTAACACTTAGGTTACTGTAAGGGGGAGAAGTGATCATTACCGCCAATTTTTTCACTAAGGTGTACTCTCTTTAAAGTTAACGTTGGGCATCAGACATAAAAAAGCCCCGTAAATACGAGGCTTGATATTATAGCGCTTTTTATCGAGACTAAAAGCGAATTAACAAAATGTTAATCATCGCCACCGAAAACACCTAACAGATGTAACAAGTGTACAAAAATATTATAAACATTTAAATATAATGAAATGGTTGCTCTGATGTAGTTACGTTCACCACCGTTGATAATACGGCTAGTATCAAACAAGATTAAACCAGACATTACCATGATAACTGCTGCACTAACGGCTAAAGAAAGCGCAGGAATTTGGAAAAATATATTCGCTAAGCTTGCCACTAACACAACAATTAAACCTGTCATTAAGAAGCCACCCATAAATGAGAAGTCTTTTTTACTGGTTAATGCATAACCTGAAAGCGCAAAAAATATTAATGCAGTACCGCCTAATGCTTGCATGATCATCGCTGGACCACCAGGCATTGCCGCATAAACATTCAGCATTGGCCCTAAAGAAGCACCCATTAATCCGGTAAAACCGAAAATCCAGAATATACCGCTTGCAGAATCAGCTTTTTTATTAACAACAAACATTAAACCAAAAGCAACCAACATCATTACAAGCGCTGCCATGTGTGACAAGTTCATCGCCATTGAAATGCCTGCTGTTACCGCACTAAATGCAAGTGTCATCGATAAAAGCATGTATGTATTTTTTAATACTTTATTTATTTCAATAGCAGAGCTTTGACTCGCCGTTTGAAAATTCATATTAGATTGCATAACTTTTCCTTTTAAAACTTAATTAAACATCACTTCTTATAATCTAAGATAAGGGCGTTTTGCTAAAGTTCAAGTTATTTTCTTAATCTCAACTAACGACCTGTGACATATTATGACACGGTGTTTTTTAAATAGCTAGTCTAGTTATCTAGCAATGAATGAATAATTGTTTCTGATTGTAACAGCCAAAAACACCTTGATCTATTAGATAACAGTTTGTTATTTATGTAAGTTCTTTTTTCCTAAAACAAGACTCGCTGTGATCATTGATTAACCCACATGCTTGAAGATGAGCGTAACAAATAGTAGAGCCGAAAAATTTAAATCCTCGTTGTTTTAAATCTTTGCTAATAGCATCAGATATCTCAGAGGTTGCAGGATATTCATCTAATGAAGTTATCGAATTAACAATAGTGGTATTATTAACAAACCCCCACAGGTAATTGCAAAAACTGCCAAACTCATGCTGAAGCGCTATAAATATTTTTGCATTAGAGATAGCGGCTTTTATTTTTGCTCTATTTCGAATAATAGCCGCATCTTGCATCAGCTCTTCAACTTTATCATCATCAAAATTAGCAACATCAGTAACATCGAAGTTGGCAAAGGCTTTTTTATAACCAGAACGCCTTTTTAATATGGTGTACCAGCTAAGCCCAGCCTGAGCTGACTCTAAAATAAGAAACTCAAACATAGTTTTATCGTCATGAACAGGAACCCCCCATTCTTCATCATGGTATTTTACATAATCGGGCTTTGACACATCAAGCCAAGGGCAACGACATGGCTCGGTATCATTTTGTATTTCTTCCATATTTCACTCATTATTTTAGGTAGCTTTTGCTTGAATTAAAAACAAGCTGATTAATTTTTTAGCAAACAAACACAAAACTAGCATAATTTGTAAAATAGTACTTTACAACTGCTAAGGGAGACTTTAATATTCGCCTCGTTCTCAAGCAGCCTTGTTAAAAAGCTATTTGTTTACTTCAGGTGAGATGGCTGAGTGGTCGAAAGCACCGGTCTTGAAAACCGGCAAGGGTTTGTAGCCCTTCTAGAGTTCAAATCTCTATCTCACCGCCACATTAGAAAAGCCCGTTACATAAGTAACGGGCTTTTTGCTTTCTGATACTCAAAAACTACCAATGGTTTTAGCGCTAAACCTTTTTGTAGAGTTCGAATTCTTCCTTTATCTCAAAGAAAAACATAGATCCATTACAAGTTTTTTAACTTTTATTTTGTAAATATACCGTGCAGACGATAATTATTGTATTTGTATGAAGAAAGGATTCAGCCAACCTTTTTTACGCGTCAACTTGTTGAAAGGCTTTGGTATTAAGTTATTGATGAAGTAAGGGAGTTAGCGTATTGTAGATTTTTAGAAATTCATGAAAGAAGGGTGAACTTCATGTTTAAACATGAAGGTTGTCCTGCTACAAAGCTGTTATATTTTTTCATTCAACTAAGGAAGAACAATGAAACTAAAAAGTATCCTAATTACATCAACACTACTTGGGGCTATGTCATCTGTATCACATGCAGAAAGTATAGTTTCAGATGACTTGTATAAAGAGTGGTGTTTAACCGGAATGTCTCAAGAGCTGGATGGTGAGGTCATCCCAGATAAGTCGAATTATAATTTTACACGAGATAACAAGCTTAAATATCAAGCAGCCTTTTTCAAACAAGAAGGTGATTTCTCTATTGAAGGGAACAAGATCAAAACTAAAGGAATGGGGAATTACAAGATAGTTTCAATCAAACCAGAAAAAATGGTTCTTTACTATGGTGGATACATGCACTTTAAGAGTGGTGTTTGTAACTGATGTTGATCAGGGCATTATTGATATCTATTTTTCTGATCTCAGTTAACGCAGTTGCTGAAGAGGAAAAAGAATATATCTGTGGGGGAGCCTCAGAGAAGTTAGCTTCGGTAATTGAAGATTGGTACGATTTTATACAAGGGGCAGAGTCCAAGAATGCTTCTATAATAAACCTGTATTCCGACTTTAAAGAAGGGAAACTTAAGCCGAAAGTTGTTAGGCACTGCAGTGAAAACTGGAGTGTTTTTAGTGATATTTACTCTTGTTTTTCCGGAATAAGAAGCGAGCTAGGGGCAGCCATGTGCTTACATCCTGATACAAACAAGAATGGATGGAGTTATTGGTAAAATTAAATCGGGTAGCCGGAGGTTTCTACCCTCCAGCCCCCTCCACACCACCCAGCATGCGGCTCCGCACAGAGCAACTAACTAAGCCACCCATAATTACTTTTAGCAAAAACGTAAACGTTTTGATTGTTATGAAAAAATAATCAAGTTAAAGTGATTTTATTAAAAAATAATATAAAAAACGAGTTATTCTACAGGCTCGTTAGCTTTCTATACAAGGATGTAATTACTATCAAATATTTGTCAAATATAGAGCAACCAATATTGGTTTACGCTTTTAAAGTTTCTTTACTCGTATTAACTATTTCTTTACCTCTAAGTTACCTCTTAGATTATATTTTTCCTAATGCTGAGACACCAGATTTCGAAATATCAATTCATACATTTTGGGGTGCTGTAATTATAGCCCCTATTATTGAGACAATATTGATGATTCCCATCATCCTAATTCTTCAAAAATATATACATAATATTGTAACCTTATCCATATTGAGCGCTATATTTTGGGGAGGGATTCACTCTCTGCAATTTACTTTTTGGGGGATTGCTATTTTCCCACTATTTTTCTTCATGACAATGGCTTATAAGTATTGGGATAAAATATCTATGGGTCATGCAATATTGGTTGTAATGGTTATCCATGCAATAAATAATGGTACTGCCATGTTGCTAGCTGCGACACTAGAAAGCTTATAAATAGAGGGGAGATTGCGCTTGCCGCAACTTAATCTAGTTGTTGAACAAGCCCGTTGTTGACAACTGAAATCAACAGAAACAACTGAAACAACTGAAATAGGCCACCCATGATAATTTTATTTATTATTTGCACTGTATAAAAATCAGTTTTGTTCAGAATGATACCAATTGCATGAAAAAAGGATGTGCCAGGCAGAAATAAACCCTGTCATTGTGGGAGAGGAAAGAAGTATAAAAAATGTTGCCTGTAAATAAATATCATTTATAGTGGTGCTATCAATAAAGGACGATTACTTGGTACAAAAGCATGTCAAAAGAAAACAATAAAGTACGATTTGACTTTATTGAAAGTGTTGTTTGGTGGGAAGGGCAAATTAATGCGACTCACCTAGCAAATAAATTTCAACTATCACGGCAAGCAGCAAGCTCGGTTTTACAACAATACCGAGACAAATATCCTTTTTACTTGCGCTACAATCAATCGAGTAAAGCATTTATAGCCACGGATGACTTTTATCATTTAGCGCAATTAACCCCTTTTTCAAACTATTTAACACTAACAACAGAGCCTCATCAAAAATCAGCTAATTGTCAGCAACATGCCAATGTATTCGCCTTTGAAGTAGAAGCCCCCCTTCGAAATATTAACCCAATTCAAGTGCAGCCTATTTTACGCGCCATACGCGAAAAACTCGCCATAGATATTGGTTACATATCGCTTTCAAGCCCCGATTATCTCGACAGAATTATTCAACCACATGCCATGATATTTGACGGGTTACGATGGCATGTTAGGGCTTATTGCAATAAAAACAGCCAATTTAGAGACTTCACTTTATCGCGTTTTAATGGTGAAGCAACCTTTGAAGGCAAAGCAACACATTTAGCTGAACAAGATGATAAGTGGCAAACAATGGTTGATGTTGTCATAGAAGCAGATCCTAGATTCAACGACCAGCAAAAACGGATAATAGAGCAAGATTTTCAAATGGAAAATGGCCAAAAAACCATAACCACACGGGCGGCCCTAGTTAATTATCTTTTACGTCGTTTGCACATCGACAGTTACAAAAACACCCCAGAAGAACAACAAATTGTACTCACCAGCGATAGTAGAAAATGCGTAACACCTTACCTACCTTAACCTGTAAAGTTACTGTACATGTGAGAAATTACAGTGTTGTGCAAGATAATTAACTTACTTACGATATGCTCAATCATCAGCACGGCTAAACCGGCAGCAGCTAAACCGACAATAATAAAAGACAGATAAAGTATGGACACATTAAAATCGTCAGATCTAAAAGCAATATTACACTCTAAACGTGCGAATATGTTTTACTTAGAATATTGCCGTGTTATGCAAAAAGACGGACGTGTACTTTACCTAACTGAAACTAGCAAAGAAAACCAATACTTTAATATCCCCATTGCCAACACCACAGTGTTACTTTTAGGTAATGGCACTTCAATTACCCAAGCCGCTATGCGCATGTTAGCGCAAGCAGGCGTTTTAGTTGGTTTTACTGGTGGTGGCGGTACACCACTGTTTATGGCAAACGATGTTGAACAACCCATTGAATGGTTAACACCGCAAAGCGAATATCGGCCAACCGAATATTTACAAGCATGGCTGAGCTTTTGGTTTGATGATGAAAAACGGCTAACAGCGGCAAAAATGATTCAAACCGCTCGTATTGACTACCTAACCCGTATTTGGACAAAAGATCGCGAGCTAAAGCAAAACGGTTTTGAACTTTCGAAACTAGAAAACGCATTAACCACGTTTACCCAGCGCACTGAGAATGCCACCAAACAAAGCGAATTATTATTAACCGAAGCGCAGCTTACCAAAGCGCTTTATAAATGCGCTGCCAATGCCACAAACACCAGCGATTTTACTCGGCAGCATCAATCAACCGATTTGGCGAACGACTTTTTAAATCACGGTAATTACCTCGCTTATGGATTAGCTGCAACAACCTTATGGGTGTTAGGCATTCCGCATGGCTTTGCCGTAATGCACGGTAAAACCAGACGCGGCGCATTAGTGTTTGACGTTGCCGATTTAATTAAAGACGCATTGGTATTACCGTGGGCATTTATCTGCGCTAAAGAAAATGCCACTGAGCAAGAATTCAGACAGCAAATATTACAAAGCTTTACCGACCACAAAGCGCTTGATTACATGTTCGACAAAGTAAAAGAAATAGCGCTAGCCGATCACGGTGAACATCATGACTAGCTGGCGAGAACCTGATTATCGTATCGAGATTGAACAAAGCAATCTAAAAGAAGTTTTAAGTGGATATGCGATTGATATCAAAATACATCGTGCATCAAAACCATACCCCTTATCAGGAATGATAATAACAAACATAGGATGTTTATGGCTTAATTCACAAAAAAGTAAGGTGAACATAGGAGAGCCTGTAAGCATAGAGCTATTAGCCTGCTGCGATTCCATGAATATCATCGAAAGTGAAGAAGATCCCCTTGCAAAATATATAGGTCTGCATTTAAAAGGAATAATTATGCATCCTTTTAAAATAACCGAAAAAAAGGCATTAAAAAACAGCCGTTTGTTAAGAAGGCTTTCATTATGATGGTCACCTTTGTTAGCCAGTGCGAGAAAAACGCCCTGAAAAAAACGCGTCGAGTATTAGACGCATTCGCCAACCGCATTGGCGACAATACCTGGCAAACTATCATCACCGAAGACGGCTTAATCACTGTAAAAAGAATGCTGCGCCAAACCGCCAGTAAAAGCACTGCGGTAAGTTGCCACTGGATACGTTCTCGTTCAAGAAGCCAGTTTTTGTGGGTGGTGGGCAATAAATCAAAATTTAATGAACAGGGAATAGTGCCTGTTAACTATACCGAAAAAGATATGACTGAATTTAAAGATAGTGCTAGTTGGAAAACATTAGATGTAATTGCAAGTGCTGCAGCGATTGCTGGTTTATTTCATGATTTTGGTAAAGCTAATGTTTTATTTCAGAATAAAATAAACCCGGATATAAAAACCGAAAATTCAGAACCCTATCGACACGAATGGGTTTCATTGCGTTTATTCCAAGCGTTTGTAAACAGTAAAAATGACGCTCAATGGTTAGAAGCTATAGCTGAGCAACAATTTGAAAATATACAACCGTGTTTTAAAGATGGTGTTGATCAAGGATTCGGCCAGCACCCCATTTCCAGTTTGTCACCATTCGCACAGTTAGTTGCGTGGATCATTGTTTCACACCATAAACTACCACTTTGTCCAGCGTGGCAAGATAATATTAATACACCTCATTTAAAAGATATTGATAAGTGGTTAATTAAAAGTTTTGATGCGAATTGGAACTCGTATCATTGTAATGATGATGACCAGAAAGGTCGTGTGCAAGATAATTGGTTTTTTGCTGAAAAGGCTCTTCCTTATTACAGTAAAAAATGGTGTTCTCAAGCGTCTAATATCGCATCAAAAGCACAAGCTCAGTTATTAAAACGAGAGTTTTTCAACAATGACTATATCAATGATCAAATATTCACTAGTCATTTAGCTAGGTTAGCAATGATGTTGGCTGACCGTTATTATTCTTCACAACCAGAAGTTACGACTGAATGGAGAGGCTCTATATACCATACGTTCGCTAACACCTATGATAAATTATCAGGAAAGTCCGGTTTAAAACAGCAACTCGATGAGCATTTAATAGGTGTGGCAATAAACAGTAGAGATATTGTGAATGCTCTGCCTAGGTTGAAAGTTACTTTGCCTAAGCTTGATGATATTGAATTTCTGTCGGAGCGTATTAAAAAATCTCAAACGGAAATTTTTGAAAACTATGGATGGCAAAATAATGCTCAAAAACTTGCTAGCAAACTTGGGAGTGAAACACTTAATAATGGCTTTTTCGGCATTAATATGGCGTCTACAGGTAAAGGGAAAACTATAGCTAATGCCAAAATTATGTATGCAATTGGTGAGCAGACTGGGAATAAGCGATTTTCTATCGCTCTTGGTTTGCGTACGTTAACACTTCAAACTGGTCGCGAATTTAAAGATAGTATTGGTTTAAATGATGAAAAACTTGCAATTGCTGTAGGTGGTTCTGCTGTTAAGCAGTTGTTTGAAAATGCGCAAAATCAAACAAAAACAGAAACAGAGAGTAGTTGTGGTAGTGAATCAGCAGAAGAAAATCTAAATGATGAAATTTATACATATTATCGCGGTGAAACAGAGCACAGTTTAAGCAAATGGACAGCACATGATAAAAATATTGATAAATTACTCAGCGCACCTGTACTTGTATGCACAATAGATCATTTAATTTCTGCCACTGAAGGAACAAGGGGCGGTAGGCAAACAGCAGCTATGTTGCGTTTGCTCAGTTCTGATCTTGTTTTGGATGAACCTGATGATTTTGGCTTATCCGATTTACCTGCACTTTGCCGTTTAGTTAACTGGGCTGGCATGTTAGGCAGTAGGGTTTTACTTTCAACGGCAACTATGCCTCCTGCTTTGGTCTTTGCGCTTTATGAATCATATAGAGCTGGTTGGCAGCAATATGCTAAGGCAAATTTAACTGATTGGTCAGGCGATATTTGCTGTGCTTGGTTTGATGAAAATAAGGTGTCAGATTTTGAAAAACGCCATATTTCAGATTTGACTTCGTTTAAGTCAGAACATAATAAGTTTGTCCAAGACCGTATATCGTTTTTAAGTGGAGTAAAGTCGCAGAATAAACAACTCGGTAAAATAGCTGACATTAAACGAAGTGATGGTGATTCATCGTCACAAGCAATAGCAAAAACAATCTACAACCAACTTGGTCAGTTACATGATTTGCATCATACGAGTCAAAATGGAAAAACAGTTTCAATTGGATTGGTGCGTATGGCTAACATTAATCCTTTGGTCAGCGTTGCCAAACAAATAATGTCGTTAGATGCGCCTGCTATTGAAGAAAGTAATGATTGCTGTATTCATTTATGTATCTACCACAGCCGTTATCCCTTGGCGATACGAAGCGCAATAGAAAATCAGTTAGATACAGCACTAAAGCGCAAGAATGTAAGCAGTATTTTTGATGCAATCCATCCTGTAGGTAAAGTGATAAATAAGCATCCACAAAAGCATCATATATTTGTTGTATTGGCCTCACCAGTTGCTGAGGTTGGACGTGATCATGATTACGATTGGGCTATTGTCGAGCCAAGTTCAATGCGTTCCATTATTCAGATAGCAGGTCGAGTATTAAGGCATAGAGAAAAGCCAATAACAGAACCAAACATGGTGTTGTTAAATCAAAACTATAAAGCACTAAGTGGTAGTGAAATTTGTTTTACACGGCCCGGTTTTGAAATGAAAACAAATACAGAAAAATTGCTGTTTGCTAAGCCGCATTGCTTAAATGATTTACTTCCGAAAGATCAGTATGAAATTATCAATGCAGTACCAAGAATAACCTTGCCAGAAAAAGAGAAATACCATCCTGATAAGGCTGGTTTTTATATCGACTTAAATGGTTTGGAACATAAAGCATTGGCATGGCAATTATTTTCTGGAGATAACAACGCTAGGGTTTGGTGGAATGTGGAAAGCAAAGTAATGCCATATTGGTGCGGCGAGGTGCAGCGACAACAACGGTTTAGGCAAAGCCAGCAAGACGAAGCTTACTATTTAATGTTGGATGATGAGTTTAATCAGCCTTACTGGCGTTGGTTTAATGAAAATGTTCGCCCAGCTAAATTTGGTGAAGTGTCAGAAATCAACATATCGTCAGTACAAAAATTATCTAAGGGAAAGAATATCTATTTTTGGTTTGATCAATCACCAGAACATATTTATCAAACATTGTCTGATGAATTAAATATGGATCTAAGTGAAATCGGTCAACATTTTGGTGAGTTAAGAATAACGGAATTTGAAAATAGCAGTAACCGAGAATACTGCTATCACAATAATTTTGGCATGTATCAGGAGGTTAATAACGATGAGTGAGAATATGCAAGAATGGCAAAAAACAATAAAAGAATACATAGACGGTCTTAATGAGCACGATAAACAGAGTGATTATATTGACGAATTACTTTCAACTTTTATTTCCAAAAAACTTTTGTGTGATGTTTCAGGTGATGACGAAAAGGCGATTAATAAGTTTTTAGCTAATATAAAGAAAACGCCTGTCACAGCGAAAAACAAAGATAAAATAATGTGTTTTTATCAAGAGGCATTAGATAAAGGATGGATGCAACCAATACCCGAAACGATTGAAAAAATAAGCCGTAAAAGTAATTTTTGCAATATTTGGATATCGCGTTCTATAGAGATAAGTGAAGGGGTATTGCCCGCAACGCATTGCGCTAAGTTAACGCATTCAAGCTCATCTGGCTCTTCAATTTTAGATAAATCCAGCAATAGTCGAACTGATTATATAAGCTCCAGTGGTTTGCAAGAAAAGATTATTGACGGTACTTACCCTAATGCGACCTTATCAAAACAAGTTAAATTTTTAATGCTTGAACTTGATGGTTCTTATCTTTTTGAGGAGATACAAAAAGGGAATAGTACTATTTTTACTGATTTTGCACAGGATAAGGCAGAATTAGATTATTGGATAAAAAGTTACCAAACAATACTGAATGAAAAACCTAAGACAGATATTTTATTAAAGCAACTTTTCTTCCCTGTAGCTAAAAATTACCATTTATTAACAGTACTTCAATCATCTTCCTTAGCTCAACGGCTATATGTGCAGTGTTTTGATAAAGAGGCACGTAAGAAACAGGAACAATTTACTAAAGCCAAAAAGTCTCACAAATTTATACCAGAAACACAGAAAAGTTTGATTGGTGTAAGTAAATTGTTGATTACACAAAGTCAGCATCAAAATGCAACTGTATACAATGGTAAAAGAGGTGGAATTCAAAGACTATTCAGCACTCAGCCTCCTGCATGGACAACACAAACTAAACCACCTATCAATCAAAAGTCTTGGTTTTACCGTGGTATACCAAATTCTGCCGTTCAAACAGATATTGGTTATTTGCGCGATTTTTTATTACGTAATGAAAAGCTTTCGTTAAGCACGCGCAACCCACAGAAAAGAAAGTGGTTGATCAAGTTGGGGCAGGGCTTAACTGATGTAGTCTTATTTTATGCACAGCGAATACAAATGTTGCCTGCAGGTTGGACGTCAACCGATGACATTCAACTCAAGTTATCTCAGCAATATTTTCTTGATCCTTATCGAAATGATGAAGTATTTCAAGCGGCACGTAAAAGTACTAATTGGCAGCTGGATGTTAGTAAGGACTTTGCTAAATGGGTGAATAGCAAGTTAATCGGAAAAGATAAGCTGTTTACACCGCAAACCGAGCACTCCAAATTATGGGTGCTGTTGATGAGTAACGCACAGCGTGAGCTTAACCCAATGCCTGAGATTATTAAAGATACGGGGGAAAGAACATGACACAGTATTTGTTGTTAAATAAAGTTAAAGTTCAAAATGCCAATGCAGTGTCTGGCTTTACATGGGGCTTCCCTGCTATTACTCATTTTTTGGGCTTTACACATAACCTTTCTCTGAAGTTGGGAAGGTCGACATATCAAGGGTTCAGTCTTAAAGGCTGTACTGTAGTTGCTCATGAACACCATGTGCATACCTTTGGGAAATACAATGATAGATTTTTACAAAGTAAAAACCCTGCCTATTTGTCGGGTGACGTAAACAAAGTTACCCAAGGTGGTGCTCCCTCAATTGTAGAAGAGGGAAAGATGAATATGACGGTATCGCTAGTCATGGAATTTGATGGGTTTGTAGGTCGTGAAGTGGGTGATCTGCTTACTTGGTTAAAGCAGCAATGCTTAATGCAGAGACTAGCAGGAGGTAGCATTTTATCTATTGAAGATGTGCAGCTTTTTGATAGTACAAGCCAGCAGAGCTTTTTCAAATTAAAACGCTTACTGATGCCGGGGTTTATATTAATGGATAGATCGAGTCATTTAGCTGAATATTATCAAACTTGTTTAGATAAAAATTCAGAAGCTGATCAGCTTGAGGCTTGGTTGGATTTTATAGCATTGAGGCAGCAAGCTAGACCAATTTCATCCTTGATTAATAAGCACTTGCAAGAAGCGGGAGAACAAAATTTATATAGTATTTGGCTTGAGCATTTGGTTAAGCCATACAACATCGACATTCCTCAAGAATTGATTAATTACTTTTCGGAATTAGAAGAAACGAAAAATACAAAAACACTATTAAAGCAATGGAATGAATACATAAACCCAACAAATAAGACTTCTGCTGAGTGGGAGTATTTATCAAAACCTAATCCCGGATATCTAATACCTATTATGACCGGGTATAAAGCCATTTCACCTGTTTATGAAAATAAAGAGGTCGCCAATACGCGTGATAGTGAAACCCCTGTGTGCTTTGTTGAATCTGTTCATTCAGTTGGCGAGTGGTTAGGGGTTAATCGCTTAAAAAACCATAGAGATATTGCAAGTAGCCTATGGAATTATCAATACGATGATGGCTGGTATTTATGCCAGCAAACTAAACAATTAGAAAATGATGAAAGTGACTTAGAACAGCAAGTTTCAGTGCTTTTTGACCCAATTGATGAATTAATTTAACAAAAGAATGATTTATAAAATGACTAAAGAGATTAAGTTACCAAGTATGTTGGCGTTTGAACGTAAGTTAGAAGCATCGGATGCTTTGATGACAGCAGGAAGTTGGAGCAATAAAGATAGCTTATGGGAAGATACAAAAATAAGTGTATTACCTAGGACTCTAAGAGGAACTAAAAGTCAGTTCAATTTAGATAAGGGCGGGAGAGAAGATAACAATATTTCCGAAGGAGATGATGCTTATTTACCAAATGACTTAGATACTTTAAAAGTGAGCTTTACCTTACGTGCAATTGGCAACTTAGGTGTTCCATTTGGTTGTAATGATCCAGATTTTACTGGGGCAATCAAAGAAAAAGCTTCAGCTTATAAATCGAAAGGTTTAAAAGAATTAGCGTATCGTTATGCATACAATATTGCAGCAGGACGATTTTTGTGGCGTAACCGAGTGGGTGCAGAGCAGATCTATATTCAAGTAAAAGTAAATGAACAGGAGGCTGTTTCATTTAATGGTTATGACTTTTCACTTAAAAGTTTTGAATCACACCAAGATAATAATGACTTGATGAAAGTTGCTAATGCTATCTTTGAAGGTTTAAATAGTGATGAACAGTTTGTTTGTTTAACTATTGATGCTTTTGTCAAACTTGGCAAAGGACAACACGTATTTCCCTCGCAAGAAATGAATATGGGCGAAAAGAAAAAAGTATTATTTAAGTTGGATAACTGTGCAGCTATGCATAGTGTGAAAATTGGCAATGCTATCCGAACTGTTGATGACTGGTATGAAAACGCAGAATTTCCAATTGCAGTAGAGCCGTTTGGAGCGGTTACCCAGCAAGGGCAGGCATATAGAAAAACTAAAACTGACCTTTATACATTGATGATGAAATGGGTTAACGATAAAGAAGTTAGTGAAAACGACAAAAATTTTGTTCTGGCGAATTTAATTCGTGGTGGTGTATTCGGTGGAAAATCAGAGTAGAGGTGCATATATGAATTTTTATATAGAACTTCAACTCTTACCTGATGCGGAAGTAAGCTTAGATTTTCTTTGGCAAAAAGTATATCAACAAGTGCATATTGCCCTTGTTGATAACAAAGTAGGGGAGAATGAATCGGCTATAGCGATAAGTTTTCCTAGCTACCATGCAGGAATAGGTGGTGAACATGCGTTTCCATTGGGTAATCAATTACGATTATTAGCTAATGAAGAAAGGCAACTCACTAACTTAAATATTAATCAATGGCTAAACCGTTTGAAAGATTATGTGCATATAAAATCGATTAAGCCTGTACCTGAAAAAGTGAGGCATGTGGCGTTTTTTCGTGAAAAAGTTAAAGGTGAAGCGCGCATAGAAAAAGACATGCAAAGCAAGGCAAAGCGATGGGCTGAAAAGTCAGGTCAAACGCTTGAAACGTGCTTAGCTGAGCTTGAGAAAACCAAGCCCAAAGCGGATAACTCATTACCTTTTATTTGGTTAGAAAGCCAAGAAACTAAACAACGAAATGCACAAGAAAGCCGAAAATTTCCGTTGTTTATTAAAATGGTGTCGCTTACAAAAGAACAAGCTGGCGTGTTTAATTGCTACGGTTTAAATACCAACAGCAGCAATAAAGACAAGCTAACAAGTGTCCCTCAATTTTAAATTGCGTGTTGTTAGTGTTATCAATTAGTTTATAAAGAACCAGATATGGTTTATATTTGGTTCTTTATTGCTTATGCGCGAGGTTAAAACATGTCGTTATCAACACATATCAAACCCATTAGTTATTTAAAAGCTAATGCCGCCAAAATTGCGGCTGAATTAAAAGCAGATGGTGAAGCTTATATCATTACTCAAAATGGAGAAGCAGCAATGGTGGTGCAATCGGTTGCTGAATATGAGCAAACACAAGAAACGTTAGCCATGCTAAAAATGCTTGCCCAAAGTGACAAAGATGTTAAACATGGCAAGGTGCTTGATGCTAAAAATACATTAGCTAATTTACGTAAACGTAGAGGCGTTTAGTGAGTCAGTATCATGTAATGCTCACAGAGCATGCAAATAAAGACTTAGAAGTTATTTATCTTCATTATGTTAGCCGTGTTAATGATCAACTTGCTGATAAATTATTACTCGAAATTGAACAAGCCATAGCAAAAATTGCAACAACACCATTGATAGGGCACCTCCCCAAAGAGTTGTCATTATCAGACCAAGATTGTTTAGAATTGTTAACTAGGTCATTTAGGGTTATTTACAAAATTGATAATAGCAATGTTTACATTATGATGATCCTTCACCAGAAGCAAAGTGTTGCAAAAGCAGCTTCAGCTCGTTTACTTCATTAAGTAAGGTCAATATTGGTTTTGACCTAAAAAAATGCTCTTTAAAAATTAGATTAATAAACAATAGGTTACAAATACAGTAAAAATAAAGGTCAAAAATAGATTTTTATAGTAACTGGTTGTTGTAACTTATTTTTTGCATGTTATTCTATTGTTCACTGCCACACAGGCAGCTTAGAAAAAAAACGCTTAACGTTAAGTAAATTAGTAAAAGTTCACTGCCACACAGGCAGCTTAGAAATGCCTGCGATATTGCTTGCTACATCAGCATCTGTTCACTGCCACACAGGCAGCTTAGAAATGCTTTGATTGAGGTAGCGCAATAATGTACTGGTTCACTGCCACACAGGCAGCTTAGAAAAACAGTATCAAGATGAAGAACGAAACCCAATTGTTCACTGCCACACAGGCAGCTTAGAAAGAGTAAATCTCGCCTATGAAGAATCAACCAATGTTCACTGCCACACAGGCAGCTTAGAAAAAAAAGAAAGCAGCAGCTAAAAAGTAATGAAGGTTCACTGCCACACAGGCAGCTTAGAAAGCCCAAAACATAAAAATAATTGCCGCCATAATGTTCACTGCCACACAGGCAGCTTAGAAATTGAGTCGTTTAATTTTGTTGATTTAATTAATGTTCACTGCCACACAGGCAGCTTAGAAAGCTACCTTTTGACATACGACTTGGTAACGATAGTTCACTGCCACACAGGCAGCTTAGAAACTTGAGTGATGAAATAGCAGCCATTCGTTCAAGTTCACTGCCACACAGGCAGCTTAGAAATTGTAAACTTAGGAAAGTTTACAAGTTGACACGTTCACTGCCACACAGGCAGCTTAGAAAAGCTTCGGATGGAAAGTTTCCACGAAAAACAAGTTCACTGCCACACAGGCAGCTTAGAAATGACTACTAGACCAATACGTATCTCGATACGTGTTCACTGCCACACAGGCAGCTTAGAAATTTAAAATCGAGCGCCTTGATTTTATCGAGGTGTTCACTGCCACACAGGCAGCTTAGAAAACCGAACCCCTGAAGATGCTTTTACTATTATCAGTTCACTGCCACACAGGCAGCTTAGAAAATTAAGCGTGGCTTCAGAGTTTTATCAAGCATGTTCACTGCCACACAGGCAGCTTAGAAAACAAGTAGGACAACAACTACAACCATTAGATTGTTCACTGCCACACAGGCAGCTTAGAAAGCTCGCGCGGGCCCCTCCTTTTAACATGTGATGTTCACTGCCACACAGGCAGCTTAGAAATCGCTCTACTTTTTATAAGCACAGAAAGGTAGGTTCACTGCCACACAGGCAGCTTAGAAATTTATATGCTTTTTGTTCTTAAATGCTAATAAGTTCACTGCCACACAGGCAGCTTAGAAAAAACAATGCAGCCTTGCGCCAAGATCTTTTCTGTTCACTGCCACACAGGCAGCTTAGAAAACTAATAGACACACAAGAAGTCTGCAAAATATGTTCACTGCCACACAGGCAGCTTAGAAATAAAAATGTTGAGATGGGGCATACATCAGGAGGTTCACTGCCACACAGGCAGCTTAGAAATCAACACCCCCTTTATTGCCATTACATTCAAAGTTCACTGCCACACAGGCAGCTTAGAAAAATATTAATTACTTACTAGTAAGCAATTTGTAGTTCACTGCCACACAGGCAGCTTAGAAAACTTACGCAGGGTTAAAGCAACAGCAGCATGAGTTCACTGCCACACAGGCAGCTTAGAAAAATATTAAAAGTTGCTTTCTAAAAGCGTTAAAGTTCACTGCCACACAGGCAGCTTAGAAATTCAGGTTCAAATACATGAATGAATTGTTGTCGTTCACTGCCACACAGGCAGCTTAGAAATTGAGAAAGAACTAATGAACGGGATTGATAACGTTCACTGCCACACAGGCAGCTTAGAAATATCTCTGAACTTCGACAGTGTCGTAAGTCAGGTTCACTGCCACACAGGCAGCTTAGAAAATAATCACAGTCGCAACCAACACCTTCCCTTGGTTCACTGCCACACAGGCAGCTTAGAAATTTCTCATATATACCAAACTAGCCAAGGTACTGTTCACTGCCACACAGGCAGCTTAGAAATATAGTTGTTACCACTTACCACCGCCTTTGATGTTCACTGCCACACAGGCAGCTTAGAAATTTTAATACGCTTTGAAATATTCAGCCCTTAGGTTCACTGCCACACAGGCAGCTTAGAAAATTATCAGATATTTTGCCAGCGCTTAAACTTAGTTCACTGCCACACAGGCAGCTTAGAAATTTCTGAATTGGTACAGGTTGGGGAATATCATGTTCACTGCCACACAGGCAGCTTAGAAATTAGCAACACCCCAAGAATATTTTACAGCTTCGTTCACTGCCACACAGGCAGCTTAGAAAATCAATTGTCACAATGACAGCAGGTAATTTATGTTCACTGCCACACAGGCAGCTTAGAAAATATTAGCAGCTTTAGCTAATGCGAATGCTTTGTTCACTGCCACACAGGCAGCTTAGAAATATAATATCCCTTATGATTCAGATGATAATAAGTTCACTGCCACACAGGCAGCTTAGAAATATCAGTGGTGTTCTATCACGCTCAATGATGAGTTCACTGCCACACAGGCAGCTTAGAAATATCAGTGGTGTTCTATCACGCTCAATGATGAGTTCACTGCCACACAGGCAGCTTAGAAATAAATCAAAATAATTACGCAAACCCCTTGACCGTTCACTGCCACACAGGCAGCTTAGAAAATATAGTTACAAACAAACCAATGCCAAGTGACGTTCACTGCCACACAGGCAGCTTAGAAAGCTATCTTGTTGTAGTTAGCTCCACCTTTTTGGTTCACTGCCACACAGGCAGCTTAGAAAACATATTCATGTCGCCAGAGTCGGCATTAAAAGTTCACTGCCACACAGGCAGCTTAGAAAAAATATCGGCACTTTCGGGAAAAACTTCATCTGTTCACTGCCACACAGGCAGCTTAGAAATATATCAAATGCCGCACAGACAGCATTGGATAGTTCACTGCCACACAGGCAGCTTAGAAATAAGTAATCTATAAGGGCTTGCATGTTGACAGGTTCACTGCCACACAGGCAGCTTAGAAAATAGCCAAATATGGTCCACTGGCTTTATGTGGGTTCACTGCCACACAGGCAGCTTAGAAAGGATTAATGGAGCCTAGTTCCGCCAAGAATTTGTTCACTGCCACACAGGCAGCTTAGAAAGGATTAATGGAGCCTAGTTCCGCCAAGAATTTGTTCACTGCCACACAGGCAGCTTAGAAATATGATACATCAGGAACTGGAGATGATAAGGAGTTCACTGCCACACAGGCAGCTTAGAAAGGATAAAACAGGTAAACACTGGGTAGCAAAAAGTTCACTGCCACACAGGCAGCTTAGAAAATAATGCTGCTTAAGTTCTTCAATGAACTCTAGTTCACTGCCACACAGGCAGCTTAGAAATTGGTATAAAACAGGGTTAATGAAATTCTCATGTTCACTGCCACACAGGCAGCTTAGAAATCGGGCGAGTGGGAATATATTATAAAAAATAAGTTCACTGCCACACAGGCAGCTTAGAAAACTCTTGCCAATTGCCCGTGGCACGAATGTTAGTTCACTGCCACACAGGCAGCTTAGAAAATCTCAATTTCAAGTTACATTGCGTACCCATTGTTCATTGCCACACAGGCAGCTTAGAAAGAAATCTACAAGCAACTGGTCTTTAACAGCAAGTTCACTGCCACACAGGCAGCTTAGAAAAGTTAATGAAATGATTGATTGAGCAACTTCAAGTTCACTGCCACACAGGCAGCTTAGAAAAGTAACAGGGGTATTTAATGCATCATCAATTGGTTCACTGCCACACAGGCAGCTTAGAAAACACTGATTTTTCAAACGTGGCACGACCAACAGTTCACTGCCACACAGGCAGCTTAGAAAAAAATTGTTCTAAATTGTGGGTGAATGGAGGTGTTCACTGCCACACAGGCAGCTTAGAAATAGCCGCATACGCTGAAAAGATACACAACCCAGTTCACTGCCACACAGGCAGCTTAGAAATTTAGCGGTTGCACCAAAATTAGTTGGTGTAAGTTCACTGCCACACAGGCAGCTTAGAAAAAGGGAATAATTAGTAAGTGCTTTGCGGTTATGTTCACTGCCACACAGGCAGCTTAGAAATTGAATACCTTGAGCACCATCTACACCATCACGTTCACTGCCACACAGGCAGCTTAGAAATGCTAGTGCTAATAAGTCATTTTGAACCGGTAGTTCACTGCCACACAGGCAGCTTAGAAATTACAATAATTAGTACCACCTGAATAAATAAATTTTACTGCTACAGCTGATATAAAAAGACCAAAGCCAAATACTGCATGATTAATAATGCTTTGCAGCCTAACAGAGTTAGGGTTGGGTGTTCGGGATGCAGCAACACCCACTCCCATTCCTGGTTGCAATATAAAAAAAGGAGCAACAACCGTGGCAATACCCAATGCGAGTGCGGGGCCAATTGAAGGGTTAAGGATCCATGCTTTTCCACAGATAATTATTAATAATGCTGCGTAGGCTATACCGATTAAATAGTGGGCCGTCCATCCAATGAATTGCTCGCCGCGAATAGAGTTAGATTCTGCAATAGCAATATGGCGAAATTTCCCTTTTTTCATGTAAGCTATCCAGCGCCCAATCAACCCCCAATTAGTTGGCGGAATGTTAAGTAAGTGTTTCCTTAGCAAAGACCACAAGTCCATCACTGCGGTTGCGCCAATTCCGATGAATATTACAAAAATTATATTGTCCACGACTTCTCCATTGCTGGTTTTGATCTAGATGTAATGCTATTGTACAACTTCAAGTCAACTTTAAGTCAAGGGGTGTTATGGATATTTCTCAGGTTGCTAAACAATCTGGTGTTCCCGCTTCAACTCTACGCTTTTATGAGGAAAAAGGATTAATCAACTCCATTGGTAGACAAGGTATACGCCGAGTTTTTGGAGAAGGTGTAATGGAACGCCTTGAATTGATTGCATTGGGACGCGTAGCAGGGTTTTCGCTGGAAGAAATTGCGGGCATATTAGGATCTGCAGAAAATCCTATTATTGATAGGGATTTGCTGCTGAAAAAAGCCAGTGAACTGGATAATACTATTCAAAAGTTAGTGGCAATGCGTGATGGTCTTCAGCATGCAGCTGCTTGTAGAGCTCCTAGTCATTTGGAGTGCCCGAGGTTTCGTCGATTAATGAGCCTAGCTGCAAGTGGCACTATTAAAGGTGAAGCTTCAAATAAACTAGTAAAACAACAGAGATCTAATAAAGTGTTGCACCGGACAAGCCGGTGAACGCGGCGTTATGAGTAAAGCTTGTATCAAGGAGCTTCGTCCAATGTCAGAAAGATCAAAGATGCTAGCGGGAAAATTGTACGACCCTAGCGATAACGAACTTGTTCAGATGAGGTTAAATGCTCGCCTAACGACAGAGAAGTTGAACCAGACTTCCATAGCAGAATTACAGGTAAGAACTAAACTATTAAAATCTCTATTTGGTAGTACAGGTAAAAATATACATATTGAATCAATGTTTCACTGTGATTACGGCTCTAACATTCACGTTGGTGAAAATTTTTACGTAAACTTTGCGTGTGTTATTTTGGATGTCGCAGAAGTTAGAATTGGCAATAATTGTATGATTGCTCCACAAGTAGGGATTTATACTGCAACGCATCCTTTAGATCCAATAGAGAGAAATAGTGGACTAGAATTTGCTAAACCAATTACTATCGGTGACAACTGTTGGGTTGGTGGGCAAGCAACAATTAATCCGGGTGTTACTTTAGGTGATAATGTAGTAGTGGCCTCTGGAGCAGTAGTTACAAAAAGCTTCGGTAACAATGTTGTCATCGCTGGTAATCCTGCGAAGGTAATTAAAGAAATCACAACTACGGTGTAATTTACTCAAAATAAAATTAACTAAGCCACCCATGATAATTCTTAACTAAGCCACCCATAATCACTCCAAACAAAAACTAACCGTTAATCGGCCATTGTTTTATTAAAAAATATTGACGTAGTAATGTGGTAAATGGTTAAGTGTTTTAAGGCTCAATCACTTGGTTGATTATCTTTGCTCGCAAACAAAAATTCTTTCATATCAGCGGTAATGACCTTGGCTGTAACTCTATAGTTGCTATCAATGTCAATCAAACCTATGCCACTTTGGTTTAGTATTTTTTTGTTATCGACCCGTCTGGCTTTAATTAGCATGTCTCGTCTTTTGGTAAACCAGTTTAGTGGTGATTTACTGCTGTAAAGATAGTGATTACATTTTGCTAGTACGTTTAATAGCCCTTTTGGGAATTCGTTTTTAATACCACTGCAAGTTACTTGAGTAATAAGGGGGCTTTGTTTCCTGTGTTTTAGGGTGATGTCATACACAAATGAATAGTGTACATCGCCAGAGAGTATAATAAAGTTTGGAGGTGTTTTAGAGTGTTTGAAAATATTTAGTATGACACTAGCCGTGCCTTTATGTGCCATCCAGTTTTCAGCGTCTACAGTAAGTGCAAAGCCAAAGAATGTAAATGTTTTTTGGATTACTTCAATTAACTTAACCCCAAATATAGGTGCAGGAGAAACTAAAAGCACTGCTTGTTGTTCAAACAACTCATGCTGTAAATCAGTTAATGCTTCCCAATCCATTAAGCCAGAAGGGCGATTTGCTTTACGTTCAGAGCGCCAACGTTGGGTCCTAGTATCTAAAACCACCATTTTGGGGGTTGTATTTATACTGTAATGCCAATGGTTAAAATGAAGTAGGGTGTCAATTAACTCATCAATATTTTGCATTTTTTCTGTTGAAAAACACTCTTGAGCTTGCTGATATATGTTGTCAAACACTTCAGGTTGATTTCCCCAACCTTGGCATAGCCAGTAACCGATAAGTGCATTGCCAATAATGCGCTTTGAAAACGGGTGTCCGTAGGCTATTTCTTCCCACTCACGGGTAAGGTTCCAGTCATCGGTAATATCATGGTCATCATGAATCATAAACGTGCGGGTATGTGCTAATGCCCGTCGAACTGACCACAAACCTTTAGCAAAGGTATTTATGATTTGTTGCTCTTCTTGGAATTTCTGCCGATGTTTTTTGTTAATTTTAGTCTGATCAAATTCGATACATTGCCAAAGTTCGGGTGACCAAACCAACAAGTACATGGCGATCACTTCGGCAAACGAAATTAAATGATTATGAGCGCTCACCGAGGTGAAAACTCGTTTCTTTTTGCCCTTAAAAAAACGCAGCAAATTATCATTGTTGTCATCAAATAACGGCAATATTTTATCACGTTGATAATAGCAATTAGGGCTAGATAACAGCTGTTCATTATTTTCAATGTTGGTGTTTTGCCATTTACCACTGTGTAAACCAAGCAGAGAAATAACTTGATGAATAGCCGACAGCATTGGGCCGGCAACATCGTCTATATAAACTTGATCGCCAGACAACATTAATAAACTAGGTGCAGTTGTTTTGTCTTTTAGTGCTTTTGCGATTTGTTTATCTACGGCAAGTAATGCATCCTCACTTTGATGGTGAGGTTTACGGCAGGAACCGTGCAAAACATGATTAGCCTGCTTGCTGTACCAAAAGCGTGGGCTCGAAAAACCTTCATAACATAAATCTTTAAGGTTAGCGCTATTGAATGATTCAGATTCACTTTCAAGCACTATGTCATAACTCACCCAAGTGTTTTCTATCAGTGGCTCATTTAAAGCAATATTAAGTAGGTTAATAACTGCATGTTTGCCCACAGCAATGCTTGCATGTTGGTTGCCTGTTAGTTTTTGCGAATAGAATACATCACCCTCTTCATCATAAAGGGTTACGCTACATTGATAATACTGCGAGGTCACCAGCCATAAAACTAGCTGGTTATCCATCGCTTTACGAACCATAGGGCCAGCTATGATGGTAGGTAACTTTTTATGGTTTATAGTCATTTGAACAAAAAAGTAGAATGAGTTTTTACTTATCCTAAATGATGAGAGAAATTATTACTATGGATTTTTCTGACTTTAAATTGAGCTTAGCAAAATGCTCGTTTCGCTGTTTAGCACACCATCAATGGTTCTTACGTCGCGCAATACAAGGTCAAATTCAAGTAAACTTGATGTTTGAATATTGGCGACTAAATCCCAAGCACCATTAGTTGTGTGCAGTTTTTCAAGTTGGGGAATACCACGCAATTGGCTAATTACTTGGGCTGTTGATTTACCAACAACCTCTATCATCATAATAGCCTTTACTACATCAGTTTCTAGTTCATCGTGCGCACGAATAGTAAATCCTAAAATAGCCCCTGAACTTATCAGTCTATCGAGTCTATTTTGTACTGTACCACGTGAAACATGCAGCTGAGCTGCCAGTTTTGAAATGGAAGCTCTGGCATCGGTGCGCAATATGGCAATAAGCGCTTTATCAACTGAATCGTAAAGGTAAACCCGTTTATTTATATGTTTGTCAATGCTCATATTGTTTCTGTTTTGTCATTATGATAATTAAATTAAGCAATATGATAAATGTTTGCGCTAAATTTGCAATCTTTTGCCATTTTGTTTGATTTGTTAACCCGATAATATATGGATTAGTTTATTAACCACGAAGTAAAACTTAGCTAAATAATTGCATAGGGTCATTATGAATAACAGTATTCCACAAAAATCATCACACATATCATTCATTGGCGTTAGTGAAATGGTGACATTATTACAAAGTATTGGCACAGAGTCGTTCATTGAAGGTTTGGTTAAATATTTAGAGCAAGACTTTACCCGATGGCAAGATTTTGATAAATCTCCACGCTATGCAGCGCATTCTCCAGAGGGAGTGATTGAGTTAATGCCAACAGGTAATCATGAACTTTTCAGTTTTAAATATGTTAATGGTCACCCTAAAAACACCCAATCAGGCTTGCAAACGGTAACGGCCTTTGGTGTTTTGTCTGATGTGGCAACCGGTTATCCGTTGCTTTTGTCTGAAATGACTGTGCTAACGGCACTAAGAACGGCCGCTACCTCGGCAATGATGGCTAAATATTTAGCCCCTAAACATGCTTCTACTTTGGCTATGATAGGTTGCGGAGCACAATCTGAGTTTCAAATTATTGCCTTTAGTTCATTATTAGGCATTAAAACAGTGCGTATTTATGATATTGACACTCAAGCGATGGAAAAATGCCGTAGCAACCTTGCCAACAAAGGCTTAACCATTATCGTTTGTGAGTCAGCAAACCAAGTTGTACAAGGTGCAGACATTATAACCACTTGTACTGCGGATAAAAAGAATGCCACTATTTTAACCAACGACATGGTTGGAGAGGGGGTTCATATTAATGCAATTGGTGGCGATTGCCCGGGTAAAACAGAGCTTGATCCTGCGTTATTAAATCGCGCAGATGTGTTTATTGAATATGAACCACAAACACGCATTGAAGGTGATATTCAACAATTACCGCAAAACTCGCCAATAACAGAAATGTATCATGTTATACGAGGCGAACGTGACGGTAGAACAACAGAGCAACAACTGACTATTTTTGATGGTGTCGGCTTCGCGGTTGAAGATTATTCTGCACTACGTTATGTATATGATCTTCTCTCTAGGCAGGGGCAATGCGAACAACTTGAATTACTAGCAAACCCAGAGAATCCTCGTAATTTATATGGTGTGGTTGTTGACCAGTCATATAACGATCAATAACTTAGTCACTAGAGAGAAGTCATGTCATTATATCCACAAGCACCAAATGCCGTCGTTATGATCCGTCCACATCATTTTTATCCTAATGAACAAACTGAACAAGACAATAGTTTTCAAACAGCAACATTAATTGATAAAAAACGCTTACAAGAAATGGCGTATAAGCAAGTTACTAACGTGAGTAATTTACTTGAAGCAGAAGGTGTGACGGTGCATATCTTTGAAGATGAAGGTGAGCAAACACCCGATTCAGTGTTTCCAAACAATTGGTTCTCAACTCATACAGGCGGGCAAATAGCGATATACCCAATGTGTGCACAAAATCGCAGAAAAGAACGCCGACAAGATGTTATTGAATGTTTAAAAAAGCAATACCGAGTGCAAGATGTTGTTGATTATTCGGGGTTAGAATTTGATGAACTTTATCTTGAAGGCACGGGTGCCATGGTGTTAGATCATATCGAGCGCATTGCTTATGCTGCTCGTTCAAAAAGAACAGACTCACATGTACTTGAACGTTTTTGCTCGCATTTTAATTATGAACCTATGGTGTTCGATGCACAAAACCATAAGGGTATCTCGGTGTACCATACCAATGTTTTAATGTGTATTGGCACTGATTTTGTTATGGCAGGTTTTGATATGATGACCGATGAAAAACGCCGTGCGCAAATTATAAGCCGCTTTGAAAGTGCGGGTAAAAGCATCCTTTATTTGTCAGAACAGCAAATTAATGCCTTTTGTGGTAATGCGCTCGAATTAACGGGTAAATCAGGCCGAATTTTAGCGCTCTCGACCACCGCTTATGCGGCTTTAACAGCCGAACAAATAGCAATATTGAAAAAAAGCGTAACCTTGCTGCCTTTGGACGTATCAGCCATAGAACTTGCCGGCGGTTCAGTGCGATGCATGCTAGCTGGCATTCATTTATCTAGAAGATAACAGCATTTTTAGCCAAATGCTTTAGCGGATCATGTTACTAATAATAAACACAAAACAAGAAAGGAAAGTAAATGATAAATGACATAGTAAGCGCTATCAATAATATATTGTGGGGCCAAGGACAAATTTTAATTTACTTATTACTTTTTGCAGGTTTGTGGTTTTCATTTAAGTTGAATTGGGTACAGCTATTTCAATTTCGCTATATGTTCTCCGTAATGAAGGGCAGTACTCAATCTGATAAATCAGGTATTAGTTCGTTTCAGGCTTTATGTACAGGGCTTTCGGCGCGGGTAGGTACAGGTAATTTAGCAGGCGTTGCCATGGCAATTTCATTAGGGGGCAGCGGTGCTGTTTTTTGGATGTGGGTTATCGCTTTATTAGGCATGGCTACAGGGTTTGCTGAAAGTGTGCTAGGCCAGTTGTATAAAGTGCGTGATGAACACAAAGAGTTTAGGGGCGGGCCTGCTTATTATATTCGTGCTGGCCTTAATAAGCCTTGGCTAGCCATTGTGTTTTCAGTTTGTTTGTTTTTGGGTTATGGTTTAACGTTTAGCGCTATGCAGGCTAATACCATTGCTGAAGCACTAAATAATACTTTTACAATACCTCGCGCGTATTCTGGGGCGATTATTGTATTACTTGCTGGTTTTATTGTTGTTGGTGGCATGCGAAGTATTGCCCGGTTTGCCGAACTCATCGTTCCGTTTATGGGGTTGGCATTTGTGGGTACCGCGATTGTTATAACCTTGATGAATATTGATTTATTACCTAGCATGTTTATGGATATTTTCTCTTCAGCCTTTGGTTTAACAGAGGCCGGTGCTGGCGCTTTAGGTGCGGCAATTAAAAATGGTATCCAAAGGGGCTTGTATTCAAATGAAGCTGGAGCCGGCAGTGTACCGCATGCGGCTGCGGGTGCTTCGCCCGTGCCAAATCATCCTGTGGCACAAGGCTATGTGCAAATGTTAGGTGTTTTCTTAGATACTATGGTGTTGTGTAGCTGTACTGCGGTGGTCATATTATTATCAGATATTACTATCAGTGGTGAAATGGAAGGCATAGGTTTGACACAAAGCGCCATGACCAATCATTTTGGTGCTGGTGGTAATTATTTTGTTGCTGGTGCTATTACTTTATTTGCCTTTACCTCAGTCGTTGCCAATTATGCTTATGCTGAAAGTAATCTACATTTGTTTAAATTAGACAACAAATTAGGCCGTACTTTTTATACAAGTATTTATTTGATTATGGTGTTTTGGGGCGCAAGCGCAACTTTAAAAGAAGTATGGGGCTTAGCTGATATGGCACTAGGACTGATGACGTTAGTTAATATTTACGCCATTATTTTACTCACACCAACGGTGATCAATTTAACCAAAAATTTTCGTGAAAAACTTCACACCAATAATGACATGTCCTTTTCTTTAAAAGAGGTAAAAATACAAGGTAAAACTGAACCAGGTGTTTGGTCTGAAAAATAATAAATGAGTGAATTAGCCGTTTGATTATCGAAAAAGACAATCAAACGGCGATAAAGTATTGTTAAATTTTTACAGTGTATTATTTAGTTGGTTATATTTTTATTACACATTATTAGCGAGCCAAAGTTTAGAACATATAATTCATCCCTAAAGAATATGTTGTACCAAACCCAGGTAAAAAGCTAGGTTGCTGTTCGGCTGAAAATCCTCTAATCACATATGAGGTTTGGTAGTTTTCATCGCTGAGGTTTTGACCATCAAAATACACCTTTAAATGCTGATTAACCTGATACGCCATTTGTACGGATAGCAGGGTATAAGCATCTTGAAATTGGTTGTTAGCGTGATCAATGGGGGTGTCGTCCATTTGCCACTTAATGCTTGGGGCAATATAGAAACCGCCACGTTGATAGCTTAATTGCCATTGCGCAACATGTTTTGGGATACCAGCAATTTGATTATTGTCATATTTACCGCCATCAAAATAAAAGTCGCTGTAATTGTAAACTAGCTTGCTGGATAACGTATCACCGTGAGTAAATAAATCATCGCTTATCTGTTGTACTAATTCAAATTCCATGCCTTGGTGTATGCTGCCGCTGCTGTAGTTACTGGTACTACCATTAACGGCAAAGTCACTGACAATTGAAATTAACTCATTATCTACCTTGCTACGGTATAATGCTAAATTCCACTGTGTGTTATTTAGCTTACCACTACTGCCAATTTCAAAAGTGGTAGAGTCTTGGGCGCTTAAATCATTTAATGTTAGCTTAGTCATTGCAGGGTTTTTGGGACTAACACTGGCTGATGCTAACTCCCAGAAGGTAGGCGCTTCACTGGTACTGCTAATGTTTGCAAAAAAACGAATTTCGTCTGAAGTTTGGTAAATTATACCTAATTTCGGGTTAATGCTATGGTAACTTTTATCCTGATTATACTCAGCGTTGGCGTTGTCACTACTATTTCTGCGTGAATTCACCCATTGTGCAGCAGTGACTAGCTGCAAATTATTGCTTAGCTCAGCTTGCCACTGCGCAGCAATAATCACATTGCTGGCATCTAAGTCAATCTGCGCGAATGCTGGCAACATGCTGCCGTTTGTTGGGTTTGTAGCGGCATAAGCTCTATTCATATCACTGGTATTGGCAGTAATTGATAGAAAAAAATCATCTTGCTCACTGACATAATCACCTTGTGCAGATAACGCATACTCAAATCCTAAATCATCACTGGTGGTTATATTGTGCATGAGCGGATCAGCGAAAATATCATCAACTTGTTGAACCACTAAGTTAAGCTCGTGAATAATATTATCTTGGCTCAGGCGTGTTTTATTGGCAATTCGGTTTACTTGTGAATCACGATGGGGTTTACGGTTATAGACATTGAGTAAGGAGTCTAGTGGAGTGTTTCCATCTCCCATAATAAGTTTAGCATCAGCTAATGCGCGTGCTTTTGGAACCACAAAAGGAATCTGAAATTCACTATCGCTCCATTGAATAAAGGTGCGGTTACTTAAGGTGTCGGTGATATCTAGACCTATATTTCCGTTAATGCTGCTGCGTTTAGACTCACTGAAATGGCGATAGCCATCGGCGCTGTCACGAGAAACATTAACAAAGTAGTCCCAATCTTTGCTGTCGCCAGCTACTTGTACATTGGCACCAATACGGTGATCACTGCCATATTCTAGGCGGATACTGGGGCTTGAGGTGGTGCCATTTTTGCTGATCATGTTAATGGCGCCACCTAATGTGGTGCCACCATATCTTATGCCATTGGCTCCGCGATAAACGGTGATAATGTCGGTACTTTTAGGATCTAAAAAGCCAATAATGAAACTCCCGTCAGCTTGATTTAATGACATACCATCAAAAAGCAGCTCCACACCGCGATTCACTGGGTTACTTTGCACTCCTGAACCACGAATATTGAGCCTAGGTTGGTCATTACCACCAAAAAAACTTTGCATAATAATGCCAGGTTCAAAACCAAGAGCATCTTGCAGTGTTGCTTGCCTTGCTGGTAATTTAGCAATATCAATTAGGTTGGTTCCTCCAGCCACTTTTTTTAGTTCAGCTTTTGCTTCATCACGGGTAGGAAAAGCACGTTGCGCTTTTTCCGCTAAAATTTCAATGTGTTCATCCATGGCTATTGTCATTGAATTATTGGCAAGTAATTGATTGCTAAATAAGGCAGTAGTTAAGCATAGAGTGAGATAAGAGTGTTTAATAAGCATAATATTCCTTGGTGTTACCATGAGATGTAAAACATATTTTTTGCCAAAAACACAATGATGATTTGATGACAAAAAACACTTAAATGAATAAATTTAAAACGACTGCAGGTCATTTTTTTGTTACGAGCTAGATACATAGCAGTGAAAAAATGCCCTAACACACTAAAAGCGATAACCATTTTTAACGACAGTAATTGTCCAAAAGAAGAGTCCATCATTCCTGAAAAATGAGGGAAGTGATGATGAGCCATGGCTAAACCTGTAAGAAAAAGAAACGCTAATACAAAGGGCATTATTTTTCGGGCTTTCGTAGTGATACCTTCTTGCACTAATGCCATCATATTAGAGGGTAATTTTTTTCGAATAGATTCTAGAAAAATCACTTCAAAAAAGACCACACCAATAAACATAATGGCGGCAAATAGATGAATTGTAATTAAAAGGGCATAGGACATAGTTAATTTACCTCGTTGGCTAACATACAATTGGTTGTTGATAATACTGATTTACAAAGCACGCTTGTTCATTGCTAGTTGCGGTGCTGTGTTGGCTTATAGTGCTTGTTTGGCTGTGTGGATCTCGCTTAATCAACACACAAGATTGAGTTAACGCCAGCACTTGTTCAATTTGATGACTGATATAAATCAGGGTGATTTCTGGTGTTAAAAACTGTTTTAACAATCGCGTCAGCTGGTTGGTTAACGTGTTATCTAGTGCACTAAAGGGCTCATCAAGTAATAATAAATCCGGCGTGATGGCAAAAGCTCTAGCGAGTGATACACGTTGAGCCATGCCGCCTGATAACTGATGAGGGTAATAATCATGGTATTGTGATAATTCAACTTGAGAAAGCAGCTTTGGGAGTTTCAGCTTGATGCTGTTAGCTGAAATACCGTTAGCTTTCATCGCTTCAGTGATGTTTTGTTCAACGGTTAACCAAGGCAATAAGCGTGGCTCTTGAAACACATAACCAATACGTTTCGCGTTAGTGTTGAAACAACCTTTCGAAGGTTGATGAATGCCAGCAATAAGCTTTAATAGCGAAGATTTACCCACACCACTGTCACCAAGCAAGGCAACTTTATCTCCTTTATTGATTGAAAATGAGACTCCGCTGAGGATAGTTTGTGCAGCTAAAGTTAATTCAAGGTGACTGAATGACACGATAGTATTTAGTGTGTTATTTACGTTCATTAGATTGTTCTACGCCACTGTAATAATTGGTTTTGTAATGGTCTTAGCAGGGCTAACTCTAAAAAAGCGACCATGAGTAAACTCACTGTGACCCATGCATATAACTCTGCTGTATCAAAATTACTACTGGCATTGGCTAACTCAAAACCAACACCTTGATGGCTGCCTAATACTTCTGCGAGCACAACAATTCGCACACCATTACAGCAAACAATGATTAAGGTGGAGCACAACGGCGCTGAAATAGCAGGAATGTAAATTTTTGTCAGCCGTTGTAACCAAGTGAAATGGTACACTTTAGCCAGTTCAAGCCATTGTGTATCAATTTGCTCAACGGCTTTTTGCGTGTTGATATATACCGTTGGGGAAAGTAGTAACACGGTAATAAATATAACCATGGTGCTACCCATGCCGAACCAAAGCATGGCAAGTAGCACTACAATTACTGGCGGTACACTCATTAACAACCATCGAAATGGCGCTAAATAGTATTTCAGCCAGGTGTGTAAACCGGCGATTAAACCTAAAGTAAAGCCAATAACACATGCCATGGTTAAGGCATAACATAAGCGTATTAGTGTGACTAAAAGCTGTTGCCAAAAGCTTAAGTTGTAAAGTAACTCTGCAAGCTTTGTTAAGGTTTGCAATGGTGAGGCTAAAATCATGCTATTAACTTGGCTAGCCATGACTTGCCACAATGCTAATAAGCTAAGCACGCTAAGTGCATATAAAATATAAGCGAGTTTGATTTTTGCTTTCATTAGGTTAATCACCACTAATTAGAAATAAAAACGGTTATTTGGCTGTTTTCCGCCGATGCGCTTAACATCAACTTTGCTCAGTAGCTTATAGAAGGCTTGTATATCTGCCTTTGCAGTAAGGCTATTAACGGGAGTTACTCGGGTATTTTCTATTGCGGTAATTAATGCAGCCTTTGGCATTTTAGGTAAATGTTTTTTGACAATATCAGCACAAGAATTAACGTTGGCTTCACACCATTTTGCCGCTGTTTTGTACGCATCATTAACGGCAGATATAAGCACCTTGTTATCATTAACAGTTGTATTTGCAATAATGCCTGCTTGCGGGAGTTTTGGGCTTTCAGGGAAGGTATTACGCCATTGTTCACTAATATTGATCACCCGTGTAAGTGGGGCATTGCCTTGCTGTGCATTTTGAAAAAGCACACTTGAGCTAAGAGGCTCAATCAATAAAGCATGTTGTACTTTGCCGGCTAACAATAGTTGTGCAGCATCAGCTAAATTATGACTGTGTCTAATCCGCACTTGTTTAGCTTTTGCTTGTAGTTGGCCTTGTAATAATTGTTGTAAAATAATCGTGGGCATATCATTTTTAAACGGCACAACAACTTCTTGGCCAATAAGTTGTGACAATGTTGAGATGGTTTTATCGCGACTGACAATATCCATAATATTCCATATGGAAATATTGAGCAGGGTAAGCTCATGCCCTTTATTAAAAAAAATAGCGGCGAGATTTGATGGCATCGCACTAAAGTCAATTTGTTCGCCAATCACCATAGCACGGAGTTGGTCAGGGTTTTTCCAGCGAGTAAATGAGAACTTTAAGTTAGCCGCTGCTAATGTTTGCTGTTCCGCCATAACCATTAGTGGATAACTTACCACCGCCGCGGGGCCAGCAAGTCTTAAGTGTTGCGATTTAGCCTGTGCGATCTTGATGGTTAACACCATCATGATGCAGAGTAAAAGGTATTTATACATAATGACTGTAAATAAGAATGATTTTCATTTATAGTAATGCAGTTATAGTGATTTGTTACTTGATAATTATCAAGGTAACAACATTTATTATGAACTTGTTAGGAGTAATCTATGCCCAGTAATACGCCAAATATATTGCAACTACTCAATCAGGCACAAAAATCAACACTCGATGCTCAAAGTTATCAACTCACCTTAGATGCAGGTGAATGTTTATTTGAAAAAGGTGATAGTGCCGAAGCTATCTACATGGTAAATACAGGAAAAGTCACACTTTACCGTTTAATGCCAAATGGTGAGGAAAAGGTGTTTAAGGTATTTTTAAGTGGTGGGCTTATTGCTGAAATGGCTATTTTTATGACACCTCGATGTTATCCTATGAGTGCGCATGTTGATCAAAAAACGCGCTTAACTTGCTATAGTCATGAGTCTATTAATGAGCTATTAATATCAGATAGTGACTTAGCCATGAATGTGCTTGGCTTTATGGGCAATAGAATAGGGCAGTTAATGAACTCGCTCGATATGTTAACTCAAGTGAATGCGAGCCAACGCTTAGTTATGTATTTCGCTGATATTTATCGTAAACAACAACAGCAAGGTAACAAATTGATATTACCCAACACTAAAAAAGTATTAGCAACTCAACTGGGTATTACGCCTGAAACGTTATCACGATTACTGAATAAACTTAAATTTAGTGGTTTGATTAATGAATCAGGATCGTCAATCACAGTGCCAAGCTTTAGCCTTTTATGTGATGAGGTAAACTTAGTGCCAAGTATTTTTAAACCTACCATTAACTCGTAAATATTGACGAGAATAATTGCTTGTTGCTTTCATTTTTTATTGAGGGCTTTTTCTCTCATACTCCCCAAAATATATGCGCTACATCAAACTTTTTAATTGATATTCATGTTACAAAATAGTTAGTAAGATTGAATTAAATTAAGGAGAATATTATGAGTTCAACATTTTATATGCCGTCAATAAATATGATGGGGGATGGTAGTTTAGCTGATGCGGTTGACTACATAAAAACACAAGGTTTTAAACAAGGATTAATCGTAAGTGACCCTGTTTTAAATAAATTGGGTGTGGTTAAGAACTTTACTGATTTATTAGCACAACAAAACGTGACGAGTATTGTTTTTGACCAAGCGCAACCTAATCCAACGGTTAGTAATGTTAATGACGGTTTAGCTATTTTAAAACAACATGATTGTGATTTTGTTGTTTCCTTAGGCGGTGGTTCGCCACATGATTGCGCTAAAGGTATTGCCTTAGTGGCCAGCAATGGCGGAAAAATTGCTGATTATGAAGGACTGGATCAATCAAAAAATCCGCAATTACCATTAATTGCTATTAACACTACTGCTGGTACGGCATCAGAAATGACACGTTTTGCTATCATTACCGATGAAAAGCGACACGTGAAAATGGCCATTGTTGATAAGCATACTACGCCGGTATTATCAGTTAACGATCCGTCTTTAATGGTGGGCATGCCAGCTTCACTGACAGCAGCTACGGGTATGGATGCTTTAACGCATGCAATTGAAGCTTATGTTTCTACTGCTGCAACACCAATCACTGATGCCGTAGCATTAAAAGCAATTGCATTAATTCAAACCTATTTGCCCACAGCAGTTGAGCAAGGTGAAAACATGGAGGCAAGAGAAAACATGGCCTACGCTCAGTTTATGGCGGGTATGGCATTTAACAATGCTTCGTTAGGTTATGTACATGCTATGGCGCACCAATTAGGTGGTTTTTATGATTTACCTCATGGTGTATGTAATGCCGTTTTACTTCCTCATGTGCAGCGTTATAACGCACAAGTTTGTCCTGAGCGCTTAAAAGAAGTTGCATGCTCTATGGGTGTTGATGTGCAGATGATGTCAGCCGAGCAAGGTGCTCAAGCAGCCATTAGTGCCATTGAGGCACTAGCACAAAAAGTAGGGATTCCATCAGGGTTAGTAGCATTAGGGGTTAAAGCAGAAGACATTTCACAATTAGCTGACAATGCATTGAAAGATGTGTGTGGGTTAACAAACCCCAAACAGGCCAGTCATGAGGAAATTTGTCAAATATTTCATGCCGCAATGTAACCGAGTATCACTGATTATCTTTTCAGTCCATTAGTATCAAAGTCAATCCACTGGGCATACCCTCAGTGGATTTTTGTTTTTATCAAATAGGCTAACGTCTTTAGCGCAAATACGGTAAAATAACGATAGATAAGTAAATTTATGTTGAGTTATACCCTTTGATAATGACCACTCCAGACACAAACCTCATCAAGCCTACAGGCAAAAGTTTTGCTGAGTTAGGACTGATTGCACCTTTACTTGCAAGATTAGCTGAAATGCAATATCAACAGCCAACGCCCATCCAAGCCCAAGCTATTCCTAGTGTGCTAGCAGGTCGTGATCTTATTGGTGGAGCCAATACAGGCTCAGGTAAAACCGCGACATTTGCCTTGCCGATATTGCAACATATTTATCAGCACAAAGACGGTAAACCATCAACAACCACCAAAGCTAAAGGGAATTATGTTAACAGCCTTATTTTAGTTCCGACCCGTGAGTTAGCCAAACAAGTTGCTGATAGCATTCGCTCCTATGCGGCACACCTTAATGGCGCAGTTAACACGGTTGCTGTTTTTGGCGGGGTTTCTGTTAATACACAGATGCTTGCTTTGCGCGGCGGTACGGATATTTTGGTAGCAACACCGGGGAGATTACTTGATCTAATTTCAAGCAATGCTGTGAAGTTGTCACGAGTACAAACCTTAGTGCTTGACGAAGCTGATCGTATGCTAAGTTTGGGCTTTATAGAGGAGCTTTCCGCATTATTAGCGTTAATGCCAAAACAAAAACAAACGTTATTATTTTCAGCAACTTTTCCTGAGCAAGTTAAAGCGTTAACACAAACGCTACTTAGTAACCCGGTTGAAATACAAGTGCAAAGCAGTGAGGCTAGCACTTTAGTTCAGCGTGTTTTTACGGTTAATAAAGGTGAAAAAACCGCGTTATTAGCGCATTTAATTCAACAAAACCAATGGCGGCAAATACTCATTTTTGTTAATGCCAAAAATAACTGTGAGCATTTGGCTAAAAAGCTATCAAAACGCGGTATTAGTGCGGAAGTATTTCATGGCGATAAAGGTCAAAGCGCGCGAAGTCGCGTGCTTGATGGCTTTAAATCAGGCGAAATAGAGGTGTTAATAGCAACAGATATTGCTGCTCGTGGCCTAGACATTGAAAAGTTACCGGTAGTGATCAATTTTAATTTGCCTAGAAGTCCCGCTGATTACATGCACCGTATCGGACGTAGTGGCCGCGCCGGTGAAGTAGGCTTGGCAATATCGCTGATCGAATATGAAGATTATCACCACTTTAAAATCATCGAAAAGAAGAACAAAATAAGGCTTGAACGAGAACAGGTAACCGGTTTTGAAGTTGATAAAGACAGTGAAGATGCAATTATTGCTGCCAGTAAACCTATCGCCGCACCACCAGGTAGTGGTAAGAAAAAGCGAAAAAATAAATCGTCAATCAATGCAGATATTTGGTTAAATATCACTAAAGACAAATAAGCAGACGATCATGCATCAGTTTTCTAGGAACAAGGTATAGATGCCAAAATCATCTATGGCCTTAAAAGGATGTTCAATGAACCGAATAAAAATATTGATTCAAGAGCTAATCATACTCTTGTATGTGAGCTTATTAATTGGATGTAGCACCACAACAGTTCATGTTAATACACGCTATTTAAACGATATTGACTCGCAAACAATTAAAAGTGAACTCAAAGCAAAGGGATTAAAGGTAGAGTTTAATGATTTGGTTTTTCCTGAAAATATAACATCAACTAGTATTTTGTACTCACCTTTTATCAGCAATAAAGTAGCCCTTAGCCAAATCGAAAATATATTGGCTACCTCTGGATTCCATGTTGAAGATATTAGTGCATTAGTTGCAGCAAACCATTGGTATACCAAAGATACGATAGGTCTATTTATTGTCCCCGATGGTATACATCCCAATAGTGGTAAAAATAGTGAAGATATTGCATTGCAATATCAATCAGAGCAATGTGATAAATCTATACAATTAAATTTACAAAAAAACGGTAAATTCACTTATGAATTTAGCACTGCTCAAGAGAATATGAAACTAACCGGAACTTGGTCTATTACAGGCTATCCCTATATTCTATTAGAAAGTGAGGATCCGTATTTACACTATTATCTTGAAGTTTCTCGAAATAAAGCAATGGATAAAATTAGCGAGATAATGTTGGTAAAGCTGACGCCACTAACTAATTCACCTGTTATTTCAAATTGTACTTTTCTTCATGGCATAAGAATTTAGCCATCGCTAGTATTAATCTGTATCACCTCAATAGTTTGAAGATCAAGCATGCGCCATTGAATATTGAAATGATATAAGGTCATCCCATATATTTTATTATCGATTTTAGTTTGCTTGTACGCCGGGCGGGGATCTTGCGCTAAGACTTGTTCAATCAGCAGTGCGAAATCGGGCAATTGATGTCTACAATTGTCTATAGCTTGTTGTGCTTGTGCTGTGAAGTTTACGCTAAGGCTTATTTGTGGAGGCTGCTGTGCAAAACCGGCATTAACCTCTGTAATGGCATCAGAGTAGGGTATATAGGGCTTAATGTCGACAACGGGAGTTTGATCTAATAAATCCATGCCTGAAATATGCAAAATGATATCTTGATTGCGTTGTTCAATTCTCTCGAGTTTTACCACTGACATACCTATGGGGTTAGGTCTGAAGGTTGATCGTGTGGCTAATACGCCTATTTTTTTATTACCACCTAAACGTGGCGGCCTAACGAGTGGTTTCCAGCCTTGGGCTTGCGTACCATGAAAAATAAACAGCACCCAAATATGACTAAACTGGGTAAGTTCACGAACTGAATCAGCTGTATTTGCTTGGCCTATGAGTTGTATACTGCCTTTGGCCGACGTAACAAGACCGGGTTGACGTGGAATGGCAAATTTTTCTCTATAAGGTGAGCTGACCAAACCAATTGGTTTTATCGTGATATCGCTGGGTGTTGGTGTTGTGTTAGTCATTTGGCTTGCTTACAATGGCATAGGCTTTTGCGTAACAAATAACAATAGCATGGCATTGTTTCGCATCGTTACTCTCTGATAGTTGTACTAATTGTTCGTGCGTTAGTAACGTACATCCGGAAAAAACAACACCATTGGCGTGTTGGTCAAACGCTTGCTGTCTTGCTTGTGTTCGGGCATTGATTTCATCAGGCAATGCGTGATGTGATTTAGTTTGGCAATCTTGTCCTTCTACTGAGGCTATTAATTGATAATCACCTTTGATTGCTTGTTCACTTGAATAGACTTTAACGTTTGCGGCAGAAAAATAGCGATCGAAATTTTTCTTATCTAGATTGGTTGTAATGATGTTATTAGCACAGCTTGCCAGTATAATTGTGGTTAACAAAGCAATAACAAGGTTAATGAATAGTTTGTTAGTCATGCTGTGATGAATCCTATAACATATTGATATATATCAGCTTGATAAATAAAAAAGGTATCGCGTTACACAATACCTTTTCTTTTTATCGTTTTTTTAACCGCTATTAACCGCTATTAGCCGCGATAAGTTGAGCTAAGATAAATGAACCTTATTTTACTCGCATACCTGCTTTGGCACCATCGTCCGGATTAAGTATCCATAAATCTTGGCCACCTGGGCCAGCAGCTAATACCATACCTTCAGACATGCCAAAGCGCATTTTACGTGGTGCTAAATTAGCGACCATGACAGTATGTTTGCCAATAAGATCTTCAGGCTGATAGGCTGACTTTATACCGGCAAAAACCTGGCGAGTTTCACTCCCGTTTTCATCAAGCGCTAACGTTAGCTTTAATAATTTATCGGCTTTTTCTACGTGTTCAGCATTAACTATTTTGGCAATGCGCAGATCAATTTTAGCAAAATCATCGAATTGAATTTCTTCACTGATAGGGTCGACAGCTAGAGGGTTAGCAAGTGCAGCACTGTTATCAACTGCTTTTGCTTTTTTGCTAGCTTTAGCCGCTTTTTTCTTATCATCATTTGATGAAGTCGTTGGCACTAAGTTTTCTTTTGAAGCATCTGTCATTGCGTTGATTTTATCCATATCGACACGTTGTAATAGTGCTTTAAACTTATTGATTTTATGATCGGTTAATAGAGATTTATGTCCTTCCCACATTAATTCGTCATTTAAAAACTTAGCAGTACTATCAGCAAGCACAGGTAAGACTGGTTTTAAGTAAATCATTAATGTGCGAAACATATTAATACCAAGCGAGCAAATGTCATGAACTTCTTGCTGCTTGGTTTCATCTTTAATTAACTGCCAGGGCTCTTTAATAGCAATATATTCATTGACCTTATCGGCAAGCGCCATGATTTCTCGCATACCACGACCAAAGTCTCTGCTTTCATAATGGGCGGCAATACTATCACCTGCATGCATAACTTCATCAGCAAGGGCTTGGTTATCTATATTAGCGGATAACATGCCATCAAAACGTTTAGTAATAAAACTAGCACAGCGAGAGGCAATGTTTACCACTTTACCCACTAAATCAGAATTTACTCGTTGAGCAAAATCTTCAAGGTTTAAATCTAAATCATCAATGCGGCTTGTTAATTTGGCTGCATAGTAATAACGCAAATATTCAGGGTTTAAATAATCTAAATACGTACTGCCTTTAATGAAAGTACCTTTAGATTTTGACATTTTAGCGCCATTAACGGTTACAAAACCATGGGCAAAAACATTGGTAGGTTTACGGTATCCTGCGCCTTCTAACATTGCTGGCCAGAACAAACTATGGAAATAAATAATGTCTTTACCAATAAAGTGGTATAGTTCAGCAGTGGAGTCTTCATGCCAAAAAGTATCAAAATCTATCGCGGAATTTTTGTCGCAGAGATTTTTGAAACTACCCATATAACCAATTGGGGCGTCTAACCACACATAAAAGAACTTGCCCGGTGCATTGGGTATTTCAAAGCCAAAGTAGGGCGCATCACGGCTAATATCCCACTGTTTTAGGCCTTGCTCAAACCATTCATTTAGTTTATTAGCCATCTCTTCCTGTAGCGCACCACTGCGTGTCCAGTCTGTTAGCATCTGCTCAAAAGCGGGCAAATCGAAGAAGTAATGTTCAGAGTCTTTTAATACCGGGGTTGCGCCAGACACTACTGAGCGTGGATTTAATACTTCAGTAGGTGAATATGTTGCACCACAATCATCACAGCTATCGCCGTTTTGATCGTCACTTTTACATTTAGGGCAGGTGCCTTTAACAAAGCGATCAGGTAAGAACATGCCTTTTTCAGGATCGTACAGCTGAGAAATCGTGCGTGTTTTAATATGACCGTTGGCATGTAAGCGGTTATATATTTGTTCTGCAAACAGCTTGTTTTCATCACTGTGAGTCGAATGATAGTTATCGAAACTGATATGAAAACCAGAAAAATCGGCCATATGCTCATCACGTACCGCACTAATCATTTCTTCTGGTGTGATACCCAGCTCTTGTGATTTAAGCATAATAGGCGTGCCATGGGCATCATCAGCGCAGACAAAATAGGTTTCATGTCCACGCATTCGCTGGAACCTTACCCAAATATCTGTTTGAATATGTTCAAGTAAATGGCCTAAATGAATTGAACCATTGGCATAAGGGAGTGCGCAAGTAACTAATATTTTGCGTTTTTCTGATGTAATTGGCGAATTAATAGCTGTAGACATTGAATTAATCGTGTATTTTGATGGTAATAATGGCTGCAATAGTACAGAATTTAACGTTTATACTCAAATGATTAATGTCATAAGATGTTAGGTAATATGTTCGGCAAATTATTCGCTAGTAAAAGCGCAAAAAAAAACTCAAAAGCACTGACCAACACTTCGTCGCCAAGCATTCATAGTTCTAAAAATAGTTCTGATATTGCCTCGGGTGATGCAGCGTTAACTTTAGCTGAAAAAACACAAATTATTTCAGATACTTTAACTGATTATACGTCAGAGAACTTTCCCAAAGGTGTGCTCTCGGTTTGCTCGCATTTTCAGGTGAATCATAATCAAGCACACGCTATCGATGTTAAGTTAACGGTGCCATTTCCTTGTCAGGGTGAATTAGACGATATTGCTAAATTGTTAGCTGACACCTTACAGCAAGCCATCAGTTTTTCCTTAGAGCTATCTGTTAGTGCAGTGCGCGCCTCTTCCCTTTCGGGCAGTCAAGCTAACATAAAAAATATTATTGCTATTGCTTCGGGTAAAGGCGGTGTGGGTAAATCTACCACGGCAGTTAACTTAGCTTATGCACTTATGGCTGAGGGTGCTAAAGTTGGTATTTTAGATGCAGATATATATGGGCCATCCATTCCAACCTTGTTGGGCTTAAAAGAAGCAAAACCTAGCTCTGAAGACGGCAAACTCATGAACCCACTAGTGGCAAATGGTTTAAGTGCTATGTCTATAGGTTTTCTTGTTGATAAAAATGATGCAACCGTTTGGCGGGGTCCCATGGCAAGTGGTGCATTTAATCAGTTGCTGAATGAAACCGCTTGGCCCGAGTTAGATTATCTATTGATTGACATGCCACCAGGTACTGGCGATATTCAATTAACACTCGCACAGAAAGTACCAGTGGCTGCCGCTGTTATTGTGACAACACCACAGGATATTGCCTTGATAGACGCCGCTAAGGGCGTTGCCATGTTTGATAAAGTCAAAGTTCCGGTGTTGGGCATCATTGAAAACATGAGCTACCATTTATGCGAAAACTGTGGTCATAAAAGTCATATTTTTGGCGAGGCGGGTGGGGTGAAAATGGCAGAGTCGAAACAGACATCTTTATTAGGCCAGCTCCCTTTAGATATTAACATACGTCAAGATGCTGATTTTGGGCATTCAGAGCTCATTGAAAATAGCACTGGCGATATCGCCTGTTTGTACCGTAGAATAGCGCGGAATATTGCTGGGCAATTATTTTTACAACTTGATAATGCGAGTCCACTGACTCCGACTGTTGAATATGAAGATTAAGCAACCACTGCGGTTATTACTACAAACATACTATAAGAAAAAATTATGAGATTATGTGATAAAGATATTGAGCAATACCTAGATGAAGAAAAAATAACTATTTTACCTAAGCCTGATAGTTCAATGATATCAGGTGTAAGTGTTGATATACGCTTAGGTAATGAATTTCGTGTTTTTCAAGATCATACCGCACCTTTTATTGACTTGAGTGGTCCCAAGGAAGAAATGCAAAAAGCAATGAACTCAGTGATGAGTGATGAGATATACATTGCCGATGGCGATGCTTTCTTTTTACATCCGGGTGAATTAGCTTTAGCTGTTACTTATGAGTCAGTGACCTTGCCAGCAGATATTGTTGGTTGGCTTGATGGTCGATCTTCTTTGGCAAGGCTAGGTTTGATGGTGCATGTTACTGCACATCGAATCGATCCTGGTTGGTCTGGGCAAATTGTACTTGAGTTTTACAATTCAGGTAAATTACCTTTGGCGCTTCGTCCTAAAATGAAAATAGCGGCGTTGAACTTTGAGACGATGTCGTCAAGTGCAGCACGCCCTTATAACAAACGAGAAGACGCAAAATATCGTGATCAAAAGGGTGCTGTGGCTAGTCGAATCAGTCAAGACGATAAATAATCTAAAGGTTGAGTTTAACTCGCTTTTATTGGGGCCGTCGTTGGCGTGTTTTGAGCTGTATTGGCCAAACATGCCTCAAGTGTTTTAATGAGTTTTTTCTGATCATGGTGATGAGGCACTTTATTGTGCGCTAGGTCATTACAAATAACACGCACTTTAGCTGATTTAACTTTCGCATCTTGGCAGATAACACTATCAATGGGCAAACAACCAATATTTTCTTCAATCCAACTAAGCTTTTCATCGATGGACAGCTTGGCCGCAGGGCTATTTTCTGGTACTAAATTATCAATAAACACACAATGACCTTTTCGGTTATCAATTGCATTGCTGATGTCTCTAATTAGCAATGGCGGTATGATACTGGTTAAAAAGCTACCTGGCCCTAAAATGATCAGATCAGCTTTATTAATTGCATCGATACAGGGACTAATCGACTTAACCAAAGGTGCAAGCATCAAGCTGCTTGGCATAATAGGCATTTCATCAACAGACAGTTCACCCACTCGACAAAGCCCTTCAGCATAAAAAGCCATTAAATCGGTCGGTGTTTCAGACATGGGTAACACTTGAGTTCGTACACGCAAGATACGTCTAACCAGTTTAATTGAATCTAAAGGTCGAGATTGGACTTGTCCTAAACCATAAAGGATCAAATTTCCTAAATTATGACCCCCTAGTTCATCATTACCATCAAATCGATAATTAAATAACTGGCTACCGATGGAGTTATCATCGACAAGTTCAGTTAAGCAGTTGCGTAAATCACCCCATGCAATAGTACTACTGCGTTTACGTAGTTTTCCTGTTGAGCCACCATTATCTGTGGTGGTAACGATGCCTGTCAGTTTGTCACCCATAAAAGATAAGGTAGATAAAACTCGGCCTAAACCATGCCCACCACCTATTGCTACAATATTTAATTTATCTAACTGCATGCGTCAAATTACTTGTTAATGCGTTAATTCTACGTATGCGAACAATACCTGTTAATGCTTAAAAAAGAAAGTAGGGTATATTTTTGCTGTTTTTGCAATTTTTCTACCAACTTCAATTGCAAGAGGTAAGATTAGAATTTGTACAACCCAAACAACTAGTTAAGTAAAAAATAAGCAAGTTGCCGTTTAAGTAAACACTCAAACAGGTTTTTACCACATTTTGATGTTTTTTTTAAAATAAGTGTTGACAGTTTCAAGGCTGCTGCTTAGAATGCGCCTCGTTTTCAGCAAGTGTTCATTTCTAAGAAAAGACCCTGTTGAGAAAGTTACTTTGACTTACAAGTTAAGCCAAGTGACTTATATTTAATAGCTATTAGGCCAGTTGTTAAATGTAACCGTTTGAATTATTCCTTTGTTGGTGTATTTAAACAAGCGGGGCTATAGCTCAGCTGGGAGAGCGCTTCGCTGGCAGCGAAGAGGTCTGCGGTTCGATCCCGCATAGCTCCACCAAATTAGATTTTTTGTTAAAGTCTGCTTTACATAGGCTGTAACCAAAAATAGATAGTTTTAACTTGTTTCAAGTTTTAGTGTTTGATAATGTCGCTCAGTCTCACTGGTTCGGCGTTCACCTACACTAAAACGTCGAATGTATTCGACAAACAGTTTTAGTGTCCCTATCGTCTAGAGGCCTAGGACACCGCCCTTTCACGGCGGTAACAGGGGTTCGAATCCCCTTAGGGATGCCACATTCATTTTATTAGCGCTATGCTCTTTTAAAATAAATAAGTCTGCTTATACTTACTAAAAATAAGCAATATTGTAATTGGTAATTTACCAGTTTTAGTTTTGGGTAATGTCGTTCGGCTTCGCAGGCTTAACACTCACCTAACACTAAAACAGCGAATATATTCGCTAGCAGTTTTAGTGTCCCTATCGTCTAGAGGCCTAGGACACCGCCCTTTCACGGCGGTAACAGGGGTTCGAATCCCCTTAGGGATGCCACTTTATTTTGTAATAGGTTTTTGCAAGTTAAGGTGCTTAAAAAGTGAATCAGTTGCTTATACTGATATTTTTCTTAGAAAAATAAAAATAAGTGTTTAGAGTTTTAGTTTTTCTATAAGTCTACTATGCTTAGATTTAAGTTAAATTAAATCACCAGAGTGATCTGGTAGATAGTTTGAATTAACATAGGTTAATCCAGTGTCCCTATCGTCTAGAGGCCTAGGACACCGCCCTTTCACGGCGGTAACAGGGGTTCGAATCCCCTTAGGGATGCCACTTTTTAATTGGATAACTTTTAAAAAGTGTACGAAAAGTGAAATATAGAAAGCCCACGCAATAGTTAAGTATTGCGTGGGCTTTTTTGTGCTTGCTGATAAAGAGTATCCATATCACTTATTTTCAATAATTGTCGACAATCATACTTAAGTCTACTTGCAAAATAAAATAATTCCGCTATTATCTTTCCTATAAATGAAATGTGTCGACAATTTTAACTTGACACAAAGTAAGGTGTTAACTGTATGTATTTAACCAATCCAACTCAACAAACTGCTGTTACTACTGCTGATAGAGTATTTGAGCAAATACAACATGCCATTGTTGAAGGTGACATTCCTTCAGGCAGCAAAATAAGTGAACCAGAGCTAGCAAAGCGTTATCAAATTAGTCGTTCAACGTTACGAGAAGCGCTTAACCGCCTAGAAAAGTGTCATTTAATCGAACGTAAAGCTAATGTTGGCTCGCGTGTGGTTGACTGTACTATAGAAGGGTTACTTGAGCTTTATATAACACGAGAAGCACTTGAGGGCATGGCATGTCGTCAAGCCGCTTTAAATATGTCTGATATGGAAATTGCTGACATGCAAGCTATGCTTAAAGCCCATGGTCAAACTCAAGAGTTGAAAGATGGTGTCGCTTATTATCAAGAGCAAGGTGATTTAGATTTTCATTATAAAGTTATTTTATGCAGCCATAACAAACAGTTAATAGATTTGATTTGCGGGCAACTATATCACTTAGTACGTATGTATCGTTGTCAATTTGGTATGAACAGCCCAAGAGCAAGTCGGGCTTTTAATGAACACTCGCAAATTCTTCAAGCCATAACCGACCGAGATGGTGAATTGGCTGAAATGTTAATGCGACGACATATTGCCGCATCAAGAAAAAATATCGAAAAGAAAATAGCAGAACAAAATTTACTGGATTAAAAATCGACCCAAGAGGAAATATTATGACTACCATTTTATCAGCTGGCGCTAAATTTCGCCAAGCACTAGAAAATAACAAGCCGCTTCAAGTCGTTGGTACAATCAATGCTTACTGTGCAATGATGGCGGAAAAATTAGGTCATCAAGCAATCTATTTATCAGGCGGCGGAGTTGCTAATGCCTCTTATGGTTTGCCTGATTTAGGTATGACTTCATTAAATGATGTGATAGCTGATGTTTCGCGAATTACTGCGGCCTCTTCGTTACCTTTATTAGTTGATATTGATACAGGTTGGGGTGGTGCATTTAATATTGCTAAAACTATTCGCGATATGGAAAAAGCCGGCGCAGCGGCGGTACATATTGAAGATCAAGTAGCGCAAAAGCGCTGTGGTCATCGCCCAAACAAAGAAATTGTTTCTACAGAAGAAATGGTTGATCGCATTCGCGCGGCAGTTGATGCACGTATAGACCCTGATTTCTTTATTATGGCGCGTACTGATGCATTTGCTCAAGAAGGACTTGAAGCTGCACTTGAACGCGCTAAAGCTTATGTCGCGGCAGGTGCAGATGGTATTTTTGCTGAAGCAGTCAAAACAGAAGAGCATTACCGTGCCTTTACCGAAGCCTTAGATGTGCCAGTTTTAGCCAATATTACAGAATTTGGTCAAACAGAGCTTTGGAATAAAGAACAATTAGGTGAGTGGGGCTGTGCTATGGTGCTTTACCCATTATCAGCCTTTAGAGCAATGAATAAAGCGGCTGAGTCAGTTTATAGAACATTATTAGCCGATGGCGATCAAAAAGCGGAAATTGATAATATGCAAACCCGTATGGATCTTTATGATTACCTTGGTTACCACGACTATGAGCAAAAGCTAGATGCTTTATTCTCAGAAGGCAAAAATAAATAAATCAATTTCTTACTGCTATTTCGCCTTGATTGATAGTCAAAACCATCTGGCTGATTAATCATTGCGAATCGGGCATCATATTAAATAATATAGAAAATAAAAGCTAAAGAATGAAAGGATGAGGAAAGAATTATGTCAGATAAAAAATTAAGTGGCGCAGGTCTACGTGGCCAAAGTGCAGGTGAAACATCTTTATGTACTGTAGGTAAATCAGGTAGCGGTTTAACGTATTGTGGTTATGATGTAGCCGATTTAGCTGAAAACGCAACATTTGAAGAGGTTGCTTATTTACTTTTTAATGGTGAATTACCTAATTCAGCTGAGTTAGCACAGTACAAAGCTGAATTATTGGCAATGCGTGATATTCCACAAGCATTAAAAGAAGTGTTAAAGCTTATTCCAAAAGATGCTCATCCTATGGATGTTATGCGTACCGGTTGTTCTTTTTTAGGCAACGTTGAACCAGAAGTTGATTTTTCTGAGCAAAATAAAGCCGCTAACCGTTTATTAGCCGCTTTTCCTGCAATCATGTGTTACTGGTATAAGTTTTCACATGATGGTGTTGAAATTGATTGTACAAGTGATGAAGCATCGCTTGGTGGTCATTTCTTACGTTTATTGAACGGTGAAAGTCCTTCAGCTCAACACGAAAGAGTAATGGATGTATCATTGATTCTTTATGCTGAGCATGAATTCAATGCCTCAACCTTTACTGCCCGTGTTTGTGCTTCTACCTTGTCTGATATGTTCTCATGTATTACCGGTGCTATTGGTACTTTGCGCGGTCCTCTTCACGGTGGCGCTAATGAAGCAGCTATGGATATGATTGAGAAATTTAATTCTCCAGAAGATGCTAAAGTACAAATGGCAGGTATGTTAGAGCGTAAAGAAAAAATTATGGGCTTTGGTCATGCCATTTACCGCACATCTGATCCACGTAACGTAATCATTAAAGCGTGGTCAGAAAAATTAGCGGCAGAAAATGGTGATACTTCACTTTATGATATCTCTGTTGCGTGTGAAGAGTTTATGTGGGATACCAAAAAATTATTCTGTAATGCTGATTTCTTCCACGCTTCAACGTACAACTATATGGGTATTCCAACTAAATTGTTTACACCTATTTTTGTTTGTTCTCGTTTAACTGGTTGGGCTGCACATGTTATGGAGCAACGTGCTAATAACCGTATTATCCGTCCATCAGCTGACTATACTGGCGCAGAGCCACGTAAAGTAAATCCAATCGCACAAAGATAATATTAGTACCAAAGGCGAGTATTAAGTTGCAAAGCATCATTTTGCTTAATACTTGCTTTTTTTAGGGAGCCAATTATGAATTATGATTACCGCAAGCCATTGCCGGGTGCAAATATTGATTATTTTGATACCCGATCAGCAATTGAAGACATAAGCGCTGGTGCTTATGCAAAATTACCTTATACCTCGCGTGTATTAGCTGAGCAATTAGTCCGTAAGTGTGATCCTGCCGCACTTACTGAGTCACTAAAGCAAATTATTGAAGTTAAACAAGAGCTTGATTTCCCTTGGTATCCAGCACGTGTGGTTTGTCACGATATTTTAGGTCAAACCGCTTTAGTTGATTTAGCGGGTCTGCGCGATGCAATAGCTGAGCAAGGTGGTGATCCATCAAAAGTTAACCCTGTTGTGCCAACGCAGTTAATTGTAGATCACTCTCTGGCAGTGGAAGCTCCCGGTTTTGATGCTGATGCATTCCAGAAAAACCGTGATATTGAAGATCGTCGTAATGAAGATCGTTTTAAGTTTATTGAGTGGACAAAAACAGCGTTTAAAAATATTGATGTAATACCTGCCGGTAACGGCATTATGCACCAAATCAATTTAGAGAAAATGTCGCCGGTTATTCAAGCACGTGATGGCGTTGCTTTCCCTGATACTTGTGTTGGTACTGATTCGCATACTCCACATGTTGATGCGTTAGGTGTTATCGCCATTGGTGTTGGTGGTTTAGAGGCTGAAACCGTGATGTTGGGTCGCCCATCTATGATGCGCTTACCTGATATTATTGGTGTTAAGTTAACGGGTAAACGTGCACCTGGTATCACTGCAACTGATATGGTTTTGGCAATTACTGAATTTTTACGTAATGAAAAAGTCGTATCTAGTTATTTAGAATTCTTCGGTGAAGGTACTAAAGATTTAACTATTGGTGATCGTGCAACTATCTCAAATATGACACCCGAGTACGGTGCATCTGCTGGTATGTTCTATATTGATGAGCAAACCATTGATTATTTAAAACTTACCGGTCGTGAGCCAGAGCAAGTAGCACTTGTTGAAACTTATGCTAAGCATACAGGCTTATGGGCTGATGATTTAGTTGAAGCGCAATACCCACGTGTAATTGAATTTGATTTATCGACAGTTTGTCGGAATTTAGCGGGTCCTTCTAATCCACATCGTCGTTTAGCAACGGCTGATCTAGTATCAAAAGATATCGCTAGAGATTTAGATGCATGTAAAGCACAAGAAGCCAATGGTGAAATGCCAGACGGCGCAGTTATTATTGCTGCTATCACCTCTTGTACTAATACCTCTAATCCACGTAACGTCGTTGCAGCGGGTCTTGTTGCTAAACGTGCAAACGAATTAGGTTTGGTACGTAAACCTTGGGTTAAATCTTCATTTGCGCCAGGTTCAAAAGTGGCAAAACTATACTTAGAAGAAGCTGGTTTATTACCTGAAATGGAAAAACTTGGTTTCGGTATTGTTGGTTACGCTTGTACTACATGTAACGGTATGTCGGGTGCGTTAGATCCGAAAATCCAACAAGAAATTATCGACCGTGATTTATACTCAACAGCAGTATTATCCGGTAACCGTAACTTTGATGGTCGTATTCATCCACACGCTAAACAAGCATTTTTAGCGTCACCACCATTAGTGGTTGCTTATGCACTTGCGGGTACGATGCGTTTTGATATTGAAAAAGATGCTTTAGGTCAAGATCAAAACGGTAACGATATTACCTTGAAAGATATTTGGCCATCAGACGAAGAAATTGATGCAATTGTAACTTCAGCGGTAAAACCTGAGCAATTCAAAAAAATCTACACGCCAATGTTTGATTTAGGCGCGTTTGAGCCAGCTGAAAGTCCATTATACGACTGGGATCTTAAAAGTACTTATATCCGTCGTCCACCTTATTGGGAAGGTGCGCTTGCGGGTGAACGAACCATGAAAGGTATGCGTCCATTAGCGGTACTTGGTGACAATATCACAACGGATCATTTATCACCGTCTAACGCTATACAGTTAAACAGTGCTTCTGGCGCTTACCTTGATAAAATGGGTGTGCCGCATGAAGACTTTAACTCATATGCAACGCACCGTGGCGATCATGAAACTACACAACGTGCAACATTCGCTAACCCGAAATTGTTCAATGAGATGTGTCGTGACGTAAATGGCGAAGTTAAGCAAGGTTCATTAGCGCGTATCGAGCCTGAAGGGACAGAGTCTCGTATGTGGGAAGCCATTGAAACCTACATGGAACGCAAACAACCATTAATCATTATCGCGGGTGCTGATTACGGTCAAGGTTCATCGCGTGACTGGGCTGCAAAAGGGGTTCGCTTAGCTGGGGTTGAGGTTATTGTTTCTGAAGGTTTTGAGCGTATTCACCGTACTAATTTAATTGGTATGGGTGTTTTACCACTTGAATTTACTAAAGGTGATACACGTAATACTTACGGCATTGACGGTACTGAAACTTATGACGTAATTGGTACTACCGCACCAGGTGGTGCTATGACTGTTGTTATGACGCGTAAAAATGGCGAAGTTGTAGAAATCCCTGTTAAGTGTCGTTTAGATACTGCTGAAGAAGTTACCGTGTACAACGGCGGCGGGGTATTACAGAAGTTTGCCACCGATTTTTTGAAATCTAATGCTTAAATGGTTTTTTAGCCTTATTTCTTCGTTGGAAGTGCTCATTGACGTTCGTCAACTCCGCGCTTCAGCCTTGAACTAAAGCTAAAACCCTGCTTTAAGCAAATAGATTATATGCAATTATTTTATAGCAGTAAGTCAGATAATAACTTACTGCTTTTTTATTGAAAAATTTAGAGGTGTTTAATGTCTAATGTTCCTCAAGTAAAAATACCGGCGACTTATATTCGTGGTGGTACATCTAAAGGTGTATTTTTTAATTTAACAGACTTACCTGAACGCTGTCAGGTGCCAGGTGAAGCGCGCGACAATATGTTATTACGTGTTATTGGCAGTCCTGATCCCTATGGTAAACAAACAGATGGTATGGGGGGGGCAACTTCTAGTACCAGTAAAACAGTAATCTTAGCGAAGTCTGAACAAGCAGATCATGACGTTGATTATTTGTTCGGACAGGTTGCAATTGATAAAGCATTCGTTGACTGGTCAGGTAACTGTGGCAACTTAACTGCCGCTGTTGGTTCTTTTGCTATTTATTCTGGCTTAGTTGATAGCAGTCGCATCCCTGAAAATGGCGTTTGTACTGTCCGTATTTGGCAGAAGAATATTGCCAAAACTATTATTGCCCAAGTACCCATTACTAATGGCCAAGTGCAAGAAACCGGTGATTTTGAACTTGATGGTGTTACATTTCCTGCTGCAGAAGTGCCAGTTGAATTTATTGCGCCAGTTGATCCAAGTGAAGCCATGTTTCCAACGGGTAATATTGTCGATGACTTAGAAGTACCAGGTATTGGCACGTTTAAAGCGACGATGATCACTGCAGGTATTCCCACTATATTTTTAAACGCTGATGATATTGGTTACACAGGCACAGAATTACAAGAAGCGATTAATGGTGATGAAGCCGCATTGACACGCTTTGAAACCATCCGTGCTTACGGCGCGGTAAAAATGGGTTTAATATCTGACATTGCAGAAGCAGCAGGTCGCCAGCATACGCCAAAAGTAGCTTTTGTTGCACCTGCTCAAGATTATACTACTTCAAGTAATAAAATGGTTGCTGCAAGTGATATCGATTTACATGTACGTGCGTTATCTATGGGTAAATTGCACCATGCAATGATGGGAACTGCGGCTGTGGCTATTGGCACTGCAGCAGCTATTCCAGGAACTTTAGTTAATTTAGCCGCTGGAGGTGGTGATAAATATAACGTTACTTTCGGTCACCCCTCAGGTACGTTAAAAGTAGGTGCTGAGGCTGTTGAAGTTTCAGGACAATGGACGGTAAACAAAGTGGTTATGAGCCGAAGTGCTAGAATATTAATGGAAGGTTGGGTGCGCATTCCTGGTGATAGCTTTTAGTCACTTAGTGAGAGAAACTTTGTGACTTAAACTTGGTACTTTAGGCTAAAATGTTCACATAATACTTGCTTTAAATCCTAGTCAGTTTATAAAAGAGCTTACATAATTATTTATAAGGCTTTTATTTTGACTAGGTTTTTTAAAACATCATCAGTATTAAGTTTGTTTATTTGTGGCACATTAACACTGCTTAGTATGCCTTCATTTGGCGCTAAGCTAACCGTAACCGATAATTTAATTGTCAGTGAAATAGATAATAAAACTATCGAACATAGTTTTTTTCAAGATGAAGCGGTATTCGCGCTTACCCAAGGCGAACATGCCATTATCCTTCATTATAAAGATGTTTTTGAGGATATAGACTTTGCCCAAGAAAGGGTAGTGAAATCTGAGGACTTTGTCATTAGATTCAGCGTGTCAAATGAACAAGAATTACACTTGAGCACAAAAAAAATCAGCAATTTAGTTAGTGCCGAAAAATTTGTTAAATCGCCACAATTAATGCTCAAAGATGAGCACCACAAACAACTGGATATTACTTTAGAAAACGTCAGTGATTATAAATTAGCTCAACAGGTTAATCAGGTGGTAAATACCTTAACCACTAAGCAAAGCAGCCAGCCAAAAGTACCAACTCAAGTAAAACAGTCAATAAACCTTCCGAAAGAAACCACAGCGACCAAACAAGTAAAGGTCGTTAATAGTAACGTACAAGTGAATGCTGTAACCATGTTAAACTATTGGTGGCAGAGAGCTTCAAAGCAAGAGCAACAAGATTTTATAAATACTACCTTGACTGAAACTAAGCGTTAAGGCTCACATAAAGAAATTAGCGAATAAAACAGTACAGCAAACGTTTGAAGGAGAACACAGTGGCTAACCCTTGGATTTTAACTTTAGCAAATAAATGGGCAAATAAATGGGTAATAAGTACCGCGTTAATTATATCACCCTTGGCTATTGCTTCAGCCCATAGTGAATTTTATGGCATTGAAGTACAAGGGCAGTCTGGTGTTATGGTTCAACCCGATAGCTTCGCTTTATCTATTGCTGTCACTGAGCAAGGTCGGTTTACCGATAAAATTAGAGCAATTGTTGATGATAAAAGTAACCAAGTGGTGGCTATCGCTAAAGCGCAGGGGATCAGCTCAGACCATATAAGCTCAGCTAGCGTATCATTACGTGTGATAGAAGCAGCAAAAAACATACACTTACGTAAAGTAGAAGTGAACAAAAATTTACCCTCAGAGGTTAAAAGCAAGCTGCATTTGAACATTCGTGATGGCAAGCGTGATGCAAGCCAAGTAGATCATGTTATCCCTCAGTATTTTGAGTTAAGTCGCCGTATCACGGTAAAATTTTCTAACATTGATGGCTATGATGATTTTTTAGCAAAAATTACCAAAATAGGGGTAAGCCAGATATCACCATTGTCCATGTCGGTCGCTGATACAGAAAAATATTATCAACAGGCATTAAGTCAAGCGCTTAGTAATGCAAAAGCTAAAGCACAAAACTTAGCCAAGCAAGCGGATCAGTCGTTAGGGCGGTTAGTGTCTATTAAGGAATTAAGCAGTAATCATTATCGAGCACAATATAGTGCGCCAATGCGATCGGCAAATAGTGGTTTTTCCCATAATTCACAAGTGGGTAATCAGTCAATTAATGCAAGTGTTTTAGTGAAATTTACCTTAGAAGAATAAATAAAGGCTGAAAATTAAACTTTGTGATAGATTAAAGCTTTTATTCATGTGGCTTTCAGGGTATGTTATGCGTTTTTAAGCCACACTTAGATTGATGGAATAGATAATTGCAAAACAAAACTGAATTTTATCAGCAACTTTTAGCGCAAACAAAATCGTTAATTGATGATGAACCAGACTCCATTGCCAATATGGCAAATATCTCTGCACTCCTTTTTGATGCGCTTCCTCAGGTAAATTGGCTCGGGTTTTATCGCGTTATTGATAATGAGTTAGTACTTGGACCTTTTCAAGGTAAAGTTGCCTGTATCAGGATTCCCGTAGGGAAAGGGGTTTGTGGTACAGCGGTACAAACAAAAACCACACAACTTATAGACGATGTACACCAGTTTGATGGTCATATTGCCTGTGATGCAACAACCAATGCTGAAATTGTTATTCCTGTTCAAGTTAACGGTGATATAATAGCGGTTTTAGATATTGATAGTACGAGTTTTAATCGTTTTGACCAAGCAGATAAAACGGGTTTAGAAGCAATTGTTAATGCATTTGTACAGAATTTATCCGCTAGTAACGAATTGATGAGTACCCATAAAGGCCGATGAAAGAATTTGTTGATATACATGACTATTTAGTCACAGAAGCTGTTGTTGGTGACTGGGATGGTGATGAAGAAGCCGTTTGTGAGCGGGTCAATGAGCTATATCATACACTTTATGATTTAGCTGAAGAAGATATTGAAACACACGTGTTAGAGCAGCTGCTAGCTTTAATATGGGATACTTGGATTGGAGAAGAAGCATTATCAACCCTTGAATCCGAAGATATATATGATTGGTGTCGACATGTATTAGACAACAGAGATCAACATCTACAATCACAAGATTAATTATTTAAACCACTTAACTGAAAAATATAAAAGTTGTATTTATGGAAACTGAAATTAAACGAATTAGCACCAAAGACATTATCACTTACTTAGCGGAAAAATTCCCAGAATGTTTTTCAGTGAAAGGGCCAGTAAAACCATTGAAAATAGGGATTTTTCAAGACTTAGCAGAAAAACTAAGTGATGATGAAACCGTAAGTAAAACGCGTCTACGTCAGGCATTAAGACATTACACCAGCAGCTGGCGTTATCTTAAAGCAATAAAAGTGGGTGTTTTTCGTGTTGATGTTGACGGTAAAGATGTTGCTGAAATTGATGAAGAACAAGCAAATTATGCGAGCAAGACCTTAAAAGAAAGCCAAGAAAAATTTGGTAACAATTCTCCTGCAAATAAAAAATCATCAGAAAAAGGTGATAAACAAGCGAATAAAGCAGCTGACAGCAAGTCTGCAGGCGATGTTAAGCGCGACAATGCAAAATTTAAATCAGTTAAATCGGCTAAACCCAGTAAACGAAAACCTGTAAAAAAAGATTTACCGCCATTGAAACCGGTTGAATCAGCTACAATAGAAGTAGGAAGTAAGGTTAAAGTTCAATTGGGTAACTCACCTATGAACGCAATCATTACAGAAATTGCCGGTAAAGATATTAGTGTTCAACTTGATTCAGGTATGACCATTAAAACACAATTGCAAAATATATATTCATAACTTAGATGATTATAGAAGTGTTATCGCTTGGCTTGAATGTTAATTACAGTTTGGAGTAACCTGCATGCAAAAAATTTGTCGTATTGCACTGGCCGTATCATTATCGGTTAGTTTTTCAATAGGTAGTAATTATGCTTTCGCACAGGATGAGGCGTTAAACGAAATTCCTTTGCCCGCATTAGCACCAGAAACTCAGCATGCTACAGCGAGTAAACGTATTGCAGCAAGGTTTACTCGTGGTCACTACAAAAAAGTAAAAATTGATGATGTGCTTTCCCAAGAAGTGTTTGATCGTTATATCAAACAACTAGATTATGGCCGTAATGTTTTCTTAGCTACTGATATTGCAGAATTTAAGAAACACAGTTTAGATTTTGATGATGTGTTTGCCCGTGGCAAATTATCCATTGCTTACTCAATTTATAATGTCAATATGCAACGCCGCTTAGAGCGGTATCAATATGCCTTAAGCCTCCTTGATAAAGATATTGTAAGTGACGATAAAGCTCAACAAGCTCCTTTTGATTTCACAACAAAAGAAGTATACGCCTATGATCGAGAAGATGCTCCTTGGGCGCAAAGTAAGGCTGAGTTAGACGAACTCTGGCGCATTAAAGTTAAAGCCGATGCATTAAATTTAATATTAGCTGGTAAAGAATGGCCTAAAGCAAAAGAAGTACTGACTAAACGTTATAAATATGCAATAAAGCGTCTTAAACAAAGCGAAAGTGAAGATGTTTTTCAGCTTGTTATGAACAGTTTTGCTAGAGTAGTTGAGCCACATACCTCGTATTTATCCCCTCGAAATGCCGAACGCTTCCAAATGGAAATGAATTTATCGCTTGAAGGTATTGGTGCGGTATTACGTGCAGAAGAAGATTATACGGTCATTCAATCTGTAGTCAGTGGTGGCCCAGCAGATCAGTCTAAAGCATTAAAAGCCAAAGATCGCATTGTTGGGGTAGCCCAAGAAGGTAAAGATTTTGAAGATATTATCGGTTGGCGGTTAGATGATGTTGTAGATAAGATCAAAGGTCCCAAAGGAACCACAGTTAGATTACAAATTTTATCCGCTGAATCAGACGATATGTCTGAGGTCAAAGAAGTTGTTATTGTTCGCGATAAAATCAAATTAGAAAATAAAGCGGCTAAGTCTGCTATTTACTTTGAGCATGGCGGCAAGGAAAGTGATGATACTTCTGCAAAATCTGAATCAGCAACTAAACCAGAAACAAAAGGCCAAGGTAAGAAGTTAGGTATAATTACTATTCCTAGTTTTTACAATAACTTATCAGCTGATGTAAAGAAAGAAATAGCCAAACTGAAAGAACAAGCGGTTGAAGGCATTATTATTGATTTACGTGGCAATGGTGGTGGCTCTTTACCTGAAGCTACGTTATTAACTGGTTTGTTCATAGATAAAGGGCCTGTGGTTCAAATACGCGATGGCGCAAATCGTGTTGATGTTCATAAAGATAAGGATGGCATTAGCTATTATGACGGTCCTTTAACAGTAATGGTTGATCGCTACAGCGCTTCTGCATCAGAGATTTTTGCTGCTGCTATTCAAGATTATGGCCGTGGCGTGATAGTAGGTGAACATACCTTTGGTAAAGGTACAGTGCAACAGCATCGTGGTTTATCTCGAGTTTATGATTTATACGAAAATCCGTTGGGTAGTATTCAATATACTATTGCAAAGTTTTATCGTATTAATGGTGGAAGTACTCAACATCGTGGCGTATTACCTGATATTGCTTTTCCAACAGCAGTAGATCCTCAAGAGTGGGGTGAAAGTAAAGAAGAAAATGCTTTGCCGTGGGATCAAATTCAAAAAGCTAAATATTCTCAGCTTAATGACATTCGTGCTGATGTTGATAATTTAACTGCTCGATATCAACAACGTATCAAAGATAATAGCGAATTTAATTACTTACTAGCCGATATAGAAACATATAAAGCAGAAAAAGATGATAAAGTTATTTCATTAAACCTTGAAGAGCGTCGTAATAAACGTGAAGAGCGGAAAAAGAAGCGACTTATTCGTGCTAACGAAAGGTTAGTGAGTATGGGGAAAGCTAAGATTGCAGATCTTGAAGATTTACCTGATGATTTAGATGAACTTGATCCTTTTTTAGATGAGACTGCTCGTATAACTTTTGATTTAGTTAATCTCGGTAAAATTGCTAAGAAATGATAAAAAACTTTATGACAAAGCCGCCTTTATGGCGGCTTTCTTGTATCTTAAAGCAAGTATTTATATTTATTTTAAGCGAATAAATACTCATAAAATTGAACATATAATCGATAAAAATGATAATAAAGAGGTAAATTTACAATATGTCAAATCAAGTACCAGAGAAACGTTACGCTAAAGAGCCGAGCATGTTAGATGCATGTATACCAGTAATTTCCTTAGTTGCATTACTCGCTACTGCAGTGATCTATTTTGGCAATGACTCATCTTATGGGCCTAATCAAATTGGGCTGTTAGTTGCTATGGGTATTGCGATTGTTATAGGTTTGAAAAATGGTCATCAGTGGCGAGAAATAGAGAAGGCGATTGTTAACGGAATTTCGTTATCACTTGGTGCAGTACTGATTTTACTCGCCGTAGGTTCACTTATTGGTACTTGGTTGCTCTCGGGGACAGTGCCAACCATGATCTATTATGGTTTACAAATACTAAGTCCTAGTTGGTTTTATGCAGCAGCCTGTATTATTTGCGGCATCGTTGCATTAAGTATTGGTAGCTCATGGACAACGGCTGCAACCATAGGTGTGGCACTTATTGGTATTGCCCAAGGATTATCATTAGATCCGGCAATTACTGCGGGAGCAGTAATTTCTGGTGCCTACTTTGGTGATAAAATATCACCGCTTTCAGAAACAACCAATTTGGCACCCGCTGTCGCAGGTAGTGAGTTATTTGCCCATATTCGCTATATGTTCTGGACAACTATTCCTTCTATTTCAACTGCGTTAGTACTGTTTTTGTTTCTCGGTTTCAATGCAGAAGTTACTGCGTCTTCATCAACAATTAGCGACTTAAGTGCGCAATTAGCACAGCAATTTAATATCAGTTTGTTTAATTTAATTCCTTTGGTGGTGTTATTAGTGCTTGCGGTTAAAAAAGTCCCGGCGTTTCCTGCAGTTGCTATAGGCGCTTTAATGGGAGGCTTGTGGGCCGTGTTGTTCCAACAAGAGTTAATTCTTAGATTAGCTGATGACAATATCAATACTGTTACTGCAAATATTAAAGTGGTTTGGACTGCTCTTTTTGATGGTGTTAGCATATCAACAGGCAATAGCGAGTTAGATAAACTCTTAAGCGGTGGTGGTATGTCAAAAATGCTTAATACTATCTGGTTAATAATGTGTGCTTTAAGCTTTGGGGCAGTGCTTGAACATTTAGGCATGCTACGCAAGTTTGTTAGTGCCATACTGGCTGCAGCAAAATCAACGGGTAGTTTAATTGCTAGTACAGTAGCTACCTGTATAGGTACAAACCTTATCACGGCCGATCAATATATGGCTATTGTGATGCCGGGTCGTATGTATAAAGAAGAATATCAACGTCGTGGTTTGCACCCATTAGTATTAAGTCGAACTTTAGAAGATTCAGGTACGATTACATCGCCGTTGATTCCATGGAATACCTGTGGCGCCTACATGTATAGTGTCTTGTTAGTTAATCCGTTAGATTATATTTTTTATAGCTTCTTTAACTTAATCAATCCGGTTCTTGCTGTTATTTATGGTTTTATTGGCTTTAAGATTAAAAAAATAGCGACTAATGCATAATTCAACTCATTATTACTGATAAAAGAACAATTTTCCTTAAATCTTGGACTATTATCGGTATACAATAATATTAACAATGCTTGCTTTATAGTAGGCATTTTTTTCACCGACTATTTGGATCATTTATGACGCAATCTACTGCTCGCTTTCTAGCCGATTACTCGCCATCACTTTTTACCTTAGACACAGTTAACTTAACTGTTGATCTTGATGATTCTCGCACCCAAGTCATTAATGAGATGATGGTTTCACGCCAAGGCAGTCACAACAAAGCATTGGTTTTAGATGGCGAACAACTTAACCTAATTTCTGTAGCCATTAATGATCACCCGTTAAGCGCAGAACATTATCAGTTAACTGAGCAAACCCTGTCTTTAACCACGGATGAAAACAATTTCAAGTTAACGATTGTAACTGAAATTAACCCGATGGATAACACCTCACTAGAAGGCTTATTTAAATCAGGTGATGCTTTTTGTACCCAGTGTGAAGCTGAGGGTTTCCGTCGCATTAGCTACTACCTTGATAGACCCGATGTTATGGCTATTTTTACCACTAAAGTAATTGCCGATAAAACTCATTATCCTTATTTGTTATCTAATGGCAACAAAACAGCACAAGGTGAATTGGCTAACAACAAACACTTTGTTACTTGGCATGACCCATTCCCTAAACCTTGTTACTTATTTGCATTAGTTGCGGGCGATTTCGATTTACTAACTGGTAGTTATACTACCTGTACTTCGCGCGAAGTGGCACTAGAGATCTTTGTTGACAAGGGGAACTTGCATAAAGCTGAGCATGCTATGGCATCGTTAAAAAAATCAATGCAATGGGATGAGCAAACCTTTGGTTTAGAATACGACTTAGATATTTATATGATTGTTGCTGTTGATTTTTTCAATATGGGCGCTATGGAAAATAAAGGCTTGAATGTATTTAATAGTAAATATGTTTTAGCAGATAAAGACTGTGCGACTGATACTGACTATTTTAATATTGAAGCGGTCATTGCACATGAGTATTTTCATAACTGGACGGGTAATCGTGTCACTTGTCGTGATTGGTTCCAACTAAGCTTAAAAGAGGGTTTAACTGTTTTTCGTGATCAACAGTTTAGTGCAGATATGCACTCTAGTGCTGTCACGCGCATTCAAAATGTACGTTTGTTACGTTCACAACAGTTTGCTGAAGACGCAGGGCCAATGGCTCATCCTATTCGTCCAGAAAAAGTGCTTGAAATGAACAACTTCTATACTTTAACCGTTTATGAGAAAGGGGCAGAAGTTATTCGCATGTTACATACCTTACTTGGTAAAGAAAAATTCAGAGCAGGCATGGATCTTTACTTTAAGCGTTTTGATGGTATGGCAGTCACCTGTGATGATTTTATTAACGCTATGAGTGATGCTTCGGCAAAAGATCTCAACCAATTTAAACGTTGGTATAGCCAATCTGGTACGCCATCAATTAGAGTCAATGAAGAATTTAACAGCGCTGATGGCCAGTATAGTTTAACTTTGGCTCAACAGTCGCCGGTTACCGTTAATCAAGCGGCGCCGCAAGCTCTTCATATTCCAATTAAACTTGAACTCATCATTGATGAGCAAGTACAAGCCCATATGATTGAATTTACTGACAATGAACAAACCTGGAGTTTTAAAGGGCTAAGCAAAAAACCAACAGTGGCATTACTTGCAGACTTTAGTGCTCCCGTTAAAGTGAACTTTGCTCAAGATGAATCAGAGTTATTGACCATTATTTCAAAAGCTGAAAATAGTTTTTGTCGTTGGGATGCGGGACAAAAACTACTAATGTCTTATATAAAGTCGTTAGTAATAACGCCAGATTTTAAACTACCCAAGCAATTGATTAGTTGCTTTACCGATATTTTGACTTCAACCAATGATGCTGCATTTATCGCAGAGCAATTAGTCTTACCTAGTTTTGATGAAGCTGCTGACTTAATAGATGAAGTTGACCCGGTAAAATTAGCTGACAGCATTAATACGTTGATGTTGTTCATGGCTAAAGGGTTAGAAGCACCTTTGTTAAAAAAATTGCAATATTGTCAAAGTGTAATCACGACACCAGGGGAGAGCGAAGCACAAATAGTAGCTCATAAGGCGTTAAAAAATATTTGTTTGTATTATTTATCTGCATTATCACAACATAGCTCTTTAGTTGAACAACAGTTTACAAGTTCGGACAATATGACAGACTCTCTTGCCGCTTTACATTGTGGTGCTAAACATAATTTGGCTATTTTTGGAGGTCAAATGCACTCATTTGAACAGCAATGGCACGATACACCTTTAGTGATGGATAAGTGGTTCTCATTGTCTGCAACCCTTAACAGTGATGAGATCTTCGCCCAATTAGAACGCTTAACTCAGCATCGATTATTTAGTTTAAAAAACCCAAACCGAGTGCGCTCCTTAGTGGGGGCTTTTGCCATGAGTAATCCAAAGTATTTTCATTGCAGTTCTGGTAAAGGTTACACATTTTTAGCCAACATCATTGCTGAGTTAAATACGATTAACCCTCAAGTTGCCTCTCGATTAATTACCCCATTAATTCAATTTAAAAGTTTTGCAAAACCAAACCAAGCATTAATGAAAGCACAGTTAGAGCGTTTACAAGCACTGCCATCATTATCTAATGATTTAAAAGAAAAACTTGATGCTGCATTAACGATGTAACTTTACATAGCAACTGTGGTTAAAACCACAGTTGCTATGCTGATATAAAAAACTCCATGTTATGAAATATTACTTCTCAATAAACCTCTCTAAAAATGAGTTTTTACCTTATTACCGTGGTGAAATTCACTCCATTGTAGTGACAACCACTTTGGGCACAACGGTTAAATTTCCCGCTATGCATCTTAGGAACCACTTAACCAACAGTGGTATATATGGTCATTTTTGTTTAGAAACGCAAAATAATAAATTTTTATCATTAATAAAAGTCAGCTAAAAATCTTTTTTATCGAACAACTAGAGTAATAGCTTTAAACAGTGGTCTGACCATCTTTGGTTTTATATATTCTCTATTTTGAAATGAAATAAGTGTTATTTCATTAACTTAGTTGTAAATAATAATTTTTGCTTTTTTTGGTTTTAAACGCTAGTTTTAAACGAAGCGTAAAAAATATCGCTTTATTAAATGCAAATCATTAAAATACAGCGGTTTAAGGAGTGTTTTTTACGCTTGCCACCTTAGGAAAATGATGCAATTATTGTTTAACTGTCAATTGTGTCACTACTATCACATTTGTGGTCGAAAAATAAATATAAAATAAATAACGATTTTAAGCCTTACTTTTTACAGTAAAAAATAAATTGTTGCTCTATGGTTAACATCTAAAAGTGACAGTTTATGCAACTTGATTCGCTACAGGGGAGATAAAAAATGAAAAACAACCCTCGCAGGTTTTCTAAAAAACCTATAGTCGTTGGTATTGCCGCAGCTCTTTCACTATCATTATTTGGGGCAAGCCTAAATAATGCACAAGCTGCAAGATGGGAATTTGGAGATGTCGAAGTCAGTTTTGATTCAACATTCAGTGCTGGCACTAGCATTAGAACCGAAAACCGTAATTGGGATGACAATGTCGCCAAAGCCAATAACCTAAATAACGACTTTGATTTTAGCCAATATAGCCCATTTGCAAATGCCAATCCTACTAAGTACACCATATGGCAAGGAGCTGGTGGTTTTTCCAGTAATGGAGATAATGGTAATTTAAATTACGATGCCGGTGAAAGCTTTTCGCAACTAATAAAAGGTAGTCATGAATTAAATGTTCAATATGACAACCTAGGCGTGTTTGTTCGCGGCATGTATTATTACGATTTTGCTATGATGGATAGCTCAAGAGATTGGACTAACCCTGTGAGTGGCATGGAAAATAACCCATGTGATGATAGTGAAGCAAAAAAACAAGTGTGTGCCGATGTGCGCTTATTAGATGCTTACTTTTATGGCGATTTTGACTTAGGTGAAATGCCACTATCGGTACGTGTTGGCCAACAAGTGATTAGTTGGGGGGAGAGTACCCTGATAGGCCATGGTATTAGCGAAATAAATCCTGTGGATATTGCCCGATTAAAAGCTCCAGGTTCAGAGCTTAAAGAAGCTTTTATTCCCTTTGGCGCCGTTTGGGGAGCATTAGGAGTAACAGAAAACTTTAGTATTGAAGCTTTTTATCAATACGCTTGGGAAAAAACCGTGTTACCACCACCGGGAAGTTATTTCTCAAGTAATGATTTTGCTGGCGACGGCGGTAATCATAACAACGTACAACTAGGTTTCTCTGGTAATCCAGATATGGATGTAAACACTGTCGTGAAGGGGTTAAACCAAATTGGCGATATGTTACGCTCTGGCAATCCAGCATTGGCAGCTCAAGCTAGCTCAGCATATCTTGCGTTTCCAACCAAAGTTACCTTGAGATCACCGGGTGAATCAGCTGAATGGCAGCCTGATGATGGAGGTCAATATGGTTTGCGTTTGTCTTGGTATTTACCAGAGCTTAATGAAACCGAATTAAGCTTATACTATGTTAACTATCATAGCAGAAGACCTATTTTTGCCGGTCAAACGGCTAATTTCAGCCAAGCCAGTATAGGTGGAGATCTTGCAACCATTGCTGGTGGTGCGGTTACTGCAGAGAATTTGTATGATCTAAGTACTTTTTCTCAAGTAAAATTACAATATCCTGAAGATATTGCCATGTATGCCTTAAGTTTTAACACTACTTTAGGTACAACGGCGGTGGCTGGTGAAATTACCTATCGTCAAGATGAACCATTACAAATTGATGATGTTGAATTACTTTATGCAGCTATGCCACAACAGCTTGCTAATACCGGTTTAGATGCTTATGCCGCATTAGAAGGCATTTCGCAACTAAACGACCCTACAACAGGCCAACCTTACGCTTCAGGTGTTACTGCTAACGGTTTTGTTCTATCAGATACTGTGCAAGCACAGGTGACCATTTCTCATTTGTTTGGGCCCATATTAGGTGCAAGTCAAATGGCGGGTTTAATCGAAATTGGTGGTATTAATATCAACGATATCCCTGATCAAGACGTGTTGCGTCTTAATGGTCCGGGTACTTCACGAAGTGGTAGTTCATCTGGCCTGATGTTAGATTTACAAGGTGGCTATGAAACCAACCCATTCCCAACAGAATTTGCTTGGGGTTATAAAGCGGTAGTTAAGCTTGATTATACCAATGTGTTTGCTGGTATAAATATGACGCCAAAGGTGGTTTTTTCTCATGATGTTAAGGGCATAACCCCTGATCCACTATTCTTATTTGTTGAAGATAGAAAATCGCTATCCTTGGGTTTGAGTTTTGATTATCAAAGCACTTGGAAAGCAGATATAAACTATAATAGTTTCTTTGATGGTGTTGGTACGACTAACCAAATTGAAGATCGCGATTATGTTTCATTCAGCATTAGTTACTCAATTTAATAAAAAGGCCATTATTCATGAAAAATCAGACCTTTAAAACAAACTCGTTTAAGCAAGGTATTTTAAAGAAAAGTACCTTATTAGTTGCTATAACAGTTGCGCTTGCTTCAGGTAGCGCTATGGCAAAAATTTCAGCCGCTGATGCAGCTAAGCTGGGCAAAGAATTAACCCCTATGGGGGCAGAGAAAGCAGCCAATAAAGATGGCTCTATTCCTGAATGGACCGGTGGCATTACCAAACCACCTGCAGGCTATAATGTCGGAGATCATCATTTAGATCCCTATCCTACGGATACAGCAAAATACTCAATTACAGCGAAGAATGTTGGTGACTACAAAGATCTACTAACCCCAGGCCAAGTGAAGTTATTTGAAACTTACCCAGATACTTTTAAGATGAATGTGTATCAAACTCATCGTAGTGCCTCATATCCAGCGCATGTTTACGAAGCGGTAAAAGTTAATTCAACCAAGGCTGAATTAGTTGAAGGCGGAAACGGTATTAAAAATACTGCAGTTGGTATTCCTTTTCCAATTCCAGCGAATGGATTAGAAGCCATTTGGAACCACATTGTACGTTATCGTGGCGAAAATCTAACTCGTCAAGGTGGCCAAGCCGCGCCAACAGCGTCGGGAGATTATACGTATGTCGGTTTTGATGAACAACTGGTATTACCATACGATGTTAAGGGTACAACACCTGCTGAGTTAGAAAAAACCAACATCTTATTTAAGTTTAAACAAAAAGTCACTGAACCAGCCCGTTTAGCAGGTACTGCTTTATTAGTTCATGAAACTATGGACCAAATTAAAACGCCTCGTCAAGCATGGACATATAATACGGGACAACGACGCGTTCGTCGTGCACCAAATGTTGCCTATGACGCACCTGGTAGCGCTTCAGATGGTTTACGATTAACTGATGATTTCGATATGTATAATGGTGCGCCAAACCGTTATAACTGGACGCTAAAAGGTAAAAAAGAGCTACTAATTCCTTATAACGATTATCGTTTGCATAGTGATAAAGTTAAATACGATGACATCCTTCAAGCTGGTCATATTAATCCTGACTTAGTACGTTATGAAAAGCATCGTGTTTGGGTTGTTGAAGCTGATTTGAAAGACAATACACGTCACACATATAAAAAACGCGTGTTCTACATTGATGAAGATAGCTGGCAAATCGCTATCTCGGATATCTACGATAACCGTGACGAATTATACCGTGTTGCGATGGCACATGGCTTAAATTACTATGAAGTTCCAACACAATGGTCTACGCTTGAGGTATATCATGATTTCCAATCACGTCGCTATATTGCAATGGGCTTGGATAATGAAGCAAAAATGTATGACTTTTCTGCCGATATAAAGCATAAAGACTTTACACCATCAGCTTTAAGACGAGAAGGTAGAAGATAATTACCTTTTAGAGAAAACGGCTGACTGGTGTCAGCCGTTTTTGTTATAGGTTTAGATTATTTATTTTTGTAATAGTTAGTATTTATTTTTGTAATAATGTAGAGAAATATCATAATGAGTTTTCCTCCTTTCCTGTTAGTTATAACGTTGTTTATATGCTCATTTCCTCAATTAAGTCATGCGGATGACTCAGCTATGGCTGGCAATATTCCTGCTGTTAAAGCGCCATTAGCGAGTAAATCTTTATTACTAGACATCACCAAAGTTGGCGAGCGAAAACTTGCTGTGGTAGGTGAACACGGACACATTTTATTATCATCAGATGCCGTTAACTGGCAACAAGCTGATGTTCCATTACAAACCACACTCACCAGTGTGTTTTTTATCAATGAACAACTAGGTTGGGCGGTTGGTCATGACTCAGTTATTTTACACACCAACGATGGCGGTTTAAGCTGGAAAATTCAGCAATACATGCCTGAATTAGAAAAACCGCTATTAGATGTTGTTTTTATTAATACTCAAGAAGGGGTTGCCATAGGTGCTTATGGTCAATTTTTTCGTACCTTAGACGGCGGTAAAACATGGAATAATGAGTTTCATGATGAATTCCTACTTCCTGATGACGCCGATTATTTAGCGGAATTAAAACAAGAAGATGAAGCGGCCTATTTAGATGAAGCGGCTTCTATTTTATCCCATTTTAACCGCTTAGTGCTTGATGGCAGAACGATGTATTTGGTTGGTGAAGTTGGTTTGATTGCTAAAAGCAATGATTTTGGTCGTAACTGGCAAGCATTTGATGAAATTTATCAAGGGTCATTTTTTGACATGACTAGGACTATAGATGGTAATTTGCTTGTTGTTGGGCTTCGTGGCCATGTCTTTAGAAGTTTAAGAAATGGTACACCCTGGCAAAAGCGTGAAACCCAAACTACGGCACTACTTAATTCAATCGTATTAAGTGATGATGAGCGTATCTTTATCCTTGGTAATAGCGGTACTTTACTTGAAAGCCGAGATGATGGACAAACCTACCGTCAGCGCTTACAAAAAGATGGTAAAGCCTTAATTGCAGGGGTTTGGTTCAATGGCCAGTTAATTGTAGTATCAGATGTTGGCATTAAACACATTGCATTATAAATTTTTCTCTACAATAACTCATAAAAATAGTTAACAGAATTTGGATTGTCACATACTATGAAAATTACTCTCGCAAACCGTTTAGAAGTAGGTCTGTTTCGTCATAAGTTTTTAGTTTTAATGTTGTTTGTTGTTGCTAGCGCATTTTTGTTATTTCAAGCATCACACATAAAACTTGGCGCATCATTTACCAAAAATATCCCACTTAATCATAGCTATATGAAAACCTATTTAAAGCATAGAGCGAATTTTGGTGGTGCCAATAATATTTTAATCTCTGTATGTAATACAGAGGGCGATATTTTTAACGCCGACTTTTTTGGGGCATTAAAAGGTGTGCATGATCAATTGTTTTTTATTCCTGGTGTTGATCGCATTCAAGTAAAATCTTTGTATTCTCCAAGTACGCGCTTTGTTGAAGTAGTCGAAGATGGTTTTGCCGGTGGTCCAGTTATCCCAGCAGATTTTCAAGCTGACGAACGTGGCCTTGCAATTGTTAAGGGCAATATTGAAAAAGCGGGTATTGTCGGCAGCATTGTCGCTGATGATTATAGCTGTGCTATGGTAAAAGCTTCATTGCTTGATTTTAACCCTGAAACGGGTGAAAAGCTTGATACCTTAGTCATAGCAGAGCAACTTGAACAAGACGTTCGCCAAGCATTTGAAAAAGATAATATATCGGTTCATATTATTGGTTTTGCAAAAATGGTCGGTGATGTAGCAGAGGGCGCTAAAGGCGTTGTACTCTTCTTTGCTATTGCAATAGCCATAACAGCTGTGATGGTGTTCTTATTTTGTCATTCTGTTAGTTTGACACTATTACCAATAGTTTGCTCTTTAATTGCCGTTATCTGGCAAATGGGTATGTTGTCAACACTAGGTTTTGGCTTAGACCCTATGTCAATTTTAGTCCCCTTCCTAGTATTTGCTATTGGCGTTAGTCATGGCGTACAAATGATTAATTCGGTCGTTAAGCAAGTCAGCCTAGGGTTATCAAGTCAGGCCGCGGCACAAGCAAGCTTTAGAGCGTTATTAATTCCTGGTGGTATTGCTCTTTTGTCAGATACCGTCGGCTTTATGACATTGCTTTCGATAGATATAGGTATAATCCGCGAATTGGCTATAACTGCATCACTCGGTGTAGCTATGATTATTTTAACCAACTTAATTTTACTACCTTTATTAGTATCTTATTTAACCATTACGCCCAAAGATAGAAAAAATCATGCGGGTAATATTGGTGAAGAAAGTGTGGTATGGCGCTTCATGGCAAGTTTTGCTACTAAAGGCTCAGCAATTATCATTTTGCTTATTACCGTCATTTTATATAGTGCTGGTTTGTATAATTCGCAAAACTTAAAAATAGGGGAGTTACACGCTGGTGCTCCAGCCCTTCATGAAACTTCACGCTATAACCAAGATACTTTTTTAATCACAGATAGATATGCCATCAGTGTTGATTATATGTCCGTGATTATTGAATCAACACCTGATGCTTGTACTTATTATGACACTATGAATACCATCAACAGATTTCAATGGCGAATGGAAAATGTTCAAGGTGTTCAATCTGCCGTTAGCTTAGCGTCTATTTCTAAACTTGTTAATGCTGGCTATAACGAAGGAAACCCAAATTGGCGAGTTATCCCGCGTAACCAACAAACCTTGGTGCAATCGATAGCACGTATACCCTCATCAAGTGGTTTGTTAAATCGAGATTGTAGTGTAATGCCGGTGATCCTATTTTTACAAGATCATAAAGCCGAAACCATTACTCGTGTGGTTGATGAAGTTAAACTAGCTGCTGCTGAATTAGGTAACAGCCATTTACAGTTTAAACTTGCTTCGGGACCTGTTGGCGTTATGGCAGCGACTAATGAAGCTGTTTCTCAAGCACAACTTCCTATGATGGTTTATGTATATGGTGCGGTGATCATCTTGTGCTTATTAAGCTTTAGAAGTGTCAGAGCAACCATAGTAGTAGTGCTGCCTTTATATGTGGTATCCACTTTGGCTCAGTGGTTGATGACAGTATTAGATATTGGCTTAACCGTTTCAACCCTACCTGTTATTGCGTTAGGGGTAGGTATTGGTGTTGACTACGGCATATATATTTTATCAACCATGAGTAGTGAACTTAAAAATGGTACCAATGTACATGATGCCTACCTTGCTGCATTAAAAGAGCGTGGTAGTGCCGTGTTAATTACTGGTATCACTCTCGCTATTGGTGTTTCAACTTGGTTCTTCTCTGATTTGAAATTCCAAGTGGATATGGGAATTTTGTTAACCTTTATGTTCTTGGTGAATATGCTTGCTGCTGTCATTGTTCTGCCAGCTTTAGCCGCATTCTTATGGCCAAACAAAAAAATTAAAAAATAATATATAGCTAATTGAACCTCTAAAAAGCCCTTGTCTCTATTGAACCAAGGGCTTTTTTTTGCTTATTTGAAATTGCTGTGAACAAATGACCCAATTATTTAAATTTTTTTAAAAACATCTCATAAAATTATAAAAATTTACTGGTTGACAACTTGCATATTTAAACGAGAAATCATGATTATCATCAGTAATTATTTGCTAAAAATGAATAACCATAACTACTGTATGCAAATTAACCTATAGGCCTACAAAGTCTTTCGTAGTAAAGTGAAAATAATCCTCGCAATCGCTTAAATTTATTCATAAAATCTGTACTATACTATAAAAGCTTTTACATAAATTTTTATGTGAAGTGACATTAGCTGCCAAAAAGATGAGGCATAATTCATCATAGAACAAAAATAAAAACATTATTTTATTTAATTATTACAAGCTTTCTTTTAACTTCTGTATAAAAAATAGCAAAAGGAAAATAGCATGGCGTTAGTAAACGGTTCACCATCAGTGATACTTAAGAACGTATCTCAACTAATCAAGAAAAAAGTCCCTAAAGAATCCGCAGGCTTAGTAGAGCAATTTGCTACTTTGTTATACAGAAATATTTCATCGCTGGATTTATCAGCAAGAAATGATAGTGATATGTATGGGGCTACATTAAGTTTATGGAGCTCGCTTAACGAACACAAGGATAAAGAGCCTGTTATTCATGTCTTCAACCCCTCAGTAAGTGAACATGGCTGGAAATCAAGTCATACTATAATAGAGATCATTATTGAAGATATGCCATTTTTGGTCGACTCTATTCGAATTGCACTCAATCGCTTAGAGTTATCACCACATCTTATGCTCAATTCACCACTAAAATTGGTGAGAGATAAAGATCAAAGTATTATTAATATTGCGCCAAGTGTTGATACAAAAATTAAAGCGACCTCAATTGAAACTATTTTCTTTATTGAAATTGATCGTCAACCTGATAAAACTGCGTTAAACAATATCAAAAAGGAATTGTTAAGTGTCGTTGATGATATCACCCATACTGTTAACGACTGGCAGCCCATGTTAAAAAAATTAAACAACATTATTGCTGATGTTAGCAAGGGTAAGCTACCTGGTGGCAAACAAGCTAAAGATGATACGGTTGAATTTTTAACCTGGTTGGCCAGCAACAACTTCACCCTAATGGGATATCGTTCTTATGATGTTAAAGCAGTAAAAGGTGACATTAAGCTCGAAGCAATTGAAGGGTCTAGCTTAGGTTTGATGAAAAATTCAAAAGTGACAAAGAGCCGCTTAATTTCTACTTTAAGTGAGTCTGGTCGTGAAGTAGCATTAGGCGACAACCATTTAATCCTTACTAAGACCAATTCTCGCTCTCGCGTTCACCGCCCAGTTCAACTTGACTATATTGGGGTAAAACGTTTTGATGAAAAAGGTGTTGTTATTGGCGAAGACCGCTTTATTGGCTTGTTTGGCTCATCTTATTACACTAATAGCGCGCTAGATTTACCCTTAATTAAATCTAAAGTACTACAAGTTTGTGCATCATCAGGTTTTGCACAAGGCTCTCATGCTTATAAAGCGTTAATCAATATTTTAGAAACTTTCCCTCGCGATGAAATTTTGCAAAGTAATGTAGATGAGTTGCTGCAAAATGTGATGGGCATATTGCAAATGCAAGAACGTGACTATTGTGGTTTGTTTGTTAGGCGCGATGCTTTTGATCGTTTTTATTCTTGTATGGTATACGTACCTCGTGAGCGTTATAACACAAAATTGCGTATTGAAACTCAACAGTTACTAAAAGAGGCTTTTGGTAGTGATCAAGAAGTTGAGTTTACCACTTATTTCTCTGAGTCTGTACAAGCAAGAACTCACTATATTGTTAAAGTTAAATCAACAAAAGCAGATATTAACGTGAAAGAAATTGAAAAGAACTTAAATGAAGCTGCACGTAATTGGGATGATAAACTCGTCAGTGCACTTGCGGCGAATAAAGGCGAAGTCATCGCAAAATCGTTATGTAATAAATACAAGAATTTCCCACAGTCTTATAAAGACGAGGTGTTACCAGGATCAGCCATTGTTGATATTGAAAAGCTAGAAAAAGTTAACTTTTCAGATAGTTTAGAAATGCTATTCTATCAACCACTAGAAGAAAAACCGGGTAGCCGCTTTGTAAAACTGAAACTGTTCCATAAAGGTGATCCTATTCACCTATCTGATGTTTTGCCTATGTTAGAAAATTTTGGTCTACGTGTTATTGGCGAAAGTCCCTACGCAATTAAAACAACAGATGGCGAAACTTTCTGGATCTTAGACTTCTCAATGATCATTACCGGTGAGAGTGACTTTGATGTATATACAGTGCGCTCTTTATTTCAAGATGCATTTGCTAAAGTTTGGGAAGGTGATTTAGAAGATGATGGTTTTAACCGACTTATCCTTGGTGCTGGGTTAGAAGGTCGTAGCGTTTCAATTTTACGCGCTTATGCAAAATATGAACGTCAAATAGGTGGTATTTTCAGCCAAAGCTATATCGAAGACACATTTGCACGCTATCCTGAAATTGCCCAACTATTAATCAACCTATTTATTCAACGCTTCAATCCAAATAGTAAGTTAAAAGAAGCAGCTAAAGAGAAAGCGCTAACTAAACTTTTAGATAGCATTGAAAGTTCATTAGACAAGGTTGCCAACTTAGATGACGATCGCATTATTCGTCGCTTTGTTGAAATGATTAATGCCACCATTCGTACAAACTACTTTCAAACTGACAAATTAATGGGGGATAAACCTTATATCTCCTTTAAAATTGTGCCTGAAAAAATTAGTGAAATGCCACAACCTGTGCCTAAATTTGAGATATTTGTATACTCTCCGCAAGTTGAGGGTGTGCATTTACGTGGTGGCAAAGTTGCTCGAGGCGGTTTACGCTGGTCTGACAGAAAAGAAGATTTCAGAACAGAAGTTTTAGGGTTAGTAAAAGCACAACAAGTTAAAAACACTGTTATTGTCCCTGTTGGTGCAAAAGGTGGCTTTGTTTGTAAACAGTTACCTGAAGGTACTCGCGAAGAAATTTTTGAAGCTGGTAAAGAGTGTTACCGCACCTTTATTCGTGCTTTACTCGATATCACCGATAATATTGTTAACGGAGAAGTTGTTCCACCAGCGGATGTTGTGCGCCTTGATGAAGATGATGCTTATTTAGTTGTGGCAGCAGATAAAGGTACAGCAACTTTTTCAGATATTGCTAATGGTATTTCTGATGAATATAACTTCTGGCTGGGAGATGCTTTTGCTTCTGGCGGTAGTGTTGGTTATGATCATAAAGCAATGGGGATTACTGCAAGAGGTGCTTGGGAGTCAGTCAAACGTCACTTCAGAGAGATGGATATAGATTGCCAAACTACAGATTTTACCTGTATTGCTATTGGTGATATGGCTGGTGATGTATTTGGTAACGGCATGTTGTTATCTAAACATATTCGTTTACAAGCCGCCTTTAACCATATGCATATCTTCATTGACCCTAACCCAGATTCAGCGAAAACTTATCCTGAACGTGAACGTTTGTTCAATTTACCGGGTTGTAGTTGGGATGATTTCAATAAAGATTTAATTTCTGAAGGTGGTGGTATCTTTAGCCGCCATGTTAAATCAATCAAGTTAACGCCACAAATTAAAAAAATGTTAGGTACGCAAAAGCAAAGCATGTCGCCTATCGATTTAATTCAAGCCATTTTAACCATGAAAGTTGATTTACTTTGGAATGGTGGGATTGGTACTTATGTTAAAGGCACTAAAGAAACGCACTTAGAAGTAGGTGACAGAGCCAATGATGCACTTCGTATTAATGGTTGTGACTTACAAGCTAAAGTTGTCGGTGAGGGCGGAAATCTAGGTTTCACTCAACTTGGCCGTATTGAGTTTGCCGCTAACGGTGGTCGTATTAATACCGATGCGGTGGATAATGCTGGTGGTGTTGATTGTAGTGATAATGAAGTTAACATTAAAATATTGCTGAACAGCTTGGTTCAGGCAGGTGATTTAACGGTTAAACAACGTAACCAACTACTTTATGACATGACAGATGAAGTAGGTGACTTGGTTATTGAAGATTGTTATCGCCAAACCCATTCTTTATCTATTACTGCGATGCGTGGTGTCAATCAACTTAAAGAACAAGTACGCTTTATTCATGAACTTGAGCGTACGGGTAAGCTTGATAGGGCGCTAGAGTTTATTCCTGATGATGAAGAAATAGCTGAAAGAATTGCTAAAGGTAATGGCTTAACACGACCAGAACTATCAGTACTGCTTGCGTACAGTAAAATGGTATTGAAAGAAGATCTTGTACACACAGATATTACTGATAACCCATACCATGATAGGTTATTAATAAAGTCATTTCCTAAATTGCTCCAAGATAAATACCAAGCACAAATGCAACAGCATCCGCTACGTGCAGAAATTATTGCTACTAAACTGGCAAATAAAATTGGTAACGATATGGGTTTCAACTTTGTTAATCGTATGCAAGAAGAGACGGGGGCAGCTGTTGTAGAAATTGCCAATAGTTACACTATAGCGAGTGCAATATTTGAGTTAGAAGAGTTTTGGAAAAAAATTGAGGTGCTTAATAATAAAATTTCAACGTCAATTCAAACTGAAATTTTATTCCAATATCGCCGTACCGTAAGACGTGCTACTCGTTGGTTCTTGCGTCATCGTAATAAGTCATTATCAATTGCTGAATCAATTGCAATGTATCAACCGACTTTTGCAATTATGTCGAAAAAGTTGAATAGTTTTATTATTGAAGATGAAGCTGCTCAAATTCAACGTGTTGAAGCTGATTTAGTAGCAGCAGGCGTACCAACTGAAGTTGCAGTGCGAATTTCCCAATTGAGTACGATCTTCTCGGCACTTGATATTGCCGAAGTTGCTGAAGAAGAAGGTAGAAATGTTGAATTAGTTGCAAACCTTTACTTTAAGTTAGGGGTCCGCCTTGAATTGCATTGGTTCTTAGACCAAATTACTCGCCAACCAGTGGGTAACCATTGGCAAGCACTTGCTAGGGCATCGTTTAGAGAAGAGTTAGATTGGCAACAACGCTCGTTAACCTCTGTGGTATTAAACTGTGATTGTTCAGATAATATTGATGAGTTGGATGCGCTGCTAGATACTTGGATTGAAACCAATGCACAGTCTCTCGACAGGTGGAAACATATGTTAGCTGACTTTAAGATTGGTCAAACCCATGAGTTTGCTAAATTCTCTGTTGCCTTACGTGAGCTAATGCTACTTAGCTTAAACTGTCAACGACACAATAAATAATGTGAGTTAAAGTACTAAAAGCAATTTATAAACATAACATTAACTGATAAAATCCTCGCGTAACTTATTTGAATTTGCCAATAAGTTGAGCGGGGTTTTTTTATACTTGCTCTGTATGCATAACTAATTAGAGGTATTATGTTTTATCCAGCCATTCGCAAAGTTCTGTTTCAATTTGATGCTGAAACTATTCACGAGTTAACTATTAAAGGGCTTAAAAAGTCTGGCTCTACACCTTTAAATGCTATTTATAAGCAACGCGTTACCAATAAGCCTGTTAAAGTGATGGGGATAGACTTCCCTAATCCATTGGGCTTAGCGGCCGGATTAGATAAAAATGGTGAGTGTATTGATGCATTTGCTGCCATGGGCTTTGGTTTTGTTGAAGTGGGTACAGTAACGCCGCGACCGCAACCAGGAAATGATAAACCACGGATATTTAGGTTACCTGAAGCTGATGCAATTATTAACCGAATGGGCTTTAATAATAAAGGTGTTGATTATCTTGTTAGTCAGGTACGGGCTGCTAACTTCCAAGGCGTGCTTGGTATTAATATTGGCAAAAACAAAGATACCCCAGATGAAAATGCCAAAGATGACTACATTTACTGTATGCGTAAGGTGTATAACTTTGCCACCTATATTACTGTCAATATTTCTTCACCTAATACACCTGGTTTACGTGCCCTACAATATGGTGCAGCGTTAGATGAACTTTTATCTGCATTGAAAACCGAGCAAGCACAGCTTGCCAAACAATATGGTAAGTACGTGCCTCTTGCGGTCAAAATAGCGCCAGATCTTACGGAAGAAGAAGTCCAATCAATTGCTAAAAGTTTGCTAGATAATAACATTGACGGCGTTATCGCAACTAATACTACTTTGTCGCGTGAAGGTGTTGAAGGGCTTGAACATGGCACAGAGCAGGGTGGCTTAAGCGGTGCTCCTGTTAAAGAAAAAAGTACAACGGTCATTCGGTTGCTAGCCAAGGCGCTTGATAAAAAGCTACCTATCATTGGTGTTGGTGGTATAGCTTCTAGTAGCGATGCGAATGAAAAACTTGCCGCAGGTGCGAGTTTAGTACAAGTATATACGGGCTTTATTTACCAAGGACCACCTTTAGTCAAAGATATCGTTAATGGTATTTAGTGCTCACTCGCGCGAAAAACAATAGGTGATTGTTATCCGCGATCATAAGTCTCGCGGATAAATTACAACTAATTAATTTTAAACGTAAATTCAAACATAATAAAAGGACTCATTGTGTATCAAACCACGAATGTAGAACAAGAACTTTCATTTTCAGACATTAAAATAGAGCTGAAACCCTCGTTAATTAGCCTTTTTTGTATTCAGCTGATATTTCAAATGTTTACCCTAGCCTTTATCCAAATAATGTCGTATTTTCAGACACATTATATACATAATGTGTTAAGTCCTCGAGGATTGAGTCTTTTTTCATGGGATATGTGGTTAATGATGATCTTATTTAGTGTTACTTTAATAGGTTATTCCATTTTGAATAAAACGAAAGAATTTTCTCTCTATTTGTTACTTATTTACCCCGCCTCTTTAATCTTACTCTCATTGGTGAGGGATGTATCGATTTTACAGGTAATGTCTCTCTCTTTGTTATCTTGTGTAACTGTTATAAAGTACAATTGTTATAGACTTAAACAGTTGAGTTTGTCTGAGGCTTGATGTTAAATGAGGTAAAGTTATGAAATTGTTTGTCTCTATATTTTCAGTTGTTATGCTCATTGCTTGTTTGGGACTTTTCGTGCTAAAAAAGCCGAATGGGCAAGCTTGGTTAACGCTAGATGATTTATCTTTTAACAACACTTATATTATAGAAAATAAATTTAATCATTTTTACCATAAACTTTCTGGGATATATGAAAACTATATAAAAGAGGATAATAGCCAGCTTAAAATATATCGATGGCAAGACGATAATGGCAACTGGATCTATTCAGACAATCCTGAACTATCAGTAGCAAATGAAGCTATGCTTGTTGAGCCAAAAGCGACCATTGTCTTACCTGCGATAACGACTCAAGTAGATAATTCAAAAACCACCGCTATTGAAAGTTTCTCTCCCAAAGGTACTGACAAGAAGAAAAATGCATCAGAGCCGAATGTACACTTGTCAAAAAAATTAATTAATGTGTATAAAGATGCTAATAATGTTCAACAATTGATGAATGATCGACAACACAATATTACAAAAGCTATCAAAGAGAGTGGGGGGTTAATCACAAGGCAACAAGATGCAAAGGCATCAGTCATTCTTCAACAAACTGAAGCTATATTGCATTAGGGAAGTGATGTTTATCGGTTTTGGCTAGAATACCATAGATGGCTATTTAACAAGGTTTAAATAACCATCTATGTATTGAGTTTTTCGTTGTTAATAACTTTCGTTATGAACACTTAATACTGCACGACCAGAGGGATCGGCATTATTTTGAAAACTTTCATCCCAAGCTAAAGCTTCTTGCGTGCTACAGGCAACTGACTTGCCGCCAATTACACAATCAGCTGCTGATGCTAATGGATACTTCTCTTCAAATACACAGCGATAGAAATAAGCTTCTTTACTATCAGGCGTGTTTACCGGGAACTTAAACGCTGCACTTTCAAGCTGTTGATCGGTGACTTGAGACTCTACATACTCTTTTAAGCCGTCAATCCAAGAATATCCAACGCCATCTGAGAATTGCTCTTTTTGACGCCATAAAATTTCTTTTGGTAGATAGCCTTCAAATGATTCACGTAAAATGGCTTTTTCCATTTTGCCATTGCCGCACATTTTATCTTCTGGATTGATGCGCATAGCAACATCCATAAAGTTTTTGTCTAAAAATGGTACTCGAGCTTCAATTCCCCAAGCAGACATAGACTTGTTGGCACGTAAGCAATCAAATTTATGCAGTCGTTCAAGTTTACGATTTAATTCTTCATGAAACTCTTGGGCGTTTGGCGCTTTGTGAAAGTATAAGTAACCGCCAAATATTTCATCAGCACCTTCACCAGAAAGTACCATTTTAATCCCCATCGCTTTAATTTTACGTGCCATTAAATACATGGGGGTTGAAGCACGAATTGTGGTCACATCATAGGTTTCTAAATGATAGATAACTTCTTTTAATGCATCGATACCTTCTTGCGGAGTAAAGATAACACTGTGATGTATGGTGCCGATACTGTCAGCCACCGTTTGAGCAGCAACTAAATCTGGTGATCCTTCTAAGCCACAGGCAAACGAATGCACTTTAGGCCACCATGCCTCACTCAAATCATTTTCTTCTATGCGTCGAGAAGCAAACTTTTGCGTAATAGCAGAAATTAACGATGAATCTAAACCACCTGAGAGTAATACGCCGTAAGGAACATCTGTCATTAAATGACTTTTTACTGATTCTTCCAAGGCTTCGCGAATCTTGGTGGTACTAGTAGTATTGTCTTTAATTGCTGCATATTGCTGCCAATTACGCTTGTAATAACGTTGTAACTCACCAACTCGGCTATCTAGAATATGTCCTGGAGGGAATTCGCTAACCGTTTTACAAATCGGCATTAATGCTTTCATTTCTGAGGCAACATAGAAGTTACCATCGCTATCATAACCAGTATACAGAGGAATAATACCAATATGGTCACGGGCAATTAGATAGGAGTTAGTTGCTTCATCGTATAAGATAAAAGCGAACATACCTTGTAGCTTATCAACAAAATTAACACCATGCTCTTTATATAAAGGAAGAATGACTTCACAATCAGAAGCTGTTTGAAATTGATAGTCTTGGGTTAATTCACTGGCGAGAGTTTTGTGATTATAAATTTCGCCATTAACAGCCAATATATGAGTTTTGTTTTCGTTATAAAGTGGTTGAGCACCATGTTCTGTATCAACAATGGATAAGCGCTCATGCACTAATATTGCATGCTCGTTGTTGTAAATACCAGACCAGTCTGGGCCACGATGACGTAGTAGGCGAGAACATTCTAACGCGTTAGGACGAAGTGCATCAGCACTTGTTTTTATATCTAATATACCAAAGATCGAACACATTGAAGCGCTACTCCTTTTATTGGTTTTAAGTCAAATTGTGAGAGTAATTAGTGCAACAGCACTAATTACTTAACGACACTTTGCCAGTTCGACAGCAAAAAGCAACCTTAAAGTGAGTATTTAATAAAAAAAAACCTTATGTGTACAAAAAATCAATTATTTTGTACAAAATAGGCAAAAAATCACCCTTGTTAAGCATTCTTTAAGAAAAGTCGCTTAGTCTATGGTTTAATAATTAAATCATTAACCACGGCTTATTTAAAGGTACTCAATTGGCTTATTTATCACTATTCATTAAATCTGCGTTGCACAAATCAGCAATGTTATCGATTTTAGTTTTATTTACCTCTATTCATGTTTTTGCACAGCCAGTTAACAATAGCCAAGAGATACTTGAGCAACAATTAAGTATGCATCAAGGCGAGGTTATCTATCTTGATTTTTGGGCGTCTTGGTGTGGTCCTTGTCGAAAGTCTTTCCCTTGGATGAATCATATAGAAACAAAGTACAAAGCCCAAGGGTTTAGTGTCATCAGTGTTAATCTTGATGCTAACCAATCATTAGCAAATAAATTCTTATTAGAGATTCCGGCTGATTTCACCGTGATTTATGATCCAAAAGGAAAAATAGCCAAACACTTCAAAATACAAGGAATGCCAAGCAGTATGCTTATTGGAAGAGATGGGCAAATAAAATCAAGTCATACGGGGTTTTTTACACAAAAAATACCGCAGTATCAACAAGAAATAGAAGTATTGTTGGCACAAGAAAGTGTTAATAAATAGTAATTGTCAAACTGGCTCACTGCTTTATGACAATAATCAATTACCTAATCAGAGAATATTATGAAAAACACGTTTAAGTTGACATTGTTTGTTCCTTTAATTGTCAGTATTACCTCATGTGCAAACCTTGGGGTAGAGCCTTGGGAACGTGATTTACTGGCAACAAAAGAAATGTCGTTAAATGCTGAGCCAATTGATGCCGCATTAGATGATCATATTTACTTTAGTAAAGAAGCATCAAGTGGGGGTAAGGGCTTTGGTGGCGGTGGCTGTGGTTGTAATTAATCACTAAGCAGAACAGTTTTCCTAAACAATTTTCACGGTATCAAAAAATGAAAAATAACACTAAAACAGCCAATATAAAAACAGCATTAACGCTAGCAACAGCAGCATTGTTAGGTAACACTAGTCTCGCTCAGGCCGACACTGCCACTGTTGTTGATGATAGCGCCTGGGAATTTGATAGCGCCATACTTTTTTATAATGAAGCCGACAGAGTGAGTGCGGGTGAAGCTATTTTCAATGCAAAAAAAACCTTTGAAAATGAAGAAGTGCTTAACCTTAAACTAACTATAGATGCTTTAACTGGTGCTTCAGCTAATGGCGCGGTTGCCCAACCAAAAGCTCAAACATTCACCCGCCCATCAGGAAATGGCCAATATACCATCGCATCAGAGGATGTTCCTTTAGATGATACCTTTCACGATACGCGTGTGCAATTTAACGCACAATGGACCCAGCCTATTACCTCAAACCATCGTGTCAGTGGTGGCGCGCACTTATCTAAAGAATATGATTATTTGTCATTAGGTATCAATGGTAATGTTGCGTTCGATTTTGATCGCAAAAACTCCACTGTTTCTGTTGGTTTTAGCTATTTTCAAGATACTTTTAGTCCAGAGGGAGGGGTGCCTAAACCGTTAACTTCCATGCTTATTGGTGACAGTGATAAGGATAGTTGGAATGAGAATTTCGCTCAAACACGACGGGGTAGTGATGATGATAAATCCACAACCGATATATTACTCGGCTTTACCCAAGTTATTAATCGCCGAATGTTAATGCAGTTTAATTACTCCTATTCAACAGTAGATGGCTATTTAACCGACCCTTTTAAAATATTATCTGTGGTTAATAATGACGGTATAGCCCAAGATTACCGCTATGAATCCCGGCCAGATTCACGCATTAAACAAAGCCTTTATGCGCAATCTTTATACCATTTTGACAACTCGGTATTAGACTTATCCTACCGATATATGTGGGATGATTGGGAAATAGCCTCGCATACCATAGACTCACGGTTAAGAATAAAGTTGAGTGATAATTTTGGTGCGGATAGTTTTATTCAACCCCATTTTAGGTTTTACCAACAAAGTGCTGCAAATTTTTATCAACCTTTTTTGTTAGATGAAAAAGTTCTGCCACAATTTGCTAGTGCTGATTACCGGATAGGTGAAATGACGGCAGTCACTATTGGCTTAAAATATGGGTTAATAGTTAATAATGGTCACGATTTGTCATTTAGGTTAGAGTATTATCATCAAGCGCCTACCGACGCAGGCTTCGATTCACCAGGCGTATTAAATGATGTTGAACTTTATCCAACCATAGATGCTATTATTGCCCAAGTAAATTATTCATTTTAAAGATAAACTGTGAACAAAAAGAGAAAGGTCACCTTAAGTAAAAATGATGACAGCTATGGTATTCATTTTAATGCCATGGCTAGTCCCTGTGAAATTCTAGTGCAAACTCAAGACAAGTCATTAGTGCAAGCTTTAGCAAATATTATTTCAGCTGAAGTTTGGCGCATTGAAGATAAATATAGTCGATATGATCCTCATAGTATGTGTAGTGCCATAAATAGTAACGCTGGTAAACAGGTTGTTATTGATGAAGAAACTTATTTGCTGTTAAATTTTGCAACGCAATGTTATCAATTAAGTGATGGCCTTTTTGATCTAAGTTCCGGAATACTCCGCAAAGTTTGGTCTTTTAATGGCGATATTCTGGATAGCTCGCAATTTCCTTCACCGGATACCATTAGGGCCGTCATGCCTTATTTAGGTTGGCATAAAATACGTTTTGATCGCCATAGCATTACTTTAGCCAAAGGGATGGAAATTGATTTTGGGGGTATAGGTAAAGAATATGCAGTAGATCGCGCAATCCTATTAACCAAGCAATATACAACAGTTCCAGTGCTTGTCAATTTAGGTGGTGATTTAGCTGTGACAAGTCCACGCCAAAACGACGCCTATTGGCAAGTGGCCATAGAGCACCCAGGCTTAAGTAACAAACTTATATCTGAGCATGCACCTGATATGATCGTTTCGTTAAAAACAGGTGCATTAGCAACAAGTGGCGATGCAAAGCGGTATATTATTAATAATGGCTTACGTTATGGGCATATTTTAAATGCAAAAACAGGATGGCCCATTGTAAATGCACCTAGATCAATCACAGTCGCTGCGCCACAATGTATACAAGCGGGTATATTAGCAACACTAGCATTATTGAAAGAGGAAAATGCTGAGCACTTTTTAACACAACAAGCGATAAAATATTGGGCAAGGAGATAACATGCGTTTATTGTTGGTAGAAGACGATTTACCCCTAGCAAATGCTCTGCAGCAATCCCTAAAGATAAAAGGCTTCATTGTTAATCATGTTAGCCAAGGGAAGCAGGCCTTAACTGCTTTAGCCACACCTGAACATGATATGATGATCCTTGATCTAGGTTTACCTGATATGGATGGTTTAACATTATTGAAAGAGTTACGAAATCACAACACTACACTGCCGGTTATTATTTTAACAGCACGAAATTCAATTGATAGTAAAGTTCAAGGCCTTGACTATGGTGCAGACGATTATTTAGCCAAACCCTTTGAAATTGAGGAACTAATGGCACGATTACGTGTGATAGAACGTCGTTTAGGGACAGTGAACTCATCGATCATTTCTATCAAGAATGTTAAGCTTGATACACTTGCCCATAAAGTATTTGTTTGCGATCAAACTACATTACAAGAAACTGAGTTAGTATTTTCTAAAAAAGAGTTTATGGTTTTGAAAGCATTAATGGAAAATGCTGGAAGAATACTGTCACGTGAAAATATTGAGTCTAAACTTTATCACTGGGGTGAAGAAATATTGAGTAATGCAGTAGAGGTACATATTCATAAACTACGAAAAAGTTTACCGAATAAATTTATTCAAAATGTTCGTGGTGTTGGTTATATTATTAATATTAAACCAATTTGATTAAATTTATCCCCAACTCAGCACTTCATTAGCGAACCTAGAACAAGCAAAATTGGTTAAACACAGTCACTTTATATTCTTCATTGGTATAACCAGCTTGAACAAAGGCTAAATAAATTTTATGAGCATTCGCCGCTATTTGGTATTAACCTTATTTTCAATGTTAACTTTAATTACTTTTATTGCTGCTACTCAAGGCTATAAAAGCAGTATGTCAAAGGCGCAAGAACAGTTTGACCACCAATTGTTAGACATTGCCAATACACTATTGGCGATTCATTCACAATCAAAGGCAATTGCAGATTTTAGTAGTTCCACTATTCAAATTGCTCAACAAGCAAGTTTTGCGTTTCAAGTATGGAAAGACCAACGTTTAGTATTTAAGAGTAATAATGCCCCCGATCACCTAATTAGTACTGATAATCTTTTTGCTGATCAAACGCATCATTTTTTCGAAGTTAATTTTTTAGCACAACGTTGGCGTGCGCTGAAAATAGCTAATTTATCAACAAATAACTCGCCAGAGTTAAACGCACCAACAATACGCGTAATTGTAGCGCAGCCACTGCAAACGCAATTTATTCTAGCGCAGTCGTTAATTCTATCTGCAGTCACACCAATGATAATTGCCATCATTTTATTATCCATTTTGATCTTTATTGTCATTACTCAAGGGCTAAAACCATTACATCAATTAAGGGATGAATTGAGCCAAAGGAAAAGTCATGATTTTAGTCCTTTAAACTTACAAGTGGATAATACTGAGTTATCAGATGTAGTTCAGACTCTAAACCAATTATTTACTAGGCTAGATGCCGCATTTCAAAGGGAGCGACATTTTGCTTCTGATGCAGCTCATGAGTTAAGAACACCGCTCAGTGTGTTAAAAGTTAACATACACAACCTTATTTATGAACTGAAACAACAGGATCAGCTCGCGGTTTCACAAACGGTTTCGATTGGATTTGATAAGCTAGAATCAATTAAAGCATTGACGAAGAGTGTTGATAGGATGGGCCATGTAATTGATCAAATATTGCATCTGAATCAAACAAACTCAGCAAAATTGACCTACACCCACTGTGACTTTAATCTTAATTTATGTTTAAAATCTGTTATTGCTGACCTGTACAACGATATTTATGCGAAAAATCAACGTATTCATTTAAATAGTAATGATATTTATTTATTTGCAGATGAGTTGGCAGTACATTTATTAGCTACTAACCTAATTTCCAATGCTAATAAATATACGCCCATTGACGGCGAAATTTCCGTGACCGTTAAACAAAAAGATCAAACTGTAATTCTTTGTGTGGAAGATTCTGGTGTAGGAATTGCTGAAGGGGAATATCAGAGAGTTTTTGACAGGTTTTACCGAGTAGGAGGGGATCAACATAATTCCTCAGCGCTAGGGTGTGGATTAGGTTTAACCATAGTTCGTCATATTGCAGATACACATAACGCTAGCATCAAACTGTCAAGGTCACCTGTATTACATGGACTTAAAATTGAGGTTATATTCCCAAGGCACAATCAAACGCCGGAACTAAGTTATGCGTAAACTGTTACCGGAATATTTAACCAAGTTTGTATTTTATAGTTTTGTATTGCTTTTTGCCTTCGCAAGCCAAGCAAAACGCCCCGAGTTACATTTATTGGTCAAAGATCATTTATTTTATCCTGCTACAGTCACTATTCCAGCCAATACAAAAATCAAACTTGTGATCACTAATCGTGATAATACTATTGAAGAATTTGATAGTTTTTCGCTCAACCGAGAAAAAGTATTGTTTCCACATCAAACAGCAATTATTTTTATCGGCCCACTGTCCAGTGGTGAATATAAGTTTTTTGGTGAATATCATCCTCATAGTGCTAAAGGAAAAATAGTTGTAGTTCAATCGTTAGCTGATAAACATGTATTAAAGGAGGGCGCTTATGTTAATTAATACCGTGCTGTTATTTTTACAAAATGCATTGCCTATTTTTATTGTGTCATCTTTATTATTACTACAGTTTCCTTTGAATAAATTGAACATGTACAGTGTAAAATGGTTTATGTTAACACTCATTATCATCACTATTAGTACATTGTTACTTAGTCAAAACCTCTCATATTTATCACAACAATTCGATGGTAAAGGCTTAGAACTTTTTTTAGCGCTAGTGTCGGTGCTAATCTACTTATTTGTTGCTGGCTTATTCATGTTTAATGAGCAAAACAATAGTCGAATTAAAGCCAATCTGGGTTTTATCATATTGTTACTTATTACCAGTGTTAAAGGTGCCTACTTTATTGCCTACTTATCAAATTATTGGTCACAAGCTCAACACTTCGAGGCAATGTTCTTAGGCATTATTTTAGGTGGGGGGATTTGCGTGAGCATTGCTATTTTATTCTATTTTTTATTATCATTTATCAACAATAATTTGGCCAAAAATTGCTCTAATTATTTTATACTTTTGTTTGCTATTGGCCAATTGATGCATGGCGTTGTTCTGTTACAACAAGTCGATATATTATCAAGCGGTCAACAACTTTGGGATAGTGGACACTTAATAGCAGAAAATTCTGAAGTAGGGCAACTGCTTACTGTGCTATTCGGTTATGAAACAACGCCTTCAACAATCCACTTAATTACGTTCCTAATTGCTTTTGTTATTCCGATAACACTACGTAAAATAAAACAGTTGCTGTTATCAGCTAACGGAGCACAATCATGAAACCATTGTTATATTTTAAAGTGACTTTTTATACTATTGGCATCAGTCTATCATTAATATTTAGCCTAATGACCTCTGCATTAGCTGATGGTGTGGTAGTAGACAAAGTCTATCATCCTTATGTTTTACCTAATGAACAAGAGATTGAATGGCGATTATTTTCTCACAGAGAAAGTAAAAATAATCAATTGGCACAGCGGTTTGCTTATGGCCGCTCAATATCTAATAATGCTATGTTAGAGTTTTATTTTGTTGGAGAGCAAGATAGTGATGATAATTTTCGTTTAACCTCTTATGAAGTTGAAGTTCGTTGGATGTTAACCGAACAGGGGGAGTTTTGGGCTGATTGGGGTGTACTATTTGAAATAGAGCAAGAACATCAACAAAAAAACCGGGAAATAACCACTGGAGTGTTATTTGAAAAAGAATTTGGTCGCACAAGTTTGACTTTAAACGCCTTTCTTATTCATGAATGGGGCCAAAGCATTGAAAGTGAATTTGAAACTGAATTTCGAATGAAATATCGTTACCGTTACCTTGAGCAAGTACAACCAGCCATTGAGCTATATTCAGGTGAAAACTATATTGGCATTGGACCAGCATTACAAGGCTTGCAACGTTTTGATGGACAAAAACAATTGAAATGGGAATTTGGTTTTATTACCGGATTAAACCGTCGCAGTAAGGGCCATGTATTACGTGTAGCTCTAGAATATGAATTTTAGCAGCCTTTTTCTTAATCTTAGAAAAAGGCTTTATGGTAATTGTTTTATAAGTCTAATCTAAGTAACAAACATTATTATTTGATATTAGAAGTCAACGCATTATGAAAATTAACTTGATTCGCAATGCGTTGTTATTGAGTTATTAAAAGATTATGCAGTCATTGTTTGTAACTTTATTAATAGCTTATTGATTCACTGCCCACAATTCAATTTTTAAATCAGGATAGTTACCTGATAAATGCAAAGCAATACCACCACTTGTGTGTAACTTGAGCCAATGACTACTTTGTTTGTTTAATTGAAAATAGTGATAGCCTGAATGGTAAGGAACTTGCCTTGGTGCGACGGGGAGAGCAGTTACAGCAATACCGGGAAGCTGGTTATTAACCAATTCACTAATTCCTTCTACAGAGCCAATTTTTATTTGTGCTGGCAAACGTTGACGCAATTCTTCACTCGGTATAGCAGCCTTCACTGCTAAAATGAAGTCAGCACTTTCAAGTGAATGTTTGTCGTGTATTGAGGTGAAATAAATACCGTACTTACTCTTTTCTAATGGCAACTCTATCGCTGTTTGCTCTAGTACGCTACTTAAATTTTGAGTAACGTTTATTAATAAACTATTAAATATATTAGTCAGGTTATCGTGTTGATATTTTAAGAAAGTAGGTGAACGTTTATCTGGCGCACTAAAAGTGGCCAACTCACCAGAAAACATGATAATAGTGTTGTATAAAGTTTCTGGGTGAGTACCTGATAACAAGCCATAGTGTTCAAAAATCGGTTGATATTTATTCAATAATTGCAGCATTAAGAAATCAGATATCGAACTAGAAGAGCCTTGAGCTTGACTGAGTCTTGCTGCTATAGCATCGGCTCGTTGATTAATCATTCCGATGATTTCTCTTGTGACTCTTGTTAAGCCAGAAATATTATTTATTGCTAGGCAAGGTGGGATAAACTTTTTATCTAAACTAACAAGCCCTTCATCAGATACTTCAATAACGCGGGCAATACCAATAGATACATATCCAGCTCGGTCTTCACTTTGTAATTTTAATTGACACTGAAGTTTTCCTACTTGCAGTACTTCTGTGGCGTCTGAGCCGACACTTGTATCAATGATATTGTGATCGTGAAAATGATACCGCGTAATTTGTTCAGTATCGCCATTTGATATGTTTAAACCAGTGCTTTTATTAATAGGAATAACTAAATATATCACTTGATCTAAAGTACCTGAGGGTATGTTGATTGGCTCAGGTAGCGGGTTTTGTTCAGGTAAAATAGCCACCGTACTATCTTGAAAAAGGCAGTCAATACTGTTGAGCCTAAATTGCCCTAATGAGAGCACACTTCTATCAATTTCGAAATTAAACACCCCCCAGCGCAACGGGTTAACTTTGGTGTTAATTGTTGAATGTTGAAATTGTAAATAGCGTTCCTGCTGCTGCATGTGTTGTGGACATAAGAACATGCCTTCGGTCCAAGCAATTGGACTATAATCACTCATAAGATCCCTCTTGTATCATTGTATTTATAGGTTTTTCTATTGTTATTTTTGGTTGTCATAAATTGCTAATTTTTCAATATTAAGAGTGAAATTATCATAGCCTGTTGGCGATACTTCTATGACTGAACGCCAACGAGAGCTGTCTATATTTCGATAAGCAACTACAAAACCGACATAACGTGTATTTTTATTTAATACCATTTTATGAGTTTTTAATTGCTCGGGTTGAAGCTCTAATTCATCCTTTTTAAGTAAATCTGGCCCTAAAATTTCTTCAGGTTTTTCATAAAGAGTAAAAAAATCTTGTGTATCAAAAATAGTGCGAGAGGATAACTCAAAAACTTTAACCACTACGGGTGATGCTCTGCCATTCATATCAGGATTAATATCAGCTGAAACGTTAAAATTTATGTCGGTTGAGGGGGGGATAATCGCATTTATGGTTGAGCAGCTTAATGCACCCACTAACATGGTTGAAAGCAACATTGTTAAAAATATATTTTTTAAATTCATTGTGTACCTACTAATTATTATAATGATTGAATCTTCTTGTCGTACGCTTTAGCAAAATCATCTGAAAGTAGAGAGCTGTTTTGCGTATTCACTTCTTCTACCATATCCTTATGTAAACTTTGATATATTCTCCAAAATCTTGACTGTTTTTGTCCGGGGATAACTTGATCAAGAACAGATTCCTTCAAACACTTTTTCTCTATTTCACTAGGGGCTAGTTGATTGAATACACCTTGTATTGCGCCTATTGTACCTGCACTCAAGGCTATATCATGTTTTTGTGTATCATCAAACGCTTCAGTTATTGCTTTACTTGCAGATAAGAAACTAGAGCTTTTCTTTAAAAAAAGGTTTTGAAATGCATCATCCATGGTTGCTGAAAATTTTAAAGGATTGTTTTCTTGTTGTTGGAATGTGGTTTGATTAATTCTAAATTTATTTTTTAAGGCAGTTCTAGTTCTTAATGATGTCATTAATCCCATCAAAAGTTGTTGCATACTTTCACCCATTTCATAAAGCAATTCATCACTAATTTGGTCAGGGAATAAGGATTGTGATACGCCTAATCCTTCAAAGAACGATTCAAAAGAGGCATTATGAATTGAAGCCGGCGTTTGAGGTTTGTCATTTTTTACCGTTAGTGGTGTGGATTCATTAGGGTGATTTAAATGAGCAGAAAAAGACGTATCTGGTAAACGCGTATCTGCGATAATGCTGGTATCATCATGGGTAATAGAGTTATTTGAGTTAACTTCATCATGTACAGAATTCCATTCTTGTGGAATCGGCTGAGGAACGTCAAAGTGATCATTTAAATCATTAGAAACCAGTGGCATTTGTTTTTGTTTAACTGAATTCGATAATGTGTCATTTAAAATACTGTGTGCCGATATTCCTTGTGCAGTATTTACCCCCGCCACTACATTAACAGCAGCTTGCGCTACAGCAGGTCGTTGAGTCATGGGGTTAGTTGCTTTCGGGTCTGTGATTAATTTGACCTCTATTTCATAATCTCCAAATGATAACAAGTCACCTTGAGATAATTTATGGCTAGCGGATTTACCGAGTGCTTCCACGGCTCGGTTTATAAACAATCCATTAGTTGATAAATCGTAAATATAAAAACTATCGGCTTTATTTTCAATGCGAGCATGTAGTCCAGAGACTATTTTTTCAGGATCTGGTAAATGCCAGTCATTGTCTTCAGAACGACCTAATGTTAAAGAGCTGCTCACGTTTATTTCTGATTTTTGTTCAGGAGAAAGCCGATGAAAGCTTACTATTTTTAAAATCAATTCCATTTATTAAGAATACCTTTTATAAAGTTATATCTGTTATATGCTATGAAAACAATGTGATAATAATTGCGTTTAATACATAAAAAGCAAAACGCTTTTAGTGTTACTAATTAATAAGGGTATATAGCTCATTACCTCTTTTAATTAATTTCCTTGCTGTTTTTAGATGGTTTTTTGCCAACGATTCATTACCATAATTTAGATAAAAGGCAGCCATTTGCTTTTTAACTGCGACTAACGGTATAAAGTCGTTTGGTAATAAGTGATCAAGTTCACTGATCTTTCGATCGATTTTCATTAGTTCCTTAGCTTCACTCAACTGGTTTAACTCATTGTTAAATTGTTCAAAGGTTGTTTTATAAAAAACTTCAGCTGCTTTGTAAGGATATTGAACAGTTTGACCCGCATTGATTTTTTCATTGTATCTGGCTAATTGTGTTACCGATAACTTCATAGCTTTACCAAATTCTAACAGTGGTTTAGCACTTTTATGGTTTGGGAAAGCAAGCTCGCCTACACTTATCAATGTTGTTATTTCACCAACGTCATGATTTTTTAACGCTAAACTAAAGTTATCTCGATAAATGTTGAATACATTTTCATCTGGCTGAAACCGATAGGTAGGATCGATAAAGGCTAAATCATTTATTATTCGGTCAATGCTATTATCTGCTTGTTCAGAATAGCGCCCTTGAGTTAAAAGTAAATTGAGTCGTTCTGTCAAAGCATCAACGGTTGCAATACGGCTATTATTTGATTCATTTTTTAATTCGATAAGACGAATTGAATCTGGATAAAGAGTCAAGGCATCGTCAATAATTAGATCTATTTGATCATAATCTTTATAGATACCATTAACACCTTTAGGAACACTTAAAATCCTTTTCTCGACAATCTTAAGAATTGATGGTCGGTGTTCTCTCAGCAGCCCTTGCTTAAGTAGTCTTTGCTCTGCTGGTATACTATCTAACTGAGATAGCAAATCCAAAGTAGACAAATTTTTAAATGCATTTATTTTATTTTGTTCACTGTCACTTAAGGCAATTACATTATTTAAATTTTTAATTTCAATATGTTGGGCCTGGTAAACTTGAAATGCAGCAGTAGCAACAACAACAGACGCCGCAACCCCTAAGACTTTTGGCCATAGTTTGTTAGCAAAGCCTTTGGTAATTATTTCTACATTTTTACAGCGTTGTGCTTTTTTTAAAGCTAATCCTTGTTTTAATGTTGGCCATAAAAGCCAATTCAAGTGACCAGGTTTCTTTAACGGTGTAGTTTTAAGATCGATTTTATTAGCGGCGGTTCGTTGGTACGGATGTTTAGATGAAAGCAACTCATAAATGATACAAGAAAAAGAAAAAATATCATCAGTTGCACAAGGCGGATCACCTTCTAGTTGTTCATAACTGGCATAAGCCGGTGTAAAACCACTAAGAGGAGATGAGTGTTCGTTATGTTGAACAGCATATTTATCAAAATTTAATTGTAATGCTCTGGCGACACCAAAATCGAAAATTTTAATGATGCCCTGACGGGTTAAAATAATATTCGATGGTTTTAAATCGGTATGGACTATGCCTATTTTATGTGCATAAGCAAGCGCCTCTCCAATTTGTTGAATTAGAATCGTGGCACCTTTAAAAGGAACGCCCACAGGTTTAGAGCGTTTTATTACTTGATCAAGTGTTTCACCATCTAACCATTCCATTACGATAAAATGAAAGTCTTCATATGAATCTACATCATATACGCGGATAATATTAGGATGGGATAACTGTTGGGTTTTTCTCGCCTCCTTAACTAATATTTCTTTTGCCTCTGGAATTGAAGAAAACTGATGCAGCAAAACTTTTATCGCTACATAAGGCTCACTTATTCCCGCTGATTCAAGATGCAAGTCTTTAGCTCGATAGATGTCACTCATCCCACCTGAGCCAATTTGTGACTCTATTAAATAACGGTTTTTTAGACATTTTCCAATAATATTTAGGGGCTTAGTTGCTTTTTTAGGTGAAACACCCGCAAGCACTGTTTTATTATCTAGAGATGAAGTATTAGAATGAGTATTGTCCATAATTAACATTAGTCCTTTAAAGAAAAATAGGTAACGGCAGAAAAAACCAATTAATATACCTATATAAATACGAGCGATATTTTGCTACTTAAATAAAAAAAATTCAATATAAAATACCATTAGTTTAAAAAATAATATGGAGATGACTGTGCTTTTTTAAGGATTAATAGAATATTACTGGCACAGACTCATTTAGCTAAGCACTAAAAATAGCGAACGAATTAGCTCTGTAAAACACGTTTTGAATCAGTAGTGTACTTGAATCAACAAAATTTTTCTTTTATATTACTCTTGCATTTGTAATGCTAAAACATTGCTAATAAGCAGTACCATAAAAAATAAAGGAATATCAAGGTAATCAAGGACGACTATGAATTTTGCTTTCTCTCATCAAAAACGTCTTCTCGTTATTGTATTACTTGCTGTTTCTGTTCTTTTTTTTTTATTTTCGACACAGGCAGCCACCACTATGTTTGGTTTATTTAAAAAATATGATGTTCACTTATCACCCGAAGTTCACGGCGTAATCACCAATAACGGCGAGCCTGTTGTCGGCCTTAAAGTCTTTAGAGGATTGACCTATGGTGATGATAAAGAGTTGATTGACGAAACATTAACTGACGATGAGGGTCGTTTTTCTTTTGATGAGAAAAATATTCGTTCAAGAAAACCAGGCTCTATGTTTGATGAGTCGAGAATTAGGCAGGTTATCGTAGCTAAAGCTAATGATAAAGATTACATGCTCTGGTATACGCAGGCCATTGGAATTGAACCTAATAAAGCATTAACGGAACGTATGAAAAAATTACACTGTGATTTGGCTAATTCAGAAGAAGAACATGAATTTGACAGTGTTGAGTACCCACAAGATGGTTATTTAGTACACAGTATTTGTCGTTGGTAAATAAATTCGAATTTAACTAGTGCTTGAATCAAAACAAATTTTCTTTTATATTACTCTCGCATTTGTAATGCTAATACATTGCTATTAAGCAGTAGCTTAAAAAATAAAGGAATATCAAGGTAATCAAGGACGACTATGAACTTTGCTTTCTCTCATCAAAAACGTCTTCTCGTTATTGCAATACTTGCTGTTTCTGTACTTCTTTTTTTATTTTCGACACAGGCAGCCACCTCTATGTTTGGTTTATTTAAAAAATATGATGTTTATTTATCACCTGAAATTCATGGTCGCATTACTGTTGCAGGAAAACCAATTAAAAACGTGGTTATTAATAGAACACTTACTTATGCGGATGAGATATCTGATCAAAGTAAAACTAATAACGATGGTGAGTTTTATTTTCCTGAGCAGATCATACGCTCTCGTCTACCAGGTCAAATGTTAGATGAAACCCGAGTTTTTCAGACGGTTGACCTTAATTATAAAGATAAAGAGTATTTACTTTGGTACACGGTTACTGAAGGGAAGGCTCATAAAAATATTTATAATAAGCTTCAACAACTAAATTGTGATCTTACAATGCAGGAAGAAAAAAATTATTTTATAAATTACGAATACCCCGAATTTACTCATAACGTATTGAGTATATGTAGATGGAAAAACAAATAAAAAGGAATCTATTATGTTGAATATACCTCCAAAGTTAGCTTCGGAGCTAGCTGAGCTTTCATATCAAATTAAAACCGCGAATAAACAAGGAAAATATAGAGTTGCCGCTAGTCAATTAGTAGATTCTTCTTTCGATTTCGATCTATCCAACGGACCCGTAAGAGGGGTCTCAGGTGGCTTTTTTTCACACCTTTTCCACCGAACTACTGGTTTTGCTTTGCTTGGTCAAGGAAAAGGCGTATATAAAGGAGATCATGTTATTGCAATAAGGGGCACAACCTCTTTACGTGATGGCATAACTGATGCCCATGTGGGATTAACGGGTTCAACAACTGGTTCGAGTGTACATGCTGGCTTTAATAAAACCTTTAACACCATGAAACCTGCTTTTCAGCAATATATCACCCAAGCAAAAAAACAAGGCACTATTGGTACCGTGCATTGTGTCGGTCATAGTTTAGGAGGGGCCTTAGCTGGGTTAACAGCTGACTGGCTGAAAAGTGAATATGGCATGCCGGTTAATTTGTATACTTTTGGCTCACCACGAATTGGTCTAAATGGTTTTTCAGCTCAAACAACCGCGAGAGTTGATAATATATTTCGTTGTACCCATGGTGCTGATCCTGTGCCTAATGTTCCCCTTTGGCCATTCGCTCATGCGCCTTATAATGGCAGCGAATATCGATTAAATAGTGGTCAGGGCTTCAGTCCTAGCGCGCATAAAATGGGGACTAATGGTAATCCGGGTTATGTAAAATCTGCAAACAATAATGATTGGGGAGTATTACAAAAGCGCTCTGATAACTTTTTAAATACGCCAGTGCGTCTTGATTATGATAACCGCAATCAAGCTTCTTACAGTGCCTATTGGGCCGATAAAATTAGTGCCGCGCTGATTACCTTGTTGAAAGATGCTGGTTATTATAGCGCTATTATGGCACAGGCGACGGTAGGTTCAGCACTGACTTTTTATGATCTCATCTCTAGAACATTAGTCAAAGTAGCACAAGCGTCGGTTAAGTACGGTAAACAAGTAGCAGGCTTACTCGGTCATATGTTGGTATTTGCAGGGCAGGCCGCCTACAAATTAACAGAGCTCACCTATGACGTTATAAAATGGGTATTTGATAAAACATTAGGGGTGTTATATCGCTCGGTAAGAGAAGCAATTAATAGTGCTATGTAGCGGTTTTAGGTCAAAGTGAATGAATTTATACCTCGTTATATTAGTATTGTTTTTATTTATACCTGTCATTATTTATGGTGACTATAAAACGGGTCATGAAAAATGTCAGCATAACAGTGAGTTAGTTATAGCTGTTACGCCCTTATTAGCGCTATTTTATTCGTCTCAATTTGTATATGCATTAATAATGTTAATGCTGTTAGTTTTATACGGTGTAGGTTTAAAAGTTGTGGCTCATAAATACCGATGGGTTGAATTTGATCTAAAACTCATGAAAAACCACAGCATTGGCAGTGTTTTTTTAGCTTTATTTGGTTATGGGCTTTATCAATTAGTCGCTTATCTAGGGGATTTATTCGTATCAATTGATTTCGCATATTATACCAATGGAGATTTACTGCTTTTCAAAATAAATTCGGCAATAGCGGCTTTAAATCATTGGCCATATTTAACCTATGGGGCACTCATCGCTGTTATTTTATCTGCCACCTTATTTGACCGCCTACCAGCTAGACAAAACAAAGATGAAGTTTCTCTTTTTGTTGTTCTATTTTTAATACCAGCATCTCTAATATTACCTTGGTATAGCGACCATTATTGGTGGTTTCTACTGGGTACTTTTATTGGTATGCCATTGGTGGTGTTCTTTGTTTATGGTTACAAAGAAGAAAACAAACATGAAGCCATAGATATAGCGAGGATATTTTGTTATGTCTATTTTGCTTTAAGCCACGTAAATGTATTGGTTTATTGGTTGTGTTCATAACAATCATAACAATCATAACTAATTGCATTTGCAACAAACCTCCACACTTACGATAGCGTGTTTATGGATGTTTTTACGATAGAATTCAACGGTTTTTATAACAAATTCTCAATGGAAACCGGCTATTAATTTAAGGATAAATATTACGGTGAATGATAAAACAATACTAAAGCCTAGGCCCGGAAAAGGTGCTAGCCTGCATAATAAAGCCGATAGTGCTCCATCACAGGAAGGAATTAAAACGGTTGTCAGTGAGAAGAAAGTAGACAGTCGTGCCTATAATACGGTGTTAACCATGTCTAACAATCCATTGGTTGATAATGCAGGTACACTATTATCTACTTGTATTAAGCTTAAAACGTCAAAACAAAACGATGATATAAATACGCTAAGGTTGCGATGTGTTGACTTAATAAAAGCTTATGAACAATCACTTCGTACTGAAAATGTTATTACTGAAGATATTCAATCCGCACGTTATTGTTTATGCAGTTTTATAGATGAAACGGTTTTAAATACGCCATGGGGTGGCAACAGTGTATGGGCTTCTGAAAGTCTGTTATCAACGTTCCATAATGAAACCTTTGGTGGGGAATATTTTTACACAATCTTGGAAAGCGCACTGCAAAACCCAGCTGAAAAACACCAGTTGATAGAGTTAATGTACCTTTGCTTAACGCTTGGCTTTGTTGGGAAGATGAAAGTTGAAACACAGGGAGAACAAAAACTCGAAGATTTAAGAGATAAAGCGTACCACAGTGTTCAGGCTTTTAAAGGAGAATTACATCGTGAGCTTTCACCAAATTGGCGAGACAAAGTAATATATGATGATGAATTTCAACAACCATTTCCACTGTGGGTTATAGGTGCGTTATTTGGTGTTGTATTACTTTTTATCTATATGGCATTTAGCTACAACATCAATAATTACTCATCTACGGTTTATAAAGAGCTGGTTTCTTTAGTTCCTTGGTATGAAAACGACAATTCACAAACGCAAAATCTGAGTCGTGATGAAGCTTTAGTTTTGCAGCAGTTATTGCAAACCGAAATATCTCGAAACTTACTTGAAGTTGAACAACTGTCTGATCGTGTTCGCATCAGAATAGGCGCTGGCGATCTGTTTTCTTCGGGTAGCACTCAACCCCGAGCCGACTTTGAAGCCATATTGGCAAAAATTGCTAGAACGCTAGAAAGTACTCAAGGAAAAATATTAATTACAGGCCATACCGATGATGAACCTATTTTTACCACCAAGTTTCCGTCTAATTGGCACCTTTCGCTAGCCAGAGCAACGTCGATAGGTAATTATCTTGCGAATAATGCTTCTTTAAAAGGGCGTTTATGGCCTGAAGGCGTTGGAGAGTCGCAGCCTAGGTTTGAAAACAGTAATGCTCAAAATCGAGCATTAAATCGTCGAATAGAAATAGACTTGTTATTTTAGTTGTTCACAGGGAATTGTTATGTCATTTAAAGAAAAAGCGAATCAATTGTTCACCTTTTTAAAGTCCAAAACAGTGATTACCATTTTCGGCTTCACGTGTTTAGCCCTTTTAATTTGGTTTGGTGGTCCCTTGATTGCTATTGCCGGTTATGAACCTTTAATAACGATATCTGCTCGTATCATATTGTTGTTAATTATTATTATCGTTTGGGGTGCGATAAAATTCACCAGCAAAATGAAAGATAAAAAACAAAGTGAAGAAATGGTGAATAACCTAATTAATGGTGAAGAGGGCGGTGAAGAAAGCTCAACTGATGAAGCCGTTAAAAGTGAGATAGATGTACTCCATAAAAAAATGTTGCAAGCCCTTGATATACTAAAAGCGACTAAGTTTGCCAATAATAAAAATATTTATGAATTGCCTTGGTATATCATGATTGGTCCTCCAGGCTCTGGTAAAACTACGGCCATTCAACATTCAGGTTTAGAGTACCCATTGAAAGAAAAAATGGGCGTGGACATGATTGAAGGTGTAGGAGGAACACGTCATTGTGACTGGTGGTTTACCAATAAAGCGGTGTTAATTGATACTGCGGGTAGATATACCACACAAGATAGCCATGCAAAAAAAGATGCTCGTGCATGGCAAGGTTTTTTAGGTTTATTAAAAAAATTTAGACCTTTACGTCCTATTAATGGGGTAATAATCAGTATGGGAATGTCTGAATTATTAAACCAAACGAAAACAGAACGTAATTTACATGCGCGGGCGATAAAACAACGCTTACAAGAATTACAAAACCAACTTGGTATGACGTTCCCTGTTTATGTTCTATTTTCAAAATCTGATCTAATTGCTGGTTTTAATGAGTTTTTTGATGATTTTGCAAAAGAAGATTGCGAGCAAATTTGGGGAGTTACCTTTCCATTAACTATAGAAGATGAGCAAGAAAGCATTGTTAGTAGTTTTAATAAGGAATTTCATGGTTTATTAAGTAGCCTTAATAGCAGAATTAATACCCGACTAAAAAATGAACGAGATCTTGAGCGCAGAGCCGCAATATATGAATTTCCAAAACAACTACGTTTATTACAAAGTGCTGCCGATGACTTTCTAAAGGAAATATTTTCTCCCAATGCTTATGAAGAAGCACCGTTGTTACGTGGTGTTTACCTCACCAGTGCAACGCAAGAGGGCACGCCAATTGATCATCTTTCGTCAACACTGGCAACGGGTACTCAACCACAAAGTAAAAGTTGTGAAGTAAAGAATCAACGTAGTTACTTTATCAAGCGGTTGCTTGAAGATGTTGTGTTCCCGGAAAAAAACTTGGCTTCAACTAATCGTCAACATGACAAGCAGAGCCTTTTGATCAGACGCAGCTCGATTGTGTTAGCATCGTTAGTGACCATATTCTTTAGCTATGGTTGGTGGTCAAGTTATGCGTGGAATAGTCAATTGGTTGATGAAACAAAAAAAGCATTAACCACCTATCAAGAAGTAACCTCAGGCGGTTTAACTGCGCAAACTGAAGTAATCACCCTAACAAAAGGGCTAAGCGCACTCAGAAATTTTCCTGTGGGTTATAACAATGAACAAAGTGAAGATGCTCATACTTTGGGACTCTACCAAGGTGATAAATTAAAACAACCGGCAAGTGCAGCCTATGAAAGAGCTTTGCAAGCCTATTTATTACCTTTCGTAACGAAAGCATTAACACAAGAAATGTTAAATAATTCAACACATTTAAACTATGTATATGAAACACTTAAGACCTATTTAATGTTATTTAACCCTCAATATTATCAAGAGGAAGACATTAAAATTTGGTTTTCAGCCTACGTTGACAGAGCAATACCAGGTTCAATTAATACAAGTATCAGAAATGATCTCAATCAGCATTTATCTACTTTACTAGAAAACGGAATTCGGGGTAGTGATTATAATGAATCAGTGGTTTTGAGCGCGAGACAAACGTTAACTATGCTGCCGCTAGTAGAACGCGCCTACCAGCGATTAAAAAGTGATTTTATTGATTCAAGTATTCCTGATTTTAAATTAATAGATATTTTGAGTTTTGACAGTTTACAAGGGTTTGCTTTTCAAAGTGGACGCACCTTTGATCAGGGAATTCCTGGGTTATATACCTATAATGGCTTTCATGGCATTTTCAGCATTGAAAAAAATAGAATTATCAAACGATTGATCGAAGATAGTTGGGTTTATGGTGATGATCTTAATGCGCTTGACGATAAAACAAAATTAAAAATAACGGAGCAATTAGAAGAAAAATATATTCGAGATTACATTTTTTACTGGGAAGACTTCCTGAGTGACTTAACCATTAAAACGCTAGACTCTTTAGATGATGGAGCAGAGATCACTCGTTCATTAGCAAGCCCTGATGCACCTATTAAAAGTATCATTGCAGCAGTACAAAAGAATGTCCAATTAACCAAAATACCTTTATCAAAAAATGCTAAGGCAGCAACAGATGTTGCAAAAAGTGCCTCAAGTGTATTGTTTTCGTCAAAAAAATCACGAATTACTCGTTTATTGCCAAAGCAACCATTGGATATTGAAGTTGACTTGCCTGGTAAGGAAGTTGAATTTGCATTTACTGATTTATTAACCATAGACATTAAACAGCTCGATGAAATACAAGGAACGATAAGACTTATTAATCGCAGTATCGATAAAGTATCTGTAACCAGACAACAAACTGTGGCTCAAATGAATCAACAATTAGAAAGCCAGTTTTTATCTCTGGGTGGCAAATTGAGCTCCCAAGTTTCAGACCTCCCTTTTCCGCTATCTGATTGGCTTTTACCTATTGCTGTTCGAACCAAAGGGTTTGCTCAGGTTAACCAAAACCAACGTTTAAATGGCATTTGGAAGTCGAAGGTTCTTGCAGAATATAGAAGAGCGATTAAAGGTCGTTATCCTTTTAATCGTTCGACTACAAGAGAAGTCAGACTAAAAGACTTTAGTCGTTTTTTTGCTTATGGTGGAACGTTAGATAAGTTTTGGACTAAGTATTTAGCTGCACATGTAGACACCAGCAAATCACCTTGGCGCTTTACCAAAAATATTGGCATAAGTAACAATATATTAGTTATGTATCAAAGGGCACATGTGATTAGAGAAGCCTTTTTTGAATTAGATAACAAACAGCCAAGTATTGATTTTAGTCTTGAGCCTCAATATCTTGACCGCAATGTCAGTCAGTTTATGCTCGAAATTGATGGTCAGCAGCTAAACTATCGCCATGGTCCAACCCGTAAAGAGCAATTTATATGGCCCGGCACTAGTGCGAATAGTGAAACACGTATAGCGTTTACTCCGCCTAACGGTGGACGTTCAATGAATAAAAAATATACAGGCGAATGGTCTCTGTTCAAGTTTTTAGATGATTTAGGCCAGCAAAGACCAGAAACCAAAAACGATGGGTTATTGAAAATCACATTAAGTGGATATAACGCCAACCTAAGATTTATTGCTGACAGTGTAAATAACCCATTTTGGATGGTTAATATGGAGCGCTTTTCATGTCCAACAACCCTGTAAGCAACATCGGATTTTGTGGGAAAATACCATGCAAAGGTGATTTCATACAAAACAATTTAAGTGATGATTTTTTAAAACATTGGAATGAATGGCTGCAAGCGGTTTTAGCTGTGAGCAAGGAGCAACTTGAAGATGATTGGTTAAACTGTTATTTAACTAGCCCTATTTGGCACTTTTCACTTTCGCCGGGCATTTGTAGTGATTCAGCTGTACTAGGCACAATTATTCCTAGTATTGATCAAGTCAATCGACATTTTCCTTTTACCCTAGCATTTGAGCATAAGCACTCAGCACTTGATGCTTGGTATCAAAATACTTGGTCTGAAAAGTTTAATGAAACTATTTTAGCTGTGCTTGAAGATGAATTTGAACTTGATACTTGGTGTTTACAGCTAAATGATTACGTTATTGATCTTTGTGAGCCAAGTAGTGCAACAGAGAATTATGAATCTGAAGACAAGTTAAAAAAGGCATGGGTAATAAAAGGCGAGTTTTCACCTAAGCTTGTTGATTTATTACATCAACAATATACCCATCATTATGGGCGTTATAGCTTGTGGTGGACGTTAGGGTCTGCCTTGGTAGAACCTTGCCTTATTGTCACTGAAGGTTTACCTCAGGTAGGTCAATTTGCAGCAATGTTAAATGGCCAATGGCAAGAAAATAACTGGAATATTAGCAAAATAAAGGATTAAGTATGCCGCTCTCAAGTCATGCCCAAACCCATCGTGGTACGGTTAGAAAAATTAACGAAGATGCGTTTTTGGAATTGCCACAACTAGGCATTTGGGTTGTTGCTGATGGCATGGGTGGTCATGCTGCAGGTGATGTTGCAAGCCAATTGGTTATTGATACCATTCAGCAAGCAGTTGAGCACTGCACAATGGATCAACTAGACATCGATACACTAAAAAATGCACTTCAAGAAAGTAACCAAAAATTACAACGTATGAGTGAAACCCAGTTTTCAGGCAATGTGGTTGGTAGCACAGTAGTCGTGTTATGGGTAAATGACAACCACTATTCACTGTTATGGGTAGGTGACAGTCGTGGCTATTTACTCAGAGATAATAAATTACAACAGATCACTAAAGATCATAGCCAAGTTAATGATATGGTTGATGAAGGTATTCTTCGCAAAGAAGAAGCTGAAAGTCATCCGCTAGCCAATGTTATAACGCGTGCTGTAGGTGTAGATGCAAAATTAGACGTGGATGTGATAACCGAAGAGCTTAAGTTGGGAGATGTTTTGTTATTATGCAGCGACGGTCTAAATAAGGAAGTCAGTGATATAGAAATAGAGAAAGCATTACAACCGGGTAATATCATCGATGCAGGTATGGCGCTCATGCATGCTTCTTTAGTTCGTAACGCACGTGATAATGTGACTTGCATAATAGTGAAAAATAATTTAGCTGAGAGTAGCGCTATTTACGATAATGATGATGCAACAATTCCTGTTTTTACCTAGTAATAACGGCTAACTATTGGTTAAGGTCATTCATGCAATGTTGAAAAGATATTGATATTTAAAATTTTAGTAAAAGTAGAATCTTTTGTTGCTATCTATTCTCATCTTGGTTTATCATTGCTTCGTTGGTTTGTTATAACAAATCAGTTAAATGGATTTATGAAAATAATAAGGACTTTTCTTGGCTGCGCTACTTTTTAAACTCGATGATGTTGTTTTACCTATATCTGATGAATCAGAAACAGGTTTAAACCCCCGAGATGACATTTCTCCCACATCAACATACTATCTCCTAAAAGATATTCGAAACGCAGCTAGAGCCAAAGAACGTAAAGCATTAATTGATGACGATGATGTTTTAGCCATTGCATCAGATTGGCGACCTATTCTTGAAAAAATCCCCTACGAATTACAACATAGCTGCAAAGATTTAGAGTTTGTCGCTTGGTTAATTGAGGCACTCTGCCGATTACATGGTTTTGCAGGATTAGCGCTTGGCTTCACCGTAGCATCTGAACTAATAGAGCAATACTGGCATAACCTGTATCCCATTCCAGACCCAAAAGACTTATCAGAACGACTTGCGCCGCTTATCGGCTTGAACGGTATAGAAAGTGAAGGCTCATTAATACAACCAATAAAATCTATTCTTATAATCAAAGGACAATCTCAAGGGCCATATTCAACTTGGCAATACGAGCAAGCACTTGAAGTCAATCGATTAGATCAAGAGAAACAAGTCAAAAAAATTGAAGCAGGCGCAGTCTCCTTGGACGATGTAAATATCGCGATTAAGGAAACACCTGATAGTTATTTTATCGAACTAAATGAGAATATTGAAAATGCTATAACAGCATTTAATCGTTTGTCCAGCGTCATGGATGCTGCTATGGGTGGTGCTCCTCAACCCACAAGTTACATAAGTAAAGCCATGCAAGCCTGCTCAATATGTGTCAAACAACTAGCTGAAAAAGCATTAAAAAAGTCAGCAGAAGCTAATAAATTGTTAGAAATAAATACAAACGCTAATAATGGCGACATTAGTTTAGAGGCTGAAGAAGGCATACATCAACAAATAAGCTCTAGAGTGCAAGCCATAGAAAACTTAGGTTCTATTGCTGGCTTTTTTCGAAAAACAGAGCCTCATTCGCCAATGTCTTATGCTATAGAGCAAGTGATAAGGTGGAGTGAACTCTCTCTTCCCGAATTACTGCAAGAACTCATTCAGGATGGTGAAGCACGTAACGGCTTTTTCAAATTATCTGGAATAAAAACAGAAGAAAAATCATAACGTAAAGCAGATAAACGCTGCATAATTTAATAAATGAAAGGAAATCTCATGAGTATACATGATAAATTAAAAAGAGTTAGAAAGCCCCGTGTTCATATTACCTATGACATAGAAACAGAAGGAGCGGTTGTAAAAAAAGAGCTCCCTTTTGTGATTGGTATTACGGGAGATTTTTCTGGTCATAACACAGCCAACTTAAAACCATTAAAAGATCGTCGATTTGTCCAAATTGATCGTGATAATTTTGATGATGTTTTAAATCGTATGAATCCCAAGCTAGAAATTGCCGTGGATAATACCTTAGTTGATGATGACTCTGAATTAAAAGTTGCCTTAGATTTTCATTCATTAAATGACTTTGAACCAGCAGCCATTGTTAATCAGGTTGACCCGCTGAAAAAATTAATGGAAACACGCAATAAATTACGTGATTTGATGACAAAAGTTGATCGCAGTGAAGATTTAGAAAATATTTTAGAAGATGTATTAAGTAATACTACAAGCTTAGACAAATTAGCGAATGAATTAGATATTCAAGGAGCAGAATAATGAGCACGGAAGCCGAAACTTTAGAACAACCTACCGAAGCAGCTAGCTTTTCTATTTTAGATCAAGCCATTGATGCCACTAAGCAAACAGATTCTTCTCGTGCCGAAGAGCTTATTCGCTCGTTAACTGAAGAAGCTCTAAAAGGTACAGTGCAATGGAATAAAAATCTTACCATTACCTTTAACCAAGCAATCAAAGCAATTGATGAAACTATTTCAAAGCAACTTGCTGCTATTATGCATAATGATGAATTTCAAAAACTTGAAGGAAGTTGGCGTGGTCTTCATCACACAGTTCAAAATTCAGAAACAAATGAAACCTTAAAAATACGTATTATGAATTTAAGCAAAAAAGAACTTCATAAAGACTTAAGTAAAGCGGTTGAATTTGATCAAAGCCAAACATTTAAAAAAATATATGAAGCTGAATTTGGTACGCCAGGTGGCGAGCCCTACGGTTGTATTGTTGGAGATTATGAGTTTAGTAATCATCCAGAAGATATAGAAACATTATCATTAATGTCTAATGTTGCGGCGGCTGGTTTTTGCCCGTTCATTTCAGCGTCAGGATCTTCTTTATTTGGTTTTGATGACTGGACAGAATTAAGCAAACCTCGTGATTTGGAAAAAGTATTTGAATCGTTAGAGTATACAAAATGGCGCTCATTTAGAGATAGTGATGATTCTCGTTTTGTTACGTTAACCATGCCTAGAGTGCTTGCTCGTCTTCCTTACGGTGAAGCCACCAAGCCAGTTGAAGAATTTAGCTACGAAGAGTTAGAGTTGGACGAAACAGGTGCACGCTCAAAAACTGCCGATCATAATAGTTACTGTTGGATGAATGCATCTTATGTAATGGCAACTAATATGGGACAAGCATATAGTAAATATGGATTTTGTACCGCAATTCGCGGTGCAGAAGGAGGAGGTAAAGTTGAAGGACTTCCTGCCCACATTTTCACTAGTGACGATGGTGATCCTGATCTTAAATGTCCAACTGAAATTGGTATTACTGACCGTCGTGAGGCAGAACTTAGTAAATTAGGGTTCTTACCGTTATGCCATTATAAACATACTGATTATGCTGTGTTTTTTGGTGCACAAACCTGTCAAAAGCCACAGATTTTCTCTAGTCATGATGCCACAGCTAATGCAGCAATTTCAGCAAGACTTCCATACTTAATGGCAACTTCTCGCTTTGCACATTACCTCAAGGTTATGGCTCGCGATAAAATCGGTAGTTTTATGGAATCTGATGATGTTGAAGCTTGGTTAAACCGTTGGATTTTGTCTTTTGTTAATGCTTCAGAAGGTGGTGGTCAAGATATTCGAGCTAAATATCCATTAGCAGATGCTAAAGTAGTGGTAAAAGAGATCCCAGGCCAACCGGGAGCCTACAATGCGGTTGCATGGTTACGCCCTTGGTTACAAATGGAAGAGCTAACCGCGTCATTACGTTTGGTAGCTAAAATTCCTAGTATTGGTTAATTGATAATACGTTGAGTTAATGGGTTGATAGGACAAGATATTAGTATGATGCAGGAAGCAATTTCATTTGTAGCAGATGAAGTATTCACAGAAGAAGCTATTAATTACGCCAGTAAACCGTCAACTCAACAAATTCATAATAAGCATTTGGTTGAGCGTTTTTTGCGTGAAACCAATGTGACCAAATCATTAATGTTATGGCTTGAAAATTCAAGTCATAACATTGAAAAATTAGACAGAATCACAGTACTTAGTCTGTTGAGAAAAGCGATAGCCGGTATTGACAAACAGATTTCTAATCAAGTTAATTGCATTATTCACCATAAAGAATTTCAAGCACTCGAGTCTGCATGGCGTGGTGTGTCTTATTTAGTCACTCAAAAGGAAAATAACGATAAGAATCAAAAGATAAAAATTAAAGTGCTTGATTGTAGTTGGCAAACCTTAACCAAAGATATCAACAAAGCAATTGAATTTGATCAAAGTGACTTTTTTAAGCTTATTTATAATAATGAATATGATATGTCAGGGGGAGAGCCTTTTGGTGTAATCATTGGTAACTATCAAATATCGCACAGAAATAAAAAAGGGATATCAACAAACGATATAGATACGCTTAAAGAAATTTCTCGAACTGCGGCTGCGGCATTTGCACCTTTTATAGCATCAGCTCATCCGTCATTCTTTGGTGCTGATGATTTCTCTGATTTAGTATCACATCTAGACTTTACTCATACTTTTAACCAAATAGAGTATACCAAATGGAATTCATTACGTGTAATGGATGATGCACGTTTCTTAGGATTAACACTGCCGTATGTGTTAATGAGAACGCCCTATAAAAATGATGGTAGCCGCAACGAAGCATTTCAGTTCAAAGAAATAATTAAAAACCCACAAAAAGATCATTTATGGGGCAATTCTGCATTCGCTTTTGGTGGTGTTCTCATTCGTGCTTTTGCTGAGTCTGCTTGGTTCGGACAAATTAGAGGAATGCAGCCGGGTAAAATAAATAAAGGATTAGTGTGTGATTTACCCGTGTGTCAATACGCAACTGATTTATATCGTGGAAGATCAAAGCCGCCAATTAACTTGTTAATCAGTGACCGTGCAGAAAAAGCACTATCAGATAGTGGTTTTATTCCATTATCCGCGATACCAGGTAGTGAACATTTAGTTTTTTATAGTAACTCATCTACTCAAAAACCTGATGAATACGATTCTTTAGCTGCAACCGTTAATGCAAAATTATCGTCTATGTTGCAGTACATATTATGCGTTTCAAGGTTTGCTCATTACGTAAAAGTATTGGGACGAGAAAAAATAGGTACCTATAACAACGCTGAATTATGTGAACGAGAACTACAAAATTGGCTTCATCAATATACTACGGCATCAGATACAGCGTCTGATGAGGTACGCTGTAAATATCCATTACAGAGTGCAAAGGTGAAAGTTAAAGAAATGCGTGGAAAGCCAGGACATTACTATTCAACTGTACAATTACAACCTCATTTTCAGTTAGACCAAATGGTTTCAAGTATAAAATTAGTTACCGAGTTAACTCCAAAAGATTAACGCTCAAAAGGAATTATAATGAAAAAAATTCAAGAAATGCTTCAAGCAGCAAAACTAACCGACTGTATTAGTTATATTGAAACACAGTTAAAAGAAGATCCGCTCAATGTCAGTTTAAAGAGTAGTTTAATCGAACTACTTTGCATTAATGGTGAACTGGAACGTGCTGATAAGCAGTTAAACAATATAGTGCAAAAGCACCCTGACTACTTGATTGGTGCATCAAATTTAAGGCAACTGATCAGAGCCGAGCAAAGTCGACAAGATTGTCTACTTGGAAAATCAGTACCAAGTGTGTTTACCGAGTTAGATGCACACATTGAAGCGTTTATGAAGTTACGAGTAGAAATGAATCAGGATGACAAACAAAACCTAAGTAATACTAGTTTGATCCTTGAAAATGAACGGCCAAAAGTTTCAGTTAAGCTAAACGAGCACGATGTTGCCGAAATACGCGATTTAGACGATACACTAGGCGGTTTTATTGAAATATTTGGTACCGACGGAAAATATTATATCGCACAGTTATCAAACATTGATTACATCCATTTCAAGCCTGTTCAATCCTTAATCGAACAAGTATGGAGAAGGGTTGAATTGAGTATAAAAGATGGACCTTGTGGAGAAGCACATATTCCCTTGGTATATGCTAATAGTGAAACCGACGCAGAAAAACTAGGAAGAGAAACCGATTGGCAAGAGATCACAACTGAGGTTATAACCGGAGTTGGTCAGAAAATGTGGTTTGTCAATGACCAAGCAATGCCAATGTCAGACTTTAGAACGCTGAGTTGCTAGTTTTATATAAAAGAATCACCCGTATAGAAGTATTAATTAATGAAATACGCGTTTCTAGTTTTATTAACAATATCGCAATTACGCGTCATTAATTTGTACTTAACATTTTTATAATTTACCCGTATTATAAATCTCAATGAAGGATTTATATTATTAGCTAAGCATACACTCACTGATTAGGTTATTTATTAATGACTTAATTAAGATAGGCTTAATTAATAAGTATTATGGAAGATATTTGGAAAACCTGTGCGTATAACAAACCAACAGCTAATTCAAGCCTCAATCCTAGATAGGCTGATCGATGAATCTCCCAGTGATCCCGATCCAAAAGAAGCAAACAAAGGCCTTAATTTAAAACAGTTACGGGCAAATGTTAGGCGTGACCTTGAAAACTTACTTAATAGTAAAATTCAATGGCTCTCTTGGCCTGAAAACTTTCAAGAATTAGATACCTCATTACTCAACTATGGCCTTCATGATTTTTCAAGTATGACAGTTGCTAGCTTAGAAGGCAGGCAATTGTTATGTCAACAAGTAGCAGATACTATCAAACGTTTTGAGCCTCGCTTTATTGAAGTAGATGTTGAAGCTATTAATAACGAACAGCCTCTAGATAGGGTCATGAGACTACGTATTAACGCATTACTCTATGCCGACCCAGAGCCTGAATATATTACCTTTGACTCAGAAGTTGAACCCGTAAATTTGGGCCTTAAAATACTTGAGACAATCTGATGAATGAAGATTTATTAAAATATTATAATAGAGAGCTAGCTTTTATACGTCATATGGGGGCTGAGTTTGCAGCTAACTATCCCAAGTTGGCTGGCCGATTACGTTTAAGCGATGAGCATGTTGAAGACCCTCATGTATCTCGTTTAATCGAAGCGTTTTCTTTGTTAACAGCCCAGATAAGACAAAAACTCGACGACAGTTTTCCAGAGTTAACTGAGGCTTTGATTGGACAGCTGTATCCTGATTATCAAGCACCAATTCCATCAATGACAGTCATTAAAATGGTGACAGAGAACATCTCAACCACTGGTGTGTTATTACCTAAAGATACTAAGGTAGATACGCAAGTAGAGGGCATGAAAACTTGTCATTTTAAAACTTGCTATGACACCATGCTATGGCCAGTTGAAGTGGTTAATGCTCAATTTCAAAATGCCCCTTTCAAAGCGCCAGAGCCTATTTGGCACACGAGACCGAAGGCTATTGTAAAACTCACTATACAAGGTGAATTTGAAGATGTGACTATGGCCAATTTAGGTTTAACTAAGCTTCGCTTTTTTTTAAATGGACAAGCTCATCAAACCTATCATCTTTATCAATTATTATTTGAGCACTGTATTGGCCTAGCAATAGCCAAAAGTGGTGACAGTAATAACATCAAATATTTAGAAAAACGGCACTTACAAGCTGTCGGTTTTGAAGATGAACAACAGGTAGTCCCTTATAGTAAAAAAACCTTATCTGGTTATCGTTTATTAGTTGAAAACTTTATTTTTCCGGAAAAATTTTTATTTTTTGATATTGATGATCTTGAAGGTTGCTGGGCAAATATTGATGATAAATTTGAAATTTATTTTTATTTGAAAGAAAGTGCAGAGGATCTAGAGAAACAAATCAATGTAAATAATTTTTTACTTGGTTGTGTCCCTGTGATTAACCTGTTTGAACAAGAACTAGAACCAGTAAGGGTTGAGTCATCAGAATATGAATATAAGCTTTCACCACGGTATTTAGATGCAGAGGTTGCTGAAATTATTAATATCAAAGAAGTGATCGCTTTTGATCCTAAAGATAATAAAACTACCGTTACACCATTCTATGGTGAAGCACATCCTGCTTACCTAGATCAAAATAATTTATTTTGGAATGCGCGTCGTGAAGCATCGAATTGGGCGGGAGGTTATGCTGAATTTGGTACTGAGTTATATTTATCATTAGTAGATCACCACTTTAAAGGCTTTACTGCGGATGAAGACTATGGTTCTTGGCTCCTAAGTATTAAAGCGCAATGTAGTAACCGAAATTTACCCGCGCATCTGCCTTTTGGTACAGGTGAACCTAAAATGTTTATCCCTGAACGAGCTGATATTATCAAAAATGTAAAGTGTTTATTAGCACCTACATTACCTGTTAGAGCATTATTGGGTGATGCATCAAGGTGGCAACTTATCAGTCACTTATCGTTAGATAGTTTCAGTGGTGATAATGCATTACATAAATTAAAAGAAGTATTAAAGCTATATGATTTTAAAAGTTCACCGGCTAATAAAACACTAATTGATAATATAGTTGATATTGAAATCAAAACCACTACAGCGCGTGTTAATCAAAAAGGATTAGTCGGTTTTAGTACAGGTAACGATATTCTCTTGACGTTTGCAAAAGAACATTACTTAACTAGTGGCGTCTATTTCTTTTGTACTATTTTAGAACGTTTTTTTGCACAATTTGCGGCAATTAATAGCTTTACTCGTTTAAGTGTAAAGCTTAAAAATCATGACGGAATTTGCCACACTTGGCCTAGTAGAGCCGGTAAGGCGCCATTACTATGAGTGTAAAAACATTAATTGAAAATCCCACAGAATTTGATTTTTATAAAGCCGTGTTTTTGTTACAGCAGCAAATTGCTACGAGTAAATCTCAACATAACAAAGTAGGGTACGACAGCTTGCCTAAAAATGAACTTGTGAGGTTTAAAGTTGATCAACATCTTGGCTTTCCTGGGCAATCAATTAGTAAAATTGAAGCAAAAAAAACAAATGATCAGGAACAAATTTCAGTCGATATGAATGTTTCATTTATGGGTTTAACAGGTGCTAGTGGTGTGTTACCTCAGCATTATAGTGAACTCGTATTAGCTAGGTTGAAAATGAAAGACACTGGCATGAGAGATTTTTATGATTTGTTTAATCATCGCCTTATTTCACTTTTTTATCGCGCTTGGGAAAAGTATCGTTTTGCGATCAATTATCAAAAAGATCAACAGTTAGCAACTGACTCATATACCGAAGTGCTTGACCAGCTTTCAGGTAATGAAAGCATAATGAAATATTATGCTGGAATTTTTAACAAAAGCATTAGAACAATAGACGGGCTAACGCAGCTGATAGAGGACTTTACCCAATGTGAAGTTTCAATCAAGCAGTTTCAAGGTCAGTGGCATAAACTTGCACCGACAGACAGAACTCGTCTAGGAGGGAGAAAAACACCAGAAGGTCAATATGCGTCATTAGGTAAGGATGCAACCATAGGAAGTAAAGTATGGGACATAAATTCTGCTATTGGCATTGTTCTCAAACCTAAGTCTTACCAAAGTATGCAATTGTTATTGCCTAGTGAAACAGAAAACAAGCTATTGAAGAAATTAATTAGAAAATATCTTGGTAGTACCATCAAATATAAAATGCAATTAGAGGTAAAAGAGCCTGATATACCTAAAGTTCAATTATCTAAACACGCAATACCTTTAGGGCTAGGCTGTGGTTTAGTAACAAGAGAAAGTAATAAACAAAAAATATATTTACTCCCATTATAGTTAGAAATTTTAAGGCTATAACCGAAGAAGTAATGTACCTAAAATAACATTTACATTAAAAATAAAGGACTAGATTTTATGTCAGCAATGACCTTAAGTAAACTTGTAGAAAAATTATCTCCAGCTTGTCGACAATCATTAGAGTCGGCAGCAAGTATATGTCACAGCCGCAGTCAGTTTACTGTAGAGATAGAACATTGGTTACTTGCGATACTTGAAAAAGAGTTAGGTGACTTTCAATTAATTATGTCGAGTTTTTCTTTAGAAAAAGCTGTCTTAAGTAGTGAATTACAGCAAGGTTTAGAAAAGCTAAAAACGGGTAACAGTGCAGCGCCAAGTCTTTCCCCTCACATTGTTAACTTGTTAAGACAAACATGGCTTAATACTACAATTGAATTTAATGATAACCAAATTCGTTCAGCATACCTTATTTATACTTTATTAAATGATGAATCGTTAAGTGCATTAGTAACACGCCCAGCAAAGCAGCTACTTAAAATAGATGCAGCACAATTGTTAAATGCATGGCCGCAATTATCAGCTAAGTCCTCTGAATCAACAGAAATTTCAGCCACAAATAGCCCTAATGGTGTAGCTAAATCTAGTAAAACACCTAGCCTTGATCAATATACGCAAGATTTAACTAAAGACGCTGAAATGGGCAAAATAGACCCTATTTTAGGACGCGATAATGAAATCAGACAAATGATAGATATTTTAACGCGTCGCCGGCAAAACAACCCTATCTTAACGGGAGAGGCAGGGGTTGGAAAAACAGCAGTAGTTGAAGGCTTAGCACTTAAAATTGCTGAGCAAGATGTGCCAAAGGCATTAAAAAACATTCGTCTACATGTCCTCGATCTTGCATTATTACAAGCTGGAGCAGGCATGAAAGGGGAGTTTGAAAATCGTTTGAAATCGCTTATCAATGAAGTGAAAAACGCGGTTCATCCTGTCATTTTATTTATTGATGAAGCACATACCATGGTGGGTAGTGGCGGCCAAGCGGGACAAAATGATGCCGCAAACCTTCTAAAACCGGCATTAGCGCGGGGTGAGCTTAGGTTGATTGCTGCCACAACTTGGGCTGAGTATAAAAAGTATTTCGAAAAAGATGCGGCACTAACGAGACGTTTTCAAGTAGTGAAAATAGAAGAGCCTAGTGAAGAACAGGCAGTTATTATGATGCGTGGCTTGCTTCCAGTGATGGAAAGTCATCATAAAATTGTAATTTCAGATCAAGCATTATGTTCAGCTGTAACATTATCTCATCGCTACATTAGTGGCCGCCAACTGCCAGATAAAGCTGTAAGTTTGCTTGATACAGCCTGTGCTAGAGTTGCAATGAGTCAAGCATCTACACCTGGTGTTGTAGAAAACCTTCAACGCCAAGAGCAGCAAATACAAACACAAATTACTCTTTTAAAACGAGAAGAAAAAACAGGTGAAGATCATAAAAAACAATTACAAACACTGCAAAAAGAACTTAAAAAGACCCAAAAAGCTTTAGTGCCATTAACTAAACAGTGGCAAGCTGAATTAGGGTTAGTGAAGGATGTTGCAACATTAGTAACTGAGCTACAACAAGACGATATTAACGATAGTAAAGATAAATTACGCGAACTTAAAAAATTAAAGGCTAAGTTAGCTGAAAACACACAACCCATGGTGCACTGGCAAGTTGATGAACAACTAGTTGCTGAGGTTATTTCTGATTGGACAGGTATACCTGTTGGTAAAATGCAAAATGATGAAATAGACATGATTTTGTCATTGAAAGAAACCATGCAAAAGCGGATTATTGGACAACCCCATGCGCTTGATCTTATTGCTAAAACAGTGCAAATATCCAGAGCTCAATTAGGGGACGAAAAACGACCAATTGGGGTGTTTTTACTCGTCGGACCTAGCGGGGTTGGTAAAACAGAAACAGCATTGAGCTTGGCAGAGCAAGTGTATGGTAGCGAAGACAATATCACTATTATTAACATGTCTGAATTTAAAGAAGAACACAAGGTGTCGTTACTTTTAGGCTCACCTCCAGGTTATGTGGGATACGGTGAAGGGGGGGTATTAACCGAAGCCGTTCGTCGTAAACCTTACAGTGTTATTTTACTTGATGAAATGGAGAAAGCGCACCCAGGTGTACAAGATATTTTTTATCAAGTATTTGATAAAGGAACAATAAAAGATGGTGAAGGTAGAGATATAGATTTTAAAAATACCATAATCATTATGACCTCAAATGCAGGTACCAGCACGACCATGGAATTGTTTGAAGATGAAAAAACTGCTCCTTCGGTTACAGGGCTACGAAAGGCATTACAGGACGATTTACTGACTTATTTCAAACCAGCATTTTTAGGTCGTATTAATGTTGTTCCTTATATTCCACTGACAGACGACATGTTGAATGACATTACCAAATTACAACTTGCTCGTGTTGGAGTTAGGTTAAACAACCATCATTTGGCTAAATTTAGTTACAGCGAGGAGGTCGTCACTAAAATAGTTGGTCTATGTCAAGATGCGGGCTCAGGAGCACGTAATATTCATAATATTTTGCAAAATATTATGCTCCCTGAGTTATCGACAAAGATTCTGCATAAAATGTCAAATGATACAAGTACTAAAAATGTTGAAATTAATGTCAAAAAAGATGAGTTTACCTACAAAGTTTAGGTTTATTGATCACGAGACACTAGTTTAATTTCAACTAATACTTTTAATACTACTATCAATTTCAGGTAACCATTTAAATGATGGTTATCTGGTTTTTTGTTTTTCAAAAAAAGCGGTAAAGTATTGAAATAATTGAATAAAAATCAACTTTAATTGTTGTGTTGTTGTTGTTTTTAAGTATAATGCTTTTGAAATTAAGGCGCTTATCTATTTCCTAAGCGAACTTTATTCCTACTATTTTGTACATGGATGTAAGCTCTTTTAGGAAATAGAATGTAACGTTTACATTCTATTAAATTTAATTTAAACAATTTATGTTTACATTAAATAAGCCTATCCACTAACGGATAAAACATATGCAAAGGAGCATTAACAATGCAAGCAAATACATACTTGGACTATGAAGGAATTAAAGGCGAAACTACGGCTGAAGGATACAAAGATAAAATCACTGTACTTTCTGTTGATTGGAATGTTAGCCGCGAACTTTCTTCATATACTGGTACAGCACAAGATCGTGAAGCAAGTTCAACCCGCCTTGGTGATGTAACCATCACTAAATTACAAGATAATGCATCAACATATTTATTTGAAGAAGCAACTATCGGTAAAGGCAAAAAAGCAATTTTTTACATCACTAAGCAAGGTGATAAAATTGAAGAAATCATGCAAATTGAATTAACTGACGCCATGATTTCAAGCTATAGTGTTTCAATTCAGGGTGATCGTCCTGTTGAAACAATTACCATTAGCTACACAGAAATGATGATGGCGGTTACGCCAACTGATGACAAAAATAATGTTACTGCAGCGCTTAGATACGGTTACAGCGGCGTTAAAGGTCAACAAATGTAATTTTTGTTACCTAAGCCTTAAGGGGTAATTCCCTTAAGGCTTTTTTAAACTTATTGAGGCAAGGAATGCAAAAATCTACCCAAAAAAATAATATTATTTCGATATCTACACCTTTAGGTAAAGATACACTTTATTTAACACATCTTTCTGCAACTGAAGCAATTTCACAACTTTATGCATTTACTGTCTCTATGTTTACCGTTGGTACTACTATTTCTCTTGATGGTTTGGTTGGAAAAAATGTCTGTGTTTCATTAAGAAATGCAGAAAGTGGCGGTGCCATTCGTTATTATCATGGCGTTGTTAGTCATATCGAATCAACAGGTATACGCACAGCCGCACCTGATGATGTTGAAAACTATATAGACTATCAAGCGATCATAGTACCTGCCGCTGCTTTCATGAAAAAAAGAAGTAACTGTCGAATTTATCAAAATTTGTCTGTTATTGATATTGTATCCGACTTATTTGGTCAGCATGGTGTTGCTTTTCAGAATAAAACAATGAAATCCTATCCTAAATACGAATATTGTGTTCAATATCAAGAGTCTGATTTAGATTTTGTTGCTAGGTTACTTCAACAAGAAGGTATTTTTTACTTTTTTGAACATAGTAGTGCAGCGCACACCCTAGTGCTTGCCGATGACATAACCGCCTATAAAAAATGTGCTGAAGCCAAAGTAAGGTGTTTTTCAGGTCACTTATCAAAACCTCATGTTTCGCATTGGCAGGGCGGCTTAAGCATGGTAAGTGGCGCATATCAGCAAAAAGGATATGACTTCGAGCAGCCGACATTATACCCAAGCGGCAATAAAACCACTGCAAGCTTACCCAAGCAGGCTAGTTTGGAAATTTTTGATTACCTCGGTGAGTCCGAATTCAACAAACGTCCGCAGCCTTATGCAAATACCCAATTAGAAGCATTACAAAAAGACATGCATAAATGCAGTGGTCAAAGTGATTGTCGAAGCTTTACTATTGCTAAATTTTTTACCTTTGAAGACCATGAAGATAGTTCATACAAAGGCAAAAGTTATTTATTAACAGCAATTAGAACGAGCGCAACCCAGCCAAACCAATCTGGTGCCAATCAGTCAGCTGCAGATAACGTATTTACCAATGATTTTGAATGCGTTCCAAAAGATACACCTTATAGGCCAGCGGTTACGATTCATAAGCCTTTAATTCATGGAGTGCAAACAGCCGTTGTAACTGGAGATCCTGGTGACGAACAACACATAGATAAATATGGTCGAGTTAAAGTGCAATTTGATTGGGATCGAGAAGGTGAATTTAATAGCAAAAGTTCTTGCTGGATACGCGTTGCTCAAAATTGGGCGGGAAATAAATGGGGTGCATTCTTTTTCCCCCGAGTAGGCCAAGAAGTGCTAGTTGAATTTATCAACGGAGACCCTGATCAGCCTATTATCAGTGGTGCTATTTATAATGCTGATTTAATGCCTCCTTATGCATTGCCGGCCAAAAAAACCCAAAGTGGCATTAAATCTCATAGCACAAAGAATGGTGGTGCCGACAACTTTAATGAATTACGTTTTGAAGATGACAAAGGTAAAGAGCTATTATTTTTGCAAGCAGAAAAAGATCATGAGCTCAAAGTAAAGAATGATCAAAAAGATACCATAGATAATGACAGGCTAACGACTATTGCAAATAATGATACGTTAGATGTAGGCAACGTTCTCAAAGTAACAGCGGGTAGCGAAATAGAATTTAAAACAGGTGCCGCATCAATCAAAATGACTAGCGATGGAGCTATCACTATTGATGGTACTAACATCAAAGTTAATGGCACTGTTATAGCGCTTAAAGCTGCTCAGATAAAGTTGAATTAATACAATGAGTTATTATAATTACCCTGGTATAGGTCGACAAGGTTATTTATGCAAGGGGTTCTACGTCATTTGTCAATTTGGCTATCATTATTTAGCTTGTCGGCCACAAGATAAACCCAAAGATCCATTATTGAACCCACCATTAAAAGAGTTTCTAGTTAGTACGACTTATGGTGAACAGTTTTTACAAAATTTACATCCTTGGAAAAATGAGCAAAACATAATGAATCGTATGTTTGATTACTTAGCTTATGATGAATATCAACATGCAAACCAAAGTGTTGCTGAATGTATTAAATTTATTGCCAATGAACTTGCGTTGGGTAATTTACTCTTGATACCACTTGATAAAAGTTAATAAACAAATTAATAAGTAAAGATATAAGGAATAAAGAATGGGTATGCCAGCTTCGACTATCACACATATGCATGTTTGCCCCAAAGTAAACCCAGGGCCTGTTCCACATGTTGGTGGTCCTATTGTGGTAGGGTCGCCAAATGTTCTAATTGGCAGTTTACCCGCGGCTAGAAAAGGAGACACTTTGGTTTGCGTAGGTCCTCCAGACTCTATTAATGCGGGCTCAAGCTCAGTCACTATTAATGGCAAACCTGCGGCTCGTTTGGGTGATGGTACCGCCCATGGCGGTAAAATTGTTGTTGGCAACCCTACCGTATTAATTGGTGGATAATCATCATTTTTGAGTAAATGGTTTATGGACGCATTAAAAATGGAATTGTCACACTTAATGAAGCAACGAGAACTGCTGCGTTTTAACTTTTGTAGTTTTAAACAAAACAATGTTGATAATACGCAAAAACTGTTAGCTTTAACGCGTTTGCTTGACAATAACTATGCTTATGGCTTGTATAACGCCCGCACAACAGCTGATATTATGGCATATTTAGCGACTGAAACAGCTGAAAACAAAACAGAGATTATTACTCTATTATCATTGAAACTTATGGTTTTCCCAGAAAAACAGCCCCAATTATTGCCTTTGTTAATCGCTAATAAAAAACCGTGGCTGCAATTAATTGCGCTTGAAGTAGCTGAAATGCTTGGCGAACACTTAAGTTATAATTTCGATTTCATTAGCATCATGGGGTTTGAGCTTAGTGCTCAAAATAATGCTTTAGCCCTGCACGGAAAAACTAGCTTATTGGTGTCGGTGTTATTACATTTATATCAACGCAAAACCCTGAATACCTATTTGTCAGTAGTTTTACCTGACGACACAAACAATGTTGACCCCCCCGTAAAAATATCTCCATTAATTCGCTTATATATTGATATTCTCTCTGGTAACGACGTTAATATTGATGCTATTGCCGAGCAGTTAATTTCTCATGATCTTCTACAAAGCACACTATTTGATATCTTTGTTAGCTCACTTGATGAAGTGCAAGTAACTGCTTTTATTAATAAGTTAAGTACAGAAGAGTTACATACTGAATCAGTTATTTATGCAATGGCGCTGAGTGGTTATATCAAGTTTATCCCCTTCATTACTCAGTATTTGCAACAACCAGCCTTTGCCACTCATGCACATAACGCGTTGCGTTTGGTTTTGGGTGAAAAGCTTGATGCGTTTATTCCACTAGATGTTCAGTTTGACAGTGATTCAGCACAAAAAACGACTAATCTTGGTTACTACAGTGCAAAACTACTTAATGCTTGGCAACAACAGCAATCCTTGTTATTAGGTTTTGATAACAGAGAAAAATATGCTAATGATAAATCAATTAACAAGATTAGCCGCATGCTTAATGGCCAAAGCCTATCGATAGATACACTTGATTCAGTGGTTACGTTAGGGAGCCAATGGCATCGTTATGTTGCCATGTTATACAAGCAACATTTTACAAACCAAACTTATGTCAATCACCCGCATGCTTTAGAAGTTTGTTAATGAAGTATAAAATAGATACCCCAACATTAGTTATTGGTGCGGCATTAACATCAGAGCAAGCATTAAGCTTACCTTTAGTGGCACCGGAACAAACCACACACAGCTATAATGACAGTCAATATTTAGCATGCTTTCATTCGTCATTAGATCCAACACTCGCTCAGTGTCAACAGTTTGTGCAAACAGATAAACAAGGTGCTACCAATAAATCTAACCAAGCACATAAAGCGACACGTTGTATTGAACTACTGTCACATTTGATGTCATCAATCAATCATTCAGGTATTAGTTTGCCCACAAATCAACCGGTATTTTTGTTACTACCAGAGTTTGTTGAGCAAATACATGTGCCAACAGATGAACAAGCACAACTTAATAATGCAAATATGGCGCTTGCTGAATTTGTAAAAATGCTAACACTAGCACTGCCTGAATTATTTCAACACCCACAAAGCCAATTATTTCCTTATGGTAGGGCTGCTTTTCCTATCGCATTAGCTTCAGCTAACACCTTTTTTAGCCAACAGACTGATGATAATGCGACTGGGACGATTAGTTTGATTAGCGTTGATAGCCTACTGTTTGATATCCCAACATTGCATGAACAAAATAGGTTGATCACGGCACAATGTAGCCAAGGTATTATCCCTTCTGAGGGAGCAATATTTGCGCAGTTATCACCTGTAGATAATACCGAAGAAGGGATAACGGTAAATTTTGCACAGAGCATGTTAGCACCGAGCAAACAACGCGTTAGCACAACACAGCAACTATTTATAAAGAGTGCTGCCGCTCTCCCTAAAAATACAGCTCAAACAGCAGCACTTGCGGTTATTGAACAGTTGTATTTACCCGGTAATGGTGATGACACACTGCAAAAATCTTGGCTTGATGCTTATATTTCGCTAGCAGGGCACGTTGATGTAAATACTAAGATCACTCAAAGTGCATTTTTCACCGGAGAACTAGGAAGTAACACTGGCTTATACAATTTTTTACATATAGTTACAGGGTATAAAAACAATTTTATAAAAGGTAATACGTTACAGCTCGAAGTTTCAGATAACCTGCATCAAGGCATTGCAATGTATTCATGGAATAACACATGATTAATTGCAAGTTAATACAGATAAGGCTACCGAGCAGTAACAATAAGCATAGAAAGATTCACGGACAGAAGGGCTTTAGATAGCATGAGTTTACAATATTTTCAGTTTAGAGGACGGAACCGACGTGTTGTGGTGTTACCTCGAAAAGCAGGGGCACCTAGTGGTTACTCATTGGTTTCACAACGAGGCAGTAAAGCCAATACTCTGGTGGATGAAATTTCCCCTCATTTAGCAAAAGATGTTAACGCGCTTACCCATGCTCGTGCATTATTGCGACAAGTGGGTATTTCAGTTAGTCATCAAGCCCGCCAAGTAGCGCCAAAACTAAAAGATGCTATTAGCAAAGAGTTATTGCATGTCTATGGCGAAGAGCCAGTAACGCAGTTGCATTATTCTACAGAAGAAGCATCACCCAAAGCTAGTGCTACCAGTAAGGCTAAAATCCCCGTGGTTAAACCAAGTAACCAAGGTAAACAAACTAGTAACGTAGGGCAAAGTGGTAGTGCAAGTAATAATACCCCCTCTGAAGTTCCTATTAGCCAGCAAGCATGCAGAAGTGATCCTGTTTCGCTGCTAAGTGGTGAAGAAATCCTCAGTTTAGACGATTTTACCTACCATGGTTTAGTACCTATTACATGGCGGCGTCTCTATCGTTCAAGTAAAATAGGCAATAACGTGGGATTAGGTTATGGCTGGCGCCATAATTTTAGTGCGCAACTTAACGCGCATTTTCAACCTGGTCCCAAAGTTGGGCCTAAAAAAGCAGGTAAGCACTGGTTTGAATTAGTTGATGAAGACGGTGCTGTGCATGTCTTTGATCAAGTAAAACCAGGACAAACAAGTTATCAAACGTCATCAGGCTTAGCACTTTTCCATCAACTTGACGGCAAGCAGGTGTTGATTAAGCCAGATGAGAGTCATTGGACCTTCAAAAAGCAGCTTATCGAGCCTACAACTGAATCAGGTAAAAAGCTAAAACAAGTCAATAAAAAAGCCAAAGATGCAAAACAAAATAAGTTTGTTTGGTTATTAGAAAGCATCAGTAATCACTTAGGACAGTGTATCGAGTTAACGTATGACGACAAACAACGTTTAACCTTTTTATCTAATAGTCCTAAACGTGGTATTGCGCTGCAATATAATCACCAAAGCAACTTAACAAAAATTGCTGCCTACATACTCAATGATGAAAATAAAAAAATACTACAAGCACCGCTACTAGCGCATTATCAGTACAATGATGCACAAGCTATGGTGAGTGCTACTAATAGCGAACAAAGTACGGAGCACTATCAATATCGACAAGACTTATTGATCTCTCGTCGAACACGTGCGTCTGGTTTTAGCCACCACTTCTTATGGCAAGGCGAAGGGGCAAAAGGGCAATGTATTGAGCAATGGGGTGATAATGACAACTATCATTATCACTTTACTTTCCAAGTAAATGATGAAACCAATGAACAGGTAAGTACTTCTACAGACAGCTTTGGTCACACTGAGCGTTTTGTGCATAATGCGCAAGGGTTGCTTACCGCCTTCACCAATAATAATGGTGACACATCAGTTACCGAGTATGATGATCTAGGTCGGCAATGTAAAATTACTGATGCACAAGGAAACAGCACAACATTTACCTATAATGACCAAGGTCAACTCTGTACCAAAACGGATGCCTTGGGCAATACAACCCATTATCATTATAATAACTTGGGTAAACTAATCACCACCATTGATGCGTTAGGGCAACATCATAAACGACATTATGATGCCACAGGTCGCTTACTTGCTATCATCACACCAGATGGAAGAAAACACAGTTATCGTTATACCGAGCAAGGCACTCTTGAAAGTGAAACAGACACACAAGGCATAAAAACACAATACCATTGGAGCATTGACGGTGAGCTATTAGCTAAGCAAGTCGCGAACAATCTAACACGTTTTAGTTACGATAACTTAGGGCGTTTAAATGCACAAATTAATCGTCAAGGATTAGTCACAGAATATAAAAGAAACAGCAATGGCCAGGTAAGTGAGCAGCGCAGTTACCCACAATCAGCGCCTGAGCATCAAACAGTTAAAGCCTTTTCATACGATAATGCAGGCCGTTTGTTAAGTGTGCAAGAAACTAGTGTGCAGGAAAAAAGCGAAAGCCAACACCAAGCGAAAAATTCCCCTGAGCTGACCTTATACCAATACCAAGGGTTGTCACAACCGAGTAAAAAAACCTTTTCTGATGGTAGTTGGCTTAGCTATGGCTATGATAACGAGCGTAATTTAACTCAAATCACCCGAAGTGACGGCGCACAATATAAACTGCGTTATAGCCCTACTGAAAAGCCCGTAGAACTCATTGGCTTTGATGGTAGAAAACAAACATATAAATATGATGCTAACGACCAATTAGCTAGTGTTAATGACAGCGACTTACGTTTTATTCGCCTAAAACGCGACAGTTTAGGGAGAATTATTGAGCAAAGTGCAAGCCAAGCGTTAATTCAAGATAAAGGACACGGCAAAAGTCGAGGAGAACATCAGGGTAAAAGTCAGGTTCAGGAGCAAAGATGTTCAACTAACAATCAACACAACTATTTTCAATATGACAAAATAGGGCGTTTAATACGTGCACACAATAGTGAGCGTACCGTTAATTTATCTTATCATCAAAACGGGCAATTAAGCACTTGCGAACAAGGTCTTTGGCAACTTAACTATGACTACAATGCGCTAGGTCAACGTAAAAGCATACAATTACCTGACGGCAGTCAACTGTGTTATGACTACACCGAGCAGGGGAAATTAAGCAAAATAAGCTTGTTAAAAAATAGTACAGAAGCTGAAAATAAGGACACTACTGCGCATGCTAGTACTCAATCATTAGTCACCTTACAATACAATAATGCAGGGCTGAATACTCAACAATGCTTAGGTAATGGCATTGAACTAACACAGCAATATGATGTGTATTCACGTTTAACAGACCAACAATGGTTAGCGAGTAAAGATGAGTCACTCGCTTTTGCCGAAATTCGTACTTACCAATACGACAGTAAACATCAGTTAACGGCATTGCAGCAGAAAACTGGTCATCAACAAGATATTAAAAGCAATGCCCCATCATTAGCACAAACACAGCTAGCTAAAACTTTTCGATATAACAGCTTGAGCCAGTTAATCTCAACGAGTATTAAACAAGTGAGCAATAACGAGGCTATCAATAACCACAGCCTTGATAATGCTGATGTGTTAAGGCCAATCGATAAAACACATAAAGTGTATCAAGAACACTACCAATGGGATGCCTTTGGTAACCCACAAAGTACAGCTAATAATGCTCAAGCGGCTGATAAGGCGGCGAGTAATAATGACAGTAGCAGTAATGGTAATAGCCAGAATGATATCTTAGTCATAAACGACCAACTACACCGTTTTGCAGGAACCGATTACTATTTTGACGACTGTGGCAACCAAATTTCATTATGGGGTAAAGGCAATAAACAACAACGAGTTTACAATGCCCTTAATCAACTCAAACAGCTTAACCATAATGGCAAACTAACTCATTACGAATACGATGCCCTTGGCAGACGTAGCGCCAAAATAACCGAGCAGGGCCGAATTGATTTTATTTGGGATAACAATCAACTCATTGGTGAACACCAAAACGGCAAGTTTACTTGGTTTGTGTATCAACCCGACACCTTTTTACCGATAGCATTAATTAAGCAAGGTAAAGTTTACTATTATCACCTAGACCAACTCGGCACGCCGATTTGTTTAACTGACACTAATGCAACCCAAGTGTGGCGCAATAACAGTGATGTGTTTGGTTGCCAGCAAGAAAATAATAATGAGGACAGTGAAGAGAATACCTTCACCAACCTAATTGAAAACCCACTACGTTTTCAAGGGCAATATTTTGATGAAGAATCAAACTTACATTATAATCGTTTTCGCTATTATTGCCCGAAACAACAGCGCTTTATCAACCAAGACCCGATAGGCTTGGTGGGTGGGATTAATCCGTATCAATACGCACCTAATCCTATAAACTGGGTTGATCCGTTTGGTTTGAGTTGTAAGGAAAATAGTTGGAATAGTTTTCAAAAAAAAACCAAAGGTCACTTTGTCAATAGTTCTGATGCAGCGCAAAGCTATCAAAAAGTGAAAGAAGTACAAGCGATGGACAAAGGTACTCGACCTGACCCATCAACATACTTACCACAATCTTATATTGATGCCCATTTAGATAAGTTTTCTGGAGGTGCTTCTTATTTTGCTCCTAAATGGGCGCTAGATGCATTCGGTAGGGATCCCGTCGGTAGGGATGATGGTCAGTTTGTCATGGCAACTAAACAAGTTAATGAAATGCTGTCTCGAACAAATGGTGATATGGGGATGATTGAAACAGAGCTTGGAATTCCTGGAGGTACATGGCAGGGACAGGAAATGGTTGTTATTGAAATAGCAGATCCTAAATCAGTGAATTTGAGAATTCCTTCAGGAAATGAAGAGGGAGCAAATGAATTATGGCTGGCTGGAGGGCAATTACCCACTGGCCATGATGAAGGAGTAACGGATAGTATTCCAAAAGGAGAATACAAAGAACTTAATATGAATGAAGCTACATTAGGAGCAAAAAATGATAATAATTAGCGCAAAAAGATACTCTTATTTTCTTTTGGAAGATGATGATGGAACATGGTATTTAACGTATTTTACAGGAGGTCCTTGTGAGATAGATATTTGTGTTAAATTAATTGATGAAGAAATTAAACAATTAAAAGAAAAACCAGAATTCATTAATGTATTAGTTGAGAACTTTAAGAAAGATAAATCTTTATATGAAAACAGAATAATTATTCCATCAAAAAGACCAAATTAAAACTAAACAACATTTAAAGCTGCTTGACCCAGAAGATTCTTCTTGGTAAGTGGGGTCATGTGGTAGATGGGGTCAGGTACACATTAAATAATAGTCTACTGTATAATTAAATTCAGTATCAAGGAAGATATATGGCTAGGTTACCCCGAGTAGAACTCCCAAATATTCCACTGCATATTATTCAGCGAGGCAATAATAGGCAAGCATGTTTTGCTTCTGATCAGGACTTCACAGCTTATTTACATTGGTTAAAAGACTACTCTATTGAGGCTGGTGTTGAAGTGCATGCGTGGGTATTAATGACAAACCATGTACATTTACTTTGCACACCCACTAAACCAAAAGCAATAAGCCGGCTAATGCAAAATTTAGGCAGGCGATATGTTCAATATTTTAATTATACCTACGGCCGAAGTGGCACGTTATGGGAAGGTAGGTTTAAGTCATGCGTAGTCCAAGATAATTTCTACTTACTTAATGTGTATCGTTATATTGAGTTAAATCCTGTCAGAGCTTTAATGGTAGCTGAGCCTGCTTATTACCCTTGGTCTAGTTATCAAGTTAATGCATTAGGAAAACACGCAGATTTATGTACTACTCATTCCAAATATGATGAATTAGGCGTCACAGCTAATGAAAGGCAGTTAGCTTATCGAGAACTGTTTAAGCAACATATTACGGTTGAATTGTTAACAAATATTCATGACTCTGCTGTAAAAGGGCTTGCATTAGGGAATGATAAATTTAAAGAAAATATCGAATTTTTGAGTGGGCGCAGAGTTACAGAGGGTAAAAGAGGCCGCCCAAAAAAACAGGTAAAATAAACTGTACCTGACCCCATTTTATTAATAACATCAAGCAGCAACCCAAATACTAATTTGAAAAGGAAATCACAATGTCAACACTGAAAATCACCGAATCTGTCGGGCTTGGCGGAACAAACAATATAAACGATGTTAAAGCGGTGCAAACTGCTTTAAATACATTATTAGCACTGATCCCTCCGACAGAAGTCATAAACGTAGATGGCCTTATAAATGAGCCCCTTGAAAGCGCTAAAACCATAGCCGCGATTAAACTGTTTCAAAGTAAAATACTTGGTCAATTGCGTCCTGATGGCCGAATAGATCCTATGGGACGAACCCATCGAAAAATTAATGAAAAGCTTATTAATTTAAGTGTTAGATCCGATGCCATTTTAAAAATGCCTGCTACTTATGCCGTATGGATGAAAACAGCAATTAATGAACTAGGTGAGAGTGAGGTTGCCGGTACCAAGGCAAATCCGCGTATTTTATCCTATTTCAAGGCGTCAAAATTTTGGGGGAAAGACGATTCAGGTGGTGTAAACGCATGGTGTGGTTCTTTTGTTTCTTGGGTAATGAAACAACATCATTATGAGCCAGTTAAAAATGCCTTTAGAGCGAAAGAGTGGGCAACGTTTGGTAAAAAAATAGATAAACCGCTTTACGGCTCTATTGGCATCAAAACCAGAAAGGGTGGGGGACATGTGGCTTTTGTTGTTGGTCAAAGTGCTGATGGTAATTCGCTTTTCATGTTAGGTGGCAATCAAAACAATAGTGTGAACGTGACTAAATATAATAAAGACGTGTGGAAAACATTTGTCGTACCAGCAGACTTTGATGAATCGTGTGAAACGTTACCTATTTACACTAAAAAAGCATTAAGTGCAGGAAGTGAAGAATAATGAAAAATACAACATTAGTATTACTTTTATTGTCATGTTTTTCATGCTCATCTATCGCTACAACAACTGTCGCTGCAGAAAATATAACAACAGCAACAGACGCAACAAATATGGAGCTTAATGGTTTTAAAGAAGCCATTAAGCATGTGCATTATCTTGCTAAAGTAACAATTACAGACGTTGAAATAATAAGTGAAGATGATGAGACTGATAAGCATCTTTATTTTGCAAATGTATTAGCAACCTATAGAGGTAAAGCACACAAAACAATTAGCTATGAAATGTTTGTTGAAAAAGGCGAAGAATCAATTATAGGTAATGCCCCCGTTTATATTGCTTTATGTAAAGATAACCAAGGAACGTATTATTGGCCAGGAACAGGCTCTCAATTTTCATCAAGTGAAACAATCAACAATTGGCTAACTGAAAATGTGAAAGCCGTACTTGATATGTCAACAACAGGTAATTGGTGTGATTAACCTAACTAATAACTGCGACAAATAACCAAAGTGTTAAAAATTATTTAATAATTTTGCAGTACAAGGCAGTATTGGTGAACTATCAACTATAATACAAAGATACCCAAAATTAATATTTGAGGGAATTATAGTATGAAGACTAATCATCATAGTTTAACCATATCAATAAAACAAAATGAGGGTTGCTACTTTTTAGCTTGTAAAGCCATAGGTAAACTGTCTGTTGAAGATTATCTCATGGTAACTCCAATAATAACCTCGACTTTTCAGGCACAACAGTCACCACGTTTTAAAATACTCATTGATATAACCCAGTTTGAAGGGTGGACGTTAGGAGCAGCATGGAAGGATTTTATGATGGGAGTAAAGCACAGCGATAAAGTAGATCGTATTGCCATTTTTGGTAGCCATTACTGGCAAAAAGTCTTAAGTAATACTGGAAATTGGCTTGTTGCGGGTGACATACGTTACTTTGAAACAAGAATGGCAGCTATAAATTGGATTGAAAACCGTAATGATGATTCAGCTCTATAACCGATATTAATTTTTTAACAGTACAGCAATATACGATAACAAAAAGGAGAATGTATAATGGAAGCACAACACCGTAGAGAACTGCTTGACTTAATGGAATTTATATACAAAACACCTAGTGCTATAGAAGAGCATTGGCCGAAAGTATCTGATTTACTAATAGAGTTAGCCGACACCTCACCTCAAGGTTTTGAAGGAATGGCCACTATGATTTGTAAGCATTTCAACAATGCCGCCAAGTTTAAAAATGTTAGCGTACAAAAGTTTGAGCTTGAATCAGGTTTAATTAAACTGAGTTCCTACTTTCAAAAAGTAAAAACTAGTTGAAAATGAGCGGATATTTACCTGAGTTCGGCTAATTGTGTGGTGATAGCATGTATACTATCAACTTAAAGCCGAGCTCAAGTAGTATTAAAGACTTTCTAATCTAAGTAAAAACCAATATGTTGGTGTAATCTTACTAACATTTCTTCTTTGTCGGTAACAAAATCAAGCTGCTGAGCAAAGGTACGTAGCGCTTGTTCTATTTGATTAACAAACTTACCATAGCCATGAGAGCTTTTATTTTGATCACTGGCAACAAAAATTAATTGTATGGTATCTACCAGTTTATTTGCATCCCATTTACATGTGTATCCGCCGCTTGAAAGGGAAGGATTGTAACCCAACATGAGCAATTCGCCGTCAGCGATCACATTTTCATCTTTAGCGCTACGCACAATTGGCACCAGACCATTGGCAATAACAGCGCCATTAAATAAGTTCTGATTCTTTGCAGCAGTAATAAATGCATCAGCTACTAAATTGTAAAGCTCATTGTAGCAAGCGGGCTCATTCTCATCAATTGTCACCAATGAACGAACACGTCGGTTAACGGGAAGATCAACCACAGCATAAGTTAACGCATCGGTATTTTCTGGTAAATTCTGATCATCAGCTAAATAACGGTTAGTCATAGAACGGAATTTGTGTACTTGAGTGCCTTCAATACCTTTGCTTTTGGCAAATAAGTCGTAGGTTAAATGCTGATGATCACAAACACGTACCATTTGTTTTTCTATGCCAATTTCTTCACTGAATTTAGTGATAGCTTGTTGAACTTGTTTATGAAAATTTGCGGCTTGCAGTCTAATTTCATCACCGTTGGCTAAAAATAACAGGGCTATCTTCTTGACTCTTTTACTACCATCAGTGAATACATTTTGGCTGGTATGGTATTGTGGGTTATATAGAAACAAAAGCTGTTGCTGGGTTTGTGAAACTAATTTTTCTGGGCTAAATCGAACACGAGCAAACTTATCATTGGCAATAAACTGGGCATTTTCTATATTAAGTTCATCATTGATTTTAAAGAAGGTTTTCGCTAACGCTTGGTATAGTTTAGCATAAGGTTCACTGGCGTCATTATCGATTAAACTACCAAACTTTTCAATGAGTTGATCTGTTAAAACAAATTTAGCCATCAAGTATTGGTTTTCACGTGCTGATGTTGGGATATAAACTTTGTGCTGTGTGCTTCGTGTCCGAGATAAAGGCATAATGCTACCTGCAATTGAGTATCAAATTAGAGATTGTGTTGTAATAAAACTACCATCTACGAAAGATGATGTAAATGAATTTTGCTTGCATATTAATACTCAACTTAGGTGGTTGACTTATTTCATTATTTAAAGCATCTTTAGCTCAGTTTATTCTCAAGGTCGAAGACAAATGAAAAAATTGAAAAATGAAGCCGAATTACTTAAAAAAGCCTTAGTTATTGGCGAAAAGTATGCTGTTAATAGAGGTTATAATAGTTTTTCAGCCACCAATTCTGCAAAAGATAAAGTAGAGAGCCTGTATCGATTATTAGTAAATGATAAGCTTATACAACCATTACCGGTTGATAGTGAAGATCAACCTCACATGAAGCATAAATTAGCCTTGTGGATAGCTAAAAAATTGCCTGAAGATCATACTTTACTTAAATAATTAACACTAAGGCAAACATACTGGTTATAACTTTGTCATCTTTTGCCATAAATTTGCCATAATTCAAGCGCACTAAAAACAGATTTACCCTTCATGCTAAAGTTTTATTAACCATAGAGCTTTATCATGATACCTTTTTATAAAACAACTAACACCAAACTGTTTTATTTGTGTGTTCTCCTGTTTGTCTTGTTGAATTTTATTATCGTCAGTCAAGTCAACGGCCAATCTGTCACTTCAGCCAATACAACGACTAAAAGTATTCCTTATCAGGATATTAGTTCAGGAAGTTTGTATTTTAAACATACAGCAGGTTATCTTCCTGCATTAACACAAAACAGTGATTATCAAGTGCAAGTTAACGGCTTATTAGCGCGTGTTAACTTTAGCCAAAGCTTTAAAAATACCAGTGATGACTTTGTAGAAGCGGTCTATGTATTTCCATTGATTAATGATGCAGCGGTTGATTCAATGGTGATGGAAATTGGTGAAAGACGCATTGTTGGTAAAATCAAAGAAAAGCAACAAGCACTAAAGCTGTATAAAAAAGCCAAGCAACAAGGTAAAAAAGCCAGCTTAGTCAGCCAACAACGACCTAATTTATTTACCACTAAACTTGCTAACATTGCTCCTGGTGAAACCATTAAGGTTAATATTAGCTATGTGCAATCAGTGAAACTCAAAGATGAAATTTTTTCTTTAAGGATCCCACTCACGTTAACGCCAAGATACATCCCCACACCCTCCCACACCAGAAAACTAGATACAAATGGCTGGGCTGTCGCTAATACACGCGTCCCAGATGCAGATAAAATCACGCCCTTGCAAATGCGGGTTAATAACACTGAATTGCACATGCAAACCGTCAGTCTCGATGTTAATTTACAAACAGGTTTACCCATAGCGCAGATCAATAGTCTCTATCACCCCATTAAACAGTACTCAGTGCCTACTCAACAGTTCAATGATGGTAAAGCCAGTCAGGGTCTAGCGGTGACACTGGCGGATAAAAAAGTATTACTTGACCAAGACTTTGTGCTGCAATGGCAATTATCACAAGGTAACACGCCAAAAGCTGCCTTTTTTTCCCAAACAAAAACTGCCACTGATGACGATTACCATTATGGTTTGTTAATGGTAATGCCGCCTAAAGCATCCCAAGTTAAGGCGATAGATAAAGAGGTTGTTTATATCATAGATAGATCTGGCTCGATGGGTGGAGTGGCAATCAGGCAAGCTAAACAAGCGCTAAAAACGGCATTGGCTCTGCTCAAACCAACCGATAGTTTTAATATTATTGCCTTTGATAGTCACAGTGATAGTTTATTCAGCCAAAGTAAACGAGCTAGTACAACAAATATTGCAACGGCAGAAAAATGGCTGTCAGAGATTACCGCAGGCGGTGGCACCAATATGTATCCTGCGATAGCTCGTGCTTTAGCAGTAACACCGACTAAGCAATCTATAGAGCAACCTCATAATAAAAGCAGTTATCGACAAGTTGTTTTTATCACCGATGGCAGCGTTGGCAATGAAGATGAACTACTATTGCTTATTGAGAATAACCTCGCTAATACCCGTTTACATACTATAGGTATTGGCTCGGCACCCAATGGTTATTTTATGACACAAGCGGCAAAAGTAGGGCGCGGCACTTATCGATATATTGGTAATATCAGTGAAGTACAACAGCAAATGACACAATTATTTAGTCAGATCAGCAAACCATTAATGACCAACATTCAAGTGAATTGGCCACAAAGCTCGGTAGAAATGTTTCCTCAGCAGCTACCCGATCTTTATGCGGGTGAGCCGTTAGTAATCAGTGCTCGTTGGCTAAAATCCCCACATCAATCATTATCTCCCTTAATAAGAATATCGGGTGAATTAGCCCAAGCTAAATGGTTGGAGACCATTGAAATCGATAACTCTTCACAACAAGCGCATTTGATGAAAAATAAGCAAGTAGATAATAGTATTTCACAATGGTGGGCACGTAATAAAATTAAGCATTTAAATTTGTTAAAGCGGCGAAGTACATCAGCAGAGCAAGCACGCCAGTTAACATCTAACATTACCCGTTTAGCATTGAAGCACCAATTAGTGAGTCCTTTTACTAGCTTTGTAGCGGTTGAGCAACAAGTAAGTCGCAAAGGTAATTTACCTTTAACCACTACAGGCGTAAAAAATCTAATGCCTAAAGGCTCAACACAGGCAATTCCTTTAGCTAAAACTGCCTTAGGTTTAGCGGGATATTTTTATATGAGTTTACTGCTTGTTAGCATCGCTTTTGTTATTCACCTGATTACAATGCGAGTTGATAAAACATGTTAAAAAGCGTGTCTGTTATGCGAGGCGGTAAAAAAAAGGGATTGAATTATTTAATGTGTATTTGTTTGTGTATTGCTTTTATTAGTGGAGCTCGAGGCGGCTACATTTTACTAAAAGCACACGTAGCACAATACTTACTTGAAACCACGTGGCAGCAACAAGTAAACGCATTTAGTGATCAATTATCGCCAAAGCGTAAACCTTGGTCATGGGCAGATTTTTACCCAGTTGCGCAACTTAGTTTTGATCGCTTTAACTTAAAACAGATAGTGGTAAATAATGATTCAGGGCAAGCGTTAGCATTTGGCCCTGGTCTTTACCAAGGCGATGTTCACTTTAGCGATAGCGAAAAGTCTGACTTTTATGTGGTTTCAGCACATAATGACAGCCACTTTGCTATTTTAGCAGACTTATCTCTGCATGATCAGGTTACGCTAGGTTTTGTTTCAGGTATTGAATATACCTTTAAAGTAGACAACATAACGATTATTGATAGCAGTACTGAGCAGTTGTTGATACCTAACGGTGAACTTAGCGAGGGAGCAGACCAACTGAGTTACAAAAAACAGCTGTATTTGGTTACGTGTTACCCTTTCTCAGCTGTTAGTAATCAAGGAGACTTAAGGTATGTCGTTCATTTAAAACAAGTTTAACGTTAATTAGCTGAAGTAAAAGTAAAAGCTTCAGCTAACCAATTTGTTTTACTTTAGCGCAACAAAGCCTTTAAAGTGTTGGCGGCATAAGGCTTGATAGCGCTCATTTCCACCGACTTCAACTTGTTCTCCCCCAGTGACAGCTTTACCTTCACTGTCTAGACGAATTACAAAGTTAGCCTTTCGACCACAATGACAAATGGTCTTTAACTCAACAAGTTTATCTGCCCAAGCCAGTAGAGCAGCACTACCTGAAAAGGTTTGCCCTAAAAAGTCAGTGCGGATGCCATAGGCTAAAACCGGAATATGCAAGCTATCAACGATATCCGTTAATTGTTTTACCTGGGTTTTAGTCAGAAACTGTGCTTCATCAATTAATACACAGGCAATTTTCTCATGGGTTTGCATTTCAGATACTTGGGCAAGTAAGTCAGTTTCTTGAGTAAATAACTCTGCATCAGCGTTAATACCCAGACGCGAAGATACTTTACCTTTTGCATACCGATCATCAATTTGCGCGGTATAAAGTATTGTACGTAAACCACATTCATTGTAGTTATAAGAAGACTGCAATAAATGCGTCGATTTGCCCGCATTCATCGATGAATAATAAAAATAGAGTTGTGCCATAGTTAATACGCTTAGGGTCTGTTGATCTTTGCTGATTATTTTTGCAGCAGTTTATTAGCCTTTTATACAAGGCAGAGCTTATGTCGTGTAGTTGTTCTACTCTAATAAGCGATAACACATTAGAAATGGCTAATAAACGCTGTTCTACGGATTCGTTTAAATGCTTCTTGCTCTTTGTTGCGAGGAATTTAAATAGAATAACTATGCTACATTCCTAGCGCCGCGATCAAAAAGCATTTAATTCGAACAAAATTTAAACATGAAAGGTCAACAGACCCTAATAACTATTAGAAGAGTTAGCACTGTCATTAGTACTTTGAACATTATCATCTAGGGTTAACAGTAAATTTTTCAGCAAGCTACTGGCACCAAACCTAAAATGTGCTGTGCTAATCCAGCTTTCACCTAGAATATTGGCTGCTAGATCGAGATACACTTGTGCATCTTCAACATTACCCACACCGCCAGCCGCTTTAAAACCTGTGTTGCTAGTAGCTTTGTTGGTAGATTTAATCACATTAAGCATAATTTCTGCTGCTTGTGGCGTAGCATTGATCTTGACCTTACCGGTTGATGTTTTAATAAAGTCTGCACCTGCGCGAATTGAAATTTCACTTGCCAGTTTTATTAACTCAGCTGTTTGTAATTCGCCGCTTTCAATAATTACTTTTAATAATACGTGTTTTGGGCAAACTTTCTTACAGGCTTCAATCAATTCAAAACCGGTTAGGGCATCTCCGCTGATCAATGCGCGATAAGGGAATACCACATCAACTTCATCAGCACCATAAGCTACAGCAGCTTTAGTTTCAGCTACCGCAATCGCTATATTATCATTACCGTGTGGAAAATTAGTTACAGTGGCAATCTTGATTTCAGGGGTGCCTTGCTTAGCTAATAACTGCTTAGCCAGAGGAATAAAACGTGGGAAAATACAAATTGCCGCAGTATTACCCCCTTGTGATTTTGCCTGTTGGCAAAGAGAAGCGATATCCGCACTTGTTTCTGTATCAGTTAAACTAGTTAAATCCATTAAACTAATGGCTTGTTTTGCAATTTGTTTTTGTGTTGTAGAGGTCATAATTGTGTTTTAAATTGTGATGGTTAAAGAGATAAAAATACGCCAGCAATTGCCGCACTCATTAAATTAGCTAAAGTAGCAGCAAGCATGGCTTTCATGCCTAATTTTGCTATGTCGTGCCTTCTGTTCGGTGCCATCGAGCCAATACCTCCAAGTAAAATAGCGATAGAGGATAAATTGGCAAAGCCACATAGGGCAAAAGTTACTATCGCCTGAGTTGATGCATTCAAAGAATCTTTGATTTCAACAAAATTCACATAAGCAAAGAATTCATTAACTACTATTTTTTGGCCGATAAAGCTGCCCGCATGGAGCATGTCTTCACTAGGAACACCAATAATATAAGCAATAGGAGCAAAGATATAACCTAAAAACCATTCGATGGTGATATCTTCAAAACCCAGTAAACTGGCAGTACCGCCCACCAAAGTATTTAACAATGCTATCAGCGCAATAAACGCGAGTAACATAGCACCTACATTTACCGCTAACTTTAAGCCAGATGCTGCGCCAGAGGCTGCCGCATCAATTACGTTGCTAGGTTTTTCTCCTGCATCTTCAGTAATTACAACTTCCTTCGCAATTTTTTCATGTTCAGTTTCAGGGATGATGATTTTAGCCATTAACAAACCACCAGGAGCAGCCATAAAGGAGGCGGCAATAAGGTATTTTAAGTCAATACCTAACCCAGCATAACCGGCTAAAATAGAGCCGGCAACCGATGCTAACCCACCTACCATAATGGCAAATAGCTCAGATTTGGTCATATTTGCAATATAAGGGCGGATAACTAACGGGGCTTCTGTTTGACCAACAAAAATATTAGCCGTAGCCGATAGCGATTCCGGCTTACTTGTTTTTAGTAGCTTTTGTAATCCACCACCAATAATCTTAACCACCCATTGCATAACACCCAAATAATATAAAACAGCGATTAAGGAGGAGAAGAAAATGATTACCGGTAATACTCTCACCGCAAATACAAAGCCAACGCCATTAGTAAACATAGCGTCGGTGCCTAAGCCACCAAATAAAAAGGCAATACCCACATTAGCACTGTCTATTACTTGTTGAACTCCACCTGAAATTGAAGCTAAAGTATCTTTACCAAAAGGGATATAAAGTACAAACGCGCCTAAACCTACTTGCAGGGCAAACGCCCAACCCACAGTACGAATATTAATTGCCTGTCGTTTATTTGAAAGTAAGATCGCAATAGTGAGTAGCACGCCAATACCCAGTAAACCGCGAAGTGTTGTTAGGTCCATAGTAACCTCATATTATTTATAGTTTTAGTTCTGGTTTTTATTATTGTTAAAACAAGTAATGATTACTGAGATAACTGTCTGATTTTCGCTTTTAATACTTCTATTGCCATTCGGTTTTTGCCACCGCGGGTAACAATCAGATCTGCCCATGCTTTTGAAGGTTCAATAAATTGATAATACATTGGGCGAACGGTAGTTAAATACTGTGTGGTAATAGATTCTAAACTTCGCTCTCGCTCTTTGGTGTCACGCTCAATTCGTCTTATTAGACAAATATCGAGCGGAGTATCCATATACACTTTAATATCAAAACAATCACGTAATTGTGGGTTAGACAATAATAGAATACCTTCTACAAGAATTATTTTAGTGGGCTTTACTGTAACGGTTTGTTCTGTGCGGGTATGAGTTTTATAACAATAAACGGGGCAGTTGATGTGTTGCTGAGTAATGAGCGTATTGAGTTGAGCGCTTAGCAACTCATGTTCAAAGGCATTAGGGTGATCATAATTAGTTTGAATCCGCTCATCCATGGTCAAATGAGATTGTTCTCGATAATAAGAATCTTCTTTAATAATTGAGATACCATCGGGGCCTAGCTCAGATAATAATTCTTGATAAATGGTTTGAGCAAAAAGTGATTTTCCTGATGCCGATGCGCCTGCAATTGCAATTACAGTCGTTTTACTTGGTTGTGTCATTGATAAATCCGTTGAAAATTGAGCTCAGCGCCTTGGAAAATAGATAGAGTCTATACTGGTTAACGATAATTAACGCAAATATGACTTGGCTAATTATAATAAAAGCATTAAATTAGCACAAGTTGACTAAGTGGTCATGTTTATTTTTAATTTAAGGTACATTTAATGACAAGAGCGATAATTCTAGTACTTGATAGCTTTGGAGTCGGTTATGCTGATGATGCAGTTAAATTTGGTGATGTAGGGGCAAATACCTTTATCAATATTGCTAAACACTATTTTAAGGAAAAGAATAAAATTATTCATTTACCTAATTTAGGTGCGCTAGGTTTACATGAAATTAGTAGGCAAGCAACGAGTACTGAACAATTGCAAGCATTTACGCAAGACTTAGCCAATGCAGATAAGACAATTGATCAGTTTTATTGCACGCCAACCAAAGGAGCATTTGGTTATATGGCTGAAATTAGTACCGGTAAAGATACCCCTAGCGGTCATTGGGAAATGGCTGGGGTGCCAGTGCTTTTTGACTGGGGATATTTTAATGATAAACAACAGTCTTTTTCTGATGATTTAATCTCTGAGATTGCAAATAAAACTGGGGTAAATGGAATATTGGGTAACTGCCACGCCTCAGGTACCGAAATTATTAATGCTTATGGCGAAGAGCATATCAAATCGAAACTACCGATTTGCTACACATCAGCCGACAGCGTATTTCAAATTGCCGCTCATGAGCATCACTTTGGTTTAGACAATCTTTATCGCTATTGCGAACAAGTACGGGAATTGCTATCAGACAGCGACTTAAATATTGGCCGTGTTATCGCAAGACCGTTTATCGGCAATGATACTAGCACTTTTACCCGCACAGGCAATAGACGAGATTATTCAGTTTTGCCGCCAGAAGCGACAGTGCTCGACAAAATAACTCAAGCAGGCGGGCAGGTGATCAGTGTGGGTAAAATCGCTGATATTTTCGCTCATCAAGGCATAAGTGTGAAAACGAAAGCAACCGGTATTGATGCATTAGTTGATGCCACCATAACCCATTTGAAAACGGCAGAAGCTAACAGCCTTATTTTCACCAACCTCGTCAATTTTGACCAAGACTATGGTCATCGCCGTGACCCCATTGGTTATGCACAGGCACTAGAGCACTTTGATAAACGATTACCCGAAATATATGCGCAAATGGCTGAAGATGATATATTATTTTTAACGGCTGATCATGGTTGCGACCCAACATGGCCGGGCAGTGATCATACTCGTGAATTTGTGCCTGTGATGGCTTATAATCATAGTATTCAAGCCGTGGAACTTGGCAAAAGAGCCAGTTTTGCCGATTTAGGTCAAACTTTAGCTGCACTTTTTCAGGTAAAATCCATGGCTTATGGCACCAGCTTTCTACAACAACTAGTAGTGCCCGATTAATAGCACAAAAAATAGTGCTTAAAATTTAGTAACATATAACGATAGAAACCATATATTTCGTCCTTGGGAGACAATAATGAAAATGTTTAAGCAAAATGCACTATCTCTTTGTGTGCAAGCTTCATTACTAGCAAGTTTTGCTGGTGTTTCAGCTACTGCATTCGCTGCTGATGACACAGCAAAAGAAAAAGTCGTTGGAATTGAAGTAATTGAAGTTACTGCGCGTAAACGTACAGAAAATGTTAAAGATGTGCCTATTTCAGTATCGGCACTTACTGCTAAAAAGTTAGAAGTACTAGGCTCATCAGGTATGGATGTTAGAGCCTTATCTGCAAAATCACCAAGCTTGTTAATTGAATCCTCTTTTGGTCGTACTTTTCCGCGTTTTTATATTCGTGGCTTAGGTAATACAGATTTTGATTTATTAGCTTCGCAGCCTGTTTCGTTGATCTATGATGACGTTGTGTTAGAAAATGCCTTAACTAAAGGTATGCCAATGTTTGACATTGAGCGTGTTGAAGTACTTCGTGGACCACAAGGAACGTTATTCGGCCGAAACACTACCGCTGGTATTATTAAAGTACAATCAAAGAAACCAACACAAGATTTTGATGCCACACTTTCAGCATCCTATGGTAGTTTTGGTTCAACAGATGTTCGTGTAGCAGCTGGCGGTGGTTTATCTGATACATTCTCAGCACGCGTTTCGTTCTTACAGCAAGATCGTGATGATTGGATCGATAACAAAGCCCCTGGCTTTGAACAAAATGATCAGTTAGGTGGCTATGGGGAAACAGCTGGCAGAATCCAATTACTATGGGAGCCAAATGACGATTTTTCTGCATTATTAAATTACCATTTTAGGGATGCGGATGCTGACGCTCGTGTTTTTAGAGCAAATATAATTAAACCAGGTACTAATGAGTTAGTTGACGATTTTGACCGTGAAGTTGTGTATCAAGATGCAGCATTGCGTAACAAGCAAACTATTGAAATGGAAGGTGCTAGCTTGAAACTAGCATACGATATTGGTCGATATACTTTAACGTCAGTTACGGGCTATGAATCTGCCGAAATGTTCTCTGTAGGAGACATTGATGGAGGATATGGGGCATCATTCTTAGATGGTTATATGGGACCAGGCTTCATTCCATTCCCTTCTGAAACTGGTGCAAGAATGCCAGATCATTCTCAGATAACTCAAGAGGTAAGGTTATCGAGTAATGATCTTGGTAAGATAGATTATCAAATTGGCTTCTTTTATTTTAATGAAGATTTAACCATAAATAATCTTAGTTTTGATACCTTAGGTGGTGGTGTTCAAAATGGTATAGCTGTTCAGAATATGGATACTACCGCGTGGGCATTATTTGCATCAATCGATGTTGAATTGTCTGAAAAGATGAATTTAACAGCAGGTATTCGTTATTCGGATGATGAACGTAGCTGGGATGGCACTCTGGTAGAGTCACCGTTTGGCGCTCCTAGTTTCAGTGAAGATGCTAGTGTTGATGACTCACAAATCAGTGGTGACATCAGTATTAATTATCGCTGGACTGATGAAACTAACCTGTATGCACGAATTGCGAAAGGTTATCGTTCACCAAGTATTCAAGGTCGTAGTTTATTGTTTTCAGAATCTCATACCACTGCTGATTCTGAAACTGTAAAATCAATAGAAACCGGTTTTAAATCAACACTAGCGGAAAATACAGTAAGAGTAGACGGCTCAATTTTTTATTATGTTGTTGATGATCAACAATTAACCGCAGTTGGGGGGGCAGGTAACGTAGCAAGATTACTTAATGCCGATAAATCAGTAGGCTATGGTTTTGAGCTAGATTCAGAATTTTGGGCAACAGAGAATTTGGTTTTCGGTACTAGCTTAAGTTACAACAATACCGAGTTACAAGACGATAATATTTCAGTTGCAGGGTGTGGTGGTGGTTGCACAATTACCGATCCGTTAAACGCTGAAGGCCTTGCGATCATTGATGGTAATTCATTACCTCAATCTCCAGAATGGATTGGTAATTTGAGCGCACGTTGGACTAAAGAAATTGCTGATGGTGAACTTTATGTTTACACAGATTGGTCATACCGTAGTGAAGTAAACTTCTTCTTATATGAATCAACAGAATTTAAGGGGGATTCATTGATGGAAGGCGGATTACGTGTTGGTTATGAATGGTTTACCGATGGAACCGATTATGAAGTTGCGATATACGCGCGAAACATTCTTGATGAAGAACAGTTAACCGGAGCTATAGATTTCAATAATTTGACGGGTTATGTTAATGAACCACGTTTCTTTGGTATAGAATTTAAAGCAAGCTTCTATTAAATCTTAATTACTACCATATTAATTAACGTAAAAGGGCTAACCACTATGGTTAGCCCTTTTTTTTCGTCTTTAACTCTTACTTATAGCTGTTGCGTTTTACAATAAACTTTCCAGTGTTAATTCCATCATATCTTTGAACGTACTTTCGCGTTCATCAGATGACGTTTGTTCACCGGTTTTAATGTGATCGGACACCGTTAATACTGTCAGTGCTTTTTTACCGTATTCTGCCGCCACGCCATATAAACCAGCGGCTTCCATTTCAACCGCTAAAATGCCGTATTTTTCCATTAGCGCAAACATTTCGGGTTGAGGTGTGTAAAACAAGTCAGCGGTGAAAATATTACCAACATGTACAGGTTTATTTAATTGTTCAGCTGTATTAACCACTTTATGTAAAAGTGAGAAATCAGCAATAGCAGCAAAATCACACTGATTGAATCGCATCCGATTAACATTTGAATCTGTACTTGCAGCCATACCAACGATAATGTCTCGAATTTTAATATCATCACGTACCGCACCACATGAGCCAATACGAATAATATTTTCTACGCCAAAGTCTTTATAAAGCTCTGTGGCATAAATTGAAATTGATGGAACGCCCATACCTGAGCCCATCACTGAAACGGGTTTACCTTTATAGGTACCTGTATAGCCAAACATGTTACGTACTTTGGTTACGCATTTTGCATCATCTAAGAAGTTTTCAGCAATAAATTTTGCTCTTAGTGGATCGCCTGGCATTAGAACGGTGTCGGCGAAATCGCCTAAATTTGCAGAAATATGAGGTGTGCTCATGAAATGTCCCTTGTTAATCTCTTTAATTAAAAATAAATAGTTAAACCAGTAAGTTTCTAGCCTAAGTGTTTTGACATAATTCAACATCAAAAATATTTGCTATCAAGGGTGTTTCACTGATTGTTTAATTAGCTGATTAATAATATCAACTCGTTGAGAAAAATTAAACTCCTTAATATTACGGTTTGTTCGACTTTATCAATGTTTTTATGATAAAACCGCGATAGTTAATGAAAATTCTAGCTAAAAAAGCGTGTCAGTATCCATTGATACCCTATACCACCAAGGTATATGCCAGCAATCCCCGCAATACCTGATAATACTGGTGGCGCAGGTAAAGGAAGCTTCAAAAATGAAAATAAAATACCGACAAAAGCACCTGTTGCTAGTGCTAATAAAACTTCTGCCATATGTGTTCTCCTATGTTAATTTTAAACATTATTGTTAATGTTAGAACATGGCTGATTTGTGTTGCTCAGCACATATTCATAACGTTTGGTTTTTCAATAAACCTGCTTTTTCCGTAGATGATAAAAAACAGACATCAATTGCATTTTGTTGAAGCTTTGTAATATCGTTATCATTTAACTTCAATACTTGCCGTGCTACTTGATATTCATTTTTTATTTCTATGCCTTGTACCGCAGGATCATCGGTATTCAAGCAAGCTTTAATGCCATAATCAAGAAATCTTTTTAGTGGATGCAGTGTTAAGTCAGTGACGGTACCTGTTTGAAAATTTGAAGTAAGGCATGACTCTATTGCAATATTATGGTTTACCATATAAGCCATAAGCTTCTCATCTTCTATGGTAGCAACGCCATGCCCAATGCGGGTGGCTCCTAGTTCATTAATTGCTTGCCAAACACTATTAGCACCACCTGCTTCACCAGCATGCACGGTTACTTGTAAACCAGCATCACGCACTTTTTTGAAGTGTTCAACAAATAATGCCCCTGGAAAGTTATATTCATCTCCAGCTAAATCAACTGCAATCAAATGGTGTTTATGTTCAAGTAATGCAGTTAACTCTTTATGGCATTGTTCAACACCAAAAGTTCGACTTAAAATGCCAATAAGATTAATCTTTATATCAAAGGTTTTTATCCCTTGGTTCACGCCATCAATTACGGCGGCTACCACATCAGTAATCGGTAGTTGATGATTCATTGCCATATAATAGGGTGAAAAACGAAGCTCAGCGTAATCTAAGCCAGCATTATAAGCGTCTTCTACATTTTCAAAAGCAATACGTTTTACATCATCTAGATCTTTTAATACCGCTACTCCCCAGTCTAATTTTTTTAAAAAGGCCAATAAGTCCGATTCACTGTGCTGTATTTGCACAAAAGGGATAAACTCCTCGAAGTTTGACGTGGGTAACACTATGTGATTTTTTTCAGCCAGTTGCCAAATGGTATTAGGGCGAATATTACCGTCTAAATGGCGATGAAGATCCATTAGAGGCAATGTGTTATCTATCATATTGTTGGACTCCTTAATTTATATAAGATATGGATCAATTATATCGTTTTTTTTCTTATTTACCCATGGGATTATGCTGGTATTAGCGCCTTAACACTGTTAAATTTACCTTGGTATTATTTATTTGGATGTCTAGACGTAAAGAACAGACTAATTAACACGACTAACCTCGTAGAAAGAGTAAAGAGAAACAACTATGTATCAAACTGACGATGTGCGCATCAACAAAATTAAAGACTTATTACCTCCTATCGCATTACTGGAACGATTTCCAGCGTCAGAGAAAGCAACACAATCAGTGGTTTCAGGCCGCGCAGCTATTCATAACATTTTAAATGGCAAAGATGATCGTCTGCTTGTGGTAATAGGCCCATGTTCTATTCATGATCCTAAAGCGGCACTTGAATATGGGCAACGGTTAGTTGCGCTGCGTAATAAATACAAAGACAATTTAGAAATCGTAATGCGAGTTTACTTTGAAAAACCTCGTACCACCGTTGGCTGGAAAGGCTTAATTAACGATCCTAACATGGACAATAGTTTTAAACTTAATGATGGTTTACGCATAGGTAGAAAGTTATTGCTCGATATTAATGAGCTAGGCTTGCCAACAGCAGGGGAGTTTTTAGATATGATTACCCCACAATACATGGCTGATTTTATGTGTTGGGGAGCTATTGGCGCGCGTACAACTGAATCGCAAGTCCACCGTGAATTAGCCTCAGGCCTTTCTTGCCCTGTTGGTTTTAAAAACGGTACTGATGGCACCATTAGAATTGCTATTGATGCTATCGGCTCAGCAGCTGCTTCGCATCATTTTTTGTCGGTAACTAAGTTTGGTCATGCTGCTATTGTTGAAACTACAGGTAACAGTGATTGTCATATTATTTTACGTGGTGGTAACAAAAGCACCAATTATGATGCTGACAGTGTTAGCCAAGTGACTAAAGAGTTAGCAGAAAGTGGCTTAAATACCAAAATAATGATTGATTTTAGCCATGCCAATTCTACTAAGAAATTTGAAAATCAAATGTTAGTATCAACCGATGTAAGTGAGCAAATTAGCCAAGGTAATCATAATGTTTTTGGTGTTATGGTAGAAAGCCATTTAGTTGAAGGTAACCAGAAGCTTGTTGATGGAAAAGCCAGAGTGTATGGTCAAAGCATCACTGATGCTTGTATTGGATGGGATGATACCGAAACATTATTAGCCCAGCTCAATCAAGCGGTATTAAACCGACGAAGCCAGTAGCATTACTATTAAAAAGTGCTAAAGCATGTTAAAACGTCTACTTAGCTCATTAGGTATCCCCCATGATATAGGTAGACATTTTTTATGCAATCAGTCGTTAGTAAGTTTTTACAACAAATCGAATCCGTTGTTTTAGGTAAACCGCACGAATGTCGTTTAGCACTAACCTGCCTACTTGCACAAGGTCACTTATTAATTGAAGATTTACCCGGTATGGGTAAAACAACCTTGGCACACACCTTAGCTGATACCTTAAATTTAAGTTACCAACGCACCCAGTTTACCAGTGATTTACTCCCGGCTGATATTGTTGGTATTTCAATTTTTAACACCAGTACACACAGTTTTGAATTGCACAAAGGCCCGGTTTTTAATCAGGTAGTATTAGCCGATGAAATTAATCGCGCTAGCCCAAAAACCCAAAGCGCATTACTTGAAGCAATGGAAGAAAAGCAAGTGAGCATTGATGGGCGGACTTACCCATTACCTGAGCCATTTTTTGTTATTGCTACTCAAAACCCCTTGTTTCATTCAGGTACTTACCCTTTACCAGAATCCCAGTTAGACCGTTTTATGATGCGTATCTCGCTTGGTTTTCCTGATATTGGGGCAGAAAAAAATATTTTACTTTCACCAAGTAGCGTTACTAAAGCAGCAAAACCACAACAAGAGGCTGCAGACAATAACAGCTTACCAATAGAGCACTTAAAAGCAATGCAACACACCATTGCACAGATCCATGCATCGGATGCTATCATTGAATATATTATCGCGCTTTGCCATGTGAGCCGTGGACAAACGCATAATGTGAATATGACCGGAGCAGACGTTGCTATTTCCTGCAAGCCATTATCGCCTCGCGCTGGTAAAGCCTTGTTGGCTGCGGCGAAAGCTTGGGCGTATATTGATAACCGTGATTATTTACTGCCTGATGATATAAAAGCCGTTTTTACTGCTGTATGTGAGCATAGGTTAGCATTAACCGAGCAAGGGGCCGGAATTTCTGTCAGCGAGCAAATTTTGCAATCTGTAAACGTATTAAATCCCTTAAAAAGCACCCCCTAGTATTTACACTTATGAAGAACTTTCTCAGCCCGATAATTAAAAAACGCGTAGAACACTGGCTGAGTAAACGCGTGCCTAGCAATTATCAACATACCTTATCAAGCCGTAATATTTTTATTATGCCAACTCGGTTTGGTTTTGCTTACTTGTTTTTTATCATTTTACTGTTCTTATTAGGCACAAATTATCAAAACAATATTATTTTATTGTTTTGTTATCTATTAGCTAGCCTGTTTCTTACTGTGATGCTAAATAGCTTTTATAATTTATCACAATTAACGTTTTCATCGCAGGCACAGCAGTCTACTTTTGCTAATCAACGTGCTTATTTCCCCATTGATATTCAATCGAAAAAGCCGCATTTCGATCTTAATTTTCACTTGCCCCAGCAAGGTGCTTTAGCTGATAAAGTAAAGCTTGAGCAATGTGCAGTAGGTACAAGCCAAATTTTTCTGCCTTGTTATGCATCACGCAGGGGAGTGTATCAACTTGGTAGAGTAAAGGTGTCTAGTGAGTATTCCTTAGGCCTTTTTGTTAGTTGGTCAATGTTAGATTTTTCTCATCAACTGGTCGTTTTTCCTCAGCCCAAAAAACTTAACTCACATCAAAACTATTTGTCTGCTTTAGATGAGCCTGAAAATAGTGACAATGCAGCACAACCAAAGGGTGCGGGTATCGATGATTTTGCCGAGTTGAAAAATTATATTACTGGCGAATCTCTCGCACGCATTGCATGGAAACAACTTGCAAGAGGCCAAGGCAAACTAAGTAAGCATTATGAAAACCAGCAAGGCAGTTTACGCTGGCTAAAACTTACTGATATGCCAAGTTCAGATCTTGAAACAAAACTGAGTTTTTTATGTTATTTGGTAATGCACTACAGTAAAAGTGAACAAGAATTTGGGTTGAGCTTAGGTAAACCAACAGAAAATATTGCCCCTAGTTCAGGCCAACTTCATCAACACCAGTGTCTATTTGCTTTGGCAAAATTTTCACCCAGCATGGATGATTAATTCATGACTAATCAGCCAATAAGCAATGGCCAACGCACTAATGCAACATTTGAGCTAAGCAAAAAAAATGCTTGGTTATTATGGTGTAGCCAAGTGATTAATATTGTCAGTTTATCATGGGAAATCAGTCACTGGATGTTAGCAATATTAGCCTTATGTTTAGGCTGGCAAGCATTGCTTATTAACGTTAAAGCTAATCATAAAAGCTCAACAGTATCACCATGGTTTTTAACTTTTTTTGCTGTTGGTGGCTGTATTGCCATTGCTATAACCGCTCGCAGTAATGGTGTACTTCTAAGTATGATCCACTTGCTCAGTTTTGCTTATGTGCTAAAAGCATTTGAAATAAAACAACGCAAAGATTTTTATCAAATGTTTCTGCTAGGATTGTTTCTATTAGCAACTGCATTGATTTTTAGACAAAACCTTGCATTTTCATTAACTATGCTACTAGCACTCATACTTAATTTGGTGGTATTGCAACAGGTGTTCTCACCGAGTGTTGCTATATCAACATCCTCAAAAAAGGTGGTGGTATTGCTGCTACAAAGCGCCTTACTTGCCATTGTACTCTTTATAGTTTTTCCTAGATTATCTCCATTTTGGCAAGTACCTAGTGCACAATCAGCACAAACGGGCTTGTCTGATGAAGTCAGCCCTGGCGATATTGCCAATTTAGCACTATCAACTGACTTGGCCTTTAGAGTTGACTTTAAAGACAGTAATATTCCGCCGTATTCTGAACTTTATTGGCGGGCAATGACCTTAGAAAAATACAATGGTAGAAAGTGGTCACGAGCAAAAACGTTAAATGCTGATGTTAACCAGTCATCATTTATACCTAGCACAACCGGCCCTATGATAAGTTATGATGTCATTGTTGAGCCTAGTTTTCAGTCTTGGCTATTTGGATTAACCGTCGCCACAACAAGTGATCCTAACTTACGGTTATTGAATGATTACACCATGCAAAGCCGCACTATGTTGAGCCAAATAAAACAATACTCAGTACAAAGTTTCTTACAAGCGCCGATGGATATAACCCTTAGTGATGATATTAAGCAGCGTAATTTAGCTATAAGCCCAAAGAGTAACCCGAGGTTAGAGAAACTGGCGTTAAGGCTCAAACAACAATTTCCTAATATCACACAACGATCAAACTATGTGCTGGCGCTATTTAAAGAGCAGCAATATTTTTATACCTTAGCACCGCCATTATTAACCAATAATAGTTTAGATCAATTTTTCTTCGATACCAAAGCAGGCTTTTGTGAGCATTATGCTAGCGCTTATACTTATTTAATGCGTGCTTCAGGTGTTCCCGCACGAGTTGTTACCGGCTACTTAGGGGGTGAATACAACAAGGTTATTGACAATTCAAATGCTCAAACAGCTGCGCAGGGCGGTTATTTAAGTATTTATCAATATGATGCCCATGCTTGGTCTGAAATATGGTTAGCAGGCATAGGCTGGCAAAGAGTAGACCCAACCGCTGCGGTAGACCCTCAGCGTGTAGAAAGTGGTTGGTCAAACGCCTTGTTAGCGCAACAATCAACCTTGAATAACGACCTACTCAGTTTATATCAATTTAAGCGCTTTGCTTGGCTTAATACACTTCGACTGAAACTTGATGCACTTGACTACCAATGGACGCGTTGGGTATTAGGCTATTCAAATGCACAACAATCGGATCTTTTAAATCGTTGGTTTGGCAAAAATGTGCCTTGGAAAAATGCTGCGATTATTGCTGGCTCACTCATTGGTACCTTGCTGTTACTTATTTTGTTTAATAGGGGCAGGTTACAATGGTTTTCACGCACTAAAGTTGAGCCATGGTTAGCGTTATATCAACAGCTGTTAAAAAAGCTGGCTAAAAAAGGACTAACAAAACCTGAAAACATAACACCATCGGCTTTTGCGCAAATAGTCGGCCAAGAATTTCCCGCGCTATCAGCTGATTTTACTAGATTTACGTTACTTTTAGAGAGTTTAATGTATCAATCATTAAATTCAGCACAACATCAAAAAAAGCAGACACAGCTACAAAAATGCTATGATCAACTGAGCCAAGCACTGCAATAACCGTAATTATTGCTGAAAATCTAACCAGCCACCAGTTCGATACTGTTAATTTGTAAAGTTATTAAAGTTTTTGTTAATTAACGCTTTACAAATAACGTCACAGTCTCTATTATTCGCACCGTCTTTTGGCAAGTGTCACACTTGTTTTAGATATTTGGTGAGATGGCTGAGTGGTCGAAAGCACCGGTCTTGAAAACCGGCAAGGGTTTGTAGCCCTTCTAGAGTTCAAATCTCTATCTCACCGCCACATTAGAAAAGCCCGTTACATAAGTAACGGGCTTTTTGCTTTCTGATACTCAAAACCTACTAAGTGTTTTAGCGCTAAACCTTTTGGTAGAGTTAAAATATTCCCTTTACTTCAAAGAAAAATAGATCCCATAACCAATTCCTTTTAATTTTATCACTGTGTTAATGTACAGCACAGGGCAAAAATTTATAATTTGCATGAAAAAAGGATTTAACCAACCTTTCACTCGTCAACCAGTTGAAAGCTTTTGCATTAAGTTATTGATGAAATGAGGTAATTAGCGTATTGTAGGTTTTTAAAAATTCATGAAAGCAGGGTGAACTTCATGTTTAAACATGAAGGTTATCCTTCTAATAAGCTGTTAGCAGGCACTACTTGTTCATTATTTAAAGTGTTTGGCTAATTGAATATTCCAAAACCAAGGATTGTGTTTTCTGCTTTTTCTTCCTTTGTTTTGTTAAATTTTAGTTTTTAATTGATCGGTAGGCATTTTTTGTTATTGTTTATCAATCACGGTTAGTGGCTAAGTAGTGCAGCGTATTTTTTGCTTCTCACTTCCATTAATTTAATTTTTGCGTTGTTGGCAATTTAAGCGTTTTTAATAAACCTTGCTGCTAACAAGCAAATCAACAGGGACAAATAACAGTTGGCTTCCGTTCGTTCCTCACTATTTTAGCCAACTATTTATTTGCCCATTATTTGGGCGTTATGTGTTTCGGAAGGTTTGTGCATAAATTAGATTCCGCGAGAAATAAAACTGATTCAATTATTAAAAGTTTTGATGTTTCATTAATGTCGAATACTAAGTGGATTAAGTTATTAAGCTTACTTTCAAACTTGGATTTGGACGGAGTAACTGCAACCGTCAAGTTGGTCTGGGATAGTGAAATTCGAGTTTTTCGACTCGATAGCAATTTGGAATTCAATTTTGATTATTACGAGAGTTCAATGGAGTCGCTGATTAGTGGTTACCCTAAAGGCTTTTACGATTACAAAGAAATTGAATGGTTAAACGTAAAAGCACCAAGTGAAACTCTTGAGCTAATAAACAACAATTTAAATAACATCGGTAAATTTAGTGTTAATCAAACAATTGATTATATTCAAATATTTGCGCATAAAAACACATAACAAGCCAATTAAGCGGGACT
>NZ_BAABWO010000002.1:0-628075 GCF_040362745.1 Colwellia sp. KU-HH00111 | reverse complement strand
TACTACAACGTCAACTAAAGTCCAGTTCTTAGACTTTGAAATTGGCGCCACTTCACGAATTGTTACTAAATCACCTTCGTTACATACGTTAGCTTCGTCATGTGCTTTCAACTTAGTTGAACGCGTGATGAATTTACCGTACATAGGGTGCTTAACGCGACGTTCGATCATTACAACGATAGACTTATCCATCTTGTTACTGATAACAACGCCTTGTAGTGTGCGGATTTTAGCTTCGCTCATTACTTACCTGCCTTTTCAGTGATGATAGTCTTAACACGTGCAATATTGCGACGTACCGTTCTTAGCAAATGAGTTTGTGCTAATTGACCAGTGCTTGCTTGCATGCGGTAGTTAAACTGCTCGCGTAGAAGCTCTAGTAATTCAGCGTTAAGCTCTTCAATGCTTTTTGCTTTAAGTTCACTAGCTTTCATTACATTACCGTCCTAGTTACGAAGGTAGTTTTAAACGGAAGTTTAGCAGCTGCTAAAGCAAAGGCTTCGCGTGCTAATTCTTCAGAAACACCTTCCATTTCATAAAGAACACGACCAGGAAGAATTTGGCAAACCCAATATTCTACTGAACCTTTACCTTTACCCATACGAACCTCAAGAGGTTTTTTGGTAATTGGCTTATCAGGGAAAACGCGTATCCAGATTTTACCTTGACGTTTTACATGACGAGTCATAGCACGACGAGCGGCTTCAATTTGGCGTGCAGTCATACGACCACGTTCTACCGATTTTAAACCGTAAGTACCGAAGCTTACTGAACTACCAACCTGTGCAAGACCACGGTTACGTAGTTTAAACTGCTTACGGAATTTAGTACGTTTTGGTTGTAACATTACTGATTCCTCTTACTTAGGCTTGCGGTTAGATTTTCTTTTAGGTTTAGCAGCTGGTTGCTCTGCTTGCAATGGCATTTTGCCAATGATTTCACCTTTAAAGATCCAAACTTTGATACCAATAACACCATAAGTTGTGTCACCACGCGCAATAGCGTAGTCGATATCTGCACGTAATGTATGTAGAGGTACACGACCTTCACGATACCATTCTGCACGTGCAATATCAGCGCCGCCTAAACGACCGCTAACTTGAACTTTGATGCCTTTAGCGCCTAAACGCATTGCGTTTTGTACTGCACGCTTCATAGCGCGACGGAACATAACACGGCGTTCTAATTGACTAGCAATGCTGTCAGCAACAAGCTGCGCATCCATTTCTGGCTTACGAACTTCAGCGATGTTGATTTGAGCAGGAACACCAGCAATTTTAGAAACAGCTAAACGTAATTTTTCAACATCTTCGCCTTTCTTACCGATAACAACACCCGGACGAGCCGTGTGAATTGTAACGCGGATAGATTTGGCTGGACGTTCAATAACTACTTTTGATAGTGATGCGCGCTTAAGCTTTTCTTTCAAAAATTCGCGAACCTTATGATCGCCGTCTAAGTTGCTAGCAAAATCTTTGCTGCTTGCAAACCAAGTAGACGCGAAAGGTTTCGTGATACCTAAGCGAATACCGGTAGGATTAACTTTTTGACCCATACTAATATACTCCTAAGAATCAGACACAATCACAGTGATGTGACTAGTGCGCTTAATAATGCGATCGGCACGGCCTTTCGCACGAGGTCTAATACGTTTCATTGTTGGACCATCGTCAACCATAATGGTTTTAACGAATAATTCATCAATGTCTGCACCTTCATTGTGCTCTGCATTAGCAATGGCTGAGTTAAGTACTTTTTTAACTAATCCAGCAGCTGATTTGTTGCTGAACGTTAAAATTTCAAGTGCTTTCTCAACATGTACGCCACGGATTTGATCCGCAACTAAACGTGCTTTTTGCGCAGAACCACGGGCAAATTTATGTATAGCGATAGCTTGCATTTAACTTCCCCTTATTTCTTCGCTTTCTTATCTGCGACATGGCCGCGATAAGTACGAGTTGGTGCAAATTCTCCTAATTTGTGACCGATCATTTCTTCGGTTACAAATACAGGAACGTGTTGACGGCCATTATGGACAGCTATGGTCAATCCGATCATCGTAGGGATGATCATTGAACGACGGGACCAAGTTTTAATTGGCTTTTTATTCCCGCTTTCCACCGCTTTCTCTACCTTCGTCAACAAGTGTAGGTCAATAAAAGGACCTTTCTTGAGGGAACGTGGCATGGTGATTCCTTAATTATCAGTACCCTCATTACCGAACCTCATTATGTGGTTATCGGTAATGCAGAGTATTAGTTTAATGTACTAAATTACTTAGTACGACGACGTACGATAAATTTATCAGTACGCTTGTTCTTACGAGTTTTGTAACCCTTAGTTGGTACACCCCAAGGTGATACCGGGTGACGACCACCAGATGTTTTACCTTCACCACCACCGTGCGGGTGATCAACCGGGTTCATAGCAACACCACGAACCGTTGGGCGAACACCGCGCCAGCGTGAAGCACCAGCTTTACCCAGAGAGCGAAGCATGTGTTCAGCATTGCCGATTTCACCTAACGTTGCACGACAATCCGCTTCAACTTTGCGCATTTCGCCAGAGCGAAGACGTAAAGTAACGTAAGCACCGTCTTTCGCAACTAATTGTGCGTAAGTACCAGCAGCACGTGCAACTTGTGCACCTTTACCTGGCTTAAGTTCGATTGCGTGAACAACACTACCTAATGGTGCGTTGCGAAGTGGCATACTATTACCGGCTTTGATCGGCGCATCAACACCAGACTGGATTGTATCACCAGCTGTTAAGCCTTTAGGGGCTAAGATGTAACGACGCTCGCCATCGGCGTATAATACTAAAGCAATGTTAGCACTGCGGTTTGGATCGTATTCTAAACGTTCTACTTTAGCAGGAATGCCATCTTTATTACGTTTAAAGTCAACGATACGATAATGATGCTTATGCCCACCACCAATGTGACGAACAGTAATGCGACCATTATTGTTACGACCACCAGACTTAGACTTAGTGTCTAGTAATGGTGCGTAAGGCTTACCTTTGTGAAGCTCTTTGTTTACCACTTTAACTAGGTGACGACGACCCGGAGAAGTAGGTTTACATTTTACAATAGCCATTTTCAACTACTCCTATGATTCAGCGCCAACGAAGTCGATGTCACTACCTTCTGCAAGAGTTACGTAAGCTTTTTTCCAGTCGTTACGACGACCAGTGCGAGCTCCAGTACGTTTTACTTTACCCTTAACATTAAGTGTATTAACACCTACTACAGAAACTTCAAAAAGCTTCTCAACTGCCGCTTTGATTTCAGCTTTAGTTGCATCAGTAGTTACTTTGAAAACAACTGTGTTGTTTGCTTCAGCTGCCACTGTTGCTTTTTCAGAAATATTTGGTGCTAAAAGCACTTTCAACAAACGTTCTTCGTTTATCATGCTAGTATCCCCTCAATTTCTTTAACTGCATCAGCAGTAATTAAAACTTTTTCGAAACCAACTAAGCTTACTGGGTCGATTGCTGCAACATCACGAACGTCAACTTTATATAAGTTACGTGCTGATAAGAACAAGTTCTCGTCAACTTCTTTAGTTACAATCAAAACGTCTTTAAGCTCTAAGCCTTTCAACTTAGCAACTAAATCTTTAGTTTTAGGTGTTTCTACCGAAAAATCGTTTACTACAACTAGACGCTCTTGACGAACTAATTCAGATAGGATGCTAGCAATCGCACCACGATACATTTTACGGTTAACTTTTAAGCTGTGGTCTTGAGGTTTAGCAGCAAATGTAACACCACCTGAACGCCAAATTGGACCACGAGTAGTACCAGCACGTGCACGGCCAGTACCTTTTTGGCGCCATGGTTTAGCACCACCGCCGCTAACTTCAGAGCGAGTTTTTTGAGCACGAGTACCTTGACGAGCACCAGCTGCATATGCAACTACTACTTGATGTACTAACGCTTCGTTAAACTCACGTCCAAAAGTTGCTTCAGACACTTCAAGAGCACCTGTTGCGTCTTTTAATGATAATTCCATCACAAAATCTCCTGGACTAAGCTTTAACAGCTGGTTTGATGATTACGTTGCCATTGATTGCACCCGGAACTGCGCCTTTAACAAGCAACAAGTTACGTTCTGCATCAACGCGAACCAATTCAAGGTTTTGTGTAGTAACGCGCACAGCACCCATATGACCAGACATTTTTTTGCCTTTGAAAACGCGACCTGGTGTTTGACACTGACCTAACGAACCGTTAGAGCGGTGAGAAATCGAGTTACCATGTGTTGCATCTTGCATGCTGAAATTCCAGCGCTTGATACCACCTTGGAAACCTTTACCTTTTGAGGTACCAGTTACGTCTACTAATTTAGTTTCATTGAAAATCTCAACAGTGATTTCACTGCCAGCTTCAATATCGCTACCTTCATTATCACCTAAGCGGAATTCCCACAGGCCACGACCTGCTTCAACGCCTGCTTTAGCGAAATGACCAGCTGCTGGTTTGTTAACACGATTAGCTTTTTTGCTACCCGTAGTAACTTGAAGCGCTGAATAACCATCGTTGTCTACAGTTTTAATCTGAGCAACACGGTTCGCTTCAACTTCTAGAACTGTAACAGGAGTAGAAATACCGTCTTCTGTGAAGACACGAGTCATACCCACTTTACGTCCAACTAGACCTATAGTCATTGTTAAAACTCCTCTTAGCCCAAGCTGATTTGAACATCAACGCCAGCTGCAAGATCTAAACGCATTAATGCGTCTACAGTCTTTTCAGTTGGCTCAACGATATCAATCATGCGTTTATGAGTACGAATTTCGTACTGATCACGCGCATCTTTGTTAACGTGTGGAGAAGTCAAGATAGTGAAACGTTCTTTGCGTGTAGGCAATGGAATTGGACCACGAACCTGTGCGCCAGTACGTTTTGCAGTATCAACGATTTCTGCTGTAGATTGATCAATCAAACGATGATCGAACGCTTTCAAACGAATGCGAATTCTTTGATTTGACATGTATCAAATCCCCTTTTAAAAGAACAAAAAAATACATCCCTCTGCTTCCTTATGTGCTGGAAGGGGGTGTATTACTTAATAACATTCAACGCAAAATTAGCGCTGCTGTATAAAGAGGTAAACTAAATAGTTTTCTCTTTAGCTTGTTTTTCCTTACGATATTATCGAAACGAATAAACAAAAGCACACTCAGTTCACCTGAATGTGGTCGCGTATTATACATAATAATATTATTTAGGCAAGGGTTAAGTTTGCTTTGCTATTTTATTAATTTATCTGAGGCTAGATGGCGTTTGCCCGGTCCATTTTTTAAATGCCGCTCTAAAATTTGACACATCACTAAAGCCAATTGAACACCCTATATCTTCAACAGTTAATTGTGTAGATAGAATGAGTTTCTTTGCTGCTTCACAGCGTAACTCTTTCGCTATATCTCTAAAACTTGTGCCTTGCTCTGATAGCTTCCTTCTTAAGGTTCTTGGTGTTATGCATAAATAGTTGGCAAGCTCTTCTGAATACAATTCTTTATGCATATTCGCGGCTACCCATTGGTTAACTGTGATCAAAAATTCATTTTTAGCTGCAATTGAATTTAATACCAAATCGCATTGATCTAGTAATAACGGTATGGCAAAAGGATTACTTCTCGGTGTACTCAGCAGCAACTTGTTATTGGTGAGTACAAATTCATTATGGGCGCTGCCATACGTTATTGGGCACTGAAAATGCGCTTCATAAACGCGATAATGTTTAGGCTTAGCAAACGACAGTCTTAACTGGTCAAATGAAAAATTTTGGCTATTCAAACACTCTCTAACCAGAGAAAGTACGATCACACATTGGAGCTCTATATTAAATTCAATTAAGTCATTAACAGATAATAAATCGTTAAAACGAAAACAGGAATAACCCGGCATTTCATCATCATGCAAAGACATACTTACCGTTTTTGTGGCAAGATTGTGATAACGCACTGAAAATTCCAATGCGGCACGTAATCCTTTACAGCAGAGTAATGTGCATCCGTACAAACCGTAATCATTCACTTTTATTGATGCGCCCAATAATATACTGATCGTTGGGATCTTTAATGCGAGAACGTTACGATAGAAAGCAATTATCTGCTCTTTATGAACTTTATAATTACGATCATTTAGCTCATATGGATGGATATTAGTGTCTTTTAATAACAAAGCTACATCAACCCCTTTTTTAGCAAGCACTGTCGCAATAAAGCTAAGTTTATGGGCAAATACTTGTCCAACAAAGTTATCTGGCAAGTTATTTTTTAATGTCATATTACTATTTCTTATGGTGCCAATTAACGACAGTTAACCATCAATTAGACCGTTTATCACTCATTTTTGACCGCATTTCACCTTATTTTTACTATAACCGACGCTTATATTATAAGCACCTAGGATGCTTCAAGTTAAGCGTTACATGGGTATAACCAAAACCATAATAACTATAAAGGAAATGACATGAAGAATATGAGAAATAAACGTTTTTTTGCATTAAGCGCGTGTGCTCTTGCAATCAGTACCGCTTCGGCGCAACCAAACAACGAGAATGAACACGACAAAACATCACCTTTAGAAGTGCTGCACTTGGAAGTAATTCATGTAACCGCACAAAAACGTTCCGCAGATGCTCAAAAAACGCCAATATCACTTAATGTACTCAGTTCTGCTGATTTAAAAGAAAAAGGCATTGAGAAAATAGATGATCTGCAATATTCAGTACCCAATCTTCATATGACAGAAACGGGGATTTCAACGCAAATTTATATTCGCGGCATAGGCACGGGAAATAACCAAGGTTTTGAGCAATCTGTTGGTCAGTATATTGACGGGGTTCATTATGGTCGCCAACAACTATTGAGGATGCCTTTTCTCGATTTAGAGCGCGTCGAAGTATTAAAAGGTCCGCAATCAATTTTATTTGGGAAAAACTCCGTGGCTGGGGCGCTCAATTTAAGCTCTGCTAGGCCCACCCAAGACTTAAATGCAAGTATTGATGTATCTTATCAACCTGAGTTTGGCGCATCTGAAATCAACTCCATGGTTTCTGCTGGTTTAACCGACACTTTATCTGCTCGTGTTGCTCTACGTGATTACCAAGAAGATGGTTACATTAATAATAGCTTTAAAAATAACGATGAAACAACGCGAGATGAACAAGCGTATCGACTCAGTTTATTATGGGAACCAACAGATAGCACCAACTTTTTACTTAAACTAGAACACGACGAATTTAAAAGCGATGGCCGTCAAATTGAAATTATTCGCGATGATCCTAACATGTCTACTGGCTTAGCATTTAATCAATACCTTGGTTTGTTTGGTCACCCCGGAGGAATCACCGAAAGCGAACTAAACTTCGAACGTCAGGCTGACAATGATGAGTTTAGCCATAATGAATTAGACAACATCACTTTAACGGCTAATACCATGTTTGATGATTACACGTTAACGTCAATCAGTAGCTTAGTCAGTTATGAGTTTACCGAAGAATGTGATTGTGACTACGTTGCAGCGCCAGTATTTAACGTAGATATCAATGAAGAATATGAGCAATTTAGCCAAGAATTAAGAATAGTTTCACCATTAAGTGATACGTTTGATTGGATCGGTGGTTTGTATTTTCAACGCAGTGAAAACGAATTTGATGATCGTATCAAAATCCCTGCAAACAGTATATTACCTCTAGCTAACCCGTCATTGGCACCCATTGCTAATACAAGCGCAGGACGCAATTACACCTTAGAAAGCACTATGTGGTCTGTTTTTTTTCAAGGTAATTTTCATGTTAGTGATGATCTAACTGTAACGGCAGGTGCTCGCTATACCACAGAAAAGAAAGACGGTCACAGGGAAATGAATATTAGAGAGCTGAACAATAATATCATTGGCGGTGGAGATATTATCGCTGATCCAACAGCTGCTACTTTATACAATCTTGCTTTTGCTATTCAAAATGAGCAAAGTCCATTATCGCCTGAAGGGCACAATTTAACTAACTCTAGAGATGAGTCTTCATTCACTCCTTTGTTAAATGTTCAGTACAAATTCAACCGTGATGTCATGACTTATATTTCAGCGACTACAGGCTTTAAAGCTGGAGGTTTTGATGCGCGCGCTAATAATATTGGCTCATGGGAATTTGAAGAAGAAGAGGCAACCTCTTATGAATATGGTATTAAGTCTTCATTATTAGAGCATACTTTGGAAGTGAACTTAGCTGTCTATCGAACTGAATACGACAATTTGCAAATTAGTCAATTTGATGGAACTTTAGGCTTTAATGTTGGTAATGCAAAAGAAACATTGGTACAAGGGCTAGAAGTTGACGGTCGCTGGTTAGCATTAGATTCTGATGCTGGTACGTTAACCATCAATTATGCTTTGGCTTATTTGGATCATGAATTTAAAGACTTCAAGAATGGCAATTGCTACAACCGTCAAGTGCCTGATGGTGATATTGGTCCAGGGGGCGTTCAATTATGCGATTTTACTGGCAAGTCAGGCCAATACACACCGAAATTTACCACGACAATTGGTTTTGATTATTTTAAAGCAATTTCATTTTTAGGGTTTGAATATTTCCGAGCTAATTTAGGCTTGTACCATGCTAGCGAGCAAAATGTTCACCCTAACCTAGATCCACTTTATGATATTGATGCTTATATCAAAGTCGATGCGCGTATTGCGCTAGAAGCTGAAAATTGGAGCATTGCACTATTTGGTAGAAACCTAACCGATGAAAAAGTATTAACATATGCTGGCAATGCGCCGCTCTCGGGTAGTAGTTTCGGCACTAACACCTTCTATGGTTTTGTTGACCGACCTGCAACCTTTGGACTACAAGTGCAATATGATTTTTCTGATTAATTTCTCTCAGTAAATATTAAAAGCAGGCGAAAATATCGTTATTTTTTCGCCCGCTTTTATCTTATAGTGTCTACACCTAACTTTAACTCTGTTGTTTTTTAAGGCCTTACCATGACTAAATCCTGGTTCCAAAACTATCCCAACAACATCGCTCATCAAATCGATGTAACTCGTTATCATTCACTTATCGACCTATTTCATAAAACAACAGCTAAATATAAGCAACAAACGGCTTATAGCAATTTCGGCTCGGAACTTAGCTTTGAGCAAATTGAAAAGCTATCACGTGACTTTTCCGCTTTTTTACAAACAAAACTCAACATAAAAAAAGGTGACCGAGTCGCACTAATGTGCCCTAACACTTTATGTTTCCCCGTTGCCATGTGGGGCATTATTCGAGCTGGTGGTGTACAAGTAAATGTTAACCCTATGTATACGCCCAGAGAGCTAGAACACCAACTCAATGATGCCCAAGTTGATACTATTATTATATTTTCACCTTCTACCAAGATGCTTGCAGATATTGTTGATAAAACTGGTGTTAAAAATATTATTACCATTGATTTAGATAACTTAGTTAATAAGGGATTACCCTGCGCTTCTGTTGATGAACGTTTAACTGACACGATCAAGTTTACTGACGCCTTAGCACAAGGCCAAGCGCTTGAGCTATCGGAGCCAACCCTGTCTCAATCAGATTTACTGTATTTACAATATACTGGAGGCACTACTGGATTATCTAAAGGAGCAATGCTCACCCATGGCAATTTGATCGCTAATATATTGCAATATGAAGAGTTTGCCAAAAATCATATTCACTATGGCAATGATATTGTTATTACCGCTATTCCGATGTACCACATCTTTGCTTTAATGGCGAATACCCTTGCCTATTTCACCTTCGGCGCTAAAAATATTTTAGTCACTAACCCACGTGATATGTCCAGTTTCGTTGAGGTTTGGAAAAACACTAAAGCAACCATGTTCACCGGAGTAAATACTTTATTCAACGGCCTATTACACACCCCAGGGTTTGAACAAGTAGATTTTTCATCTTTAAAACTATGTATCGGCGGCGGTGCAGCAGTGCAAAAAGCAGTTGCCGACAAATGGCAACAAGTCACTGGCGTAAAGTTAAATGAAGGCTACGGTTTGTCAGAAACCTCGCCTATTTTAACACTAAATTTTGGTACGACTATTGATGGCAAGCAAAGCTATATTGATGGTATTGGTGTGCCTATGCCTAATACTGATATCTCTATTCGCGATGATGATGGACATGTTGTTGCTCAAGGTGAATCTGGGGAATTATGCGCTAAGGGTCCACAGGTGATGTCAGGTTATTGGAATAATGTTGAGGCTACCCAGCAGTGCATGACCCCTGACGGTTACTTCAAAACAGGTGATGTTGCTATGCTCGACCAACAAGGTTTTTTTCATATTGTTGACCGTAAAAAAGATATGATTAATGTCTCTGGCTTTAATGTGTATCCAAATGAAATTGAAGCTCAAATTGCTAAAATGCCTGGCGTATTAGAATCTGCGTGTATTGGCATTGATGATGACAAAACGGGTGAAGCAGTGAAATTGTTTGTTGTCCGTAATGCAAACGCTGCAGATATCAATGAACAAGATGTTATTGATTTTTGCAGACAAGGTTTAACCGCTTATAAAATCCCTAAAACCGTCACCTTTATTAATGAAATTCCAAAATCTACTGTTGGAAAGCTTTTACGTCGTGAGTTGAGATGAACTACCGACTAAGATCACAAAAAATTGACGCATTATTGACATATTCTTGGCATGAATATTTCATATAACTAATTTATGTAAGTTAATATGAGCATTTGACAATTAGGTTAATGCACTAAGAAATGCTCACTTAGAACCTATTGCTAGTTTTTTTTGCTTTGATATAGCCAGAAAGTTCTTGACGAAACTAATCCTTAAGCGTTAAGTTTGATGGTCAATATAAAAACAACTATAAAATTGCAATAGTTCTCAGGATAATAAAGTAGAAATGGAAAGTATCTATTTAGAATACGAAAATGAAATGGATTTGTATGAGTCATATATGCCATTTTTTACTAAAGGTGGCTTATTTTTTCGTACAGACGAGCTTTATGATATGGATGTCGAATTAACCTTGTATGTAATGTTACCTGACTCATTAGAGTATACCAGTGTTAAAACTCAAGTGAGTTGGGTTACACCTTATGGTACTCAAAATGGCAATGACATGGGAGTTGGCGTAAGTTTTGTTGAAGATATCGAAAATGTTAATCAACAAATTGAAAGAACAATAGCAAGGCTTTTAGGTTCACATACACCAACCTTATCTATGTAATAGGCTATTATATAATAATTGTAATGTAAAAAGCACAATCTAAAGCGCGACTAAAATAAATATCAACCATGGAATTGACATATTTTATTACATGTAGATGTTAAGCAAATAATAGAGTAACTAGGGGTTAGATGATGAAAAAATGGTTATTTTCCGATAATGGAAAAATTACAGGTCCTTTCGAGTTAAATGAATCACGGACACTGATAAAAAAGAATCCTTCCTTATATGCTTGGAACCCGTCGCTTACTCACTGGGTACCGGTCAATCAAATTGAAGAATTCGAACTTACAGTTGATATTCCAAAGCCGCCGATTGCTGTTCCGTTAGATATGACAGAAAAATTTCTCAACGAAGAACGTGAGTTAATTGCTCAACTGGGAACTCTTGATGACAACATCACCTTGACCCATACTAAATTAAGTGAACTAAATAAAGATACTGAGCATTATCAAAATATAACCACTAAATTAAATAAAGAAGTTAAGACGGTTATTGACAATATTGAGAAGCAATATGCCGCGCTAGCACAAAGTCTTGCTGACGCTAGCCACACGTCAACTTCCGCTTAACATAGGTAAGTTCATTCGCTATGTTTACTACTAATAATATAACTATAAAGTTTTTAATTAACGCTATAAAAGGATGATGAGATGAATAAATGGTATTTTACTAAAAATAACACCATAACCGAACCCATGGATTTTGAGGCTGCCAAGAAATTTGTTGCGGCTAATCTCGACTCATATGGGTGGCAACAGTCATTCACACAATGGTTACCTGTTCATTGCATTAATGACTTTGCTGGCATTGTGCCAGAAGCCAAGCCATTACCCTTAGTTCCTCAAGGGGTTGTTGATGAATTTAATAGCAAATCAAAAAAAATTATTGATAATATTTCAAAAGTAAATAGTGATATCTCAAGTGGCGAAAAGCTTTTACAAGTGTTTGCCCAAGAGATCGATACCTATAAAAAAATGACAGTTAAATTAAGTCCAGAAGTACAAGCAAATATTAATAGTATTGAAGAGCATTATTTCGCCTTACAAAAGCAACTGCAAGATATAAAACAAACAACAAATACAACCGCCAACGAAGTCAGTCAAGTTGTCAGCAATTTTAATTTAAAAATCACCGACAAATCCGTTGCCTCAATTACTTCTGAGTTACAAAAAAACATAGCCAAACAAATCAATAAATCTGATGTGAAGCCTCAACCAGTCATTGAAGACGAAATAGATAAAGCGATCCGTGAAAAATTAAAAATTTCACCTCCTGATTTATCGAAAAAGCCTTCTGATGAAACTACCCCAGTAGAGTCTAACAAAACAGCTGACAGTGAATCTAAACCTGTTGAGTCTAAGGCTGAAGTATCAGCTGAGTCAAAATCATCTGAGTCTTCTAATCAAAAGGCGAGTGATGAAAAAATTGTTAATATTAGACCGCCTCGTCCAGCTGGTGCTAAAGTCATTAGTACTCGTTCTAATAGACCAGGACCTGGTGCGGGTGCACACTATGTAAACAACAACACAGCAACAGAAAGCAAAGACACAGAGAATAGTGCTAGCAAAGAGACAACAACGGCAACCGCTGCAACATCTAAAGATGCAAAGTCTAGCCCGAGTAAAGTGAAAATTATCGCGGGTATACCGGTAATAGATCACGCTGAAACAGCGCAAGATACAAAAACAACCGCCGCCAAATCAAAACAGAACAGCGCAGATAGTGACGCTGATAAAATTAAAGATAAAATAGGTGCAGGGGTAAAAAATATATTTAGCTCTATGTTTAATTCAGAGCCAACCTCACCTCCTATGTCTTCTGCAATAAAAGATATAGACAATAAAGACGATGACAAAACGGTAACCACCGAGCAACCCCAAAAGGTCGAAAAGGTCGAAGAAATCAAAGAGATCGAAAGCTATGAAGAGCCGATGAGACAAAAGCGTCGTCGTCGCAGATAGCCAATACCCTTGTTAATAATGATTGAATAAGACACTGTAGCTTTTGCTGCAGTGTCTTTTTTTTACTATTTATTTGTCATTCTTCTATCGATCTTAGTTCACTAATGTTATACTCGCGCGCAAATTTTCAACAAGTTCTGCTTTCTTATACTTATATATAGGTAATAGCTATATGGGTATAACAAAGCAAAATAGACATTAACTAAATAGAGTAAAGTAATGGCAGATTTATCCAAATACAGAAACATTGGTATATTCGCTCACGTTGATGCGGGTAAAACCACAACAACTGAACGTATCCTTAAATTAACTGGTCAGATCCACAAATCTGGTGAAACGCACGACGGTGAGTCAACTACTGACTTCATGGAACAAGAAGCTGAGCGCGGTATCACTATCCAGTCTGCTGCAGTAAGCTGTTTTTGGAGAGATCACCGTTTTAACGTTATCGATACTCCTGGACACGTTGATTTCACAGTTGAAGTTTATCGTTCACTTAAAGTACTTGATGGCGGTGTTGGTGTATTCTGTGGCTCTGGTGGTGTTGAACCACAATCAGAAACTAACTGGCGTTACGCTAACGACTCAGAAGTTGCCCGTATTATCTTTGTAAACAAGTTAGACCGTTTAGGTGCTAATTTCTACCGTGTTGTAGACCAAGTTAAAAACGTTTTAGGTGCTAATCCACTTGTTATGGTTTTACCAATTGGTGAAGAAGATGAGTTTACTGGTGTTGTAGACCTACTTACTCGCAAAGCATGGGTGTGGGATGAAACAGGCCTTCCTGAGAACTATGAAATCCAAGATGTACCTGCGGACATGGTTGACAAAGTTGAAGAATACCGCGAAATGCTTCTTGAAACTGCGCTTGAGCAAGATGATGATCTTTTCGAAGCATATTTAGAAGAAGGCACTGAGCCATCTATGGAAGATATCAAACGTTGTATCCGTAAAGGTACACGTACTATGGACTTCTTCCCTACTTACTGTGGTTCTGCGTTTAAAAACAAGGGTGTTCAAAATATTCTTGATGCTGTTGTTGATTACTTACCATCTCCTACTGAAGTTGATCCTCAGCCACTTACTGATGAAGAAGGTGAGCCAACGGGTAAATACGCAATCGTTTCTGCAGATGAAACATTCAAAGCGTTAGCATTTAAAATCACTGATGACCGTTTTGGTACCTTAACGTTCGTGCGTATCTATTCAGGTACATTGAAAAAAGGCGATACCATTCTTAATGCGGCCACAGGTAAAACTGAACGTGTTGGCCGTATGTGTGAAATGCAAGCCGATGATCGTAACGAACTAACTTCTGCACAAGCCGGTGATATCATCGCGATTGTTGGTATGAAGAGTAACGTTCAAACAGGTCACACATTATGTGATCCTAAAGACCCTATCATCCTAGAAGCTATGGTGTTCCCTAAACCAGTAATCTCTATCTCAGTTAAGCCTAAAGATAAAGGTTCTACAGAGAAAATGGGTATTGCTATTGGTAAAATGGTTGCTGAAGATCCGACGTTCCAAGTTGAAACTGATGAAGATTCAGGTGAAACAATTTTATCTGGTATGGGTGAACTTCACTTAGATATCAAAGTAGATATCTTAAAGCGTACCTACGGTGTTGAATTAGAAGTTGGTAAGCCACAAGTTGCCTACCGTGAAACAATTACTGCAGAGATTGAAGATTCTTACACTCATAAGAAACAATCTGGTGGTTCTGGTCAGTTCGGTAAAATTGATTACCGTATCAAGCCTGGTGAACCTGGTTCTGGTTTCGTATTCAGCTCTGTTGTTGTTGGTGGTAATGTTCCTAAAGAATTCTTCCCAGCAATCGAGAAAGGCTTTAAGGGTATGATGGATACTGGTGTTCTTGCTGGTTTCCCTGTACTAGATGTTGAAGTTGAATTATACGATGGTGGCTTCCATGCGGTTGATTCATCTGCCGTTGCATTTGAACTTGCTGCTCGTGGTGCTTTCCGTCAATCAATTCCTAAAGCTGGTGCTCAGTTAATTGAACCTATCATGAAAGTTGATGTGTTTACGCCTGATGATCACGTTGGTGATGTTATTGGTGATTTAAACCGTCGTCGTGGCATGATCGGTGGTCAAGATGCAGGTGTTTCTGGCGTTCGTATTAAAGCTGACGTACCTCTTTCAGAAATGTTCGGTTACATCGGATCATTACGTACAATGACATCGGGTCGTGGTCAATTCTCAATGGAATTCTCACATTACCTACCATGTCCAAATAACGTAGCTGAAGAAGTAATTGCTGAAGCAAAAGCGGCTAAAGCTGCTAAAGAAGCTGCTAGAAAATAATAATTATTAGCCTTAGCTAATAATTAACGTACAAAAAAAGGATGCTTCGGCATCCTTTTTTATTTGACTATTAAGGTCTTTCCCACTCAGCGTCAATCAAAATGGGTAAAAAAAGCACCGTGTTAACAAACGACAGTGCCTTTGAGTAAGCGAAGCTGAGGTGTACCAACTCAAATTAGCTAGTGCATTTCAAAATAGAACTTAGTACGCTTATTATCGTAATTACCTACTTCATTCATTGTTTCTGCGTTATATAATCGTCCATTAACCATAGTATAAGCAACTTTGTCACTCAAGCGTATGTCTTGACTAATATCGCCATCAATTACGATTAAATCCGCTAATTTTCCAACTTTAATAGAGCCAAGCTGATCATCTAACCCTAAGGTTTGTGCCGGAGAAATAGTGCCTGTTCGCAATGCTTGTAGTGGTGTCATACCACCTTGCGCCATCATCCACATTTCCCAGTGCATCGCTAAGCCTTCACGTTGTCCATGACCGCCAGCATTGACTTTAATGCCTAAGTCTTGCAACTCTTTAGCAACTTTCGCAACATTAAAGTGGTTATAATGACTTAATGGAGCTTTTGGTCTGCGCATTGCTCTTGGCTGTAAAAACTCACTGGGTACATATTTACTTAAACGTGGATGTAGCCAAACATCGGTAGTGTTATACCAATAGTTCTCTCCCCAAATGCCGCCATAAGCGACCACCAATGTCGGTGTATAAGCCATTTGAGATTGCGACCATAACTGTTTTACATCATCATAAACTTTAGCAACAGGAATAGAATGCTCTAACGTGGTATGGCCATCAACCACCATAGTTAAATTATGTTGTAATAAAGAGCCACCTTCAGGCACTACAAGCATATTTAACTCACGGGCCGCCTGTATAAACTGTTGGCGTTGGTTTCTACGCGGCTGGTTATAACTTTTAACACTAAATGCCCCTGCTTTTTGTAGACGCTCAACGTGAAACTTTGCATCCTCTAAACTATCAACATGCGCGGTATATCCTGCAGCATGAGCGCCATAAAGAATCTTACCAGTAGAGAATAAACGGGCAGCAACAATCTGTCCTGCTTTTTGCATTTCACTAGCAGCAAAAAATTCTGAGGTGTCATTTGATGGATCGTGAATACTGGTAACACCGAGTGCTAATCCTGCATAGTTTTTCCAGTTCTGTTGAGGAATAATTTGGTTATTACCTTGCGGGCCATGAGCATGGGCATCTATTAATCCCGGCATAATACTCTTACCCGTAATATCAATGACTTTGGCTGAAGAAGGTATATTGACTGTTGATCTACTACCAATAGCCTTAATGATATTCCCTTCAACTAACACCACGCCATTATCAATAACCTGATCATCTTCCATGGTAATCACTTTACCGCCAACAAACGCAACCAAGCCTGATGGTTTATCAACTTTCTTTTGGTAACCAAGGTAGGTTTTTATCACTTTCGATTCTGAGTTTTTATCAGTGTCGGTGGCAGTTTTTTCGGGAGCAATAGCAAAAAGATTTTCAATATTGGCTTGGTACAAATCAGCACCTAAACTCCAATACAGTTTGTTTGAATCACCGTGCCAGTTAATGCCTTGCCCTGCTCTAACAGAAAGTTGTTTAACAGGTAAATTTCCGCCTTTAGGGCCGATAGTAATAACGTCGCCACGCTCAATAAATGGTGTGACAAAAACGTTAAAACGTTCCGCAAAAGCTAAAAATTGGCCGTTGGGTGATACCCGATATTCAGTGGCAAACTTACCTTGGTAAATGATTCTATCCTCTTTACCATCTAAACTGACGTAGGCTAATTGCGGCTGTTTTGCGTCACGAACCACATAAATATTGTCATTACTTTGACCAAAATGTGCTTTTTGCCCTTGCGCTGTTATAAAGACTGGTTTGGCTCCTTTACGTTCACCTTTTGCTGAAACTGCATATATGCCAGGGTTAAGATCCCAAGTAGGCTTAGTAATATAGCCACCAGAAATTTTATGGTACACCACAGTTTTGCCATCAGGTGAGAAACTGGGTTCAATATATTTGCCCTTTTCTTTGAGTAAAGCCTTACTTTTACCACCACGGCTGGAAACTACACGAATTTGCCCTTGTTGTTGATCGTGCCAAGTAGCATAAACAATTTTTTTACCATCACGCGAAAAACTTGGGTTTAACTCAAAATGCTGATTCTGTTTGGTTAAGCGCTTTGCTTTACCTTTTGCCTTACCATCAACAATGCTGCGAGTATAAATATGACCCATGGATTCAAACACAACTTTTTTACCATCAGGGGAAATCTCAATATCTCTGAGCATGTTAGCGGTGAATTTATCTTGTGGAAGTTGCTGCTTGAACTGTAACGCATGCTGAATTTTTTTCGTGGTTTTAACATGAAAGTTAATCACTTGCGCTTCTTTGGACTCAATATCAAGGCGATTTATTTTGCCATCATCCCAAAAAATCAAATGCTCACTATCCGGTGTCCAAGCAATATTAGGATACACCCCGTGAATCGCCCAAGTTTCTTGGAGATCGCGCTCTAAATTTTCATAAATTTTTATTTCTTCGCCGCTTTTTAAGTCATACAAATATAAATTGGATGCAAAATCATCTCGACTGATAAACGCAATAAAGCGCCCATCTGGTGACGGTGTCGGCCGGATTGCGCCACCTTTACCACTAATAATGGTATCTATTTCTCCTGATGCCAATTCAAGGCGTTTGATTTTATAAATACCTTTAACAGAGTCTTTTGAATAATGAAAGGTTTTGCCAGGGGTTGCATCTTGAGAAAAATAGACATATTTTCCATCAGCAGAATATGCCGGTTCACCTAAGTCTTTTTGATCATTAGGCCGTTTAGTTAGCATAACGCCACTACCACCGGTTTTATGATAAAGCCAAACTTCCCCAGCGCCTAAAGAACGTAAGCTAGTATAGTGCTTTCTACCAATTAAATAATTACCATCGGGTGACCAGGCAGGGCTATTTAATAATCGAAATTGTTCATTTGAAACCGCTTTAGCATTGCCTCCATCACGATCCATAATCCATAAATTATCACCGCCATCTTGATCTGAAGTAAAAGCAATATGTTTACCGTCAGGGCTAAAGCGTGGTTGCATTTGCCAAGCAATATCAGTCATTAAAGGTTTCGCTTCTCCGCCATCAATATCCATAAGATAAATATCGCCGAGAAAGTCAAAAACCAATGTGTTGCCATCAGGGCTAACATCAACGCTCATCCATGTGCCCGATGTAACGTCAATATTGACTTCTTTAAATACCCCTTGAGGGGCGTTCACTGACCATGTAGGCTCTTTTTCAGGTGCGGCTTTAGTGTCTGCCGCTTGGCTTTGCATTGCTGCAGGCAGCATAACACTAGCAATTAGTAATGAAATTACTTTTGCTTTTTTTATTGATTGGAACATATCTCAGTACCTTCAGTAGATTAATTACAATTTATACAAACATATATAATGTAATGTAATTTCTATACTACTAAAACACAAAGGCACAAAAAAATAACCATTATACGACAGCTAACACTATATCAACGATGAAATACCAATGCTAAATCTGATAACCCCAGCGTGGCATAATTTTCTGTGCTATCCCTAAATGATCTAATACACGCCCTACCATAAAATCGACCAAATCATTAATTGCTTGTGGCTGATGATAGAAACCTGGCGCTGCAGGCATTATTGTTACGCCTTGCTGAGACAAACTCAGCATGTTGGTTAAATGAATCGTTGAAAGGGGGGTTTCTCGAACCATTAAGATAAGCTGACCACGCTCTTTGATAACGACATCGGCAGCACGTTCTATTAAATTATCGCTCATGCCTTGGCTGATAGCAGCGAGAGTTCCGGTTGAACAGGGGCAAATGACCATTTGCTTTGGCGCGGCCGAACCAGAGGCAACGGGAGAAAACCATTGCTCTTTACCAAACACTTTTATTTGCTCTACTTTGCTGTTAAATCTCTCAGTTAATAAAGCACTAGCCGCATCTGGCGATGCAGGTAATTTAAAATTTAGCTCAGTATCCAACACCACACGCCCTGCGCTAGAACACAGCAGGTAAACTTGGTAATCAGCGGCGATTAAACACTCGATTAATCGCAAAGCATAGCCTGCGCCAGAAGCTCCGGTGATAGCTACAGTAATTTTTTTACTAAAGCCTTCTAAGTTATTATTTTCAGTACTAGAATTTGCTATTGTATTAGCCATTATGTTCAACTTATAAATTACTATATTTGCTGGTTAGCGCGGTTAATAGTTTATGATGAATATTTCCAAAGCCACCATTACTCATCACCACTATAGTATCATTGGCTTGGCTGTGCTCGATAATTTTCACCACTAACTCATCAACAGTTTTTTCAACAAAACAAGGTTGCTGACATTGATTCTTTAGCGCGTCAACCGACCACTTAATATGCTCATCTTGATAAACAAACACCTGATCAGCTTGCGCTAGTGATAAGGGTAACGACGCTTTATGCACGCCTGATTTCATCGTGTTTGAACGCGGCTCTAATACCGCTAAAACTCGACCCGGTGTATCACTGGTGTCAACTTGCGTCCTAACACCCGCCAGTGTTTTAGCGATAGCCGTGGGATGATGGGCAAAATCATCATAAACGCGGATATGGTTGACTTCGCCTTTAAGCTCAAAACGACGTTTAGTATTAATAAATGAAGCTAAAGCTTCAATAGCAATATGGCTAGGCACACCAGCATGACGGGCTGCGGCTATAGCCATTAAGCCATTATCAATATTAAAGTCACCAATAAGTGACCAGTTAACCTGCCCCTGTAGCACCCCATTAAACAATACTTCAAATTCACTACCATCAGCAACAAGCTTTTTCGCCTGCCAGCCTTGCTGACAAAGGCTGTGCTCAGTAGGCGTCCAACAGCCCATTACTAAGGTCTGATTTATCGCGACCTCATTGTGCGGAGACAAGATCAGACCATTGCTAGGTACCATACGAATAAGGTGATGAAATTGACGTTGAATATCTGATAAATCATCAAAGATGTCACCATGATCAAATTCCAAGTTATTAATGACTAAAGTTCTAGGGCGATAATGAACAAACTTGGAACGTTTATCAAAAAAAGCCGTGTCATATTCATCGGCTTCAATCACAAAAAAGGGGGCATTACCTAGCCGAGCTGAACAGTCAAAATTTTGTGGTACACCACCAATTAAAAACCCCGGCGTTAATTGTGCATAGTCTAAAATCCAAGTAAGCATACTACTGGTGGTAGTTTTGCCATGGGTACCGGCAACGGCTAGTACCCAACGGTCTTTTAAAACATTTTCTAATAGCCATTGTGGACCTGAAATATACGGAATATTTCGATCAAGCATATATTCTACCATGATATTCCCTCGGGTCATGGCATTGCCTACAATCACTAAGTCAGGCTCATCATCAAAGTGAGCGGTGTGATAACCCTGCTTTAATTCAATACCAAGCTGTTCTAGTTGGGTGCTCATCGGTGGGTACACCTGAGCATCACAACCGGTCACACGAAAACCAAGCTCTTTTGCTAGGGCAGCTATTCCTCCCATAAAGGTGCCGCAAATACCGAGAATATGTAAATGTTGAATTTTATTTGTCATGAGTAAGGAAAAAGACTGAAATTAGATGAAAAATTATGGTGGTTAATATACCTTAGACTCTCTGGATAAGTAAAAAAGTATTGGATAAAAGATGTCAGTAACCACAGTAAGCAGTCTTCATATATACCCCATTAAATCAACGCAGGGCATTCGCTTGCTGCAGACTGATGTAGAGCCTAGAGGCTTAGCCTTTGATCGACGCTTTGTTATAGCCGATCTTTCAGGGCAATTTATCACCGCGAGAGTAGAGCCAACTTTATGCATAGTGCAAACAAGGTTAACCGAGCAAGGCCTAATACTATCAGCGCCGAATATGCCAACCTTAACACTCAATTATGACGAATTTAGTGAACACTATCAAAACGTCACAGTATGGGGCGATGAAATATCAGGACAAAGTTGCACTGAAGCAGCCAATGCTTGGTTTAGTGAATACTTAAAACGCCCGTGTCAGTTACTGTTTTTTGGTCAAAAGTCGTTGCGAGAAAAAAAGGCATCGAGCAAGATCTCACGACAGCTCGCTTTTGCTGATGGTTATCCGTTGCTATTAATCTCTCAAGCATCATTAGACTCACTTAACCATCGTCTTGCCAACAATCAACAGCCAGCCGTACTCATGTCACAATTTCGCCCAAACATAGTGGTAGATAACTGCCTACCCTTTGCTGAGGACGGTTGGTTGCATATTCGTATTGGCGAAGTTGAATTTATGGTAAGCAAGCCTTGCGAGCGTTGTATATTGACCACGGTTAATCCAAATACAGGTGAAAAGCATTTTCAACAGCAACCTTTACATACACTTAAATCATTTCGAAAAACCAGTGATGGTGAAATACTCTTTGGCCAAAACTTGATACCACTTAATAGTGGTCAGATAAAAGTGGGAGATAAATTAACCGTTATAAGCCAGCAAGAACCGCCAACCTTTGCTGTTGAACAAACCAACGTACAACATCAAGCGGATAATTTAAAAAAAGAAAAAACAATAACGGCTTTTGCAAACAATAACGCATCAACCACTAAAACCTCTCGAAAAAAGGCAACTGTGCATTTTGACAAATGGCAAAAAGATTATGCAATTCCTGATGTCAAGAATAACCCAAAAACCTTACTAGAAAATGGTGAAGATGCCGGGTTAATACTGCCATACTCTTGTCGGGCAGGTATGTGTGGTCGGTGTAAAGCAAAGCTTATCAGTGGTGAAGTACATCAAACAACCAGTGATGGTTTGACTGCACAAGAAGTTCAACAAGGCTATATTTTATGTTGCTCGGCTACTGCCAAGAGTGATGTGGTAATTAAGCATGAATAATCTTCACTAGTATTTTGCAGTAATCAACATACAGCATTTGCCTTACGAGCTTTTTGATAGCGCAATATTTTTACCTGAGTATTGCGGTTCTAAGCAAAAAACAGTGCGTTCCCCAAAAGAAACCTCAACCTCACCGTGCTATTTCTACAATTGTCACCCTTGGTAATTATATTTCATTTTCGTAAACCACATAACAAAAATATATCGATAATTTAGACTAAAGTCGATAAATCTTGACGTAAATCAACATATAGTTTCTCTAGTAGAAGTTAGCTTGAGACGTTGATATAAATCAACTTTTAAAATCTGACAGGGTGTGAGAATTAGCTCATTAGAGTACATATAATCATAAAAACAAAGGTACTAACGTTTTTCTTAAATTATAAAACTTAACACTGGAACATTACTATGAAAGCAAAAAATATGAATAAAACTAATTTCGCCCTCTCCCTAGTTACTGCTGCTATCTTATCCGCTCCTTCAGCTTTTGCCGCTGATTCAGACTTGGCATCTGCAATCACTGATGGCACATTATCAGCGAACTTAAATTTACGTTATGAAGCCGTAGATCAAGATAACGCGTTAAAAAATGCTGATGCATTAACATTACGTACTCGGATAAACTACACGACCGGTATGTTCAAAGGATTTTCTGCGGCTGTTGAACTTGAAAACTCAACCTCGTTAGTTGATGACTACAACGATGCAACCGGAGAAGGAGCAGGTTACTCTGTAATTGCCGATCCTGATCACACAGAACTTGATCAAGCCTATATTGCCTATAAAGAAGGTAAGTTAACCGGTAAATTGGGTCGTCAAGTAATCACTATGGATAACCATCGTTTTGTTGGCCATGTCGGCTGGCGTCAAGATAGACAAACCTTTGATGCATTAACCTTAGGCTATCAGTTAAATGAAGCCACCAAAGTTTCTTATGCTTATCTAGCAAAGCGCAATCGTATTTTTTCTGATGAAAAAGACGTGGATGCAAAAGATCATTTGCTAAATATTTCACACAAAACTAAAGCGGGTACCATCACGGGTTATGCGTACTTATTAGAAGAAGATAAAACTGGTGGTGCAGAAATTAATACCTTAGGTGTTCGTTATGCTGGTGCCACTACCATAAAAGAAAACAAAGTGACCTATTCAGCTGAATTTGCTCGCCAAGATAACGATACTGCTGATAAGTCGGCAAACTACTTTGCCGTAGAAGCAGGTACATCTATTAAGAAGATCAATGTTAAAGTGGGTTATGAACTACTCGGCTCAGATGATGGTGAATATGGTTTTGCAACGCCATTAGCAACATTGCATAAATTTAATGGTTGGGCTGATCAGTTTTTAGGTACACCAGCCCAAGGTTTGCAAGATATTTATGTTTCTGTTGGCGGTAAACTTGCTGGTGGTTCATGGAAAATAGTTGCTCATGACTTCGCCGCTGATGATTCAACCAATGCAATTGATGATTTAGGCTCAGAAATTGATGTGGTTTATGCAAAAGCAATCAACAAAACCTTCAAAGCAGGTATCAAATATGCAGCATACAATGCCAGCGATTACAATGACGACCTAGTTAAAGTAGATGCTGACAAGTTATGGGTATGGTTAGAAGCAAAATTCTAACCGGATAATACGCTTATAAACATTAAGTTACTCATTTTGGGTCAAACGAAAGTTTGACCCTTTTTTTATTATCAAAAAAAGCACCAACAGAAACGGGTATTAGCAAATAAGAAAATAATGCGTGAATTGTTATTTGCCAACGATTAGAATAGCCGCGGTTTTCATGGTTAGGCTTACCCATAGTGTTATTAATGATCGACAATTACGACTCATTTACCTTTAATTTAGTGCACTACTTTCAAGCACTAGGACAAGAGGTGGCTGTTTTTCGTCATGATGAGATTACCCTTGCGCAAATAACAGCGTTGCAACCAGAGTACTTAGTGATTTCTCCCGGCCCCTGCGATCCTGACAGCGCAGGTATCTCGCTCGAGGTAGTTGAACATTTTGCCGGCAAAATACCATTACTTGGTGTCTGTCTCGGCCATCAATGCATCGCCCAACATTTTGGTGCTAAAATAATAAAAGCTAAACAATTAATGCACGGTAAAACCAGTCAAATTACCCATAACGGCTCAGGCCTATTTCAACAACTTAACCTTCCATTGCAAGTAACTCGATACCATTCATTAATTGTTGATAAAAACAGCCTCAGTGATGATTTTATTGTCAGTGCTTGGAGCTTAGATGAGCAGGGAAATCATGATGAAATTATGGCTTTACAGCACAAGACATTAGCACTTTGCAGCGTACAATTTCATCCAGAATCGGTGTTAACTGAACAAGGTCACGCATTGCTAAAGAATTTTCTTGCAATGTCCTCCTCTTAACACAGAATAAAAAAAATAAGAAATACGCGTTTATCGCATTAATGCTTTGATAACCTAGACCGATAACCTTAGAATAAGCCTTTTGCTTTATACGTTATAAATATACTCAAACCATTATAATCAATGTGTTGTGAGAGATAATCAAATCCTATGCAATTTTTTAACAGTAACGACTCCATCTCTGCCATTCGCCAACAAGCAATCAGCTTATCTATTAGTAAAGATTTTGCTGAGAAAAGCCGTGGTAAAGTCGATATTGTGACCTTTCAAGGAAGTGAACAAGAAAATCGTCGTCGACAATTATTGTCCGTTGAAGTAAAAGCCCAACAAGCAAAAATAGTTGCGGCGCATGGAGAAGAGCATTTTCGCCAACAAGTAATGGCAACCTTTTTTGCCCAAGTAAATAAGCAAGTGAATGAACAATTTGATAACAAAGCTTATTTATATAACAAGGTACTGAATATAGAAGAGGAAGCTCCCACTATTTTAGAGCTACTAGCATTGCGGGCAACTTCAATAAACAAAATAAAACCTTTAGCAACTTCATTGCCATGGTTAGCAACTGACTTAATTAGTTTAGTCAATAAACCTCAATACCGAAAGCGTGCAGATGTTCAAGTGAGTGATGCTAAACTAGCGCTAAGCTATATCGGCCTAGATAACTTAAAACTGGTAATGCCCACCTTTATTCTTAAACATTGGTTACCAAACAGCACCGCGCCGTTTAGTATGATGAAGCGTAAGCTTTGGAATGACAGCTTATCAATAGCATTAGCCTCGCAAGCACTAGCCGAGCACACAGGAATTAATGGTTATGCTGCGTTTGCAACTGGCATGCTGTCAAATATTGGCAAATTAGCCATAACTCGCTGTTTTTTAAGTACCTATAACAAAATGTATAAGCAAGAGTTAACGGATGCGTTTAACGCTAAAGATAAGCGTTTACATAATATTTTAACAAAAATAGAAAGCTCGCCTGAGTTGCTGCTTGAACAGTTAACTTTGCGTAGTAGTCAACTTTCAGCTGAACTTATTGAATTGATGAATTTTGATCGCTTACCTATTACTGAAGCCATGTTTGACTTAGCGTATACTGAATCATTAGACAAAATGTCACCTTTAGCGCAAATAGTAACTAAAGCTAAGGTTTATGTTGATTATCGTAGCCTTGCCAAAGCCAAATTGATCACAGAGCACGAAACGCTAGCATTATTTCAAGCGGCAAAATTAACAAAAGCTGAGATTTCCTTACTCAAAAAAAGTGATATCGACCATATAAAGTTAAAATTCAACTAGCTTTTAGCAATTTTGATGAATTTTTTTTTGATTATTTATGAAAAGCATCATTAGTGCATTTTTTTTCAACTAGCTCACTACTGTATACCAATGTCTCTTTTTGGTTTTTTTTACCTAGCAATAAATATTCAGTTAATTTGAATAAAACTCCTCAACCCTTTATTTTTAAAAGCCTGCAGCACTTTCAGGCAAGACAATCCGGCTTTTTCCTGTCATAATCATCTTCTATTATTTAAGCACTGACTGAAATAATACCAGTTTCATTAATTAGGTGATCTATTTTATACGCAGGAAAAACAGCGAAATACAAGGCATTTATTTTAATAACTAGTTGTTCTAATTGTTAAATAAATAACGCCGTAGTTGGTTGTTTTAACCAGTAGAAATGATCACATAGTTAGTGAGATTGGTATAAATAGCATAAATAGATATTTTACATATACTCAGTCAGTGTGAGCAATATACATAAGCCAGTCAATTTTGAGGAATTATAAATGTCAGAACAATTTTCTGTAAATCGCGAGTTATTTGATGAAGTCATGGTGCCTAACTACGCACCTTCAGCTGTTATTCCAGTTCGTGGCCAAGGCTCTCGAGTATGGGATCAACAAAACAATGAGTATGTCGATTTTGCTGGTGGTATTGCCGTAAATTGTTTAGGTCATTGCCATCCGGCACTTGTAGGCGCATTAAAAGACCAAGGTGAAAAAATTTGGCATTTATCAAATGTAATGACCAACGAACCAGCTTTGCGTTTAGCGAAAAAATTAGTCGATAATACTTTTGCAGAAAAGGTATATTTTGCAAATTCCGGTGCTGAAGCAAACGAAAGTGCGTTAAAGCTGGCTCGTCGTTGGGCGCTAAATGAATTTGGTGAGCAAAAAACACAAATCATCGCCTTTAAGCAAGGTTTTCACGGTCGTACCTTCTTTACCGTCACTGTGGGTGGTCAAGAAGCGTACTCTGCAGGTTTTGGCCCAAGACCTGCCGACATTGTGCATGCTGAATATAATAACCTAGACAGCGTTAAAGCCTTAATTTCAGATAAAACCTGCGCTATTATGATTGAACCTCTACAAGGCGAAGGTGGTATCGTCTCACCAACGCCTGAATTTATTCAGGGGGTTCGCGAATTATGTGATGAACACAACGCATTATTGATCTTTGATGAAGTGCAAACAGGTGCAGGTCGATTAGGAGCTTTATATGCCTATATGGATCTGGGTGTTACGCCAGATATTTTAACCTCTGCTAAAGGACTCGGTGGCGGTATCCCTATTGGTGCAATGCTAACGACTACTGACATCGCCAAGCATTTAGTTATTGGTACGCATGGCAGTACCTATGGAGGCAACCCGCTAGCTTGTGCTGTAGCAGAAGCAGTGATGGATATCATTACTGATGACACAGTATTAGCGGCTGTTAAAACTAAATCTCAACAATACATTGATGGCTTAAATGCCATTAATGCTAAGTATGACGTATTTAAAGAAATTCGTGGTAAAGGTTTACTACTTGGTGCGGTATTAAATGATAAATACCAAGGTAGAGCAAAAGACTTCTTAGTAGCAGCCATGGCTGAAGGTGTTATGACCTTAGTTGCCGGTGCTAATATTATTCGTTTTGCCCCCTCACTTATCATCCCTGAAGAAGATATTACTGAAGGTTTAGCACGCTTTGAGAAAGCTGTCGCTAAAATTGTGTCTTAATTAAAACGCACAATAGCATTGCCTTATTAATATGTGAACATTCACAAGTTAATAAGGCTGTATTCTAATCTTCGAGAGCTATTTATGATTATCATCCGCCCTATTAAAACAACTGATTATGACGATTTATATCGCATTGCAATTGAATCAGGCCATGGCTTTACGTCACTGCCGGTGAATGAAGATATTTTAAAAAAACGCATTGATCATTCACAAACATCGTTTAATAGTCAAGTCAGTGAACCTGGCAATCAAGGCTACCTGTTTGTGATGGAAGATACCCAAACGGGGCAAGTAGTTGGCACTTCAGGTATTGAAGCTGCTGTTGGCTTAGATAATTCTTTTTATCATTATCATTTAGGCAAGGTTGTTCATAGTTCACGAGAATTAGATATTCACAATACCGTTGAAACACTTTCGCTTTGTAATGATTACACTGGCGCAACTGAAATATGCACGCTATTTTTACAAGAGAGCCATCGCAAAGATGGTAATGGCCGATTCTTGTCGCGTTGTCGATTCTTATTTATCGCTGAGCATACCGAGCGATTTTCAGAGTGTGTTATTGCTGAAATGCGCGGTGTGAGTGATGAAAACGGTCAATCACCTTTTTATGATTGGCTTGAAGAACACTTCTTATCTATTGAATTTACCAAAGCTGATTATTTAACCGGCATTGGTAATAAAGATTTCATCGCTGAATTAATGCCTAAATACCCGGTTTATGTCAGCCTATTAACAAAAGAAGCACAGCAAGTCATCAATAAAGTCCACAAAAATACCGTGCCTGCTTTGCGCTTGCTAACCGCTGAAGGTTTTTCACGCCGTGGTTATGTTGATATTTTTGATGCAGGACCAACTGTTGAAGCAGATCGTAATCAAATAAGAGCCGTTCGCGAAAGTAGTAAGTATCAAGTATTAATTGATGATTCTTGTGGCAACGAAAACAGCGAAAAATACATTGTCTGCAATACAAAAGTAGCAGATTTTAGAGCAACACAAGTTAAATTATCACCCAGAGAAACCGCTAACCAAGTGGTACTTACAAGCGATGTTGCCCAAGCATTACAGGTAGAGCAAGGCGACTGGGTTCGTCTGCTAAGCAATTAATAGCCTAACAAATAGGAATAAATATATGTCTGATGTTCAATTAATTAATGGTCAATGGCAAGCCGGATTAGGGCACGAGATTGTTTCACTAAATCCTGCTCGCAACGAAGTTATCTGGCAAGGAAAAACGGCGTCTCCTGAGCAAGTAGAGCAGGCGATTAGCAGTGCACGAACTGCCTTTGAATCTTGGTCAACTCGTAGCTTTGATGAGCGCGTTAGTATTGTCAGCAAATATGCCGAATTACTGGGCGAAAATAAAGAGGCACTCGCTAACACTATTGCCTTAGAAACAGGAAAACCTCGCTGGGAAACCTTAGGCGAAGTTGGTGCTATGATTGGGAAAATAAATATATCCCTTAATGCTTATAAAGAACGAACGGGTACTGTAGAAAACCCAATGCCCGGTGCAAAAGCTTTTATTCGCCACAAACCTCATGGTGTTGTGGCGGTTTTTGGCCCATATAATTTCCCTGGACATTTACCCAATGGACATATAGTTCCAGCACTTATCGCCGGCAATACCATTGTATTTAAACCCAGTGAATTAACGCCTAAAGTTGCACAAGAAATGTTAAAAATTTGGCAAGCTGCTGGCCTACCAGACGGCGTTATCAATCTTGTTCAAGGTGAAATAGAAACCGGTAAAGCCTTAGCAGGCAGCAAAATGATCGATGGTCTATTTTTCACAGGTAGCTCAGCAACAGGGCATTTATTGCATCAACAATTTGCAGGCCAACCGGGTAAAATTTTAGCGCTTGAAATGGGTGGTAACAACCCGCTGATCGTTAAAGATGTTAGCGACATTAATGCCGTTGTCCACGACATTATTCAATCTGCCTTTGTGACTACCGGTCAACGTTGTACTTGTGCTCGTCGCTTATTCATCGAAGAAGGCGAACAAGGCGATCGCATTATTGCCAAATTAATTGAAGCAACCAAAGCGCTCACAATTGGCTATTATGATGATGAACAACAACCCTTCTTAGGCGCGATGATCTCTGAAAAAGCAGCGTTAGGCTTAGTGGCTGCACAGCAAAAATTACTCGATTTAGGGGCAAGTTCACTACTTGAATTAAAGCACTTAGAGGCAAATACAGGCTTTGTTTCTCCAGGCATTGTTGATGTCACTAATATTGTCGCTAAAGTACCTGATGAAGAATACTTTGGTCCTTTATTAAAAGTATATCGTTATAGCGATTTTGATGAAGCCATTAATGAAGGTAACAATACTGGCTTTGGCTTGTCTGCTGGTCTATTGAGTGATAGTGAAGATCTGTACAACCACTTTTTTACTCGCATTCGTGCAGGTATTGTTAACTGGAACAAACCCATTACGGGTGCAAGCAGCGCCGCACCTTTTGGTGGTATTGGGGCTAGTGGTAACCACAGAGCCAGCGCATTTTATGCGGCTGATTACTGTGCTTATCCAATTGCCTCAGTTGAAGCAGAAAAAGTTAGCTTACCCGCTACTTTAAGCCCAGGTATCACACTGTAACTATGCTCCTTAAACACACGCATACTTTAGTAAACAAAAGAGCAGCGGGCTTACGCCCCTGCTTCTTTAAGAATATCGATCAAATATAGTTTTTGGTGGTAGCGTTTGTTGTCACCCAAATATCCCCTTGGAAAATTTTAGCCTTCACTCTCTACCGCCCTCTTTTGAAGTTTTTTACCTCTACTTATAATCCAAAGGATATATCATGACAGCACAAGTCTCTCATCTTTTTAATAATATTTGGCAACAATATTTAGCCGTAACCCCATCAGCTAATGAAATTCACCAACTTTTAGGCGACGGCGCAGATGTGATCAATGATCACGTAGCTTATCGAACCTTTAACCTCGATAAGGTCAATTTAACTAAGCTTGCAAGTCAGCTATTAGCAGTTGGCTACACTGAATGTGGGGAGTATGATTTTCCTGAAAAAAAACTCACCGCTAAGCATTTTGAGCACAGCGATAGCACCTTACCTAAGGTATTTATCAGTGAACTACGTGTCGAGGAATTTCCAGCTGATGTCCAAGCTATAATCCATGGTTTAGTTAAACAACTGCCTGATAATATTAGCGAGCAAGCAAACTTTCTTTATTCTGGACGAACTTGGCAAGTTAGCAGCAATGAATATAAAACCTTACTAAAGGCAAGTGAGTATGCTGCTTGGTTGGCTGCTTGGGGCTATAGAGCAAACCACTTTACCGTAAGCATTAACCATTTAAATAAGTTCGATGAGATCACTGAGGTTAACGCGACCTTAAAAAAATCTGGTTATCATTTAAATACCGCTGGTGGTGAAATTAAAGGTAATTTAGCGGTTATGCTAGAGCAATCATCAACTCTCGCTGATAATGCTAAGGTTGAATTTAGCGATAAAACCATGGAAATTCCAAGCTGTTTCTATGAATTCGCTAAGCGCTACCCACAAGAAAACGGTGAGCTTTATAGTGGGTTTGTTGCAGCTTCTGCTGATAAAATATTTGAAAGTACCCATGCTGCATAAATGGGATTAACACTTAAGCCAGTATTGCCTTTGGTACTGGCTTTCTTATCTCGCAAACACTAGTAGTGAGCGGCATCACTCTTTTTGCCTTGATAACTTATTTCTAACTCAACAATAGAAATAGACTCATTTAATAATAATTCATGATAAATACTCATTAAGTCATCTGTTTTTGTTGGGATTACTCTAAAGGTATCTTTCGCTATTTTGGTTTTGCGTTTAAAAGATAAATTCGGTATTTTTCCTGGCTTTGCTACGACTACAAATGCACCAGTAACGGTGCCATATTCTGACATATGAATGCTTCGCACCCTGCTACCCTTGCGAAGATTTCCTCCTTCGACAATAAATTTATCACCATTTACCGAGATAGTCGTTTTACCCGATAAATTCGGTTTTATCACATTGTGTTTTGTAGCTTTTATTGCTATCGGTTTACTTGGACTATTATCCTTAACAGGTGTTTGCACCTGTTGCTGACGATTGTTGTTTTCTGATACGTTGTCAGGCTCAGATTGCGAACATGAAACAACAGTAGCAACCATACAAAACCCTATAAGTAGCCTATGTTTATTGTTCATTTATTCTTCCCTCTAAATTGAAAAAGCCAGCGAAATCGCTGGCTTTTTAATAATAACAATAAACCAGACTACTTACGACGACGTAAAAGTGCTAATGGTAATAACAACAATGCTAACCAAGAAGTAGAGCCACCACTAGATTTTTTAGCGGGTGGCGTCACTGGTGCTGGAATGTCTTTAACTGTAACAGACACATTGCTTACGACAGAATCTGTACCATCATTAACCGTTAAGGTTAATTCAACTGAAGTTGAACCTGAGGCCACAGCCGGTGCAGTAAAGCTAGCATTAGCTGTATCAGCACCCGTGATAGTCACTCCAGTATTTGTGGTTTCTGCCCAAGTATAAGTTAACGCATCACCATTAGGATCAACGGCTTCTGCTGTCAATACCACATTAGCGCCTTCATTGACCGTTTGCGATAAAACGCTATCTGCTATCGTCACCATTGGTAAGCGGTTATTACAAGCAAAGCTGTCACCTGCAACAACATCTGAGAAAATACTCGTTTGAGTATTGGTAAAAGTCATATCATCAATGTACCAACCTGCACTAAAACCAGAAAAAGGTTCAGGTACAAAGGCGGAATCTGTTGCTAAACGGAAACGGAATTGTACTTGGTTACCGTTAATAGACTCACCAAAACTAATAGTTTCCATACCGTAGTTTGTGCCTGAGAACATTGGACGTTCAGCAATAACCGCTTCTGTATGTTCTAACCCTACATCAGTATATCCATCGCCTAAGAACACAGCACCCACTTCTGTGACATCGGCCCATTCACCACCATTGATACTTACTTCTACTACAGCGCCATCATAACCTTCTTCAATGTTATATAAATGCCAGAAGCTAATAGTATAATCACCATCAAAGCCAACTGCCATTGGGCGGGTTTGATAAGCAACATCAGAGGTGAAGCTATTGGCTGTGGCCGAAATCATGCCGTCCGTTGCATCCCATTGATCTAGACCCCAAGTACCTGTTGCCAGATCACCACCATCAATAACATTTTCAGTGAAATCATGTAGACGAGACAGAGTATTAAAGTCTTCAACTTGTGAGCTACCTACTAATTCTCGAGCCACAAAGTCAACATTTGTTGTTATTGATAGCTCATATTCCGCGGCTTCAACTCCACCATCAAGATCAGGCACAAACTTAAGCACTAGTTCGTCACCTACTCCTGCATCATTTAAGGTAAATTCGATAGGCGCACTCGTAGCTGAACCAAACATAGCTATATCACCTAAGGTCACAACGCCATCATTAGCAAATGTAACATCATGACCGCTTTCGGCTACTACAGTACCGCTTACACCGCTAAGAGCTGCATTACCACCATTATAGACAGAAAAACTAACCGTACCTGTTTCTCCTTTATCTAAAATATTATCATTTGAACAGTAACCCGAAGTTAAGCCTGCATAGTTGGTGTCAACCTTATGTGCGGTAACAGAAAAAGTATCTAGGTCAGTTTTGTACGACTCAACAACACCTGCGTGATCTGTTGAGAAACGACTTGGCGAAACAGCGCCTAAGCCCATACCACGACGTGCAAAGGCTGCTAAGATTAACTTATAATCTTCTTGATCATTCGCGTATGCGGCTGCCAATAGCGCATCACGCCCTTCGGTGAAGGTCGGAGCCATTGGCATCATCTTATAACTCGCCACAAGATAATCTTTCATCAAGCTTTTTGCTTCATCAAAAGTATGACGTTCGTCATTAACCATGGCAATAAAGCTATCCCATAGCATTGAGGCATATACAGCCCCTGAACCATGAACTTCTGGATCCGCTTCAACATCAGCAAAAGTAGATGGGTTTATCTCCATATTGGTTGAGTAGGGGTATTGGCGGATACCATTAACGAAGCTAGCAACGTAGGTAGTATCACCGTAGCCACCAGCATAGTTTTCGTTACCTGCGACTAAGTTGTCATCAGCATCTGAAGCAAATAATAGCGCATGGAAATCACCAAAACCTTCACCCATTGAGCCTGCTTGGTTACTACTTAAACCTGAGCCATTACCCACTAAACGATTACTGATATAGTGACCCCATTCATGGGCAACAATAGCATTATCCCAAGAGCTATCTTTAAACACCCGTGTTAGATCGTTTCTAAACATCTTGATAGAAACGCTTTGATTAGCATCTAATAAAGCATAAATGGCGGCACCCTGATTTTCTGAAATGCCCATGCTAGGTATTGTGACAGTATCATCACTTCCACCCATAGGTGCAGGATCATCACCATCTTTATTATTTGCTACTAAAACAGCAATAGCTCCCGCTTCTTGGGCATTTTTAACTTTCACGGTGAAATTACACGCACCACGATCTATGATGGCGATTTTGCCAACTAGGTCCGCGCCATTTGTCGCAGCTTCACAGCCATCTCTTACTGGATCTGTTCCATCTTCAATACGGATCAAACTACCTGAAACATCAAAGACCTTAGGACCAAAACTTGAAAGCCTTACGCCATCCAATAAACCAATAGATGAATGAGAGGTAGCTGTTACACCATAATCAACGCCGTTTTCTGCTTGAGTCGTTTCCCAAAGGTACATCTGCATACGTGGAGAAGCGCCATCTGCAGGGGTAGACATATTGGCATTATCAAAACCCGAATTGTCTTGAACCTCTACATTTAATGCATCTCCTTCAACACCACCACGACCATAGTTTAGTGCTTGAGCGTTTCCTGATGCTTCATCAAAGCCATGGGCGTAAAAATCATCATGTAAATAGTTATTCATTAAAAATAAATTCACGATGGCAGCTTTTCGGTTATTGACTGAGTATTCAGCTTCCGTGTCATCATATGGATAATCAAAGGTATTGGCGCTGGTCACTTCAGCCATATAATCGCCGTTGGTAAAACCTTGTGGAGCAACAGCATCAACGTAAGCAGTAACATTGTTACCTGCGGTAGTAGTGGCATCATCAGCCAACCATGCATCTTTTGTACTAATAGGGCCGTGACTCAATGAAACCAACGGGGCATCTAGGTACGCTGCGGTTAAATATGCATCTTCATCGCTACCTGCTGGTGCTGGCATCACATTACCATGAGGGCTATCCCAAGGTTTACCATTTGCATCAGCATAAATCCGGTAATTAAAGTCTGCGGCATGGCTAGTTAAATTCTTTTTAAATAAAACTTCGCCGGTTTTTGCCGATATAACATACGCATAATATTCTGAATCGAGACTATTAATATCAGCAGTTTCAAGCTCAACATAATGAGCAGCAACTAATGTGTTTTTATGCTCAAAGAATACTTTTTTAGCTCGAGGCTCACCAACTAATTGTTTAGCTGTTGACATGTTGTCTACAGAAAACTTATCGAATTTATCCGTTGAAGCTTTTGCAACTACGCTGACAGCGCTGCTATCTCCGCCCATTGCCGAAAATGCAGCACTTACTGACTTAGCACTGTTACCGAACGCACTATCAATGTTTTTAAGCACTGATGCTGCCGAGCGACTCGCCGTTTTTCCTAAAAAATACCCAGATGAGGCAACTAAATCAAAGTTACGATTCATCATAATATTGTATTCACTATTAAATACTTCAACGCCTGCGACTTCTTGCTTGTATTTAGCAATTTTTGCGCCGCGTCCTAAATCATGAATATTTGCTAAAACAGGTTTAGCTAAACTCTGGTTAGCTTTATTTAGACCTGTTAATTGCTTCAAATAAAAGTCTGCTGCAAAAGCGTTTTGATGCGCTATAGCAATAGCGCCAACATTGGGTTTAACGATATTTTTACTGGCCCATGCAAAAGTAGTTTTACCTAATTTTGCATCATACTGATTGGCCATACCGCTGACAGTATTAGTTTGAGTCTGTTGTTGTGATAAAACATTGGTAGGTAATTTGCTTTTACCTGATGCTTTAAATGTTTGAGCATCAGTTGTATTTGCGGCAACACTACCTAGTGCGGTAACAGAAAGTGCGGCACCAACAAAACTTGCAATAAGTGATTTTTTCATTTTGATTAAAACTCCTTCAATAGCTTTGCTTGCTCATTGTGAGTAGCAAATTTGCTTATTTTATTTATTATTAATTTCTTTGTTGAAAACAGACTAAACTAAAATGCTAAAACAAAACAGCCCATAAACAAAAATATTACAATTATTTTACAATTACTGCTGTACTGAATTATGAACAAGACTTAATACTGCTTCAATTTTCATTTTTCATTTTTCATTTTTCATTTTTCAAAGTAACTATTTTTTGCGTGTTGATCACTAGACCTGATACAATGCGGTTTTGTATAGAAGTGCAACACGATATTAGAATGATTATTGATAACGAGGGTTACATTCACATAATTGAATATTTAACAGAGCACTTATGTTTATTTGAAAACTCAACTACCGATCATTACCAAAGCAGCTCTGTCTTGTCCGTGATAGAAAGTGAACTAAGCGAGCAAATAATGTCAGTTTGCGGGCAAAATAAAATTCTGTCATTTAACCAACGCAATACTATTATTCGTGAATGTGATGCAATAGTTCATGACCTACAAGAAATATTATCCGGTGTTATTAATAAGCCCGTTACCCAGCAGCAACATAGCTTTATTAGCGAGTTTGCATCATTAATCAAAAATTTATTTGATACACATATTAATAGTGCCATAAAAAGCTGATTTGCTATTGCAAACATCACAAATTAATTAAAATGCCCTTTTTTACGATAAGAGAGTTCAACAATGAAAGCACAAGTTAAATGGCTTGGTGAAGAGCTATTTCTCGGCACTTCAGAGAGTGGTCATACGTTAATGATCGATGCTAATGGCGGTAATTTAGCGCCCAGTCCCTTAGAAAACATTCTGATGTCTTTAGGCGGTTGCTCTTCGGTTGATGTGGTAAGTATATTACAAAAAGCTCGCCAACAAATTAACAATTGTGAGGTTGAAATTAATGGTACTCGCGTTGAAACCGTGCCTAAATTGTTTTCAGCTATTCATTTGCACTTTGTGATCACCGGACACAACATTAAAGAAAACCACGTACAGCGCGCTGTGGCTTTGTCTGCTGACAAATATTGTTCAGTGGCACTCATGCTGTGCGGTAAAGTGAGTATTACCCATGACTATACTATTATAGAATGCTAGCAACACGTAAACTTACACTGGCTATACTCGTTTACCATTAAGCTTATAAATCGCTCATCCAGTCGAGCTGTTTGTTCGCTTGGTTTTTTCTTTCCATGAGATCACGGATCAGCGGGGTCAAGATTAACTCCATTGCTAAACCCATCTTACCCCCAGGCACAACCATGGTACTTACGCGTGACATAAATGCACCATCAATCATACGAAGGTAATATTGAAAATCGACATTTTTAACTTCGCGGAACCTTATCACCACAAAGCTTTCGTCTAAAGTCGGGATCGCTTTTGCGCTAAATGGGTTAGAAGTATCAACGGTTGGCACCCGTTGAAAGTTAATATGGGTACGAGAGAACTGTGGTGTGATAAATGAAATATAATCTTCCATGCTTCGGACAATGCTCGCGGTTACTGCTTCACGGCTATGACCGCGCTTTTTGGTATCGCGGATAATTTTCTGTATCCATTCCAAATTAACAATAGGCACCATACCAATCAGTAGATCTACATGCTGAGCAACATCATTATCGGCGGTAACAACACCGCCATGGAGGCCTTCATAGTATAAAAGATCAGTGCCTTCGCCTAATTCTTCCCATGGGGTAAACGTACCTGGCATTTGGTTATAAGGCACGGCCTCGTCAAAGGTGTGTAAGTAGCGCCTCATCATCCCTCTGCCAGTTTCACCATAACTACAAAAAAGTTTTTCTAAAGCGCCAAAATCATTCGCTAAATCACCAAAATAACTTATATTAGCGCGGATCTCTTTCGCCTTTCGCTTTTCTAGGTCCATCTCTTGGCGAGAAAATCGGTGAAAACTATCGCCTTCAACATTGACTGAGTTTATCCCTAGCGTGCGAAATATATGTTCAAACGCAGCGGTAGTGGTGGACGTACCAGCGCCAGATGAACCAGTAATAGCAATAATAGGGTTTCTTGAAGACATAAAACTAGCTCAATAAAAAAGATAGCTATTTTATACGGGGTAATTCCATTAAGGTCAAGTAACAAAAAACCGAGCCTAAGCTCGGTTTTTTAATTCTATCACAGAGTGAAACTTAAACGTGGGTTTAAGCTTCTGCTGATTCTTCGACTTCTTCAACAATTTCTTCAACTGCTGGACGGTCTACTAATTCAACGTAAGCCATAGGCGCTTTATCACCAGTACGGAAACCGCATTTTAAAATACGCGTGTAACCACCTGGACGTTCTTGGTAGCGTTCACCAAGTTCGTTAAATAAAATACCTACTACTTCTTTGTCTTGTGTACGAGCAAATGCTAAACGACGATTTGCAACACTGTCGGTTTTAGCCAATGTAATCAAAGGCTCTACAACGCGACGTAGTTCTTTAGCTTTAGCTACAGTCGTTTTAATAACGCCGTGCTTAACTAAAGAGCTTGCCATATTGCGGAACATCGCTTGGCGATGACTGCTATTACGGTTTAACTGGCGACCACTTTGACGATGACGCATGTGTTAATCCTTCTTAAAAAACTATTAAAAAAACGATGATCGAACTAGTCGTTGTCAACGATGCTTTCTGGTGGCCAGTTTTCTAGGCGCATACCTAGAGACAAACCACGTGACGCTAACACGTCTTTAATTTCAGTTAATGACTTCTTACCTAAATTAGGCGTTTTAAGAAGCTCAACTTCAGCACGTTGTACTAAATCACCAATATATTGAATTGCCTCTGCTTTTAAACAGTTAGCGCTACGAACAGTTAGCTCTAAATCATCTACAGGACGAAGCAAGATTGGGTCAAACAATGGTTTTTCTTCCACTTGCTCAACTTCTTTAATATCACGAAGTTCTACAAACGCATCTAGCTGTTCAGCTAAAATAGTTGAAGCGCGACGGATAGCTTCTTCCGGATCCAATGTACCATTGGTTTCCATATCTAAAACTAATTTGTCTAAATCTGTACGTTGTTCAACACGTGCAGAATCTACATCATAAGCAATTCTAACTACTGGACTGAATGAGGCATCAACCAACAAACGACCAATAGCACGATCTTCTTCCTCGGCATCACGGCGCGCTGAAGCAGGTACATAACCACGACCTGTTTCAATTTTAATGCGCATACTGATAGAACCTTCACCAGTTAAAGTGCAGATTACATGATCTGGGTTTGCAATAGTTACATCACCATCATGTTGTATATCAGCTGCCGTTACAGGGCCTTCACCAGACTTAGTTAAAGTCAGAACGGCTTCATTTTTGCCTTCTAATAAAACAGCAAGCCCTTTTAGGTTTAACAATATTTCGATGATGTCTTCTTGAACACCTTCTTTACTACTGTATTCGTGTAATACACCATCAATTTCTACTTCAGTTACAGCACAACCTGGCATTGAAGATAAAAGAATGCGGCGTAACGCATTACCTAAAGTGTGACCAAAACCACGTTCTAATGGCTCTAAAGTTACCTTAGCACGACGAGGGCTAAGGGTTTCAATACCAACCATTCGTGGTCTAAGGAATTCGGTTACAGAACCCTGCATATATGTCCTCTCTTAAAGTGCAACTTTACTATTTAGAGTAAAGTTCAACAATTAACTGTTCATTAATTTCAGCAGATAAGTCAGCTCTATCTGGAACACGTTTAAATGTACCTTCAAGTTTTTTATTATCAACTTCAACCCAAAGTGGCTTCTCACGTTGGTCAGCTAAGTCTAAAGCAGCAATAATACGTGCTTGAGTTTTAGATTTTTCGCGAACAGAAACCACATCTTCAGCTTTAACAGTGAAAGATGGAATATTTACTACGCCGCCGTTTACCACGATAGCCTTATGGCTAACTAATTGACGAGCTTCAGCACGAGTGCTTGCATAGCCCATACGGTAAACTACGTTGTCTAAACGTGTTTCTAAAAGTTGTAACAAGTTTTCACCTGTATTACCTTTTAAACGCGCAGCTTCTTTGTAGTAATTACTGAATTGTTTTTCAAGTACGCCATAAATACGACGAACTTTTTGTTTTTCACGAAGTTGAACACCATAGTCTGACAAACGACCGCGACGGGCGCCATGTTGACCTGGTATTGTTTCGATTTTACATTTAGTGTCAATTGCTCTAACACCGCTTTTAAGGAACAAATCTGTTCCTTCACGGCGACTAAGTTTTAACTTAGGACCTAAATATCTAGCCATTTTCTTTCTCCAACTATCCTAAAAAAAAGCGATTAAACGCGACGTTTCTTAGGAGGACGACAACCATTATGAGGAATAGGTGTAACGTCAGTAATGTTGGTGATTTTAAAACCAGCAGCATTTAAGGCACGGATAGCAGATTCACGACCTGGACCTGGACCTTTAACGAACACTTCAATATTCTTCAAGCCAAACTCTTTTGCAGTAGCGCCTGCGCGGTCTGCAGCTACTTGCGCAGCAAAAGGGGTAGATTTACGTGAACCACGGAAACCTGAACCACCTGCAGTCGCCCAAGATAATGCATTACCTTGACGGTCTGTAAGAGTCACGATTGTGTTGTTGAAAGAAGCATGGATATGAGCCATGCCGTCAGCAACTTGTTTTTTTACGCGTTTGCGCGAACGAACTGGTGTTTTTGCCATTATCTAGTTCCTCTTACTTCTTAATTGGCTTACGAGGACCTTTACGGGTACGCGCATTTGTTTTAGTGCGTTGACCACGTAGAGGAAGACTGCGACGGTGACGAATGCCACGGTAACAACCTAAATCCATAAGACGTTTAATGTTCATTGAAACTTCACGGCGCAAATCACCTTCTACGGTAAATTTGTCCACTTCAGCGCGAAGCAAATCAATTTTTGCTTCATCTAATTCACTGATCTTCGTTGATTCTTCAATACCGGCAGCTGCACAAATTGCTTTCGCACGTGTAGCACCAATACCGTAAATCGCAGTAATGGCGATTACTGCATGCTTACGATCAGGGATGTTAATGCCAGCGATACGGGCCACTAACACATCTCCTATTAATAATTAAAATTACTTTGGTTGGAAAGCCCGTTAGGATACCCAACCATTCTCTTTTTTCGCAAATCGAAGCGGCATTATACAGAAAATTCTGCATAATGCCAGTTCAAAAAGATCTAAGCGTTAACTCATTACTAAGCTAAGTTTTATTCTTAAACTTGTAACTCGTTGCTTGGGTGATTAGCCCTGTCTTTGTTTGTGCTTTGGCTCTGAGCAAAGAACGCGAATAACGCCTTTACGCTTAACCACTTTACAGTTACGACAAATCTTTTTTACGGATGCACGTACTTTCATTTTATACTCCGTTAACTTTTTTTGACTCAGTCTATCGACCGTAGCCTTTTAAGTTTGCTTTTTTAAGTACATTGTCATATTGATGAGACATCATATGCGTTTGTACTTGTGCCATAAAATCCATGATAACAACAACGATAATCAATAATGATGTACCGCCAAAATAGAACTGAACGTCCCATGCTATCATCATAAACTCAGGTACCAAACAGACAAATGTAATATATAACGCACCTGCTAGGGTTAATCGCGTCATTACTTTATCTATGTATTTGGATGTTTGTTCACCTGGACGAATCCCTGGAATGAACGCACCTGACTTTTTCAAGTTATCTGCTGTTTCACGCGGATTGAAAACCAATGCCGTGTAAAAGAAACAGAAAAATATTATTGCTGCAGCTAACATCAATACATACAAAGGTTGCCCTGGCGACATCGCCTGAGAAACACCTTGTAAGAAATCTGCCACAGGACCTTCACCTTGACCGAACCAGCTCGCTAACGTGCCAGGGAACAAGATAATACTTGAGGCAAAGATAGGCGGGATAACCCCAGCCATATTTACTTTCAAGGGTAAATGCGTGCTTTGTGCAGCGAAAACCTTACGGCCTTGCTGACGTTTAGCATAGTTAACAACAATACGTCGTTGACCACGTTCTACAAATACCACTAAGAAAGTTACTGCAAATACCACAACGCCAATAAGCAATAATACTAATAGGTGCAATTCACCTTGACGCGCCATCTCTGCCGTTTGACCAACAGCTGACGGCATGCCAGCAACAATACCAGCAAAAATAATAATCGAGATACCATTACCAATACCGCGTTCAGTAATTTGCTCACCTAACCACATTAAAAACATAGTACCGGTAACCAAACTAACTACTGCAGTGAAATAAAAACCAAAGCCAGCATTCATAACTAAGCCTTGCATCATTTCTGGTAAACTTCTGGCAATCGCGATCGACTGAACTGTTGCTAGAACTAGTGTGCCGTAACGTGTGTACTGGCTGATTTTACGTCGTCCTGCTTCACCTTCTTTCTTAAGCTCGGCAAACTTCGGTGTCATAACCGTCATAAGCTGCATAATAATTGAAGCCGAAATGTACGGCATAATACCAAGGGCCAATACTGAGGCTCGCTCAAGTGCACCACCAGAGAACATGTTAAACATTTCTACAATGGTGCCCTTTTGTTGTTCAAAGAACTGAGCTAATACAGCGGCGTCAATACCAGGGATTGGTACAAATGATCCTAAACGTAGCACGACTAATGCTATGAATACGAACCATAATCTTTGTTTAAGCTCAGACGTACCGCCTGCGCTCTTACTTCCCTTTTGAGAAGCGTCCAATCCTGGTTTAGCCATAATCTGTATTATTCCTCGATGTTACCACCGGCAGCTTCAATAGCTGCACGAGCACCTTTAGTTACGCCTAAACCGCGAACAGTGATCTTGCGAGTAATTTCGCCAGACAGCATGATTTTTGCTGTTTCAATGTTACGGCTGATTAGACCAGCATCTTTTAACGCGTGAATATCAACAACATCACCTTGAATTTGATTTAATTCATGTAAACGAACTTCAGCGCGAACTAAAGATTTACGTGACGTAAAACCAAACTTAGGTAAACGTTGTTTCAATGGCATCTGACCACCTTCAAAACCAGGACGTACACTACCGCCAGAACGAGACTTCTGACCTTTGTGACCACGACCACCTGTTTTGCCGATACCAGAACCAATACCACGACCACAGCGTTTCTTAGCTTTATTCGATCCCGGTGCAGGGGATAAAGTATTTAAATGCATAATTAATCCTCCACCTTAACCATATAGTAAACCTTGTTAATCATACCACGCACAGATGGAGTATCTTCTAACTCAACTGTGTGATTGATACGACGTAGACCAAGGCCTTTTAATGTAGCTCTATGCTTCGGTAAACGACCGATAGAACTTTTTACTTGTGTTACTTTAACTGTTTTAGACATGCTGAATTACCCCAGTATTTCATCAACGCTTTTGCCACGTTTAGCTGCCATGCTTTCAGGCGAATGCATATTCGTCAAAGCAGAAACAGTAGCGCGAACTACGTTAATTGGGTTAGTAGAACCGTATGCTTTTGACAATACGTTCTGAACGCCTGCAACTTCAAGTACTGCACGCATCGCGCCACCGGCGATGATACCTGTACCTTCAGAAGCTGGTTGCATGTAAACTTTAGAACCAGAATGACGGCCTTTGATAGCGTGTTGAAGAGTTGTACCCTTCAAGTCAACTGTTACTATGTTACGGTGCGCTTTTTCCATTGCTTTTTGAATAGCAGCAGGCACTTCACGTGCTTTACCGTAGCCAAAACCAACGCGACCATTACCGTCACCAACGACTGTTAATGCGGTGAAACTGAAAATACGACCACCTTTAACCACTTTAGATACGCGGTTAACGGCGATTAGCTTTTCAGCCATATCACTTTGTTGTGTGTTTTCTTGATTATGATTAGCCATTATCAACCCCTAGAACTGAAGACCAGCTTCGCGAGCTGCTTCTGCTAATGCTTTAACGCGACCATGGTAAAGGAAGCCTGAGCGATCAAAAGCAACTTTAGAGATGCCTTTGGCTACAGCACGCTCAGCAATTGCTTTACCTACTGCAGTTGCTGCTGCAACATTACCTGTTTTTTCAACTTGCGCTTTTACTTCGCTGTCTAAAGTAGACGCAGAGGCAATCACTTCGCTACCAGTTGGCGCGATTAGTTGAGCGTAAATGTGACGAGGAGTACGGAATATGACTAAACGATTCGCACCCAACTCGCTGATTTTTGCACGAGAGCGTTTAGCTCTGCGCAAACGAGATGTTTTCTTATCCATAGTATTACCCTACTTCTTCTTAGCTTCTTTACGACGAACGTATTCATCAGCGTAACGTACACCTTTACCTTTATAAGGCTCTGGTTTACGGTATGCACGAATGTTCGCTGCGGTTTGACCAACTAAATGTTTATCACAACCTTTCAGTGTGATTTCAGTTTGGCTAGGAGTTTCAACAGTAATTCCTTCAGGAATTGCGTGTTTGATTGGGTGTGAAAAACCTAAAGATAAATCTAATGATTTACCAGCAGCTTTTGCACGGTAACCAACACCCTGTAAAACTAATTTCTTTTCAAAACCTTTACTAACACCTTCAACCATATTATTGATTAAAGCGCGTGCAGTACCGGCTTGTGCCCATGCAGTTCTTTCATCGCATGCGATATTAGTAATGATTTGGTTCTCTTCTTGAGAAACCGCAACAAAACTGTGAATCGTACGTGATAATTCACCTACTGGACCTTTAACTGTGATGTCTTGACCTGATAACGTTACGGTAACGCCAGCAGGAACAGCGACAGGTGCTTTTGCAACACGAGACATAATGTACTCCTTACTCTACGAAACCAAGAACTTCACCGCCAATACCCGCAGAGCGAGCGGCGCGATCCGTCATCAAACCTTTAGAAGTAGAAACTATCGCAATACCCATGCCGGCAAGAACTTTAGGAAGTTCATCACAGCTTTTGTATATACGAAGACCAGGACGTGAAACACGCTTGATCGTTTCAATTACTTCTTTACCTTCAAAATATTTCAACTCAACAGATAGCTCTGGCTTTACATCGCCTGCTACTGAGTAGTCTGAAATATAACCTTCTTCTTTAAGTAAGTTAGCAATTGCAACTTTTAACTTTGAAGACGGCATTGTTACTGCAACTTTTGCTGCAGATTGACCGTTGCGGATGCGTGTAAACATGTCCGCGATAGGATCAGTCATCATAACCATTTACTCCCGTGAATTACCAACTAGCTTTCTTAAGACCTGGAACTTCACCACGCATTGTTGCTTCGCGCAACTTAATACGGCTTAAGCCGAATTTACGTAAGAAACCATGTGGACGACCCGTAACATTACAACGATTACGTTGACGGCTACTTGAAGAATCACGAGGTAAACTTTGAAGTTTCAATACCGCATCCCAACGATCTTCTTCAGAAGACTCTGGACTTGAGATGATTTCTTTTAACGCACGACGCTTTTCAGCGTACTGAGCTACTAGTTTTGTACGTTTAGCTTCACGAGCTTTCATTGACGATTTAGCCATAACTCTACACCTTCTTCTTGAACGGGAAATTGAAGGCAGACAATAAAGCGTGTCCTTCTTCGTTATCTTTCGCGCTAGTAGTAATAGTGATATCTAATCCGCGAATTTTATCGATTTTATCATAATCGATTTCAGGGAAGATGATTTGCTCACGAACGCCCATGCTGTAATTACCACGACCATCGAATGACTTAGGGTTTAAGCCACGGAAGTCACGGATACGAGGAATTGAGATAGAGATTAAACGCTCTAAAAATTCCCACATACGCTCGCCGCGTAGAGTTACTTTCGTACCAATAGGATAGCCTTCACGAATTTTGAAGCCCGCAACTGATTTGCGTGCTACTGTCGTGACCGGCTTTTGACCTGAGATTGCAGTAAGATCATTTGTGGCGTGTTCTAAAACTTTTTTATCAGAAATAGCTTCACCAACACCCATATTAAGGGTGATCTTTTCAATCCGAGGGACTTGCATGACACTTTTATAACCGAACTTCTTTTGAAGATCTGCTACAACTGTATCTTTGTAAAAATCATGCAGTTTCGCCATCGTTTACTCCAATTAAATTAATTCGTTATCAGATTTGAAGAAACGAACTTTTTTGCCGTCTTCAATTCTAAAACCAACGCGGTCAGCCTTACCCGATTTAGGGTTAAGGATAGCTACGTTAGATACCTGCAAAGGTGCTTCTTTTTCAACAATGCCACCAGGCTGCTGTAACTGAGGTACAGGCTTAGTGTGCTTTTTGATTAAATTAACGCCTTCTACGTATACTTTGCCGCTTTCAACAAGAACTTTAGTAACTTTACCAGTTTTACCCTTGTCTTTGCCTGCAAGTACGATTACTTCATCATCACGACGAATCTTAGATGCCATTATCGTGACTCCTTATAGTACTTCTGGTGCTAATGATACGATCTTCATAAATTTCTCATTACGAAGTTCACGTGTCACTGGCCCAAAAATACGAGTACCAATTGGTTGTAAGCTTGCATTAAGCATTACAGCCGCGTTTTCATCAAAACGGATGGCAGAACCATCTGTACGACGAACACCTTTCTTAGTGCGCACCACTACCGCAGTATGAACATCACCTTTTTTTACTTTACCGCGAGGACTTGCTTCCTTCACGGCAACTTTGATGATGTCTCCAATGCGTGCATAGCGACGGTGCGAGCCACCAAGAACCTTTATACATTGAACACGCTTAGCGCCACTGTTATCAGCAACATTCAGCTGTGATTGCATTTGGATCATTGATTTTTGCTCCGCTGTTATCTTTTAACCTTCTAAAAAAAACGAAGTAATACAAAAAGATAAATTAAAATTCAAGGCCAGAAATTGACCCGTCACTGCCTTAAAAAGACTTCCCATCCCTTAGAACTTCAGCAAAAAGCTAACCACTCAAAGTTACCGGGCGCGAGATTATACCACCACTAAAAATAAAGTGGTAGTTTAATTAACTAAATATTGAACAGTGTAAAAAATAAACCCGATACTAAAACCTAAGACTATAACTAACTACTATTTGTTTGGCTTATTTTCCTTATATAGTTTTGTTCTCTTGTTCTACTTATATAGTGTGATGTAATTAAAGTGAGTAAGATGTTATAGATTTGGTGTGATAATTAATTATTGTGATTAACAAAAGATATAATGATTGACTAACCCTAACAAAACTTGCTACAAAAGCTGCCTGTTTTAACAAGATAGAAATAAAAGCTGATTTTGTATCATTTTAATCATTATTAACAAACTGATATCTAAGTAGTTATTTTTTATTTCTAAATTTATTCATTGGAAACATTGATTTTTACCATCAGTGATACAATATAGTCCTGAAGTCGAACCCTAGTAGTTTATGCAATTACTGAGGAAAAGGGCTATTATTAATAGTATTGGCAATTACAATTAAGGCTAACAGGTTAAGGTATAACCCTTGGTCTTTATAGTATTAGGAGATTCAACATGCCAGCAAGTAAAAATAAAGCATTAGGTATTTTAGCATTAGCGGGCGTAGCGCCATACCAAGGTAAAGCTGATGAAGAATACATGGGTGAACCACAAAAAGAACACTTCAAAAAAATTCTTGATGCATGGCGTGTACAACTTCGTGAAGAAGTGGATCGCACCGTAACGCACATGCAAGACGAAGCGGCTAACTTTCCAGACCCAGTTGACCGAGCCGCGCAGGAAGAAGAGTTTAGTTTAGAATTACGTACACGAGATCGTGAGCGCAAGCTTATCAAGAAAATTGAGAAAACCTTACAGTTGATTGAAGAAGATGATTTTGGTTTTTGCAATTCTTGCGGTATAGAAATTGGTATACGCCGATTAGAAGCTAGACCAACCGCTGATCTTTGTATTGAATGTAAGACTTTAGCAGAAATTAAAGAACGTCAAATGGCTGGTTAAGTCATTGCATTGGTAATGACTTCGAACAATAATTTACCGATTGAGCGATCACCATTATTATCTAAAGATAGTTATCGTGGTCGTTTTGCCCCCTCCCCTTCAGGCTTACTTCATTTTGGTTCCTTAATCACCGCGTTAGCTAGCTACTGTGATGCAAAATCAACTACTGACTCTCAAGGGCTTCAAGGTAAGTGGTTAGTACGTATTGAAGATATTGACCCGCCAAGAGAACAGGTTGGTGCAAGCGCTTCGATTTTATCTACTCTAGAGGCCTTTGGTTTACATTGGGATGAGCAAGTTCTCTATCAAAGTCAGCAAGCAAAACGATATAGAGAAATGCTTAATGAGTTACGACAGCAACATTTAAGTTACTATTGTCGTTGCACACGCAATGAAATAAAACAAATTGGTGGTATATACCAAGGACATTGTCGTTCTTTAAACCAACCTAAACAAGATAGTGCTGCTAGGCTAGTCAATCAACATGGGTTACATCAATTTAACGATATTTTTCAAGGACGTGTACAATGTGATCTTGCTTTAGCAGCAGAAGATTTTATCATACACCGTAAAGACGGGCTATTTGCTTATCAACTTGCCGTGGTGCATGATGATATTTTCCAAAATATTAGCCATGTTATTCGTGGCTGTGATCTACTTGAGCCAACCGCTAGACAATTAACATTATTTGCAACACTAAATTGCCCTGCCCCCCAATATGGCCATATCCCCTTAGCAATAACCGATCAGGGATATAAACTCAGTAAACAAAATAAAGCTCCCGCTATAGATAAAAACCATCCACAACCAAGCCTTATTGCTGCGCTTAATTTCTTAGGCCAAGCGCCAGCGCCAGAATTAGTGTATGAAGATGTTGGAGATATTATTGATTGGGCGGTTGAGCATTGGTCAAGAGAAAAAGTTTCTCCCGTTAAAGAAATAACTATTGCCTAGAGTATTTTCATTTAACAAACGAGTATGCCAAGATAACCAAAACTTTTTCTTCGCAATAAGCACACATATGATTTTAAATTTTTCAGATTTTTCCGCTAACCAACGCTATCATTTGATGACGCAAACCATTATTCCTCGCCCAATTGCTTGGGCATTAACAGATTCTAATAATGGCACTTATAATTTAGCGCCATTTTCATATTTTACCGCAGTTGCCAGTGCTCCGCCGCTACTTATGCTATCGGTAGGTAAAAAACCTAATGGCGAAGATAAAGATACTTTAGTTAATATTATTAACAATAAAAAAATGGTCATTCATATTGCTTCTGAGTGTCACGCCGACTTAGTAACAAATACATCGCAAACATTAGCACATGGTGAATCAGAGCTGACCAAAAATAACATTATCACCACTGAATTTGAGGGCTTTTCTTTACCGCGATTAGCGCAATGCGATATTGCTTATGGTTGTGAGTTATACGAAATAAAAGCACTCGGTGATGTACCCCAAAGTTTAATTTTTGTTGAAGTTAAACAGGCCTATATTAGTGATACTGTTGCAGATTTAGATGAGAAACAACGCATTACCGTTCACGCTAACCGAATCAACCCTCTAGCTCGTTTAGGCGGTGGTGAATATGCCACTATTAATACACCTTTTACTATTGCTAGACCCAAATAATAACCCCCACTTTATGAAGGAATACTCATGTCTCAAACTATTGTAATTACTGGAGCCAACCGTGGTATTGGTTTTGCTATGGCAAAAATTTTTCAACAACGAGGCGACACAGTTTATGCGCTGTGCAGACAAAGCTCACCCCAGCTAGATGCTTTAGGTGTTAATGTTGTCGAAAATATAGATATAGCGACTAATGATGGTATTGCTCATGCTAAATCAACATTGGCCCATTGCCCGATAGATCTATTAATTAATAATGCCGGTATTCTACGAGATGAAAACTTACAACAATTCAACACTAGCACGATAACTGAACAGTTTATGGTTAATGCCTTAGCGCCCTTGTCACTAACACAAGCTTTACTAGAAAACCTTAACACGGATAGCAAAATTGCTTTTATCACCTCACGAATGGGCTCTATTGCAGACAACGATTCAGGTGGCCGTTATGGTTATAGAATGTCAAAAGCAGCCCTTAATAGTGGCGCGGTGTCACTAGCAAAAGATTTACAGCCAACAAAGATTTCCGTCGGCATATATCACCCAGGCTATGTACAAACAGATATGGTTAATAATGCCGGGCAGACCAGTAATGGTGATATCAGCGCCCATGTTGCCGCAGAAAGACTAATTGGTTTAATGGACGGTTTAACCCTAGCTGACTCTGGCGTATTTAAACATTCCAATGGTGAAGTTTTACCTTGGTAAATGATGGTATGGTTTATACCTGTTGGAATTAAATAATCACATTTGTGTTATCGTGATTAACGACAACTAGTCACTATCTAATAAACGCGGAGAATATTGAAATGGAAGTACGCTTTATTTCAAAAACAATAACAATCAGTGGGTTCAGCATCAGAACGGATAATGCCACTGAAATGGATCCCCAAACAGGGCAGATTGCTAAATTATGGCAAACCTTCGATAAAACTGTACCGGTTGATTATAAAAATGGTGAAAGAATATATGGCGTGTATTCTGATTATGAATCTGATCACACAGGGAAATTTACTGTACTTGCAGGTTTTGACGGTAATGATTCCTCATCCCAATCACAACTTGAGTCAATAACGATCCCAGAAGGTAAATATCTTGTATTTTCGCATAAAGGTGATATGCCTCAAATTGCTATCGATGCTTGGACCGAGGTTTGGCATTATTTTTCACAAACAAATACGGAATATAAAAGGCGTTTTTCAATCGACTTCGAATTCTACCCCAATGGCAATGAAATCGAAGTTCATATCGCCATTCTATAATAATAGCTCATCGAGTATTTAACAGTGCCCCCAGAAAAAGAGATGCTTTTTCGTTCTCTTTTTTTACAATTTGTTATATCATTATCAGCAACTATTTATAACGTTAACCTTAACAAATAATGAGTTAACTAGTACAAATACCGATTCAACCACCCCCGACACTTATTATAAGGCCAGCGATTATCAAACGCGTTATCGATTTATGTAAAAAAGTTTTTACTAAAAATACCAGTAAAAATAATCAAACCTCTAGTCATGCCACCACTCTTGATCAGCCGATAGAACTTAGTCGCGATCAACATCCAGTATCTCGGCAATTAATTAGTCAAAGTGCGCTTAAAGTTTTATACCGTTTAAATAAAAGCGGCTTCGATGCTTACCTAGTTGGCGGTGGCGTGCGCGATATTTTATTAGGATTAAAGCCAAAAGATTTTGATATTGCCACCAATGCTACGCCTGACGAAATAAAAGGCTTATTTCGAAACTGCCGCTTAATTGGTAGGCGCTTTCGTTTAGCTCATATTGTTTTTGGGCGTGAAATTATAGAGGTCGCTACCTTCCGTGGTCACCACGATGAACAAGGCACACAAGATAAGAAAACCTCAAAACAAAGCGAGCACGGCATGCTACTGCGCGATAATATTTATGGCAGTATTGAAGAGGATGCCCAGCGTCGAGATTTTACCATCAATGCTCTGTATTACTCGTCTAAAGACTTTAAAGTACTCGATTTTGCCAATGGCGTTAGTGATGTAAACAATAAAATTATTCGGTTAATTGGTGATCCTGAAACGCGCTATCGTGAAGATCCAGTGCGCATGCTGCGCGCAATTCGTTTTGCCACTAAACTTGATATGCAAATGGCACCAGAAACCTCTAAACCTATTAAAGATTTATCGCCTTTAATGGCTAATATTCCTGCTGCACGCATGTTTGAAGAGTTTTTGAAAATGTTTATCTCTGGCAAGGCTGTTGCGAACTACCATCAACTGCGTAAATACAACCTTTTCGGTTATTTCTTTCCAGCAGTTGACCAAAAGTTACCTACACTTAATCTTGCACAAAAAAGTGAGCCAGGTGGTGATGATTTGCTTGAACGCTTTATTATTCAAGCCATGACCAACACAGACAAGCGCATCAATAATGAACAACGTGTTACCCCTGCATTCTTATTTGCCGCCATGCTTTGGTATCCGTTACAAAATTATATTAAGCAGATTAATCTGCACAATCAAATGTCGCCCCAGGATGCTTTTTTTGCTGCGTTAAGTGAAGTAATGCCAGAGCAACAACGAAGCATTGCTATACCTAAGCGCTTTCAAGGTGTGATGAAAGACATATGGATTTTGCAAGAAAAATTAGTACGCCGTGAAGGTAAAAAAGCATTTAAAACGTTTGAGCACCCTAAATTTAGAGCTGGTTACGACTTTTTACTATTGCGCAGCGAAATTGAGACTGACAATGACCAATTAGCAGAGCTAGCAAAGTGGTGGACTGATTTTCAAAATGTTTCTCAAGATGCCCAACTACAAATGGTCAGAGGAATAAAAAGCGCGCCGAACAGTCGACGTCGTACTCCGAGAAAACGCCGTAAACCAGCACCGTCAACTGCTGCTAAGTAACACTTGCGATGCACATATCCAAAACCACTGCATATATAGGCTTAGGCAGCAATTTATCTAAGCCTATTGAACAAGTTAAAGCCGCTATTGAAGTAATAGCTAAACTGCCCCAAAGCCACATTAGCGCGGTGTCTTCCTTGTATCTTAGCAAACCTATGGGCCCGCAAGATCAAGACGACTATATTAATGCAGTTCTTGCTTTAGAGACCTCGCTAACGGCCATTGAATTACTTGATGCTTTACAAGCCATTGAACATACTGCGGGAAGGGTTCGCAAAGATAACCGCTGGGGTGCACGTATTTTAGATCTCGACATTATTCTTTTTGGCGATGAAGTTATCGATTCACCACGGCTAACGATCCCACATTACGGTATGTGTGAACGAGAGTTTGTGCTAGTGCCATTAGCAGAAATTTCCCCCCAGCTCACATTACCCAATGGCACCAGTGTAAAACTATTGAGCCAAAATATTGAAAAAAATGCGATGGTAAAGCTCAATTAAAGCGAGAGATAGTTTGCTCAATATTGCAGTGAAAAACTATTTGTGCGAAAGTAGTGCAACTGAGTAATTACTCAAACCTAAATTCAAATCTATACGCAAACAATAAATTAACTCAACCAAGTATTGAGAACTCTATGGCTAAAATAACCACATCAACCTTGTTAAAAATGAAACAACAAGGGGAAAAAATCTCTACAATTACCGCTTATGATGCAAGCTTCGCCCAGCTTTTTGATCAAGCAGGTATTCACGCTATTTTAATTGGCGACTCATTAGGTATGGTATTGCAGGGCCAAGACGACACCCTACCAGTATCTATTGATCATATGGTTTATCACACTCAGTGTGTTAAACGAGGTGTTGAAAATACGTTAATCATTGGCGATATGCCATTTATGAGCTATGCCACCACCGAACAAGCAATGACAAATGCCGCTAAGTTAATGCAGGCAGGTGCAAGCATGGTTAAAATGGAAGGCGGTGCTTGGTTGGTTGATACCATTAAATCACTGGTTGAACGTGGCATACCAGTGTGTGCCCATTTAGGGTTAACTCCGCAATCTGTTAATGTGTTTGGCGGCTTTAAGGTACAAGGTCGACAAGATGAACAAGCACAACAAATGATAAAAGACGCGCAAGCGTTAGAAGCGGCAGGCGCACAATTGCTGGTATTAGAATGCATCCCTGCACCCCTGGGAAAAGCGATCTCTGAAGCCATAACCATTCCAACCATTGGTATTGGTGCGGGCAAGGATACTGACGGACAAATACTGGTAATGCACGATGCCTTAGGTATCTCTTGTAGCTATATGCCAAAATTCTCACGAAATTTCATCAAAGAAACGGGCGATATTAAAAAAGCCATTGAGCTGTATATCAGCGAAGTTACCAAGGGTAATTTTCCCGGTGAAGAGCATATTTTTAAATAGACAGTTAGCACGTGCGAGTTACTAATTTCATAATACACCAAACCAAGCATAAAAAGGCTTAGCTACTCACAACGCCTCTAACTCACTACTTTATGGTAGCGCGCTCGAAAACGCCTTTGAGTTAGAAGCAGTATCAGTGGCATACACAGTTTCACGAGATAAAGATGAACACAGTAGAAAATATAAACGATTTACGCGCCCAAGTTAAAGCATGGCGCATGCAAGGGTTAACCATAGCATTTGTACCAACCATGGGCAATTTACATGACGGTCACTTAGCGTTAGTTAATGCCGCCCACCGGTATGCAGATAAAGTCATTGTCAGTATTTTTGTTAATCCAATGCAGTTTGGTTTAAGTGAAGATATTGACAATTATCCAAGAACGCTAGCGCAAGATAAAGCGAGCTTGATTAAAGTAAACACTGACTTATTGTTTACCCCAACAGCAGAAACTATTTACCCCAAAGGCTTTGGTGAAAATAGCTATGTTGAAGTGCCTAACATTTCAAATTTATATTGCGGCGCTAGTCGTCCGGGTCATTTCCGCGGTGTTGCCACAGTTGTTTGTAAATTATTCAACTTGGTTCAACCTGATGTGGCGTGTTTTGGCTCAAAAGATTATCAACAGCTTCAGGTTATACAAACCATGGTTGAAGATTTATCTATGCCCGTTGACATTGTTCCAGTTGAAATTGTCCGTGAAACATCAGGGTTAGCAATGAGTTCACGCAATGGCTATTTAACTCCTGAAGAATTAGCGATTGCTCCCGCTTTATATAAAACGTTGCAATGGCTAAGTGCTGAGTTACGTAAAAGCCATCAACCTAGAGATTATGCCGCGTTAGTAATGCAAGCGTGTGAACAAATTGACCGTGCTGGATTAAAAACTGATTACATCAATTTATGTCATGCTAAAACGCTCGCACCCGTCACCCCAAATGATAAAGATATTGTTATTTTAGCGGCTGCCTACTTAGGTAAAGCAAGGTTAATTGATAACTTGCCAGTGAGTTTGTAATAACACTCAATGAATACATGGCGAGTCAGAGAAAGTTTGGCTAACAAACACTCGAAACTTGCCATTTTTATCATCCTTAAACACGCTAACCTTCTGCTAGAGCAAGTAACTGCGGTAAAAAATTCTCGCTTTCTTGGGCTAATAGGCATTGCTCAGCCAAAATATCCTGTAAATTTTGCTTACTGGTTAGCGGGTTAGCCAGCACAACTCTAAAGACAATCACTTTTTCCCCGCCATAGTGCGCAACCTCTATGCGGGTACGTGACACAAACGAGCGCCCATCTTCACGTTGGCGTTTTTGAATAAATTTAGTTAATTTACCAAGCAATAAATTAATATCAGCTTGCTGTTGAGTCGTTGTACTGTGTTGTGCAAGAAATTTCTGCACCGACTTGGGTACGTAACGATACGTTAACAAACACAACTCTGGTTTGGTAATTAGCTCAAAATCTTGATGTTGATTGATAATATCTGCAAAATATTCTGCTTTTTCGATGGCTTGGTTAATCAACATTTCATAACCGGGTCGGCTAATAATATGCAAACTCGCATAGACCAACATTGCCATCCCAGGACGAGAGCCTTCTAGGGTATGGCTACCTAAATCTTTTGAGCCATTACGTAAAATGTACTCTGCATGATGTTCTATATCTGCCACTGACGAAGGGTCTTTAAATAAAACCACGCCCGCCCCCATAGGAACATACATTTGTTTATGAGCATCTATAGTGACTGAGTCTGCGCGTTCAATACCTGACAGTAAATGACGGTGTTTGTTCGAGAGTAATGTTGCTCCTCCCCAAGCGGCATCTACGTGAAAGTGACAGTCGTATTGCGCTGCAATGTCAGCCATTTTATCTAAAGGATCAATATTACCTGTTTCGGTTGTACCAGCAACACCAACAATAGATAACACTTTAATATTTTGTTCACTCAACTGTTGGCACTTTTGTGCCAATTTTTGACAATCAATTTTATTATTTTCATCCGTTTCAATGGCGATCACGCTGTCTTGACCTATGCCGAGAATATCCGCGGATTTTTTTAACGAATAGTGACCACGCTCTGACACAAGAATAACCAAGCCTTGATAGCCATAGTGTTGTAGCGCTGAAAATAAGCCTGAACGGGTAATACCTTTAAAGTTACCATCCGCTTTCAATAATTTATTACGGGCAACCCAAAGGGCGGTGATGTTAGCGACGGTACCACCCGAGCAAAAAGCCCCTAAAGAATGCTCAGCAGAGTGCATCCAAGCCTGATAAAAATGTTCATCTTGTAAGTAGACCAAGTTATGCATCATGCCAAGCACTTGCCGTTCTAATGGCGTAAAGGCTTTAGATGTTTCGACTTTTACCAAGTTTTGATTTAAGCCAACCATCAACTTAGATAAAGGCAGAATAAAAGAAGGTAACGCAGAGGTCATATGGCCAATAAAGCTTGGACTAGCAGTATGAACAGACTGCGCGACCAGTTTATCTAATAAATGATGGATATGATCAGAAACAAACTCAGGTTGTTCTGGAATACGCGGGCAAACAAAATCTTGCTCGATATCTGTTAGTGCATTTTTACTAGCAACAATATGATTATTAAGAAATCCCGCTAAGTTTTGCGACATTTCTTTCTCTATTACTCCTAAGGTTGAATCAGGCGCTTCAGCCACAGTAAAAATTCGGTGCAAAGATTCATTTGTTGCTTGTGCTGTACGTTTGCTCTGCGTCATAGCCAGTATTAATAACCACTAAGTAATAACCAATATGTGTGGCACTTTAATAAAAAACGCGGCAAATGTCTTCTATTTTCAGTCTAAAGCCTGATGATAGTGATTATTCACTTGGTTATTGATACTAATTAACCAGTGAGCTCGCGTAAATCAAACCCGCCTGTGTACAGGTCATCAATGCAATGATTAATACCAATATTTTATTTTTCACCGTTTTCATGATTTTTCCTTTTAACATAACGATTATGCTAATTAGTAATCAACAGTTGTGCCAAAACACTAATATACTGATTTAAAAGAAATTAGTGTTTTATAAGGTTTCTTCAGAAATCCTTAAGTGGTGAAAATCGCTATAAAATAGTGCTTTTATACACATTAACGATTCAGTATTAACTGCCAGCACACTTGGCCACTGGTTTGATATTTAGCTTCAAAAGGCGTTAATGGCGGCTGAGTAGATACTTCATCGTGGCTATTCACTTGGCTAATGTTGCCATGCAATGCCACTTGTTTAGCCGCTTGTTGAAACTCTTGTAAATACAAGAGCCAATTACTACGCAAAATAAGGGTATTACCAATACTCGTCATTTGCGGAAATACTGCACTACCATGCCAACGGCGCTGTAAATGCTTGGACTTAGGCCAAGGATTAGGATACAAAATATAATGTTTACTCACCGGCCAATTCGCTGCTTTAACTAAGCGATAGAAGTCATTAAGATCAGCGCGCACTAAATGGTAGTTATTTGCCTGATAACCGTCTTCTAATGAGAAGCCTTCAACATTACGACTGATTCTATGTGCCGATTTATCAACACCAATCACCAACGCTTGTGGATTTTGTTGTGCCAAAATCCGCGTGCTTTGTCCGACGCCGCAACAGGCATCTAAAATAATTTCCCCCGCAGAATTGTTTGTTAAAAAGGCTTGAACAAACGCATCCATTTCCTCAAACGCTTGCTCTGTGTGGGCTTGATACGGCTTTTGAAAAGGGTGTGCTAAATGTTTTTGCACCACTTCATCAAGCTTTTCATGAATGCCTGTTTGGTTAGTGACAATAGCTTTTGAATCGCCTGTCATATTGTTGCTATCCATATTAACTTCTCAGCCCTATACCTTTGCTAATTAACGTCATCGCAATGGTAAATAAAGTAACAATAAATACACCTATTACGGCAAAGGCAACGGTGATATTAACGTCTGATATACCCAAAAAACCATAGCGAAAGGCATTTACCATATAGACAATCGGGTTGATTTGCGAAACACCTTGCCAAAATTCAGGCAATAAACTAATAGAATAGAACACGCCGCCAAGGTAGGTTAACGGCGTTAAAACAAAAGTAGGAATTATAGAAATATCATCAAAACTCCCAGCAAAAATTGCATTAATTAAACCACCCAAAGCGAACGTAGCAGAGGTTAATGACACTGTTGCAATAATTATCCATACATTGTGTATTTGAATATCAACAAAAAATAAAGAGACTATAGTCACAATTAGCCCGACTAACATACCACGTGCCATACCGCCGCCAACATATCCGGCAACAATCACCCAATTAGGCACAGGTGCCACCAACATTTCTTCAACATTGCGTTGCCATTTAGCGCTAAAAAATGACGAGGCGACATTAGAGTATGAATTAGTGATAACACTCATCATGATTAATCCGGGCACGATAAACGACATATAATCAAAGCCACCCATTTCGCCAATACGGGAACCAATAAGTGAGCCAAAAATAACAAAATATAAACTAATGGTAATCGCTGGAGGCACTAATGTTTGTACCCAAATACGCAGAAAACGTTGAACTTCTTTATTTAAAATACTTTTCAAGGCAATGGAGTTATTCATAATTAGCTAGCCTCTTTTTTCGATTCATTGTTCGAGATTAGATTGACAAATAGCGCTTCTAATCGATTACTTTTGTTGCGCATACTTAACACATTAATTCCTTGCTCTGATAACTGTACAAACACTGAGTTTAAGCTTTGTGATTTTTGTAGATCTACCTCTAACGTATGATCGTCAAGCACTCTATAGCTTATACCCTCAAGACTAATTTGATGTTGAGTAGGCGATAAATCTAAAACAAATGTTTCACCATCTAGCTGTGCGAGTAAGCCTTTCATACTGGTATTTTCAACAATTTTCCCACCGTCAATGATACCAATATTGCGACATAAGGTTTCTGCTTCTTCTAAGTAGTGAGTGGTTAAAATAATGGTAATACCTTGGTTATTTAAATCACGTAAAAAATCCCACATGCCACGACGAATTTCAATATCAACGCCAGCGGTTGGCTCATCTAAGATCAGCATTTGTGGTTCATGCATTAAGGCACGAGCGATCATTAAACGACGCTTCATGCCGCCAGAAAGCTCACGTGCAGGGGCATTTCGCTTATCCCACAATTCCAGTTGTTTTAAATATTTTTCAGCACGCTCTAGGGCTATTTTCTTTGGCACGCCATAATACCCGGCCTGATTCACTAAAATATTCGTCAAAGGTTCAAACTGGTTAAAGTTAAACTCTTGTGGCACTAAGCCAATAAAAGATTTTGCTTTTTCTAAATCAGTATCAATGTCATAACCATACACTTTCACTTGACCTTGGCTTTTATTGACCAAGGAAGTGATCACGCCAATAGTGGTGGATTTTCCAGCGCCATTAGGACCTAACAAAGCAAAAAAATCACCTTGTTTTACTGTTAAATCAATACCTTTTAGCGCTTGAAAGCCGCCTTTGTAGGTTTTTGCTAGTGCGGTTATTTCCAATGCATATGTGGGTGATGCATCAGTATTTACCGCGTTAGTTTTTAATGCTTGGGTCATGATTTTCCTTTAAGGGCAATTAATAACAACAGTCAAGGATAAGGCAAATAAATATGGTGCTATTTATTATAAATTCAACCTTACTGGCAATCTATTACAATAATATTTTCGCCTACTGCTGTGAGCCATCTTTGATTTCGATTAGGTAGCTTGGCACTATTGTTATGCTATAATTAAGCATATCTTATCAATACATCTTTTATCGATGTGACTCATGACTAAAAAAAATCTCACTATTCGCGAACGTACTATTTTTGACGGATTATTTACCAAATACTTTTTAAAATCATTTTTTACCCTTTGGTTTAAATTAGCAGGTTGGAAGGTCTGCAAACATCCCCCCGAAGGCGCAGGCGTTGCTATTGCAGCACCACATACCTCTAACTGGGATTTTATTTATGCCCTTGGCGCGGCCGTAATACAGGATGTAAAAATTTATTTTTCAATTAAAGACAGCTTGTGCAAAGTACCTGTTTTAGGCTCGTTATTAATGTGGTTAGGTGCTATGCCGATTGATCGAAGCTCAAAAGGGCAAGGCCAAGTAGAGCAAATAACAGCGTTTATTGATTCGCAAAAAGGCAATCGTGTATTTTTCTTGTTTACTCCTGAAGGTACTCGTGGTGCAGTTAAAAAATGGAAAACTGGTTTCTACCATGTTGCACAAGGGTGTGAGCTACCTATTTTTCTTGCCAAGGTAGATTACCTCAGTAAAGAAACGGGCGTGTTTCATACCTTTAAACTAACCGGTGATAAAGACGATGACATTCAAGCGATACAAGCGTCTTATCGCAGTATTCATGGTAAACATATTAACGACCAATATCCGCCTTATATTGGCCAACTGCCGTCAATTTCTGAAGCTGAAGCCGCGGTTATTAAAGCCTTGTATTCGCTTAAAGGGGTAGCCACTAAAATGGAAATTACTGCTAAAGCGAAATTAACCAAGTTATCTAGCAATATGTTAACCCTGTTAATTGACAAAGGCCTGTTAGAAAAGCATACCGTTAGTGGCAGCGCTAATGAAAGCACTTACCAGCTAACCTTTGCCGGCAAAGGGTATTTTTTACATCTCACGCCAACAATTAATTAAAGCTCAATCAAGTTCGCCTACGGGTATTTAGTTTTTCTGGTAGGCGAATTGAAAATTGTCCCGTGTTGTAGTTTGCCGTTTACCTAAATACCTGCAGGACAAAAAATACAGCGTTTAATAACGCTTTCACCGAAAACCTCTTTTAAAAAAGCTTTACTGGCTTCTATCACTCCATATCCTCACGGCTAGACTACTAAGTGATTAATTATGCATTGAAATAAAAGCATTGTGTAGTAAACTATCCTAGTTAATATGAGTAAACATAGTAAGGAAGCTATTGAAAATTCAGTTTTTCTTTCCAATCTTTCCTGTCTCTGTAATACCTCAAAAAAACAAATCCTATCGGCTATGTTTAGCTGCTCAATCAAATAGGCTATTTATATATTAACTTCAACAAGAGATACTTACTTGTTGTTAAACCTCTGAATCGACGTTAGAGAACAATTTAATTTTTAAAAGGAACTTAAAAGAATGAATGAAATAATTCTATGTAAACGAAACTTAAGCGGCAGTGCATTTAAAAATGAGTGTGGTATTGATATTGCCCAAGCTTTATCTCTCACATGCCCAAACCCAGAGATGATTATAGCGAACAAACCCTATTTATTGAAAAAGGGGCGTTCTACTTTTGGTGCCACAACTTTAGCAAAGTTGTCTAATCCTGCAACTACAAAGAACCTTACAGATTTATCTTTATCTTTTGGCGGTGATAATCTGATAGCCCTTGCCGCTATTACTGCAAAGTTAAAAGAATTTAATGTTGGCTTAATGGGGGCATCAACAAGTGTTTACGCCAACAGAATTGGTGACTTTGTTGGTGCGGTGAAAGACTATCAAACAGCACTAATGGAATATCGTCATGCTTCAATGGCAAATTCCCCCACCAAAGCAGCTGCAAAACAAAAGGCAAAGATTGCTTTTGACAAAATGCAACGTAAATTTAGGTTAGAAGTTAAGGCAATAACTAGCCAAATTAAGTCAACTCGTGGGAACCCTATGACCAACTTTAAAAGAGGAGCTAATATTGCTAGAAGCAGCCGAAGTGTAGCTAAACTAGACCTAATCAATCCAGTACAAGCAGATAATATTGTGAAACTCACTAAATATGCCAAAGTTTTGGGGAATGGACTGACTGTTATCGACTTTGGTGGTCGAGTTGGCAATATTCATAATAGTTACAAAGCAGGCGCTAATTGGGAGCGAGAGATGTTTATTGAATCAAGTAGTTTTGCTTTAAGTGCAGCTACTGGTATCGGCGTTGTCAATGCTGGCGGTGCAGCATTAACCTTTTTGATGGTGGCAACTCCAGTGGGCTGGGTTGGTTTAATTGTCGGCGGTTTGGCTGTGGCAGGTACAGCTGCGGCTGCCTCAATAGGAATGAATAGTGCAGTAAAAAACAATAGTGGCGACTGGTATGACGCTATAATTAAGGTGGTAAGTGATTTATGAGTATGTTTTCTCAATTACTAGGCTTTGTTGCTATTTTTGTGTTTTTTTCATGTATTTTGTATGTTTTATTCGGTCAAATCACTGTACGTAAATTACGAAAGAACCCTAAAACCAAAGATCTACTCGGAGTCGAGTATGTTAGCGGCTGGGATATTATTAATGTCGCACAAGCCTTTGCATTCCCCCGTTCTTGGGCAGAAAAAGTAGAAAATAGTAAGTTTTCGTTCCTATATGCAAATGCAACTGTGTTATATGAAAATACCACTAAATTTGATCAAGTATTAGGCTGTATTTTTTATTGGCTAATCACGCTTTCAGGTTTATCAGGTGCTTTTCTGGTCTTACTTAATTACCTTGGCGTTTTCAGTGAATAGAGGTTTAATAAATAAAGGGTGGGTTGCGCGTAGCCAAAACTTAGTCATTTTGTTGCGGCTACGCTTTATAAGTAAATATAACTGTGACAGGTTATCTGTTTATACTTTTTTAAGCCAAAACTAATCACTACTTCACAAACACTACACTTGATAATGGTGGCACTGTGAAGCCTTTCTTATCGGCTTTACTTTGTGTCACGATTTTATCAGCACTGTGTTGTTGAATAGGGTGTAATTGATATTCACTTGCTTGTTGGTAAGCAAAGGTTTGTGCCTCAGTGCTAGTGTTGAAAATAACCATTAAACTATCAACATTCTCATCTACTGCTTGGCCTTGGGTATCATCAAGTTTCATCACCACGAGACCCAGCTGCTTGTTATCATTATTTAAGAAACTGACTTTTTCAATAATCGCTTCCGCTGTAGTTAGTCTAAATAATGGCGAGCTCATACGCAGTGCCAGCATTTCTTCAAATATTTTAGCACTCAATTTAATATGTTTAGCTTGGACTTGATCACGCCCTTGGTGACCTTTTAATACGGTTTTAATTAATGGCCAGTTGTCTTTGTCTTTATCTGCTGGCGGTAAACCAATATTGTAGTAATTACTTTGCTTGCTAAAATCAACTCGGTTAAACCAGTCGCCATAGTCATAGCTATCTCTAAGATACGATTTAGAGCGCATAAACTCGCTACCCATATGCAAAAATGGAATGCCTTGGGCGAATAAAGTGAACGACAGACTTTGCACATGCATCCTCACACGATCGTCCGTAGAAACCTCAAAAGGCAAGCGATATTGACTATTATCCCACAAGGTTTGATTATCATGCTTTGACACATAGTTAATGGTATCACTAGGATCTAAAGCATAACCTGTTGGTTGATCGCCATAAGGGATATCCTTACCGAGTACTTGTTTACCGTTTTGCTGTTTAACTGGGAACTTTGATAAGTTACCCGCTAAGCCAACTCTTAATTGATCCATGCGTAAATCAAATTCTTGGCGGCTGTTAGCTTGGCTTAAACGTTCATTAGCTTGTATCAATAAACCATTTCCGATCCCCTGCGAATCGCGGGTATTATTGCCTCCACCGCGCACTGCGTCACGTAGCCGGTCAGAAAAAGTACCTATTTCTGTGCCACCCAAATTTAACTGGCTCGCCTGTTCAAAGCGACTATTGTTAGCGACTTCACCAAAGTTCCAGCCTTCTCCATAAAAATAAGTGTCAGAATCCACTGCTCGCACCGCTTCTCTTGCTGCTAACATTGCGGTTTTAGTCTGATGCCCCATTAAATCAAAACGAAAGCCATCAATTTTGTAGTCTCTAGCCCAAGTGACTAATGAATCTGTCATCAGTTTTGCCATCATCACCCGTTCAGTGGCGGTATTTCCGCAGGTATAACAGGTCGATTGCTCAACTTCACCGGTCATAATATTCAAACGGTGATAGTAATTAGGGACAATTTTATCGAGCACTGATTTTTCTTTTAAACCAAACTGGTAGGTATGGTTGTACACTACATCCATAATCACTCTAAACCCAAGACGGTGAATGCTTTGTATCATTGCTCTAAACTCAACTAATCGGCCTTTGCCTTGTGGGTTTAGCGCATAACTGCCTTCTGGTACTGTGTAGTGAAAAGGATCATAACCCCAATTGAAATTATCATACTGTCGCAGTTCACTCACTATTTGCTGTATTTGCTCACCGCTAGCATCAAAACTCGCTAGCAAAGATTTTAAGCTTTGCTCTTCACTTACATCAGCAAAATCAGTAGTGCAAATCACCAAATTAGGATCAATAGGACATACTTTGGTTTTTATCTGTGCGATAGAGTCGTTTATATCAACCGTTTTTGATGTATCCTCATTAATACTGGCAAGGTCATAAGTAGGTAATAAGTGGATAGTATTTAACCCTGCTTTTTTCAGTAATTTTAAGTGCTGTATACCGTGAGAGGCCTGTTCACTAAAGGCTTGATATTTTCCTCGATATTCATCATTAGCAAGTGCCTTATCGTTAGCACTAAAATCACGAATATGAGTTTCATAAAAGATATTATCTTCAACGTTGTTCACCGTAGGCACAGGATGATTCAACCAACCTTGAGGCTGTGTGTCAGGCGCATTTAAATCAACCACTTGTGAGTACTTACTATTTACTGACAAACTCAGAGAGTATGGGTCGGTAGTAGTCAAAGTCTCTACTTGCTTGGACTCGCTATGATAAACCGTGACTTGATATTGATAGTAAGCGCTATTAAGCGAGCTGTCAGTGGTTATCGACCAAACCCCACTATGAGTGTCTTCAATCATTGTTAAATGAGGTGTTTCGGCCGGGGTAAGATCGTCATTAAACAGTAACAATTCAACTTTTTGAGCAGTTGGCGCCCATAGCTTAAAGCTCACCTTATTTTCAGTGATTGTAGCACCAAGATCGGTCACTTCATCCGCATCATTAGGCCCTTGGGTATAAAGTGCGTCAATGACTGCACCGGTTTGCACATACGAAAGGTGTTCAATTTGCGCTTGTTCATTTAACGCCGCTACCATCAAGGGTTGTTTCAACCATGTTTTAACCTGTGCTGCAGACAAGTTAACTTTATACCCTTGAAAATCAGCTAAATGTGGAAACCTTCCTAACATTTCATCAGGCAGAGAAACAGCCGACAACAAGAGACCATCAAAGCCATTTTGAGTTGCAGCTAATAATTGATAGTAATGTTGACTGTCTGTTTTAGGTAATAGTAATAATTCAGGTGCTAACCAATGAGCCGCGCTGTCGCTCGTCATACTTGCTAATTGGCTAGCTGTATATGCCTGAGGTTTAACTTCATAGCTCGTTTTATCAAGGGTAGTAAATTGATGTTGCAGTGTTTGAGTATTATCTCCACAAGCAGCGAGTAAAAACGATGCAAAAACGCTTGCGTAAGCTATCAACGATATTTTGGACTTTTTCATAAGGGTCGAATCTAAAAGTTTTTGTTGTTATTAACTTACTTGCTCTGCCCAGATAAAAAAACTAGTTTTGACTCAATGCATACGTATTCAAAAAATATAATAACCATAAAAAGATTCAAAAGGCTTACAAAAATCAATTTGTAAGCCTTTTGCTGCGACGTCAATGAGGCAACTAAGTTTGCCTCAAATTTTAGTGCGATCTATGGTTGGCATTGCTGAATAATCAAATTTCCTACATTAGCTCCTTGGCTTGGGTTTTCTTCGTGCAATGTGAGTAAGAAGCTATATCTGCCTGCTGCTAATGTAGCTTGGTTATTGTCTGTACCCGCACCTTGATATGCAACTGAATAAGTCACCCCTATGGCTAAATCACTGCGATTAATGTCAGTGCTGCCATTAGCTTGTGCCCATAGTTGGGTTTCCCAGTTACCATCACTTGAAGCCAGTTTAAATTGCATTGCACCATCAAAATCGGCTACGGCTTGATAAATATTGTTACCCTTGTAGTGCATACGATAAGTGTCTTGTGCATTCCAGCCTGTATGATCACCTTTAACATAAAGTTGGCCATCACCAGCGATAGTAAACGGGATAGCGTCAGTTGAATTAACTAAGGCGTCACAATCAACAGTTGGTGCAACACGGCTAATAGTTAGTTCTGGCACAGCCGCTGATGCATCAAGGGCAAAGGTAAAGCTCTCCTCAGCGTCCGCGGTAAATTCCATGCTGCCACCATTATTGGTAATCGCAATAGAGCTTGTGCCAACACTGACATCACTAAAGCCTAGATCAACTGCCGCAGAATCAATTGAAGTAAGAGTAAAGGTGTGTGTTCCTGCGGCTAACGTTGTGGCTAAGCTATAAATACCATTGCCGTCGTAAGTAAAAGTATCTGCTGAGGTAAAACCGTCATTGCCATCGTTATTCATTGAGCCACGAACAAAAAGCATATTATTGCCATACGGGGCAATATCAGGTGCATCACGAGTAACACTTGCAGATAACCCCATCCCCTGATTAGCGCCCTGTGGTTTAACAAACACAGCCGTTGTTAACGCAGGTACAGTAAAGGTGCCCGCATTTGCGCCCACGGTAAAGCTTGCGGTTTGTACTGTGCTATCAACTGAGGCTTGTTGTTTGCTGTGCAATTCAAAGCCAGCGGCTGTGGCTACAGTATGTGATTGTTCTCTCATGGTGGCGTTAATCACCACAATAATGGCATCATTATTAGCATCTAAATCAACCAAACCTGTACCATCATCAATACTCATCACTATCAAACCCTTCGTTTGATTACTACCCGTATTATGAAAACCAACACGATCATAAACATCCTGTGCTGTCGCCAGACTAAATAACTTGCTGCCAGCGCGTATAGCAACAAACTCATTAAATACCTGGCTCGCAAATTCAATATGGCTAGCTTTTACTTTAGTTTCAGGGTTTTCAATTATAGTCTTTATATCAGCAATGGTTTTACCATCATCTATTTCTACTGGCAGACCAACATTCCAGTTATTGCTATTCTTGGTGAAATCAACCCAATTATACCAATCACCATTGTTATAACTGTTTTTATCCATAGATTTAGAGCGAAGTAAATCACCACCAATTTGTAAAAAAGGGATCCCTTGGCTGAGTATTGGCATAGTAATAGCGATATTTTGTGCTCGTACTCTGTTATTTACTGACATATCGCTAGCTAAACCATATTGCAATTTATCCCACAACGTTGAGCCGTCATGCTTAGAAACATAATTGATGATATCAGCGGGATCTTTGGCATAAGATGATTGCGAAAAGTCTATACCCGATTTTATAACGCCATGCTTATCTTGCAGCTGATAATCTTGCAAAGTGCCGGCTAAACCTAAACGCATGATATTTTGATCGTTAAAAGTAGCATTTTCATTAAACAATGACGCTCCACGAATAATATCTCGTGGTCTGTCATTGAAGGTGCCTATCTCTGAGCCTGCCATTTGGTATTGTGCCGCTTGTTCATAGCCTTGCTCTGAACGGCCCCAACCTTCACCGTAAAAATAGGTATCTGCATCAATGGCTTGAACCGCATTGCGCGCCTTGATGATGGAGTCTTTTGAATGGCTCCCCATAATATCAAAACGAAAGGCATCAAATTTATAATGATTCGCCCACATTACTAATGAGTCACTCATTAGCTTGTCCATCATTCGGTGCTGTGTTTCAGTATCTTGGCAACAAGTCTCGTTAAGAACATTCCCCGAAGTTAAATCACGGCGGTAGTAATAACCTGGAACGACTTTATCGAGTACTGAGTTATCCCACAAACCCGATGAATTGGTATGGTTATACACAACATCCAGAGAGGCTCTTAAGCCCATATCATGTAAAGCTTTAATCATTAAACGCATTTCTATAATACGACTGACACCATCGGCATCAGAAGAAAAGCTGCCATCTGGGACATTAAAATGTTGTGGATCATAACCAAAGTTATAGCCATCAATATCACGCATTGATTGTGTTAAAACTTTCGCTTTATCTGTGCTGGTGTCGTAACTTGCAAATACTGACAATAAAGTTGCCGCATCATTTTCTTCACCACACACAGGGGCGTTACTTTTAACCGCACACAACTCAGCTACGGTATTGGTTAAGTTAATTTGTTTACTAAAGTCCTCATTAACACTCGCAATATCATTGGCGGGTAAAATTTGAAAATGAGTTAAACCTGCCGTAGCTAATGATTTCAAATGCGTTACCGGCACTGAGCTTTCTTCGGTGAAGGCTAAATATTTACCACGATTGGCAACACTGGTGCTTTCATCACGCACACTAAAATCACGTATATTGCCCTCATAAATGATGGCATCTTCAATATCTGCAATCACAGGAATGCTATGAGTGTCCCAACCTAGTGGTTTTAAATCCGTATCCTGCAAATTGACAAATTGCGAATACATGCCGTTAGTTGACAACGATATAGAGTAAGGGTCGGTTGACCAAAGAGTTTCAAACTGTTTATTTTGGTGATGATAAACCGTTAATTCATAGCGATAAAATAGTCTATCGTTGTTGATTGGCGTAGTAGAAGACCAAATGCCTGTTGCACTATCAAACGTCATAGTTTCAGTGCTTTGTAGGATTTTTTCAGCATTATAAATTTTCAAGGAAACTTGCTGTGCTGTAGGTGCCCATAGCGTTGCTTTAATATCCGTCGCGCTATAACTCAAACCCAGTTGAGCTTCATCAGCATCATTACTACCAGAGATATAAAGTGCATCAAGTACTTGTGGTGTTTGCACATAAGTGGCTGCAACAACTTCATCAGCGCTGTTATAAGCAATAGCGAGTAATTTCCCTTTTAGCATCTGTTTAACCTTGCTGCTATCAGGATTAGCTGCTTCATAAGCATCAAGTACACTATATCGAGGTAAATCTAACGCATTAGCACTGTTAGTTGCTGGGATAAATTCAATATAGTTCTCCCCTGCTATGCCAGTATCGCCATTAAAACCTAAGTCATTTACAGCTGAGCTATAAACCCTAACGTTAGCAACACTATTAGCACTAACTTCCCAAAAAATGGTATCTGCTGCAACCCAATGAGCCGCCGTATCTTTGATAAGTACTCCTGATGGGAATAGTGTTGGCTCGGTATATAGTTCATTAACACCGTCAAGTAACCAAATCATACGTTCGCCAGATAAATCAGCTTGCTGATCAGCCTCATTAGGTGCTTTATTATTACCACTGTGCATGATGTAATTAACACAATCAGTATCAGAATATCCATCTTTTAAGCTAACCAGCCAATAAGCACCATAATTAGGATCATCTCCTGATTTTGCTTGTGGCGTTGCCCAATCTATCGCCGGTCCGTCGTAACCATCGCAAGTTTCATCCGCCCACAAATGTAAGCCCCAACTCGTATAATTATTGTCGACACGGTTATAGAAAATAACTAATTCATTTTCGCCTGCTGTTACTACAGGCGCAGGTAATGAATTATCTATTGTTACTGTCATTTCAGTGACATTAATTGTCTCCTTTTTACCATCATTACCACCACAAGATACTGTACTGCACATGAGTATCGCAGTAATTAACGGATGATAAACATTTTTTATTCTCATCAAAACTTATCCCTTTATTATTATTTGCCTACCATGAACTTAAGGATTTGATTATTTTTTAAATAGTCATTGCATACGTATTCAATCGTTTTTCAATAGCACTCCACCTTATGAATACGTATGCATACGCTATTCATCACCGAATCTGCTCTTTATAGTAAAGTTGTTCACAAATTGACTGTCTTTTAAACATGATGACGTGACAAAACCAACAAAACATATAACTATTAAGCTAAAGGGACACTGGCTTATAAAAAATTAATCACGGATGGCTAGGGGAGAACATTCAATGTTAAATTTTAAACCAAGTAGAATGACGCTAGCACTGCTTTCAAGTGGCTTCGTAGCGTTAACCGCATTTAGCGCGCCAACATTTGCCGCTGAAGAAGCAGAAGCTGCAAAAGCTGAACAAGAAATTGAAGTTGAAGTAATTCAAGTGACCGGCTTTCGTAAAAGTGTGGTCGAGTCTATCAATTTAAAACGCTATTCATCAAATGTAGTAGAAGCTATTTCCGCAGAAGATATCGGTAAATTACCTGATTCTTCCATAGCCGAGTCAATTGCGCGTTTACCAGGTCTTGCTGCACAACGCCTTGATGGCCGAGCAAGTAAAGTTAGTATTCGTGGTTTCGGTGAAAATGAAAGTGGTACCACCTTAAATGGTCGTGAACAAGTGTCAATTGGTGACAACCGTGGTGTAGAATTTGATCTATACCCTTCAGAAATCATGAGTGGCGTTACAGTATTTAAAACGCCCAATGCCAGCCTTGAAGGTGAAGGGATTGCTGGTGTTATTGATTTACAAACTATTAAGCCACTCAACCAAGATGGTCGCGTTGTTCAGTTTAATGGTACTTATGAAAAAACCAGTTTCGATAAATTAAATCCAGATGGAGATGATGATGGTTTAAAAGGCACCTTCTTCTACATGGATCAATTTGCAGATGACACCTTAGGTGTTGCGTTTGCCTACACTACCATGACCTCGCCCAACCAAGAAAAACGTTGGAATGCTTGGGGATACCCAGAATTTGAAGCTGAGGGCAAACAATACTCTATTTTAGGTGGAGCAAAACCGTTTGTTCGCTCTTCTACCCTAGAGCGTGATTCAGCCATGCTAGTGGTTGAAGCAGCACCAACTAATGACATTAAGATGACTTTTGATGCCCTTTATGTGGATTTCTTAGATACCAAAAGATTACGTGGCATTGAAGTACCTTTTGCTTGGGGTCAAGGGTCACTTTCAGCACAAAACATCGACGAAGCAACAGGCTTTATCACTGCAGGTGGTACTGACGGTCAACGTGTTGTTGTTCGTAACGATGTTGAAAGACGTGATGCTGAATTAATCTCACTTGGCTTTAACACTAAATGGTCTGTTGCCGATGAGTGGGTATTAGACTTTGATGCCAGTTACTCTGAAGTACAGCGTGATGTATTTAGTGTCGAAAGTTACTCGGGTACTGGTCGTGGAGACAACCGTGGCGCAGCAGACTCTCTTGGCTATGTATTCAACTCAGGTAATACTGGTGCTACTTTCTCGCATGGTTTAGATTACAGCGATTACAATTTAATGCAATTAGGTGGTCCTTTAAGCTGGGGGTGGAGTGGCGCATTAAATGATAAATATGGCGTTACAGGTACAGAATATGAAAACCAACTACAAGATGGTTTCATTAATGCACCAAATATCGATGATGAATTAATGTCATTAAAATTTGCTGCCAGCCAAGAAATAGATTCTGACTTTATTTCTGATATTACCTACGGTGTTGCTTATCGTGAGCGTGAGAAAACTAAAAAATCAGAAGGTTATTTCATGACCTTGAGTAGTTTTAGCTACCCAGATAACCCTGGAACATTGTCTGTTCCTGAGCAATATCGTTTAGGCAGCACTTCATTAGATTTTATTGGTATGGGTGATATGATTGCCTACGATACCATGGGCCTCATTAATGATGGTTACTTCGACTTATTAAGAGAGAGTTTGACTAACCCTTCGCATGCTACTAAATCTTGGCGAGTGAGCGAAACAGTCACTTCAGCCTTTGTACAAGCTGAAATTGCTACTGAAGTTTCAGGCATGGAACTAACAGGTAATTTTGGGGTGCGTTATGTTTATACTGAACAATCTTCTAAAGGTAATGCGTTTAATACTGTAGACGGACGTGTTGTCGCTATACCAACTGACATTAGTCATGATTACAGTCATTTTTTACCTAGCCTTAACTTATCGTTAAAAATTGACGACTCACAATCACTACGTTTTGGTGCGGCAAAAACAATTTCTCGCGCACGTTTAGATGAAATGAATGCTTCATTTACAGCGGAATACAAAACCCAACCCGATGACCAAGGTAACTTCTGGCATGTTAGTGGCGGTAACCCAGCACTAGAGCCAAAAGAAGCCATTGGACTTGATTTGTCTTATGAGAATTATTTCAGTGATGAAGGTTATTTTGCTGTAGCCTTATTCCACAAAGATATTTCCAATTGGATTTTTGATGGCTCATATGCGGTTGATATGACAGGTGTAGCTAACCCTTCAACCGGTTTATTACCGGCAACAACGTCAGGTACAGGTAGCGGTAAAGTAAACGGCGGTGAAGGTTCACTTTCAGGGTATGAAATTTCAGCAACCTTACCATTCAATGTGGTGTCAGAATCTCTTGATGGCTTTGGTGTTATCGCCAGCTATACTGGTGTTGATTCTGACATGAAGGATCAAAACGGTAACAAATTCCAGTTACCGGGTCTTTCTGAAAACATTTCTACTTTTACAATCTATTATGACAACAATGGCTTCTCAGCACGTGCAAGCATGCGCCATCGTGGTGACTTTAAAGGGGATGTTTACGGGCTAGGGTTTGACACGGTGCAAGTTGATATTCTTGGCGAAACCATTTGGGATGCCCAAATTGGCTACGACTTTGGTGACGCTGGTTACGAAAACTTAGAGGGGCTTGCCATCACGCTACAAGCGTATAACTTGACGGAAGAGCCATTCACTTCGTTACAAGGTGATAATGCACTGCAAGTACGTGATTACCAAGATTACGGAAGTTCTTACTTATTAGGCTTTAGCTATAAGTTTTAATTAAAAGCTATATGTAGTTTAATTTAAAGCCCTTGTGATAAAAGTTGCAGGGGCTTTTCATTTTTAATATTCATAATTGTTTAGCGATCTACTGCCATACATGGAGCATAAAATGAACCAAGATAAAATCCAAAAGGTTATTGTTGTTGGCGGCGGAACCGCTGGTTGGATGACCGCAGCCCTACTCGCTAAAGTATTAGGAAAAACAATTGACATTACGTTAGTTGAATCAGACAAAATAGGAATTGTAGGTGTGGGAGAAGCCACGATTCCACCAATAATTAACTTCAACAGTGCCATTGGCATTGATGAGACAGAATTCTTAAAAGCAACTCAGGGCACAATCAAACTTGGTATTGAATTCAATCATTGGAACAAAGAGGGTGACCACTACATGCATGCCTTTGGTAACATTGGCAAAAAATTTCCTTTTTGTGATTTTCACCACTTTTGGCAAAAGGCTCAGCAAATAGCAAAGGATTCAGACAATATTGATGAAAGTGATTTTTGGGATTACTCGTTAAATTATCAAGCAGCTAAACAAGGAAAATTTGCGCCTATTAAAAATATTCCTAATACTAATTTGCCTGGGTTAGGGTATGCCTATCATTTTGATGCTGGCTTATACGCTAAGTTCTTAGGTACACATGCACAAAGTATGGGTGTAAAGCGAATTGAAGGTACCATATCTGAAGTATCACAACATCATGACTCAGGTTTTATAAAAAGCTTATTACTTGAAGATGGCACAACCGTAGCAGGTGATTTATTTATTGATTGTACCGGCCTTTCCGCCTTGTTAATTGAAAAAACCTTAAGCACAGGTTTTGAAGATTATTCTCATTGGCTACCTTGTAATAGAGCTGTTGCTGTGCCTTGCGAACGCACAAAAACCACAGAGCCTTATACACGCTCAACTGCACATAGCATTGGCTGGCAATGGCGAATACCACTACAACATCGAACAGGCAATGGCTTAGTGTATTCAGATAAATATATGACAGATGATGAAGCTAAAGCTGTTTTACTTAGCAATCTAGATGGTAAACCATTGGCTGAACCCAGAATTGTGCCTTTTAGGACGGGACGACGTCGCAAGCAGTGGCACAAAAACGTGGTATCTATTGGCTTAGCAAGTGGCTTTTTTGAACCGCTTGAGTCCACTAATATACATTTAATTCAAACCGCCGCTACCCGTTTAGTCAAATTTTTTCCGCACAAGGGAATTAATATCGAAGAAGTTGATGAGTTCAATCGACAATCGAAAACAGAAGCAGAAGGCATTCGAGATTTCATTATTTTACATTACAAACTCAATGGTCGCGGCGACAGTGAGTTTTGGCGTGCATGTCAACGTATGGATGTACCCGATTCGCTTATCAATAAAATTCAATTATTCAAAAAAACCGGTAAAGTGTTTTGCAACCCTGATGATTTATTTACTGAAATAGCTTGGCAACAAGTTATGATAGGGCAAGACAACGCGCCCGAAGATCATCACCCCTTAGTTGAGACCTTAAGCACAGAACAAGTATTAGACTTAATGGATAACCTAAAAACCTTAGTCAATCGGACGGTAGAAAAACTCCCTAGTCATGATGACTTTTTAACTTCACTTTAAGCAGATGTAAGCAATGCAAACAATAACATTAAACAACTCAAACATTACCAGTACTCGCCTTATTTATGGCTGTATGCGTATTGCTGGAGACAACTCAGCTCAGGATAGAGCAAAGGGAAAACAAGCTATTCATTCAGCGCTTGATGCTGGTTATAACCATTTTGATCACGCCGATATTTATGGTGACGGAGAATGTGAGCAACTCTTTGGTGAGCTACTTAATAAATCACCAAGCATGCGTGATAATATTATTATAACGTCAAAAGCGGGTATAAGAGTTGGCGATGTTCCAAATATTGGCGATCCTAAGTGTTATGACTTTGCTCAGCACTATTTAACTCAACAAGTAGAGCGTTCGCTAAAGCGCCTGAATACAGATTATTTAGATCTGTTTTTACTGCATCGACCGGACTACCTATTTAATGCAGAAGATGTTGCTGAAACCCTGATGCAATTAAAAGCTAGCGGTAAAGTTAAGCAGTTTGGCGTGAGTAACTTTTCACCTTCGCAAGTCAATTTGCTACAATCAGCGTTAGCTGAGCCATTATTAGTGAATCAGATAGAAATCAATATTCACAATATTGAAAGCTTCACCGATGGCACTTTAGATCAATGTCAGCAATTGGGCATAACGCCTATTGCATGGTGCCCGCTAGGCGGTGTAGCTTACCCTGCATGGGGCAACACTTTTTCAACAACGGATGAACAGCGCATATCAACAGAATTATCACGCCAAGCAAACAAATATGACTGTATGCCATGGCAGCTAATATTAACTTGGTTATTAAAGCACCCTGCAAATATCTGTCCTATCATTGGCTCTACCACTCCTGAGCGTATTGTCGGTGCTAAACAAGCGCTAACAATAGATTATAGCCATGAAGATTGGTATCGCTTACTAGAAGCAAGAAACGGCTATGCGGTGCCTTAGATATTACCTTCAAATTTAAATAGGCTTTGGGTTGCTACTAAGGTTTTAATGCTTGGCCAAGTAGCAATGCTCGTGAATATATAGTTAGAATATTTCAGCGAAGTCTGCTTCAAGCTCATTATAGTCAACTGAGCTAATGCCAAGTACATCTAAATATAGACTTTCATACTCTTGCCACATAGGGGCATAATTAAACCGTTTCGCACGTTCAACTATATTTTCTGCGGCTTTAAGTGTTGCAAGTGCAACTTTACACTCAGATTCAACTGAGCTTGAAAAAAAGCTATTGTCGTGATGTTGAAGAATTAATTGGCAAAGTTCTTTTGGTAGATGCCAAGAAGACGAAATGTAATACCCTAATACTGCATGATTAGTTTGGTAATGCCTTTCTTCAACTGCAATAAAATTATCAGCGGTATTAGCTTCAATAAGCACTTCTTTATAGTCTGCATATTTTAGCGCTAACAAGGGTATACCACAGTTATGAAATAACCCTATGGTGTAAAGCATCTCTACAGGAATATTATTTTCAACTTTACCACCAAGAAAGGTCATGGCATTTGCAATATCATTGGCATCATCCCAAAATCGTTCCAATGAGATACTGGCTTTTCCTGTAAATGACTGTTTAAGTAAGGTTGCTGTGACTAAACTATTAATAGTATTAAGCCCTAACATTAACACCGCTTGTTTTATTTCTGAAATCCGCCGATTCATGCCATATAAAGGAGAATTTATAATTTTTAAAATTGTTGCCGACAAACCAACATCACTGGCAATTAGGTTGGCAACTGCACCAATATTGGGTTCTTTTTCAGCCATTAAGTCATCTATTTCAGATAAAATTTCAGGCCTAACTGGTACTTGAAATCCTGCAACTACCTGTGCCATTTTTTGCTCATCAAGCTCAAACAAATTCACTTCTCCTTTAATAATTTAAATTCACACTTAATTGTACAGCGATAAATCATGCAAATTATGCCTAATGCCTAATACTAGTTCAGATCATAATAAAGATAAACAGCGACTAAAGTATGAAAAGCCATGAAATACAGCCTAAAAATCATTAAATAAAATAATTTGATTTCATCGTTTGGCTTAAACCATAAATACGTTAGTATTACTTCTAGACACCTTCAATAACGAAGGAATTATCAGTATTTAAACTTAATAAGGACTCTTTGTGTTTACCACCGAACTTGCCACCGAAACGGAAAAAAGCAAACTATCACTTGCCCCTACTGATTTATTAAAAGAAGAAATCGATCAGGTTGCCAACATCTATAATATCGTCATTGAATTTTTTACCAATTATAGTTTCCAACTTGTTGGCGCATTAATCATTTTTATTCTTGGCTACATGGTAGCGGGAAAGATATCTCGATGGGTCTTAAAATTATGTTTAAAACATAACCTAGATGTCACCTTAAGTCAGTTTTTAGCTAGTACCTCTAAAATGCTCATTGTTATCATGATAACCATTATTTCATTGAATAAATTAGGTATTAGTGTCACCCCGTTTGTAGCGGCCATCGGTGCTATTTCTCTAGGTGCTGGTTTAGCATTACAAGGATTGTTAGCTAACTATGCCGCCGGTTTTAATATTATTTTAATCCGACCTTTTGTGGTGGGTGACACCATTACTGTCCATGGTGTCACGGGTGTAGTTGAAGAGGTATTGCTAGCTTATACCTTATTAAAAAATGAAGATGATGTGGCAATTACTATCCCTAATAAGCATATCGTGGGTGAAATTTTGCATAATTCAAAAAATGATTCTTTGCTTGAACTAAAAGTCGGTATTGCCTATGAGCACAACCCCTTAGAGGTGGTAAAATTGCTTGAACAAACCATGCTCTCACTAGATATTATTGGCGACAATGGCAAGTTACAAGTGGGTATTGATGAGTTTTCAGACAGTGCCATTACCTTGGCTGTTCGGCTGTGGACGCCAACGGTCAACCTGTATGCAGCAAAGTATAAAGCCTACGCCAGTATTTATACTGCACTAGATAACGCCAATATCAATATTCCATTTCCTCAACGTGATGTACATATTCATCAAGTTGCTCAAACATAAAAGCAATTAAAAACCCAAAACAATAAGTTTTTATCGTTTATCGATAAAAACTTATTGCTAAATATTTGCACACTGTTATATTAAGCCCATAATACGACTTATTAATAACACCAATGACAAAAATATCTCTCGTCAGTAAATACATTTGCGCATTACTTCTTGCACTGGCCATTTTGCAAGTAACCTCTCATGCTTTATTGTTATGCTTTGGTGAATTAACCACTGAAGGTTTAAGCCAGTTAAGTATTGATTTCTATTTATTTTCTAGCCATATATCTCACCAATTTCCCCATGGATGGCTTGATATATCTCAAGCGCTGATGAGTGAAAACTTTAATGCATTAGCCATTCTAGGCACTGCTGAATTAATACCCTACCTTTTGATTTATTACTTTTTATTCAAACTCTTTAGTTATTACCAACGAGGCCAAATTTTTACTGTTGCCAACATAGCTTGTTTAAGAAATATCGGCAAAACCCTGCTATTGTGGATTTTGTTGAATGCTTTTTATCCAGTATTGGTTTCCTTAATTATTCGATTTACAGGGCTCTCTAACAAGCTTGCCATTTATCTGAATATTGGTAGTAGTGAAATAGTGTACTTAATTTCTGGGTTAGTCATTTATGTGATGGCATGGGTAATGACTTTAGCCATTGAGTTAAAGCAAGAGCAGGAGCTCGTGGTTTAATGGCTATTATTATTGAACTTGATGTCATGCTTGCTAAACGAAAAATGAAATTAAATGATTTAGCGCAAGCGGTAGGCATTACGCCGCAAAACTTATCAGTATTAAAAAGTGGCCGTGCTAAAGCGATACGTTTTTCTACTTTAGATGCTATTTGCCAAACCTTAAATTGTTCACCTGGTGATATCTTGATTTATCAATCGGATGGTGATGAAAATGAATAATTTAATAGATATTGCTGCATCTGTTCTCACGGTAGTAGATAAGTTTAATTTAGCTTTTTTTAACGCGCTTATGCATTTCGCTCAGGATAAATGTTATATCCTTTGTAGGGGGTAATTTATTGCCCCTTTGTCGGACTGAAGTCCAACCTACATGGGGTATTTAAATTATACCCATAGATCCTGAGCTATATATACCCGCTCCACTTGAAGATGCAGGATTCAGCTGGAACGGGTATGCATAACCATGCTTTTCAATGGAGTAAAATATGTTTAGAAAAATCATCGTTATTGGCATGTTAGCAGGAATTTTTTCGTGTACCGCCACGCTACAAGAAGACAAATTCATCACCCAGAGTGAAGTTTTAGAACGTTATAATGAAGAATTGATCAATAACTGGCAACAACAATTTCCCGGCCATAAACTCAACACTCTTTCATTAACCACCACAAACAACGAGGCACAACTAGAAGGGTTATATTTAGATAATCCTGACAGTGATTCACTAATATTTGTAATTCAAGGCAATGGAATGCAAGTGAAAGAAGGCGGTATAGCGATGTTAAAAACCCTATCACCTTTAGGGTTAGATATTGTTATTTTTGATCGCAGAGGCCTAGGGGCTAGCTCAGGTAAAGCAACAATTATGAATTTAGCTTCAGACGCTAATGAACAATACCAGTATATAAAATCCGTATTAAAACCAAATAAAGTGATTGTTCATGGCTATTCATTAGGGAGTTTTATTGCCACGCAATTAGCCAAAGAACACCCTATTGATGCGCTAGTTTTACAAGGCTCCGCTACCAATGTAGATGACTGGATAGCAGCAAAAACGCCTTGGTATATGTACCCTTTCTTAACCGTTAATATGGATCCTGCATTTCATTTAGCCAATAACCAAGTGATTGTTGAGCAACAATACCAAAATCCCTTACTTATTATTGCAGGTGAAGACGATCAACAAGTACCCGTTAGCCTGTCACAGAAACTTTTTAATGCTAGCCAATCAGCGAATAAAAAGTTAATTATTGTAGAAGGGGCTGACCATGGAAATATGTTTAAAGCCCCTGCAACAACTGACATTTATATTGAATTTTTAACATCAATATAAATGTCAGTTTAATTCACTTGATAGATAGCAAAACTCAATGGCGACAGCTTATCTTTTGTATTAGCAGTTGATTGGTAGAGCAGCTTTTCAGTTTGTGATTTAGTCAGTACATCTAAGCTTTGAACTTGTGTTGAAGTATTAAATACAATCACTAGTTTTTGTTCTTTTGCTTGAACTTTAGCAACACGCTCAATGGCAAAAACGCCTGGCTTATCCTGTGAGTACAAGGTTGTTTGCTCACCAAAACGTAATGCTGGATACTGTTGATATAACTTGGCATATTGTGCGAAGGCTTTATAAAATGTATGTTGGATATCAAAATTGTCATCGGCAGTGCTTTTGTCTGTTGCTAGTAAATCATCGTCATTGTAGCTAGCAACTTTTGACGGCATCATGTCTTGACGTGAGTCTTGATCGCCACCGTCACCGACAAAACCTTGCTCATCACCATAATAAATTACTGGAACGCCACGGCTAAAAAATAACATAGCATTGGCAAGTAAATTACGTTGAATTTGTTCTTGCTCACTGTAATTATGTTTACTTTCTTTTAAAAAGTAAGCAAATCGTCCCATGTCATGATTACCAGTAAAATTAACCAGCTGATTAGCATTAGTATTTTCAATATCCTTATGGCTCGTTTGATAGAAATGATCTTGGGCAAATAAATTTGCCAATTCATCAGACCCTTTTTGTTCTACCAAAGCGCTTCGAATGGCACCTTGTAAAGCAAAGTCTAATACCGATTGTAGTTTTGCTTCCCTGGTAAAACTGCTTAATTCCTTAGCGTCAAAACTATACACTTCACCAAACATAAAAAAGTTACCTATGCCTAATGATTTAGCGTGCGAGATTAATGCCGGCGAAAACGCTTGCCAAAACTCAGTATTTACATGTTTAACTGTATCGATACGGAAACCGTCGGGTTTGAATTCATCAATAATGGCTTTGTAAATATCAATCATGCCCTTAACAACCTCTGGGTTGTCAGTATCAACATCATCAAGACCGGCAAAATCACCGCGAATTGAGCTTTCGCCAACCCAATTAGAGTCTCCCTGGTTATGGTAAACATTCACATCATTAAGCCATAATGGCGTTTTTAAGGTTTCATTTCCTGTTGGAATAATAGGCGTATAAACATTCCCATTAGCTAGCTCGGCAACTGATTTAAAAGGGCAATCTTCACCTTCTTCTTCAATTAACCAACCCAAACCATCACCGCCATGACATTCTTTATACTTAATAACATCAGCCGTGTGATTGGTAATAATATCGAAAAACACTTTTATATTTCGCTGATGCGCTTGGTCAATAAAGTGCTTTAGATCAGCATTAGTGCCTAAGTGTGGATCAATTTCAGTAAAATCTAATATCCAATAGCCATGATAACCAGACGTGCCTTGTTGCATTGCTTGGTTACGCAATATCGGCGTTAACCAAATAGCGGTAACCCCCATGTTATCAAGATAAGGTAATTTTTCAGTTAACCCTGCAAGGTCGCCACCGTGATACATCCCCTTGTGGCTTTTATCAAAACCGCCACGAGATAAGGCTCGTTTTTTATCGTTAGCCGCGGCGCCTAAATCATTGCTTTTATCACCATTGTGAAATCTATCAGGCAAAACAAAATAAAAAACTTCGTCCTGAAAAGCGCGTTGTTGATAAGGCGCTAACTTAGCCGCTTTTGCGCTGCTATTTAATTGCTGTTCGGCTGCTTTCGCATCTCCCACTAGAGGCATAAACACACTAGTGATTGCAGTAATAAAAATAGCGCTTTGCACAAATACTTTCATAATAATCATCTCTTTTTATAGTTATATATTTTTCGTGCCTATGCACTTAACTCAAGACAAACAAATTATCTAATGTAGGGGGTAATTTATTGCCCCGTGTATATTTTATTGCTCGGACTAAAGTCCGCCCTACATAAGATGTTTAAATTTTCTTGCCTATGCACTTAACTCAGGACAAACAAATTATCTAATGTAGGGGGGTAATTAATTGCCCCATGCATATTCTATTGCTCGGACTAAAGTCCGCCCTACATAAGATGTTTAAATTTTCGTGCCTATGCACTTAACTCAAGACAAACAAATTATCTAATGTAGGGGGGTAATTTATTGCCCCGTGTATATTTTATTGCTCGGACTAAAGTCCGCCCTACATAAGAAACCTCTGATTTTTTAAATAACTTAATTTTTCGGTCTTGCTTGCTGCATAGCACTGGTAATGGCATTAACTGAGTCTTGTTGAAAGAACTCTTCCAGGGTGACAGGTAGTTTCTGACGCCAATTTGGGTGCTGATCTATAGTGCCTGGAATATTCACTTGTTCTACCACCTCTAGCACATCCTCCAAAGGAATTAATTGAATATGGCTTGGCGCCTGTGCTAAATATTTTTGCACCGCAACAGATAATTCAGTATTCATTTTAGCTGGCGCTTGTTGAGGAAACTTCTCTCTATCAATAACGTTAAGATCATCCAGCGCTGAGATTAACAATTGCCTATCTTCAACACGCGCGCTTCGCTCTGCCTGCCCCATAGCCTCACTAGGGTATAAGTCGAGTGTTTGTCGCCACTCAAGATCGCGACCTGTCCACCATCCTGTCAATGTAGGTAAATCATGAGTTGATACTGTCACCATAGACTGAGCTGGATAGAGCTCTGGACGCATAAACAAACCAGAGTCCCAACGTTCAAAAAATAGCACTTTATAGGATAATAAGCCTGCTGCCGCCATAATATCGCCAAAGCCATCAGGGACTGTGCCTAAGTCTTCACCAATCACCACACACTGTTCACGTCGAGATTCAAGCGCAATAATCCGTAGAATGTCTTCGAGTGGAAAGGTGATATAAACCCCCTCATCGGCTTTCATACCCGGTGCTACCCAATATTGGCGCATTAATCCTAAAATATGATCAATACGCAACGCTCCAGCATATTGCATATTACTGCGTAATGCTTTTACTAGCGGTAAATAACCTTGTTGCTTTAACGCCACAGGGTTAATTGGCGTTAATCCCCAATCTTGTCCTAAAGTATTCATGGCATCAGGTGGTGCGCCTACCGCAGCACCTGACACATAAACGTCTTTATCACACCAAACATCGACGCCTGAGCCATCACAACCCACAGCTAAATCAAGATATAAACCCACAGGCATACCCTGTTCACTGGCCGTATCGGCAACTGTTGTTAATTGTCGATGCGCTAGCCATTGTAAATATGCAAAATAATTAATGCGCTGGCTATGACTGATTTGAAACGCCTTGATTTCAGCGCTGTTAGGGTTTTGATAAGCTTTGGGCCACATTTTCCAACCATAAGCATGCTCATCTAGCTCCCTAAAATGTTCATACAAGGCATCAAAGGTTGTCAACTTCACTAAGTCTTCCCCCTGCTCAGCCTTAAAATCATCAAATTCTTGTCGCAAGGCGTCACTTGCCTGACCATTAAACTCACGATATAACAATGCAAGCATTTGATATTTTACGTGAGCAACCGCGGGGTAATCGATCAGCTCTGAAGCTTTAGCATGGGCAAGTGTTGTTTGAAACTCTGCGCTGCTAAATAACTGTTGTGCCGCGTTGCACTCATTAAAATGAGGCACTGTAGTCACATCAATATACATAACATTTAAAAAACAACGACTCGTTGGTGAGTAAGGGCTGCGATGGGATGGGTTATTTGGATATAAAGGATGTAACGGGTTTAAACCTATAGCGGAAACGCCTTGCTTAGCTGACTGTTCAACCAAATTGAGCAAATCGCCAAAATCACCCATACCCCAGTTATTTTCACTGCGGATAGCATAAAGCTGGGCCGCATATCCCCAGATTTTCTCAGGTGAAGCTTCTTGTGGGCTGTAACATGTTTGAGGTGCAAAAATTAAATGACACTGCGCCGATTGCTCACCATAGGTAATGGCTAATTGATGATAACCTTGCGCTAATTGTGGTAACGCTAACTGATACTTAACATATTGGTGATCATCTAACGGTGTTTCATCTATTTTAGTTAAGGTGTTCAAAGCTATTTGAGCGTTTAGCTTTTCACCTATTTCTGTTGTAACTTGCCATTCAAGGTAATCACATGCGCTAGCACACAAACTGACAACGATAAAATGTTCACTTTCTTCACATTTAGCTATGTGGGTGGCCGGCAACATATTGCGCCACGTCTGCTCATTTAATAATTTTATTTGCTGCTTAACAATACTATCGCTACTTAGATCGTACCCCATTGCTTTTAGTAAGCTTTGACGTGCTTGGTCTTTAGCAAACACTTGATTACCATAAGAATCAATATAACTTTGGTGGAACCCGACTAATTGGGCTAACTGTTCTATTAAGTGCGAACTTGCCTGTGCAGCAACATGGCACGAGTCTGATAAAATGCCCGCTGAAAAGTCTTGTGACGTCATATACTTATTACTCTCTATCTTCTTTGCTCACAGAGGTGAGTTGCTTAAAACTGGCTGTGTGGGTTTTATATTTTGATGTTGTCATTAGCCGCCCTGCTTGGTCATTGAAAAAACAACTGTGCTTAATGGTGGAACTGTTATGGTGATAGTGTGCGCTTGCCCCTGACACGAGCTGCTAGCACTGGTGACACCACCAAAGTTACCTTGATTACTGCCGCCATAAATTTCGGCATCTGAATTAAATATTTCATGATAAAAACCTGCGCTAGGCACCCCAACTGCGTAGTTTTGATGACACTGGGGGGTAAAATTACAAACCACAATAACCGCGGGACGCTCAGTGTTCCCTGCAGCGTCACCATAACGAATAAAGCTATAAATAGACTGCTGCGCATTATCATGCTCTAACCAAGTGAAACCTTGTTGGTGACAGTCTTGCTGATAAAGTGCAGGGGTACTGGTATACAAAGTATTCAAATCTTTAACGAGCTGCTGCACACCGCTATGCCAATGGATATCAAGCTGATGCCAATCAAGCTCTGTGTCATGATTCCACTCTTTTCCTTGCGCAAATTCACAGCCCATAAAGAGTAGTTTTTTACCCGGGTGGGTCCACATAAAGCCATAATAGGCACGTAAATTAGCAAACTGTTGCCAAGTATCACCGGGCATTTTCGCTAACATAGAGCCTTTACCATGGACCACTTCATCGTGACTTAACGGCAAAACAAAGTTTTCATCAAAGGCGTAAACCAAACTAAAGCTTAATTTGTTGTGATGATATTTTTTATGAATAGGATCTTCTTGCATGTACTGCAAGCTGTCATTCATCCAACCCATATTCCATTTGTAACCAAAACCCAAGCCACCTGAGTCAGTCGGACGAGAAACACCCGGCCAAGAAGTAGATTCTTCAGCGACTGAAAATGTGCCCGGATATTGACTATAGAGCTCTTCATTAAAGCGTTGTAAAAAAGCGACCGCTTCAAGGTTTTCACGACCACCATGAATATTAGGTAGCCATTCATCTGCTTTACGGCTGTAATCTAAGTACAACATAGAAGCAACCGCATCGACGCGGATACCATCAACATGAAAATCATCAAGCCAGTGCATGGCACTGGCACGTAAAAAATTGGCAACTTCTGTACGGCCATAATTATAAATTAAGGTGTTCCAATCAGGATGAAAGCCTAAGCGTGGATCTTCATGTTCATATAAATGTGTGCCGTCAAATTGTGCTAAACCATGTGGGTCACTAGGAAAATGTCCCGGCACCCAATCAATAAGCACTCCTAGGTTAGCTTGATGACAACAATCAATAAAATACTGAAAATCTTCACGGCTACCAAACCGTGCGGTTGGCGCAAATAAACCTACAGGTTGATAACCCCATGAACCATCAAACGGATATTCACTTACCGGCATCAATTGAATATGGGTAAAGCCCATATCAAGTACGTAAGGAATTAGCTGCTGAGCAATCTCTCGATAATTTAAAAAATCACCATTTGCCGCTCTTTTCCATGAACCAAGATGCACCTCATAAATACTAATCGCTGCGTTACAGGCATTACGTTGCTCGCGCTGTGCTAACCATTGTTCATCTGTCCATGGATAGGTTTGCTCGTTAGCAACGATGCTAGCGGTATCAGGACGATTTTGTGATTGGCTAGCATAGGGATCTGCTTTGTGATCAAGGAGATTGCCATGTCGATCTTTCAATTCAAATTTGTATAAACTACCGGGGTTAACCTCAGGAATAAACAAAGTCCAATAGCCACTCAACTTGCCATAGTGGGGAATGTTTTCCATCAGATGAATGCGCCCATCCCACTGGTTAAAGTCGCCAATAACTGCAACTGAACTTGCATTAGGCGCCCAAACGCTAAAAGTAGTGCCTTCAACTATGCTATTGCTATTATCTGTGACCGATGCTGAACGAGCACCTAATACACGATAAGGCTTTTGATGGTTTCCTTCATTGAGCAAATGCAGATCGAGTTCACCTAAGATTGCATTTTTCATGGTGGAACAAAATGCATACGCATCTTCAACAACCTGAACTTGCCCATTGCTGCTTACTTGTAATTGGTAAGCAAAGCGTTTTTTACGCCTGAGTTTGGCAACAAAAAAACCTCTTGGGTCTACTTGGGTTAGCGTCGCCAAAGGCTTTTGAGTTTTTTTATCCAGAATAACAATATGCTGTGCATCCGGCATAAAAACACGAATAACTAGTTTCTCTTCACCACTTAATCGAGTATCAGTAAGCGTTTGCAAACCTAGCAAAGCATGAGCAGCAATATGACGTGCTTGCGCGATGGCATCAACATCGGCTTGCGTGGTCATAGTGTTGGTTAAAATACGTGTTATGGTATTTATTTTTTTACTCATACTGTCCCTTTTATACGTCCATGGTTATCATGTTCGACTATTGGTTACTGTTTACGACTTAGTTAAGTGCCAAATATTGTCTACATAATCTTCAATAGAACGATCAGAGTTGAACTTACCCATCATCGCAGTATTTAAAATGGCCATACGTGCCCATTGCGCTTTATTTTGATATGCCTTACCTAATGCAAAGTGCGCATCAGAGTATGATTGAAAATCTGCAAGCACCTTGTATGGGTCACCTCCATCAAGAAAACTATGTTTTAGCGTGGACAATTCGCCCTCATGACCCGGAGTAAAATAATCCGTGTCGAGCCAATCTAAACATGCTTTAATTTCACTGTTAGTTTCATAATAATGCTGCGAGTTGTAACCTTTATTATCCAAGGCCTTCACTTCATCAACGGTTAACCCAAAAATGAAGATATTGTCACTGCCTACTTCTTCAGCAATTTCAATATTCGCGCCATCTAAAGTGCCAATAGTTACCGCGCCATTGAGGGCCAGTTTCATATTACCCGTACCTGATGCTTCTTTGCCTGCGGTAGATATTTGCTCTGAAACATCAGCAGCTGGAATGATTTTTTCAGCTAAACTGACACGGTAATTAGGTAAAAACACCACTTTTAATTTGTCATTGATACGAGGATCGTTATTGATTTTCTCGGCAATTTTATTGGTGGCATAGATGATTGCTTTCGCTAATTTATAGCCTGGAGCAGCTTTTGCGCCAAAAATAAAGACGCGCGGGTGCATATCTAGCTCAGGGTTCTCCAGTAAGCGACGATATAAAGCCAAAATGTGAAGCAAATTCAAATGTTGACGTTTGTATTCGTGTAACCGTTTTATTTGCACATCAAAAATAGCTTCTGGACTGACTGTGATTCCGGTTAACGCTTTAATTTCTTTGGTGAGCAAAATTTTATTTTGCAATTTAATATCCATAAACTGCTGTTGAAAATTATTATCATCAGCCAACGCAGACAGCTGCTTTAAGCTATTTAAATCTTTAGCCCAGTCTTCTTTGATAGTTTTGGATAACAACTTTGAAAGCAGCGGATTACAAGCTTTTAACCAACGACGCGGCGTAATTCCATTAGTGACATTGGTTAGTTTATTTGGCCATAAGGCATTAAATTCTGGAAATAAATCACTTTTCACTAAGTCAGAGTGAACTTGAGCAACACCATTAACTTTATGAGCGGTAACTACGCATAGGTGCGCCATTCTTACGGTGCGTTGCTCGCCTTCTTCAATCAGTGACAAGCGTGCGCGCATCGCTTCATCATTTGGCCATTTAGCTGCAACGTCATTATTTAAAAAAGCTTCATTAATTGCATATAAAATCGTTAAATGACGAGGTAAGACTTTATCAAATAAAGCAACAGACCATTTTTCTAATGCTTCTGGTAATAAGGTGTGGTTGGTATAGGCAAAAACTTTACCTGCTAAGTTCCAAGCCTCGTTCCACGTCATCTCATATTCATCTAGCAATACCCGCATAAATTCTAAAATAGCAAGGGTAGGATGGGTATCATTTAATTGAATCGCTACTTTGTCAGCAAGTAACACTATGTTTTTAGCTAAATTCAACTTGCCATGCTTGGCTTCAAAACGGGCAATAATGTCTTTTACTGAACAGGCACAAAAGAAGTACTGCTGAATAAAACGCAACTCTTTGCCCGCATCATGTTCATCATTGGGGTATAATACTTTCGAGACACTTTCAGCCTGAACTTGGTCTTCTAGGGCATGTAAATAGTCGCCATCGTTAAATTTATCCCAATCGAAAGCGTTATCGGCTCGACATTCCCATAAACGTAAGGTGTTCACTGTGTCGCTTTGATAGCCAACAATTGGAATATCCCAAGGCACACCTCTAAAGGCATTACCTGCATGCCAAATGGATTTAACACTGCCATTCGCCTGAACCACTTGCTCAACTTCACCATAAAGTTTAATGGCTTGTGCTGACTCTGGGCGACAAACTTCCCATGGATTACCGAACTCACGCCACATATCAGGTGTTTCAATTTGATGACCATCAGCAAAAGCTTGTTTAAATAAGCCATGCTGATAATGAATGCCGTACCCCATAGCATTGTAATCAAGGGTAGCAAGAGAGTCTAAAAAGCAAGCAGCTAAACGTCCTAAACCGCCATTACCTAACGCAAGATCAGGTCCTTGCTCGCATAAATCAGCCAGCTCGAAGCCTAAGCCTTTCAGTGCTTTATCGGTTATTTCATATAAATTAATATTGTGTAAATTATTCGACAATAAGCGTCCCATAAGATACTCAAGAGATAAGTAATTAACACTTTTAGCATCGGATGAAAACTGACGCGCCTTCGTCGCTTTCAACTTATTTACAATAATATCTTGCAACGCTAAAGAGGTTGCTTGCCAGTATGCCGACTTGGTTTCTTTTTCATCTGCAATGTCACCTAAGGTAAACTGCAGGTGATATTCAATACGCGAGGTTAATTCAGCGGCATCAATAGTTGAGCTGCTCGCAGTTGTCTTGTTAACTGTGGTTTTAGCTTTGGTAAACATATGTCGTTCTAACTCTCAATAATTCAGATAATAAAAAACCTATGTTTCGATTATGACTAACTGAGAAATTAGGGCAATGGACTACATACGTATGCAAAGATGAAAACGATGAAAAAACTCATGCATACGTATGTAAAAGGCGATTCATCGCCACAACATATAGTGGCTACTTATTTTTGACGGTTTAATTTACCCAAACAAGCAGCATCACCGAACCTGATTGTTATCAAACATATTTTCAATAGTCATAATATTTTGCACTCATTTGCTAGTGAAAAACTATTTTTTAATTTTTGTACTATAGTTTATGAGTGAAGGAAATAACTTCGATACTGCAGCAAGATAATTCCGCTCCAATCTGAATCACTAAAAAGGCTTAAACAATGAATGTAGAGTTTATTAACCCGTTTTTAAATGCACTGTTGAATGTTGTTGGTATGATGGGACATACAGAATTAATTGCCGAAAGCCCTAGATTAAAAAAGAATGATATTTCGATGGGAGATGTCTCAGGACTTATTGGTATGGTTGGTCCACAAACGAAAGGCTCACTCTCAATCACTTTTGAAAAATCATTAGCGCTGAGGATTATGCAACGTATGCTCGGCGAAAAAACCAAAGAAATAAATGAAGACGTTACTGACATGGTGGGTGAAATAACTAATATGGTAACGGGAGGAGCAAAAAAAGAGCTAGGTAAAAAGGGCTATGATTTTGATATGGCGACCCCGATCGTAGTGTCAGGTAAAAACCATACCATTGATCATAAACATAAAAGTAAAGGTCATGTCATTATTATTCCTTTTAAGTCTGACTCAGGCAGAGCATTTATTGAAATCTGTTTTGAATAAAACACTTTAACCTATATGGACCCTCTGTGATTGCAAGACACTTAAACCCAATACTCCCAGCCACCTGAGCAAATCGTGATCATCTATTCTTATGGATTACCATTAAGTAATTACAACTGCATCAATGTGTATATCAGCTCAACTCTTTCTCTGGTGCGTTTTTCATTAAGAAGATCCTAAACATGCATTTAACATGGCACTGCATACGTATTCAAAAGGCAGTATAATCCGTGCGAGGTTATTATCGGTAGTAAAACACATATTATTTAAGGATCTCCTTTGCGCTTTTTGACCTTGTTTGCCTTACTGAGAACATCTCTCTGGATTACATTATTTTTTGGCCAAGCCTTTGTTTGTGCAAACGCAGAAAACACGCCAACAAATAATTATGTTAGCCATCAACTCATTGATAATGCTCTAGTGGTTAGCACCACGCAAGGACAGGTAACTTTAAGTGCTTATGGGCCACAAGCGATTGAAGTTCACTATGCGCCAAGCCGTGCAACAACAGCGGCTAATATATCCACCGACATTTTAGCGAAAAATGCAGCTAATTTACCTTCATTTGCGATTAAAGAAGCGGCAAAAAAACACGCTTTAGCCCTAGAAAACACCAAACACTCCTTAACTTTTTCTAGTGACAAGTTAAGTGCAATAATCACTAAACATCCTTTTAACATTGCTTTTTACACTTTAAAAGATAACCAGAAACAGCTGTTGTTAGCACAAGAGCGCGGTTATTTTACCGGAACCGCGCAAGAGAATGATCAGCAACACCCAGTGCAAGGCTTTCGTTTTTCATTAACCGAACATGAAAAGCTATTAGGCGGTGGTGAACGAGTACTAGGGATGGATAGACGCGGCCAGCGCATGCCATTATATAACCGAGCGCATTATGGTTACGAAACTCGCTCAACACAAATGAATTTCAGTATACCTGCGGTATTATCAAGTAATAAGTACATCGTCTTATTCGATAACTCAGCTAAAGGATGGATGGATTTAGGTAAATCTGAACAAAACATCCTGCAATTTGAAGCTGTTTCAGGGCGCATGGCTTACCTTGTTTTTGCTGGTGAAACCTACCCTGAATTAATCAAAAATTATGTTGAGGTGACTGGCAAACAACCCATGCCACCGCGCTGGGCGCTTGGTAATTACGCTTCTCGTTTCGGTTATCGCAGCGAACAAGAAGTTCGTAAAACCGTGAACAAATTTATCGAATTAGATTTTCCGTTAGACGCACTAATCCTTGATCTATATTGGTTTGGTAAAGACATAAAAGGCCACATGGGTAATTTAGATTGGGATAAAGCAACATTTCCAACCCCAAAAAGTATGATCTCAGATCTTAATAAACAAGGGGTAAAAACTGTATTGATCACAGAGCCTTTTGTGTTAACCAGCTCAACCAAATGGGCTGATGCTACAAAGAGCCAAGCCTTAGCAAAAGGTGGTGATGGCAAACCAAAACGTTTTGATTTTTACTTTGGTAATACCGGCTTAATTGATGTTTTTAATGATGATGGCAAAGATTGGTTTAACGCTATTTATCAAGGTTTACATCAACAAGGTGTCGCCGGCTGGTGGGGCGATTTAGGCGAGCCAGAAGTTCATCCTAGCGATACCTTGCATACTTTAGCTGATGGCAGCGTAGTTAATGGCGATGCTATTCATAATGTTTACGGTCATCAATGGGCAAAAATGGTTTACGAAAACCAATTAACGTTAACACCAAATAAACGCCCTTTCATTCTTATGCGCTCAGGGTTTGCTGGCTCACAGCGTTACGGTATGATCCCGTGGACGGGAGATGTCAATCGCTCCTGGGGCGGGCTCAAACCGCAAGTTGAGTTGAGTTTACAAATGGGCTTGCTTGGCATGGCATACACTCATTCGGATTTAGGGGGCTTTGCTGGGGGTGAAACATTCAATAAAGAAATGTATATCCGCTGGTTACAATATGGCGTTTTCCAACCAATTTACCGTCCACACGCACAAGATAATATAGCTCCTGAAGTCGTCTTTCACGACAAGGAAACTCAAGCTATTTTACGTAACTTTATTAAGCTTAGATACCAGTTATTACCCTATAACTACACCCTAGCTTATCAAAACAGTACGACAGGCATGCCGCTTATGCGCCCATTGTTCTTTGAGCAAGCATCACTGCCAACAAGTAAAAATGAGGCAACAATCAACTTAATGGATAATGCTACCAGTTACCTTTGGGGTGATGCCTTTTTAGTCACTCCGGTGGTTGATGCAAACGTAAAATCAGTTTCAGTGCCTTTACCAAAAGGCGTTTGGTTTGATTATTTTAACGGTGATAGACATCTAGGCAATCATACGGTTGATATTGCAACAAGCTTAGAAACCCTGCCGGTACTGGTTCGCGCAGGTTCATTTATTCCTATGATAGACGCTATTCAATCAACTAAAGATTATGACAACACTAAGCTAACACTTCACTACTATCACGATAAATCAGTTAACCACAGTGTTGGTGAAATGTATGAAGATGATGGTGAAATGTTTCAAGCTAACACCCAAGATTTATTTGAGTTATTATCTTTTAAAGCCAATCAGCAAAGTGGTCAGTTAGCGATTCATCTTTCTAGGAATGCTCATCACTATGTTGGTATGCCCAAAAGTAGGCAAATGACCTTGGTCATTCATAACTGGCAAAATAGCCCGGCAAAGGTAATGCTCAATAACAAAGTGATAAACGATCTTAGCTGGGATAAAACAACACGAACGTTAACCGTTAATTTTGTTTGGCAACACCAAGATTTAACCCTAAACGTACAGTAAAAAATATCGCAATTAAGTGAGTCTAAATAATGAACACAACCACAAAAAAAACCATTAACTTAATTGCCGATATTGGCGGCACTAATATTCGTATAGCGCAAGCTGAACAGTCATGCGCTGCAAAATATAAAGAAATTGAAACCTACCGCTGTGCTGAATTTGCTAGTTTAGCCGATGTAATCTCGCTTTATATAGAGAAAAAGCAGCTGCATGATAATGTTATCAATGCTTGTTTAGCCATAGCCTGCCCAACAGACAACGATATTATTTCGATGACCAACTTACCTTGGCAGTTTTCACAAAAAGCACTCGTTGAAACGCTAAAGCTAAATAGCTTAACTATGATCAATGACTATACCGCTATTGCCATGGCTATTCCGCTATTAAATGACAGTCAAAAAGTAAAAATTGGCGGTGGCCAAACCGTTACCAATAAACCTATTTCAGTGTGCGGGCCAGGCACAGGGTTGGGTGTTGCCAATTTAGTCCCGATTTCAGTCGCCGGAAATAATCAATGGCATTGTGTTAGCGGCGAAGGAGGTCATGTCGATTTTGCCCCTGTCGGCGAAATGGAAATTGCAGTATTGCGGTATTTAAACACTATAAAAAACCGCGTTTCATATGAACAATTGCTTTCAGGCTATGGTTTAGAGCAAATCTATCAAGCCTTGGTTAATATTGACGATGATGATGAAGAGGCTCGTTTATCGGCTCAAGAAATAAGTAAACGAGGTGTTGAAGGTACGTGTATTATGTGTCGTCAAAGCATGCTCATTTTTTGTCAAGTACTCGGCAGTTTTGCGGGCAATTTAGCCCTAATTATGAACAGCCAGGGCGGTGTATATATTGCTGGCGGTATCGTACCGCGTTTTATTGATTTTCTTAAAGAAAGTAAATTTAGAGAACGCTTTGAAAGTAAAGGGCGTTTATCACATATTACTCAGCAAACACCTACTTACGTTATTACAGAAGCGCAACCGGGTTTACTAGGCGCTGCTGCGTATATATTGCAACAATAAGCTATTGCAGCAATATCGCTTTAATAACAGTCAGAAGACTGTGAGTGATTGCCTGAATGATTGAGTTAATCATTCAAAAACAATGAAACTACCAATGGTTAACCTGCCTTTTTTAGGGTCTGATGATAATCCTACTAATGGGTTTATGTTACCCGAGTGCAACAAGTTACTTGGGTAAATAACGGCTCTATTCATACTCGCATTTACCGAATATATTTGCTCGAACATATTATTGCTACCTTGAATATAGCAGGGGTTTAAATGTAACTGATTCTCCATAGCTTCTTTTTTCAACTGAGTTCCATAGCCAAGTAAACGCGCTGCAGTAATAGTTTCGAATGCACTAGCACGGTGTCGATAAAAAGCGGTACCACCATGCTCTGGTTCACATAAGTAATGTACCACTGCTAACTGGTTACTCTGTGTTGTATCAAAGTGTGGCACCATTTGCATCGGCCTTAACTGCTCGGGCGCTTGATCAGAAATAGCAAAAGCCGATAATACAGCCGTAGCATATTGAGCATTCTCAAAGCCAAAAAATGATTTAAATAGTGGGAAGTATTGTGAACAAAGCTGCTCGGCATAGCTGGCTTTCGTCTGTTTTCGCTTTCCGGGGTAATAGTTTTTAACATCCGAACTAAATAATGAGCCATCTCCTGCTTCTTCGATAAGCGTCTGATAGTCTTTTGCAAAGTTATCAATGATTAGTACAGGCGTATTTTCTTGCCCGATGCTAACTTTAGTTATGCTAGTCTGATTTAACGCAACATTACTCATGGACACCCTCAATAGCACTCGTTATCAATGCTCAAGCCGATTATTTTTTAAGTCAATCAAAGTCTGTACTTGCCCCAATGAGTTACTCAAAATCTGTATTGCGGCCAATAAGCCTAATTTATGAAGTTGTAATATCTGCTCATCAACTAACTTAGCTAACGCCTCTTTGTTTACCGTATATAAACCATTTAACCGCGTTGATGTTTGATTTTTAAAGGTGATTTTTAATGATAGCGATTGCAATAAATCCATAGCTTGTAAGTTTTCAATTAAACGTTTGCTTTCTGCTTCGCCGCTAAGTAATTCTGCTAGACAGGCTTTAGTTTGTTGAAAGTAATCCGAATCTAGTCCGCGTTCATCAAACAAGTTCATGCCCCCTTCAGACGTAATCGCAGGACTTTCACTATCAACACAAACGATGTGATCAATATTGTCTGACTGTACTTTATGATGTGTAATAGGATTGCCAACAAAGAAAGGTTGACGCCTAATATGTAAAGGTAAATAAAGACCTTGCCACTCGCCATTGCTCCAAAATAAATTTTCTCCCGTTTCAAAGCCTAATAAAGCGATACAGACGAACTCACCGGTTTCACCATCTTTAGTAATGGCGAGCGGGTATTGTGTGGCTGCACTTGAAAACTCTGACAGAACTACAGGGATCATATTTAGCTTTGCCCCATGTAAAGCCAATTTACGGATATCTATCTGTAACGTTCGGTGATTTTTATTATCTACTGCAACTAGATTTGCCATTTATATTTCTCTTTTATCGCTGTTTATAAAATTACCCACACTTAAATAGTACTAAAACCAAACGTTTTAATTTTATTAAGCAATTCTCGATTTGTTGGCAAAGTAGAAACTGCGGTATCAATTAGCTTTTTATTTTTTGAAAACTGATAATCAGCAAAATCAATATCATCTAAAATATAGGGAGCATGACTATAGTCGCTTTTAAAACCCATGCCATACAGCACATATTGATAACTGGCTGCAGGGAACACTTCATTATTGCTAGTGAAATCGCAATCCGCAGGTGAGCGATACTCCCACAAGTCCATCAAATCTTGAAGACTTTCAGGAATCGTTTCTTTTGCTCGATTATCAACCCAAAAAGGCTCATTTCGCTTGCTCAAAACATAATGTAATTTAAGAAAATCGATAATTCTTTGCCAGCGATAGTGAGTGGTTTCATTAAAACGTTTCGCCACTACATTCATAATACCGCGCGACTGTGGTAATTGTTCAGATATCATTTGTGCCGCCAGCTCTACCATAACTAACGCGGAGGCTTCTAAAGGCTCTAAAAACCCTGCCGACAGCCCTACAGCAACACAATTGTTTTTCCAAAACGTTTCTCGATATCCACTAACTATCGGGATTTTTCTGATTGGTAATGAGGAAATGTTATCACCAACATAGTCAGCTAAAACTGCTCTGGCTTGTTCTTCTGTTGAATATTTACTTGAATAAACATAACCAACACCTCGACGATGCTGTAAACCTATATCCCAAATCCATCCCGCTTCTTGTCCTGTTGAAATAGTATGCGAAGCAATCGGTGAATCCTCATTATCATAAGGTACCTGAACAGCTAAAGCCGTATCAATAAACAATACATCACTACAGCTTTTAAAAGGTACTTGATAATGCTTACCTAAAAGTAAGGAAGAAAAACCCGTGCAATCAACAAATAAGTCGCCACAAATATCCTTGTTATTATTTGTTGATACTGAAGCTATATCATTATTTTCAGCAGTATTAATGGCAGTAACATCATCTAAGATATGAGTGACACCTAGTTTATTAGTGCAATGTTTTTGTAAAAACACGGCAAATTTTCCAGAATCCAAGTGGTAGGCATAATTCGCTACATCAGAAAATTCTGCTGTTCTAATCGTTTTTGGCGCTAAACCTTGTTCACAAATCGCTTCTTGAAAACAGACTTCATGAGAGAAAGAGCCCACCCCTTCTTGGCCTTGCCTAGCTAGCCAGTGCGCTGCTACTTCTGCTTGCCCATAACCTTGTGGCAATACCAAGGGGTGATAGTAAAAGTCGCCTTCATTACCATCTACCCACTTGGCAAACTTAGCCCCTTGCTTGAAACTAGCATCGCATTCTCTAATAAAATCAGTTTCACTAATACCTAACGCTATCAAGGTACTACGCATAGTTGGCCACGTTCCCTCCCCTACACCAATAGCGGGTATGGTTGGCGACTCTACGAGTATAACCTTCAGTCCCTTTTCGGTATTAGCTTTGTGTTTTGCCGCTAGGCGCCCTGCAGTAAGCCAGCCGGCAATACCACCACCGACAACAACGACGGTTTTTACTAAGGTTTCATTATTCTTTTTGTTTTCTGCAGATTCATTCATAACAGCTTGACCTTATGATGTGATATGAAAAAAGCGTCTACTGAAGTTCAGAAGACGCTTTCAGCTTTATAGTTCGCGCTTAGAATGAACCACGAATACCAAAGGCAAAACGGCGGCCACTATCTTCAACTAACAGGAGTTGGTTCGCAAAGCGACCACGCTTATGCACATATTCTTCAGTCAAGTTAATCCCTTCAAAGAAAATAGAGATATTGTCATTAATATCATAACTACCACTAGCATCTACTTGCGCATACGCTTCAACAATAGTAACACCATCACCATTTGACTGTGTTAATGACTGCACAAAGCTATCACGCCAGTTATAAGCTAAACGAAATTGCAGTGGCCCATTTTCATAAAATCCAACAAGGTTATAAGAGTCACTTAACCCTGTTACTGCAAATACTTGGGTAATATCAGCTGCATCAAGCGGCGCATCACTATCAACCAAAGTTGCGTTAGCCATTAAACCAAAACCGCTATCAAAGGTATGTTGGAGCGCAATCTCCCAACCATCAACAATCGCAGACTCACTGTTGTTAGGAAACGTATTAGTAAATACAGCCGTGCTATCAGCACCATCAGAATTATCAACATCAGTACCGGTAGATGGATCGGTTAACAAGCTGCCATCAGCTAATTCAAAGGTAAGATCTTGTGTGGCATTAATAATAAAATTAGCAACATTTTTTCTAAAATAACCAGCAGATAAATAACTCGCCTCAGCGTAATACCATTCTAGCGATAAATCGACATTATCTGACGTGAACGGTTCTAACGCAGGATTACCAGAGCTAGAGGTTAAATTGCCTCCTTGACGTGTGGTGCCTATAACCGTTACCGGTGACAAGCTATCTAATGTTGGCCGCGTTATTGTTTGTGAGGCTGCAAAACGAGCAATCAAATCATCATTAATTTCTAACTTCACACTTAGGTTAGGTAATAACGCTTCATAACTAGACGTTTTGGAAATTGACTGGGCTGCACCATACATGGGTAACATTTCCGTTTTATCAAGAATATCAAGCTGCCTCACAGGCTCATCAGTGCCATCGACATCGACGTCAGTTGCTTCATAACGAAAGCCTGCCGTTGCTGAAAGGGGCATACCTGATAATTCAGTTTCAAAGTCAAATTCTACATATAACGAAATAGTCTCTTCAGTGATTTCAAATGATTTATTGCGTTTTACCGCATCAAAACTGATGTCATTACCATTAGCTGCCGAGAAAGCTTCTAAGAAAGCAAAATTGGCTTCGCCATCATGTGCTAGCCATGAAGTTGGCATACGCCCACCGCCACTAACATTGGCTAAAAAATCACCACCCGCGTCAAATACATATTGTGAAAAAGCATCCATGTTTGGCGAGTCTGGGTAACCACAAAAGGCACAATGAATACCAACCCCTTCATTATCCCAACGATCTAAACTTTTAGTTTCAGATGAATACATGGCACCAAATTTAACTGCCGATAATCCACTATCAGCATCATCAAGCCAGGTGCTGTTCCAGCGCAATTGATCAACGGTATCTTCAACAGCCCAACCACGGCGTAACATCACATGTGCACGGCTATTGGCGGGATCCAAAAGATCAGCAACCCCGTTCGGTGTAATTGCAGGATCATAAGCCACACCATCAATTTCTTGTTGTCCACTATATATACCCGCATCTGCGCCAGCAAACTCACTAGCGTAAGGTAAAATATTATTATCTACTTGAAAACGCACTCGGTTAGCGTAGCCAATCAAGGATAATTGGTCACCTCGACCATTATTTGCTTCACGTTCGGCACTTGAATGGCTGATATCAAATTGCATATTTAAATTGTCATTTACGTCCCAATCAAAATTTAAGCCTAAAGCGCTTGAGCCTGTTAATCGATCAAACTTTTTAGCATGCATATCAGTCGCTAAACCAACTTCTTGATACAAATCGATAACTGTGCCGTTGGCATCAACAGTAGCACCAGCATCATTACCAAAACCTTCAATATTGGGCGCCGTAAACCAGTGTCCATATGAGTTGGTATTACTTTCTACATCAAAATCTGAATACAAGGCGTCAGCAGTAACAATAAGGTTATCAGCCGGTGCGTATTGAATAACTAAATTAACATTAGTACGGGTACGTTGTTCGGTGGTGACTTTATGATCATAGTTACGTGGAGAGAATATATTGCCCGTATAAGGTTGCCCACTTTCAGTTTGCGGATTAGGCACACCAACGTTTTCTAACCAACCATCCATTTGAGCTTGATTTAAACGAGTTTCACGCTCTTGGTGCGATATTGCAAATAACAGCCCTAAGTTGTCATCATTAAAAGTGTTACTGACCAACGCTGACACCTGTGGCGTGGTTTCTGCACTGTTTTCATCGTAAACGCCTTTGACACTGCCTGCCAATTTAAAACCGCTAATAGCAAAAGGACGAGCGGTAGTAACATTGACGGTTGAACCAATACCGCCTGACTGCATGGTTGCGGTAGAAGTTTTATGAACATCTAAACTTTTCACGAGCTCTGAGGCGATAGTATCAAAACTAAAAGCCCGACTTTGATTTTCTGAGGCCATTTGGCGACCATTTACCAACACCGTGTTAAACTCAGGACCAAAGCCTCGCACTGTAATTAATTGCCCTTCACCACCTGAGCGATCAATTGACACACCAGTAATGCGTTGTAGTGATTCCGCTAAATTAGTGTCTGGAAATTTACCAATATCTTCCGCAGAAATAGAATCAACAACACCTCCTGCCTCTCTTTTTGCATCCATGGCACGACCTAACGCGCCTCTGATTCCTCTAACCTCAATAATCTCTGTTTCTTTTGTTTGAGGCTCTGCCTCTGCAGGTAAGGCTGCAACGGAAGTTAGTACCGCAAGTACTGCGCTTGAAACTTTATTCTTTTTATAATTAGCCATGTCGTTTTCTCTCTCAAAACTTGGATCTATTAAAATAGATAACTGCCCACTTTCACTAATTTCAGTTTTCAAGCCGGTATCTTTAAGCATTATTTGCAGTGCAGTCATTATTGAATACTGCCCTGATACTCGATTAGTTTGCTTTCCTGCCATTTTATCTAATGGGAAAAGCAAGGTAATATCCGCTTGCTCGGCAAAATTAATTAGTGATAAGTCAGCTCTTTGTCTGGGAATATTAAACTTCACTTTTTCAGCTATTTCTTCTGCTAAAACCCCGTTATTAGACAGGCTTAAAATCAGAACAAAAGCGATGAATTGTAAATATAATTTTTGATATTCCGAGCGTATAGATTTTCGCCATACACAAAACAAAGACGACTGGCCTTTTATTTTCCTCCATATTTTTTTTGTCATTTTTAAAATGAATTCTGTTAGCTGATTAATCATGTTTATTTTTTATGATGCCTTGGTATTTTTATTATTTGACATTTTATCTAGCTATAAGTTGATTAATAATTATTTTCATTATCACAATAAGATGTTGTTAATAAAGGATAATAATATATATAAACAAAACCCAAATGCGCTTGCATAAACTAGCAATACAATTATCACCAAAAACCATATTACACTTCTCCTATGGATTACAAGCTTTTAACTCTGTCTTCGTGCTTACTAATCGGTAATAGTTTGAGGTGTAAGCTATAATAAATATAACTTAAATTAGCGGATTTTTAGCGTTAAATCGTCCTTCTACTATACGAGTTAAATGGCTAACTCCATGATGACAATAATACAACTATTGAGTAGGGCTTAATGTCGAACCAAACATTACTACATAAAGCATATTTAACCTCTAGAAAAAGTATCTCTAGGTTGGTTGCTCGCATTGTGCCGCCCCATGAAATTGAAGATATTGTCCAAGAAACGTATGTTCGCATTTGCCAAATAGAAAACAAAGAAAAAATCACTTCACCTAAATCTTTTATGTATAAAACAGCGAAAAATTTAGCCTTAGATTATCAAAAACAAGCAAATGTACGTCTTGTTGATGGTATCGAAAATATGGAAACTTTAGAGCGATTATTATCAGATCAGTCTAAAGATGAGATGTATGAAAATGCACTAGCTAATAGTGAGTTTTCTTATTTTTGTGAAGCAGTTAGACTATTACCTGTACAATGCCGTAAAGTGTTTGTATTAAAGAAAGTTTATGGTTATTCGCAGCGTGAAATTGCTGTTCAGTTAAACTTAAGTGAAAGTACCGTGGAAAAACATATCTCAACTGGCATGAAACGATGCACCTTGTTCATGCGTAAAACACAAGATAACGCAGTGCATGAAAAAGAGCCATCATTTCAAGACACGCAACTAAAAAACGGAGGCACTTATGAGTAATATCCATCACATTCATAAGCCAACTATCATTGACGATGAAGAAAGCCGTGTTGAAGAGGCCTGTGATTGGTTGGCTAAAATAGAAAGAGGGCTGACAGAGCAAGAAAAACCTGCACTACACACCTGGTTATCATTAACCTCTAAAAACACCGAAGTGTTATTAGAAGTTGCTCACTTGTGGGACAAAATGGGTGTGCTAAGCCGTTTATCCGATTTATTTCCACAAACACCGCCAAATACAAGTAAAAAATACTCAACATGGTTAGGTGCACTAGCAGCTTCGGTCGTTTTTGCCATTACGCTAGGGTTTTATCAAAATGGATTCCATTTTTCATTATTTGGGCAAGCTGAGCAGTCCGCCGTTGTTGCATCGCAAATGAATTTCCAAACAGGCATTGGTGAAAGCAATACCATCAACTTACCTGATAACAGTAAAATTGTTCTAAATACTAATAGTTTTGTGCAAGTACGCTACACAAATACTGCAAGAATTATTGATTTGCAGCGAGGTGAAATTCATATTGATGTTGCTCATGATAAAACCAGACCATTAAGCGTGATCGCTAGTGGTAAAGTTATCCAAGCGGTAGGAACTGCATTCAATGTTGAAGTACGTAATGATTTAGTAGAGCTAATCGTTACCGATGGCAAAGTATTGGTTGCGCAAAGAAATAAAACTATAGCACAAACGGATATTAACGAAGTTGTCAAAAGGTTACCTCATAACTCTATGGCTATATCTAAAGGAGAAAAAGTAGACTTAGATTCAACCGGTAATACTATTGAAAAAGTTGTCAAAGTAGATCCTGTAGAGCTTGCTGCAAGCTTGTCTTGGCGCCAAGGAAACTTGATATTTAGAGGCGAGTCATTGGCTGAGGCGATGGCTGAAATTAGTCGCTATACCAATTTAACATTTGAATTATCAGATGACGAACAACTGCATCAAGTTCAAGTTGCGGGAATGTTTAAAACTGGAGACGTAACGGGTTTACTTGAGGTATTAAGCAACAATTTCAATATTACTTATAAAAAAATTGCTAACGATAAAATTGTTTTACACTACGCGGGCTAATGTCTAACTATCTGATGCTCGTGTGGTAATTTACATCTAATTTTTTGAAACATGGTTATCCTTTATTACATAAGACAAAAGAGCAATAGCCTTGCCCCCTTTTATACATAACCTATAAATAACTCACACTTCATTCATCACGTTAAATGTCATGAATACATAATAATAATAAGGATTACATCAGTGAAGACCAATGCTACAGATGAATTTAACAATGCGTTTCATATTGCTAAAAAGCAACCAGACTCAACTTTATATGTACTATTTATCGCATCAGTTGCCGCAATTGGTGGCTTTCTCTTTGGTTTCGATTCAGGGGTGATAAATGGCACGGTAACAGCACTAGGTAATGCATTTAATTCCAACGATGTTTCTACTGGCTTTAATGTCGCCTCTGTTTTGCTAGGCTGCGCCTTGGGTGCTTTAGCCGCAGGTCCGTTATCAGATCATTATGGCCGTAAAGCAATTATGATTATTACCGCTATTATTTTTGCCATCAGCGCGTTTGGCTCAGGAATTTCTAGCACGTCTATGGAGTTTATTCTCTACCGATTATTTGGCGGTTTAGGTATTGGTGCTGCGTCGGTTTTGGCACCTGCTTACATTGCAGAAATTGCCCCTGCAGCTATACGAGGTCGATTAGCTACCTTGCAACAACTCGCTATCGTGCTAGGTTTATTTGCGGCCTTTTTGAGTAACTATATTATCGCTTCACATGCTGGCGGTGCACAAAGCATCTTTATGTTAGACATTGCAGCATGGCGCTGGATGTTTTGGGTAGAGCTGATTCCATCCATGCTATTCTTAATGGGTGTACTTTTTATTCCTGAATCGCCTCGATATTTAGTTGCGCAAGGGAAAATTGAAAAGGCGCAACAGGTCTTTGCAAAAATATCATCCACTAATACCATTGAACAAATTGAAAACGTTAAAAAGTCATTACATGGTGACAAAAAGCCGAGCATTAGCGATTTATTTATTGAAGGTAAAAACAGAATACATCCTATCATTTGGGCAGGTGTTGCGTTGTCAGTATTCCAACAATTTGTTGGTATTAACGTGGTTTTTTATTATGGCTCTGAACTTTGGCAAGCCGCTGGATTTGACGAATCACAATCATTATTCATTAATGTTATCACTGGTACTACTAACATAGTATCAACGTTTATCGCTATTGCCTTAGTTGATAAAATCGGCCGAAAACCGTTACTACTTATTGGTAGCATTGGCATGTTTATCAGTTTAGGTGCATTGACTTTTATCTTTGGCACCGCTGGGTTTGATGAGGTGGGTAAACTCGCTTTAACCGAAAGCATGGGCACAATGGCATTAATTATGGCCAACTTATTTGTGGTGTTTTTTGGTTTAAGTTGGGGGCCAATCGTTTGGGTATTATTAGGCGAAATGTTCAACAACCGAATTCGCGGCGCGGCTTTAGCAGTAGCCGCCAGTGCTCAATGGCTAGCAAACTTTACCATTACTATGACCTTTCCAGTATTACTAGCTAACTTAGGATTAGCTAGTGCTTATGGCCTATACGCAATATCAGCGTTTATAAGTATTTTCTTTGTGGTGAAATACATAAAAGAAACACGTGGTGTTCAATTAGAAGCAATGTAGTAGTTTTCAAATTACAGCACTAAAACAATTTACCTTTATTGCTTTGGTGCTGCTTGATTTTATTGTAACTTTAGCTATTCCATATAATTATCTAAAACTCTACAAATACACTTTTCAACACCGCATTAGTTTATCTTTCATTTATTCCCTCTTCACTCAATGAAATAAAATTACATAAAACTGTAATTACACTATAAAAATATGTAAAATAAATAATGTTATTGCCTTGCATTACATTTTTACTCACTTTTTACTGAACTAAAGAGCCATTTTGGTAATTTTACGACAGTAAGTGCAGTGCCGTCAGAAAATGGTAAGACTGTCTATTACCTGTGTTAAGTAATCCTAAACGGATAAAAAAACAACAAGGCTAATAATAATTTTAAGAATAAAGCGAAGTGCAAGCAATGTTTAACTGTCTTAGAATTGCGTATTATGCACACTTGTTAACATCAACAACACTTAGTTTTCTAGTCTGCATTAAACGTCCGTTAAAGGAAAAACATGAAACAATATATAATGGAGCCTGGCAGTGCTTACCCTATAGGAACTACAGTTAAAAATTCAGGTGTTAATTTTGCTATTTTTTCCGCCAACGCTGAAAAAATTGAACTGTGTATTTTTGACCAACAAGGTCAGCAAGAATTACAGCGCTTTATTTTACCTCAGTGTCAACACAATATATGGCATGGTTTTCTTAATGGCGCTAAAGCTGGTTTAGTTTATGGTTATCGGGTTTACGGTCCTTACAGCCCAGAATCAGGTCATCGCTTTAATCACCATAAATTACTATTAGACCCCTATGCAAAAGCCTTGAAAGGCACATTTAAATGGTCAGATCGTCATTTTGCTTATAACGTCACCGATCCTCGACAAGACCTCTCATTCGATGTTAGAGATAATGCCGATGTTATGGTCAAAGCGATTGTTGTTGACCCAAAGGCTCCACTTGTACCAAGAAACCCCATTGCTTGGCAAAATACGGTAATCTATGAAGGCCATGTTAAAGGCTTAACCGCGCTAAATCCCAAGGTGCCAGAAAAATTACGTGGTTCGTTTTTAGGCATAAGCCATCCAGCCATGCTTGCTCATTATCGCGCGATTGGCATTACTACTATTGAGCTACTGCCGGTTCAACAATTTATTTCAGAGCAGTTTTTAATAGATAAGCAGCTTGAAAATTATTGGGGCTATAATTCGCTCGCCTTTTTTGTTCCCCACAAAAATTATCTTAACCAGCAGCAAGTACATGATTTCCAACGCATGACTGATGAACTTCATCAAGCGGGTTTTGAAATACTCATTGATGTGGTGTACAACCACACTTGTGAGGGTGACTGGTTAGGACCAACATTAAGCTTTAGAGGTATAGACAATGCTAGCTATTATCGCTTAAACCCTGCATCACCGCGTTATTATATTAATGATACGGGTTGTGGCAACACCCTAAATATAAGTCATCCTCGTGTTTTGCAAATGGTTATGGATAGTTTGCGTTATTGGGTACAAGTCATGGGAGTTGATGGCTTTCGTTTTGATTTAGCAACTATTCTAGGGCGGGAAGCGCATGGCTTTGATAGTCAGAGTGGTTTTTTAGATGCGGTATTACAAGACCCTATTCTCAATAGTGTAAAAATAATTGCCGAGCCATGGGATATTGGCCCCGGAGGTTATCAACTGGGTGGGTTTCCTCCGCCGTGGTCTGAATGGAACGATCGCTATCGAGATACTATCAGACGTTATTGGCGAGGCGATAAAGGAATTTTGCCTGAATTTGCCCGCAGAATTCATGGCTCTAGTGATATTTTTGAAGGCAATGGTCGCCAGCCTTTTGCTAGTATCAACTTTGTCTGTAGTCATGATGGAAATACCCTTTATGATTTAGTGAGTTACCAAGATCGCCATAATAAAGCCAATGGCGAAAACAATCAGGATGGTCATGCTGATAATTTTTCGCATAATTACGGCGTCGAAGGTGATACTGATAATCAAGACATTACCCGGTTACGCTTAAGACAAATAAAAAATATGCTAGCAACACTGATGCTTTCTCAGGGCGTTCCTATGTTGCTGGCAGGTGATGAAATGGGGCGAAGCCAACAGGGTAATAATAATGCCTATTGCCAAGACAATATGATTAATTGGTTAAATTGGGATGAAAGAACTCTGTATGCAAAAGAGCTAAAGCCTTTTGTCGCTAGCTTAAGTCAATTAAGAAAATCTTGTTCAATGCTCGCCCATGATCGTTTTATACATCACAATGATGATAGGGCTAAAGTCACCATTAGCTGGCTCCATCCATCAGGCATAGCAATGAACAAGGAACATTGGCATGCTCAACATGCAGCTACCTTAGGGTATTTATTGCAGCAAAAATCAAGTAGCGATGCGTTACTTTGTTTGTTTCATGCCGGCAACGCACCAATCACCTTTCAATTACCCGCACTTGACAATAACGGGTCATGGCAAATAATGATCGACACCACAATAAATACTGTGCAAGATGCAGTACGCTTTATGCCAACCCAGCAATCTATTATCATGGCACCGTTTTCAACAATGGTTTTATTAAACAAGGATCAACAATGACCACCATACGAGTTAACACCCAAGCCTTTTCTGATCAAAAACCGGGGACTTCTGGGTTACGAAAAAAAGTCACTCAATTTCAACAACCCGGCTATTTGGAAAACTTTGTTCAAGCTATTTTTAACACTATTACCCCTAGTAGCAACCAAAGGTTGGTCATAGGTGGCGATGGCCGCTTTTATAATAGAGAAGCCATTCAAGTCATTGTTCGAATGGCCATTGCTAATGGCTTTACTGAAATTCTAGTGGGCCAAGGGGGGATTTTATCAACACCCGCAGCCTCATGCGTGATCAGAAAAAACAAAGCCTGTGGCGGTATTATTTTATCGGCAAGTCATAATCCTGGTGGTCCTGATGAAGACTTTGGTATTAAGTTTAATGGTGAAAATGGTGGTCCTGCACCCGAGCCAATCACTGAGGCCATTTTTCAACAAACACTGAAAATAACGCAGTATCAAACCATTGATTACAATGATATTGATTTGGATAAGTTAGGTACATTACAAATAGCACAGGCACAGGTAACAATTTTTGATCCTGTCATTGATTATGCCGACTTAATGGCGTCGATGTTTGACTTTGATGCGATGAAACAACTATTTCAACAAGGCAAATTTCGCATGTGTTTTGATGCCATGCATGCGGTTAATGGCCCGTATGCAAAAGAAATACTGGAGCGCAGATTAGGAGCCCCCATAGGTACTGTTATTAATGCAACGCCGTTAACTGATTTTGGCGGTGGCCACCCCGATCCAAATTTAGTGCATGCCCATGAATTAGTGGCGCTACTGCATGGTGATGACCCACTCGACTTTGGTGCGGCCTCAGACGGTGATGGCGATCGAAATATGATATTAGGTAAAAGGTTTTACATAAATCCTTGTGATAGTTTAGCAATTTTAACCGCCAATGCTGACTGTATTCCTGCCTATGCAAAAGGGCTTGCCGGTGTGGCACGCTCAATGCCCACTAGTCGTGCAGCCGATCGCGTAGCAAGTGCTATGGATATTCCTTGTTTTGAAACACCAACCGGTTGGAAGTTTTTCGGTAATTTATTAGACGCAGGAAAAATCACCTTATGTGGCGAAGAAAGTTTTGGCACAGGATCGGATCATGTCAGAGAAAAAGATGGTTTATGGGCAGTTTTATTTTGGTTGAATTTAATTGCGGCAAAAAATCAGCCTGTACGTGACATTGTCGAGAATCATTGGGCTAAATATGGCCGAGATTATTTTACTCGTCATGATTACGAAGGTGTAGATAGCAACAATGCCCAAGCAATGATCAGCCAATTGAAAGCTAAAATACCAACCATGCCCGGTCAAACATTTATCGATAAAAACAAGAGTGAAATCAAAATAGAATCAGCAGATGATTTTCAATACCTTGACCCTGTCGATAATAGTAAAACGAGCGAACAAGGTGTTCGAGTGTATTTAAGTAATGGTGGTCGTATTGTCTTTAGATTATCAGGTACTGGCACCCAAGGGGCAACGTTAAGAGTTTATTTTGACTGTTTTCAACAACACCCAGATTTACTCGCTCAAGATCCTCAACATGCTTTAAGTGAACTAGTTGATATAGCACAATCATTGGCCGGCATTAAACAGTTCACCGGTAGAGTTAAGCCGGATGTGATCACCTAGTATAAAATCAAATGTATTGAATACGTATGTAATGCATGGTTGTTGCTTATCATAATAGGTATATTAATAACCCCGTTGTTTGATATTGACCAAGCATTTATTGGTGGTAAGCACGCTAGTCTTTTTCAATAATTTGATAAGGCTGTGTGCTTTTTTTATCAAACTAGCTGAAATTATTACTATAAGAGTCTGCTACATGACCACGACCGACAACACGATACATAACCCTAATCAAAAACCTCGCCTGAACTTTTGGCAAATTTGGAATGTTAGCTTCGGCTTTCTTGGCGTACAATTTGGCTTTGCCCTACAAAATGCAAATGCCAGCAGAATTCTGTCTGACTTAGGAGCCGATTTACACTCTTTGTCACTTTTTTGGTTAGTTGCGCCGATTATGGGCTTAATTATCCAGCCCTTGGTTGGATCGGCTTCTGATCAAACGTGGAACCGTTTAGGTCGTCGAAATCCTTATATATTAGCCGGCGGCTTTGCCGCAGCAATTGGCATGTTATTAATGCCAAATTCAGCCACCTTAGCTAGCTTTATCACGCCGTTATTTTTTGGCGCTATGATGTTGGCATTAATGGATGCCTCATTCAACCTAGCCTTTCAACCATTTCGCGCCCTAGTTTCAGATATGGTGCCATCTGAACAACGAAACGTTGGTTATTCTATTCAATCATTCTTAATCAATATTGGTGCTGTACTAGGCTCAATTCTGCCCTTTGTATTAACCAACGTTATTGGTTTAGAAAACACCGCCAATGCTGGCTCAGTTGCGCCTTCGGTGATTTGGGCATTTTATATTGGTGCGTCAGTGATGTTAGGCTCAGTGTTATGGACAGTCTTTAGAACCAAAGAATACGCGCCCGGAACTAATGGCTTAGCACCCTTAGAACAAAACGATATTGAACGCTCATTAGCAGAAAAATTAGCACACTTTTTTAGCTTAATGAAAACCATGCCAACTACTATGAAACAACTAGCCCTAGTACAGTTTTTCTCTTGGTTTGCTTTATTCATTATGTGGGTTTATACCATGCCAGCAATTACTCAGCACATTTGGGGCATTGATGCTAAATGGTTTGACCCGCATTATCTAGAATCTGTTAGCAACATACCTGTAGATATTGCACAAGCAAAAGGCACTGCTGGAGATTGGGTAGGTATTATCTTTGCCGCCTATTCACTATTTGCTGCTATTGCCTCATTATTTATGGCCAAAGTGGCCAATAAGATTGGCCGTAAACTAACTTATTCATTATCATTATTTGCCGGTGGACTGGGGTATTTGAGTATTATGTTAATGCAAAATCCCGAGCTAACCTTAGTTAATTTAGGCATTACTCAAATAGAAGTGCCACAGGGCGCAGTATCGTTATTTTTACCTATGGTTGGTATTGGTATCGCTTGGGCAGCAATACTGGCCATGCCTTATGCAATTTTAGCTGGCTCATTACCGGTTAAGCAAACGGGTGTTTACATGGGCATATTTAACTTTACCATTGCCGCACCACAAATTGTTTCAGGAATATTTGCCGGTTGGATTTTAACCGCTGTATTTGATAACCAAGCGATTTACATCATAATGTTAGCTGGGATCTCGATGATTTTAGCAGCATTGTCTGTGCATTTTGTGAACGAAGGTGCAGAACAGAGTATAACAGCAGGTAATGATGAGCACATACAAACTAACTAAAGACTTTAACTTTTAAATATAACTGCCTCTGAAAACTGAAGCGCTTTATTGGTGATAAGGTCAATAATTAGCATAATTATTGGCCGCTTTGTTGTATTAAACCACAGATTTTTGTAGTATCTGTTGTATAGATTATACCTTTTAGCTTGGTATATTTTTCCTAATACAATCATTATCATGCAATAAAGGGATCTTTTATGTTTTCATTAAACCAACCTCACTTAACTACCTTAGCTTTAGCTATTACACTCAGCTTAGCAACCCTACCTACTGCTTTTGCTGAAGACACGCCAGCAGACACCTGTGCCAGCGCTGCCTCTTTGTTCAAAGAAGGAGATATTGAAGGAGCGTTAGAGGAAGCAAGATGGTGTGTGACACAATTAGAACAGCTTAAGCAAAGCAGAGTATCGTCATTTTTTAAGGACGAAATCAATGGATTTAAAGGTGGAAAGCTCAATAAGCAACAAGCTATGGGGATTTCCATGATTGAAAGAAGTTACAGCAAGGACGGAAAAATCATTAAAGTTTCTTTATCAGGAGGAGCTTCTGGCGTTGCAAACAATGCTTTTGCCGCACTTGCCTCGTTTGGCATGCAAGCGGCTGATGGTGAAAAAATAAGAATTCAGCGCAGAACAGCTGTAGTAACCGCTGACGGTAACAATAATCAAGTTGTCGTTACGCTAAAAAATGATGGCATGCTTACCTTTGAGTCCAATGATTTGTCAAGTAAGGACGTAACCGCTTTTGCCAAAGCGTTTCCTATTGCTGATTTAGATGATTCTAGAAACTAAATCACGCTTACAGCTATATTAGCTAAATATATCAACTGACGAAAAAATAAGGAAAATGCATGTCGACCGAAAATATAGTTTTTGCCGCAATCGGAGTGATTGCTTTAGCCGTAGTGGCTTATTTTATTCTGCGCTACCTGAAAGGCTCAATAGAAATAGCGCTCGAACAAACCAGTTTTAATCCAGGAGATACAATTAAAGGTAACTTTCGTTTACAGGCCCGTCAAGCCATTGAAGGCAATAAATTAACCGTAGCTCTGGTTGCTGATGAAGTCATTAAGCGTAAAGACAGTGAAGGTAAAAACGTTACTGATACCCAAGAGATATACCGAGACGAACAGGTAATAGAAGGTAAACACCTCTATGAAAAAGGGTTTGACAATACTCATGACTTTGAGTTGTTAGTCCCGGGTTCGGGTGAATCAAGCATGGATAACTCAAAAATAGGTCAGGCATTAAACACGCTGGGCTCGATGATGGATATGAATCGACGATACCTAGAATGGTCAATCGAAGTTTGTTTAGATGCTAAAGGTATAGATTTAACTGATTCTGAAAAAGTCTACGTTAAATAGTATTTTTTAACGGGCCAAAAGCCACCCCATATCGTAGCTGTATTTGATAAGCATACCAAAGCACATAATGACAACTAGCATTCTTAGAAGTTTAGGGTTGATTGAAAACAAACAATGAGACCCTAACCAAGCGCCGATCACTTGCCCAAACATCATAACCACACCTATTGTCCAAACTATTTTACCGGCAAATAAAAATATAATTAATGAAGCGATATTTGTTGAAAAGTTTAGTGTTTTTGCGATGGCTGTAGATTTTATAATGCCATATCCCCTTAAAGATATACCTGCTAAAGCGAAGAATGAGCCTGTACCGGGACCAAAAAAACCATCATAACAACCTATGGCCGGAACCACGATATTGTTGTAGCTACGTTGTGAAAGCTTTGGTTTAGCTTGCTCTTCACTCGGTGTTGGTGAGATTAAAAAGTAAACGCCAATAAATGAAATAACAACAGGAATAACATAATTAAGTATTTCTGGATTCACAAACTGTATAGCGATAGAGCCTATTGTTGCGCCAATAAAAGCAAAGAGCATTATGTTTTTAACGTCATGCCATTTAACCCTTTTATTTTTTATCATCAAAAACGTTGCTGTTGCTGTTCCCATACTGCCCTGTAATTTATTAGTTCCCAATGCTGCTAGAGGGCCTACCCCGCTTAAAATTAATGCTGGTAAAGCAATTAACCCACCGCCACCTGCAAGGGTGTCTAATAAACCTGCAACAACTGCAACTATAAATAGAATAGACAGTAGTTGTGTCGTGATTTGCGCATATTCCATCAAGATTCTCTTATAAAAAAGGGGATGGGTTATCAGACAAAGTACTTGGCAAAATAACCTAAACGAAAGTTCAACTAATGATTCAATGTTTCATTATTAAGCAACTTATCAATTAACTGCTTAGCTTGCATAGGATCATAACTGATCGTTCTATCTAAAGTAACCAGCTCAAGGTTATGCCCTCCTTTAGGTCTTGTTAACCAAAAACGTGGCACAACTGACAGTAATTTTGAGTAAGTTAAGGTTTGTCTTTGTATGCCGCCTGTTTGGCCACTTTTTCCACCCGTTTTATCGCCAACTAACTGACCAAAGTTATGATCTTGGATAGTATTTGAAAATAAAATAGAAGATGAGTAAGTATAAGGCCCAACTAATACGGAAACCTTACCTCTGTATTTTAACGGATTGTCAGAATCTACTTGATGTACTGTGCTGATTTCACCCGTTACAACATCACCTACTTTTCTTCCTTCCCCTACTCTTCCTGGAATAACTTTTAGCTTATAATTTGAGCCTGTTTTCCAAGGTTTATCTGCAATATAAGGTAGAATTCCTTTAATCCATAAATGATCATCACCACCGCTATTTTTTCTAATATCTATAATCAAATGTGTTAATTGCTGTTTTTTAATTTCGCTGAAAACAGATTCTAAAAACCTGAATACACGCGGTTCATCTTCAAGCCAAAGAAATGTATTAATAGTCAGCAGGCCAGTATCTTTTGTTAGTAAGCCAAATTGAAAGTTAGCGTCAAAGCTATCCTCACTATTATCTATTTCATTACTCGCATTAACGGTCACTTTTTTTATCTGATTAGACCCATCTTGCAAATCTAACGTAAACTTTTTTTGCTCACCAAAATACAACCAGTAGTAAGTTGCAAATCGAGTCGCTAGTATGGCTTGCCTGTGATTATCACTATCACCGTGGGTTCGTTGGAGTAAAGGTTTCAATATTTCGAAAATGGGCTGTCCATTAATCTTGGTAATCTCATGGCCAGCAAGCTCAGATGACTCACCATTAAGATGCCTTTTTATGAGAAGCTGACTGTTGTCAATCACTACCTCAAACGGAAATAAAGAGCCGCCATTTTGTAAATGTGCCTCTATAAGTGCTTCTCTATCTAAAGGCGTTATGGATGAATGACCATCAGAGATGATGCTATTGAATTGCATCATTTCTAACCAGAAATTTCGCACTGATATAGGCTCATTAATACTCTCTTTAAATTGATTAATTTTTTCATAAAACAAGTTAACATCTTCTACGGTATAGCCTAACTCAGGGTGAGTTTTTTCGATAAACGTTAGCCACTGATTAATATCAGCCCTAGCCTCTTTAGGCTGCAACATTGCATGGTAGTGTTCTAGTTTTGTAGCAAATACATCGGAAGAAATTAGGCCTAGTAGTAATATGATGAGTATATTCTTGAACATTTTGTTTCCCGGTAAGTTATATGATTATTGGTGTGAAGCTGCTAATAGCATAATTGTACTCACTCTCAATATAGATTAACATTAATGAAAACTAACTATAGAATTAAGCCTAAACTTAATGATAAATAGCGACGATTTACGTTTTTTTCAAATGATAGCGACACATTCATCTTTAGCTGCAACTGCTCGTGCTTTGAATGTCACCCCACCAACCATTACCCAACGATTACAAGCTATCGAGCACAAACTTAAGTTGAAATTAGTAGAGCGGCATGCACGAAGTATTACCCTTACCGATGAAGGTGAATTACTGGTTGAGCGAGCTAGCATCATCCTTGGTGAAATGGATGATCTACATGAATCAATTTATAGTCAGCGTAATGAGGTTAGAGGCTGTTTGAAAATTTTAGCGCCATTAGGTTTTGGTCGAAAATACATAGCACCTCTGGTGACAAAATTTCAGCAGCAATACAAAAACATCTCTGTTGAACTTGAGTTGTCTGATAACCCTGATTGGGCTACTAAGCATTCTTGGGATATAATTATCTATATCGGCGAATTACGTGACTCATCGTTCAGGTTAACGATATTAGCTGAAAACAAGCGCTTTTTATGCGCTTCTCCAGCTTATATAGCAAAACATGGCTTAGTAACCCAGCCTGCTGATTTACGTCAACATCATTGTATTGCGCTTAGAGAAAATGCTGAAGATGTCACCATGTGGAAGTTTAGCAAGCCGACTACTAGCAAAACTGAATCAATTCGTATCAAGCCTGAACTTACATGTAATGATGGCCGTGTTATCAAACAATGGGCGTTAGATGGATATGGTATTATTTCAAGATCCGAATGGGATGTCGCACCTGAATTACAAAAGGGTTCGCTAGTACGCTTGTTAACTAACTATGAATTACCCTCTGCTAATATAGTCGCCTTATTAGGGACTGATCAGCGTTCACGATCAGGGAGGACAACTAAGTTTTTAGCGCTTCTGAAAAAATCTATTGGAGAAAAACCTTGGTATTAAAGACAGATACTTAATTAACAACGCTAAAAATAATTAACTTCCACAAGATTTACGAACGATAACATTAGGCTCAATTAAAGTGGTACTTATCTCTTGACCACTAATTGACGCTAACAAGGTGCTGACTAATAGCTCACCAGCTAATTTAGTGTCTTGTTTAACGGTAGTTAAAGGAGGGAAAGTAAAACTAGCAATGGCGATATCGTCGAAACCAACCACAGCGACTTGCTCAGGAATGGCGATGTTGTGTTCTTTTAAAGCACGCATCGCGCCAATAGCAATTAAATCACTAGCCGCGCAAATTGCGTCAAAATGTTCACCACTTTCAATCAACTCGCAAGCGGCATAGTAACCGGCTTCTTCAGTATAAAAAGCATTAAACTGCGCTTTTTCATTGACTACTAGGTTATGATTTTTTAGTGCTTGGCAATGACCTTTATAACGATCAAAAAATTCAGGTGCACGACTTGAAGCGCTCCCTAAAAAAGCAAAATATTTTCTGCCTTGTTTAATAACATGTTCAGTGATTTCTTTGCCGCCTAAATAATTATCACAGCCAATAGACACGATAGGTAAATCTTTTGCTTCTGCGCCCCAACGAACATAATGAGTTCCTTGTTCATTGAGCTTAATTAACTTTTCTTCATAATCAACGTAGTCACCATAACCTAATAAAATCAAACCATCGGCTTTGTTGCTGTCTTCAAAATCAGCATGCCAATCATTACTTGATTGTTGAAAAGACACTAATAAGTCGTAACCCTTATCTGCACATGCTCTAGTGATGCTGCCAAGCATCGATAAGAAAAAAGGATTAATCGCAGAATCATCATTGGTGGGATCTTCAAATAACAGTAGGGCGATGGTATCGCAATGCTGTGAACGTAAATTACTGGCATTTTTGTCTACTTTGTAATTTAGCTCTTTGGCGATGGCTTGGATCTTTTGTCGAGTTTCTTCATTAACTAACGGGCTATTGCGCAATGCTCTAGACACGGTTGATTGGGAAACACCCGCTTGGTATGCAATATCAAAAGAGGTCGCTTTTTCTTTCACTTAGGTAACTCTAAATAAAGTCTTTTATAACCAGAATATACTCCACTACGTAGGTTAAGTATAGAGCTAAGTATCATGCGAACACGCAAATACTATTTGTTTTAAAAACATTCAGACATAAAAAAAGCCTAACCCTGAATAGCAGATATAGGCTTTTCAATGGTGCAAGCAATTGAGACTATTTTGACGCCCGTGATACATAATCACCCGTACGAGTATCAATTTTTACTTTTTCACCAATTTGCACAAATAAAGGAACACGAATAACAGCGCCAGTAGCTAACGTAGCTGGTTTACCGCCTGTTCCTGCGGTATCACCTTTTAAACCTGGATCGGTTTCAGTAATATCAAGTTCAACAAAGTTAGGAGGTGTTACTGAAATTGGCGCGTTGTTCCATAAAGTAATGGTACAAATATCACCCTCAACCAACCATTTAACTGCGTCAGCAACGGCTTTATCATCGGCAGCAACTTGGTCAAATGTTTCATTATTCATGAAATGCCAAAACTCACCATCAGCATAAAGGTAAGCCAATTCGATATCCATTACGTCAGCACCTTCAACCGACTCGCCTGATTTAAAGGTTTTTTCTAGAACCTTGCCTGAAACAAGTTTACGAATTTTAACGCGGTTAAAGGCTTGACCTTTTCCCGGCTTAACAATTTCATTCTCAAGAATGTTACAAGGTTCGCCATCAAGCATGATTTTAAGTCCAGCTTTAAACTGGTTAGTACTGAAATTAGCCATTAGTGTGCTCTTTAATTAATTGTCTATTACCATTAAACTACGCAATATCTATGGTAGAGAACATAAGTTGAAATAAGAATTGTCGCAGATAATAACCCTTATCCGCACTAATTTCATCGGTTTTGACGTCTTTTTTGATTGCATATTTGCATTTTTGCGGCCTACACCTCAAATAACTGGCAAGTTGTACAAAAAAGGACGTTAAAAAAAAATGAAAAAAAATGAAAAAAATCCTGCAATTGTGTTTGCAAACTCGTTAGGCTCTAAAAAATCGACAAAAACCACCCTTAGAGTTATTGATTACTTATGCAGGGAATACAACAAAACCGATCACAATTCGCTAGATTGGGCTAATTTTGACTATGTTGAGCTACTAAAACTAAGGCGAAAATTCATTGATAAGGGGTTAAAAACAACCTCTATTAATAGCTATATAAGCACGCTAAAAAGTGTTAGCCGTGAATCATGGCGTTTACATATCATTGATACTGAAACGTACATGAGAATTAAGGATATACAAGGCATTAAAGGTCATTCTGATATGACTGGCCGCGCATTGTCACCAACCGAGCTTAACAACGCGGTTAATAGCACTAATAATGATATTAAAAGCATTCGTGATTCTGCCGTAATTGCTATTGGTTACGGCTGCGGTTTACGTTCGTTTGAGATTGCACAAATTGAACTTAACGACATATCAAGAAATAAGCTGATAGTTTATGGTAAAGGCCGTATTGTTAGGAACGTTTATTTGCCTAATTTTGCTGTTAACGCGTTAAAACGTTGGTTACATATTCGCGGTAGTAAAAAAGGCGCGTTGTTCTCTTCGTTAACGAAAAATCATAGGCTTTTAGATCATGGTATTTCTGTTCGTACAGTGGGAGATATTATTGATAAGCGTTGCGAGAATATAGGCATTGAGCGATTTACACCCCATGATTTACGGCGTTCGTTTGCTACTAACTTGTTATCATCAGGTGTCGATGTATTCATCGTGCAAAAACTAATGAGACACGCGAGTATTAATACAACTAGAATTTATGACATGAGGGGGGAAGATGCAAAAATGGCGGCTGTTGAAATGTTGCCGTTTTAATTTATTTGTTCGTACGAACTGGCAACGTGTTCGCACGAACAATCCACCAGAACGTAATAATTTAACGTTTGGTACGTAATAATTGTTAATTTATTACGTTCTAGTCTCTGCTTTTCTTTCTAGAATCCATAATAGTTTCAATTATTGATAACCGTTTATCGAAATTGGCGATCAAATGATTTAAACGTATTAGCGCATAAACTGAAATAATAACGGGCGCACTTAGGCCGATTTCTGATAGTTGTTTTAATACTGGTATTATTTCCATTTTAACCCTCTTTTGGCGGTGTCCAATTTGCTTTTTGTCGTGCTAATTCTTCCTTTGTTGGCTGCGAATTCCAATCGCCAAAAAAATTCCTCATTTTATATGCACCATAGGCGGCACAGGCCACCACGCCTAACAATAAATATTTATATTCTTTTTTCACCATTTGGGCCCACCTAACTTAACGGCGTAATACATCATTTTAGCTTTAAAATAGTTCACGTTATCCGTTCTCATTGCTTCATAAAACATTTTATGTACTGCCTTGTGTGGCTCTGATTTTGCCACACAATAAACATCATGAATCACGCTTGCGCGTCGATATTTGCCTGAAAACGGGGAACCAATGAAAGACCATAAAAACCGTGGAATGCTTGCACCGTCTATGATTGCGCCTTTTGGGGCTACCCAGTGTTTTCCTGTTTTATCCTGGTAAAGTAGCGGTTTTAATAATTGCATTTTTCGAGGCTTGTTTTTCCACTTTGTTTCAACATCACCAATAAATTTTGCAATCACTTTTCTGGTAATCCTTGCCAAAATTCATCAGGCGAGTGACTAACGTCATAAATCCAGCCACCTAATGACCAATGCTCATTACCCGACAATGTTTTACCTACAGAATTAACACCATTAGAAAAAATATTATTGGGGTTTGTCGGTGCTATTGAATAAGCCGCATCACTCGCGCCCTGTGCAATGCTTTTCTTAAAAAGATAAACGGCTAAAATCGCAGTTATACCCAGCGCGGCTGCTGCACCGGCCTTTGTATCTAAAATATTCTTCATTATGCAAAACCTCGCTCGAATCCTGTTTGTATTTGTTCGCTTGAATACGGTTGTTGTCCGTTTTCATGGCGAACAATTGCGGCCATTAGTAACGGGTAATCATAAACGGCCAGTGGTTCAACTGGTGATAAGCCCGTAATACTTGCTGCACTGTTGATATAACTTTGTGTATCGTTTTCATTTGGTGGAGCCCAACGTGTAATAATAGATTGAATTGTATTTAAGCCGTAAATATCGCGGTATGTTCTAAGCACTCGCGCCATTGCTCTTAATCCGTTCTCTGGTTCATCAAAGACAATAAAACCTTTGTTTTCATCAATAGCGCCTTGCCACTCCTGCCAATTTCCAGTAGCGCGAATATTTCCAGCGTTATTATTACGAATACCCAATGGTGTGTTTTTTGTGATCATAAATAAGCCTGTGACAATAAGAACGGTTATCGATGTTAGATAAAAGTGATTGTTCATTGCTAATTAAAATCTTTTAAATTTGAAACGGTTTCAGTTGTTGCTATCGTTGGCGAACTCAACAACGACATTTTTGCATCTAACGCTTTGTACGCTATATGCATTTTATGCTCATTGTTTGACGTATTCCCGACATACGCTTCTGCACGAGTCAAACCGACATATTGAAAATCAATTTTTAATGATGTCTCACAAATTAAGCCAAGACCTTTTGCGTACGAATCACAAACAGTTTCCAAAACAGACGGGCTATATTTACCCCTAGCACCGCAATTAAACCCAAGCATTCGGCCAAACATAGCATTTTCATTATTTATTAAATCAATAGTGTACTCCGTACCATTTTTGATTATAAACACCCTGTAAATTTGCCCTGCATTTACTGAGCGTGGGAACATCGGCAACAATATGTTTGTCATCACACAAGGAGAATCTATATCTAAAACAGTTTGTCTTGCTGATGTATCAGAAAGATAAAAACTATTACCGCCTATTCTGTATTTAAACATATCGTTTGCGGTAGAATTAACATAACCAAGACCAGACGGTGCTACTGCGGTTTGAGGCATGATAACCTCAGAATTAGCAGACAATAACCCCATAGAAACGAAATCATTTTTTTGCGCTACACTTTGAAGTAAAACTCTCATTTAAAATAACTCGTCTATTGCTTTAACAACCACAGAACCCGACACTGGAACTAAAGAAAGCGCCTGCTTATTCGTCCATTGATATAGACCTGCTGGCAACTCAATACCATTGACAGAATCATTTAAATAACAGCTATTTGATATTTGATATGTACCTTGCAAGCGGGCTGTATTAGCCGGAAAAATCTCAGTTAACACGTTAATTGTTTGTTTCGGTAAATAATTAACATTACTTGCTGAATCAACCGAAATTGCGCCACTCATTGAACTATCTTCAGCTTTTGCCTTACCGCACCAAAAACGGATATTTTGAGCGTTATAAGATGAAAACTCTATTTCAGTAATAGGCGATCCATAACTCGATAAATCTAGTGTTAGCCCTGCCTTGATATCAGTGCGTAACGACCAATCTTGACCGCGAAAAATAGCCTTAGCATCCTCACTTAAATACAACACCTTAAAATGATGCCCGTTCATACCCATGATTGAGGCTGTAGCGCTTATATCTTGTCTATAAATCATCAGTTAACCTCGAAACGCATAGGCCACGCCAATAACTGCCGCGCCAATTGATAAATATTTAAAAATTTCTTTTAGACCTTCAACGCTATCGTCTAGCGCAACGTTTCCGGCCACTTCTAGCGCTGAATCCAATCCTTGTTCTTGTAACTGTGCTAACGTCAACAAGCTATCGTTTAACATTGTTGAATTATCAGCCATGTAACCACCGAACAAACCTGTTAATTCTGCGTTAGCTTGAATTGATTGATTAGACAAAAAGCCAACATCGGCTGAATATTGTTCTTGAGCTGATTTAAGCCCTGCACCAAAATCATTTAATGACTGTTGGTGTTGACTAGCTAAAACCTCAGTTGTATCAATAACTTTGTCTGCTAGAATTGCATTGTTGAGCATGGCGCTATCTGTTAAATACGCCAAATCACCGCCATATTGCGAGGCTAAATTTTCAGTAGATGCAATAACTGAATCTGACAAATAGGCGCTATTAGCTGCTGAATCTGCCGCAATATTTGCAATATTGTTGTTCGCCTCGGCTGAGGCTAACAACGCAGAATCAACAATTGATAAATTATCCGCGCTTGTTCCCAAAACAACATCAATAATTGAATTCAAACCATTGTTAAACGTATCAGAAACTAAACCAAACGCGGAATCAATAGCCCCGTGGTCAGTTTGCGTTATATTGTTAGTGGTGTTAGTTTCAATTTTGTTTTTGCTGCCTGCAACATTTGTTTTTAAAATTAGGTTACTACTGCCAATAGTGCCACGGTTGCCCGTATCAAAACCCGTTTCGCTCGATTTTGATTCTGAGCCAAAAAAACTACCAAACATATTAAGCCCTTATTTTTTTAACAGTATTACGGCCGCAATAATAGCCGCTGCAATCAATATATTTTGATTTGAATTAGCACTGGAACCATTAACTATATGATTAGCACCAAATGACATAGAGCCACCGCCCGAGGTGGCACTACTAGAACCTTGAAAACCACCGCCACCAGTTAAACCACCCTTACCTAGACCGCCCAACCCCATCTGCTCAAGCATTTTTGTTACCTCTACCCTGTAGATAATTAGCAATAAGAATTGCCGTAACAGATACGGCAACACTAGAAATAAATGACTTTAAACTCATTTATTCATTACCAAGGCAACAACCAAAATAACCGCACTACCAATCAGCAAATGGTTTTGCTCAAGCTTAAAACCTTGTTGCACTGGCACAACTGGCGATGGTGGCGCGGGCGTTTGGTTAACATTCGCGGTTGTTTCAACCGTTCCCGAGTGTTCCTGTTGCGCTCTACCTGTCGCCTCGGCTTTTGCCTCTTCAACTCTAAAGTTGAAATACTGACCTAACAGATTTGAAAAATCGTCCATCATGACAAACGCCCCCCTTTAAATTCCGGTATAACCCGATAAATATTCGACAACAATGTCAAATGCCCCCGCACTTGCACAATGAGTACGTACACGAAAATCAAACGCATTTTGTACAACTAGCGCTTGCATTGGGTCACCATGTAATGTGAAATCTACCGTGGTCATTTTTGCCGTATTAGGATTACGACCGTAGTCGGTTTGAATACCTGCGCCGAGCGTTTTAGATGGGTCATACCAAATCGTAGAATCTAACTCGACTTCGGCTTTTGAAATATCACTTTTAAACAAATGAATTGCTTTTATGCGTGATTCACGCGGCAAGTTATCGATTTCTTTAATACCTGCGGCTGCGGCACTGGCTGAAAATCGTTTGTACTTGATAATTGCACCAAGAGGTAGGTTATTACTACGAATAGCACTGGCTTTTAATACTGGTGCGGCTGCGGCTGCATCAATATTTACAGCAACATCAAACGTGCTGACGTCCATTGTTCCGATGGCCGTAGAGCGTCTAGTCGCTTCTTTAAACTCTGGCGTTTCAAACCACAACGTAATAACACCTGCTTTGATGTTACGTTTGTAATATTTATTAATATCTTGCAAACGCGTAGCATCTGAAAACGATTGTAAAACCTTACCGTTTATTCTGACTTCAATATCTTGTAATTGCGCAAGTGTAACGCCTGAATATTCAATATTGATTGCATTGTAAGAATAGCCCAAAGGCACTTGTAAAACTGCCGTAGAACCTGCGCTGACATTGGAAAAACTAGGTAATTCTTTATAACTAAACTGTGACATAGAACCCCCGATTAGCCAGTGATTCGACGTACAGCCGATACTTTATTTCGTAAAACGTGTGCTGTAAGAACAGCGCCCACAACTACAAAAAAATTTATTGCTTTTGCTTTGCTCATTTTCTAGTCTCCCGACTTAAATGTTTAAAAATGCGCCCTGCTTCACAGCGTTGCGCTATTGGTTTGCTATATGTACAACGTTTTTTGCACAAAAAAAAGCCACTCCGTAACGTAACGGAATGGCTCTTTAAAAAAGTGTACTTCTAGGGGCTAGAGGTATACTTTTTTATTCGTCATCTTCCAAAATCACAACCCAAGCTTCATAAGGCGCGCTTACTATTTTCAACTCTAGTAACTCAAATTCCTCTGCCTCGTAAACTTCAACAACTTTTTTATATGCCAGTGGTTTAGGCACATAAGAAGAAAACATAAAAGCAACTTCTTTGTTTTTCTCACTATCAAACTCTTTAACGTGTGCAATTACTGCATAATCAGATTGTATTGTTTTCATCATTTCACCTTTTTGTTTATAAATGTAAGTTTACCTGCTTGGCTTGGTTTACTGCCATTACGAATATAAAAATGACATTCCTCAAGCGTTGCGATTTTTTCAGTTGGTACGGACATAATGCCAGCCATGTACTTTTGGTCGGCTGGTGTTCGTAGCAGTCCGCACCAAATATAACGACATTGATTAAGGAATGTTTTATCAACTTCTTGCGGCCGTTGACTAACACCCATTAAACGAATACCGTACTTTCGACCTTTGCGAGATAAAAAGCCCCAATGTTTTGGAGCCTTGCCGGGCTTTACTACGTCTGCTAGCTCTTCGGCAATAACCGTCATTGGCCGTTTAGCATGACCAATTGCCCACGCTAACGAACAAAACCATTCGAAATTCTCAGGTGTTGGCTCAAGTTCAACCCTTGCACGAATTTTACCAAAACCTGCGGCCTTAACTGCGCGTAAAAACCCTTGCTTGGTGGTGTAATTACGCAAACCTGAATAGCTACCCTCTGGGTCCCACGCAATAACGCGATCACAATTTCTGTAATACGGGTGTCGTTTTATAAACGTTGTTTTACCTGAGCCCGTAAAACCTAAACAAATATGATGTAAATTGTCTAAACTTTCATCAGTTCTAGAGTACGTCGTCATTCTGTTCACCATTTATTGTTTTAGATTCTTGCGCCATGTAGTACATGGCAACACGGCCACCAACAAACGTACCCGTTGCCATGAGAAAAGCAGCCCAAGGCGGCAAATTTACACCACCGACTGATTCCATAAATTCCTGAGTTGCTTGCTCCATTTCTTCGGCTTCATCTTCTGACATATTCATATCAAGCCCAGTTGCCTTAGTCGCTTGCATACTGCCAAGATTAAGCACTTGAACAAACGAACGAGCAAAACTTTTCGGGGTATGTCGGCTAGTGTGAGATACCTCACCCGTTGTTGTTTCAACTTCGGGTATATCTGCATCTTGAATTGTTACTTCGGGTAGAACAGGCTCGCCAATTTCTATCATTGGCTCCGCTTGTGAAATTTCTGCCGGTTCAGCTGCTGTATCTTCTGTTTTTTTACGTGGTGCCATGTTTTACTCCAAGATAAATTGCTAATAACAAATTCAAAAAAACAGCTAAAATGCAAAAATAGTAAGCCATTCTGTTTAAACCATCTTCAAAATATTCCCATTTTAAAAAAGCTTTATGAATACAAAAAAAACATAGAAAAAATATAAATACATTTAAAATTAGTAACGTTATAAACATAAAACCTCCGTTACATATCTAAGAATGAAAAACCCGAACTTTCTCGGGGTTTTTCTGGTGGTGGCGTTTCAATTGTTTGCGTTGGCACGGGGCTTTTTTTGGGTTGTACGGGCGTTTGTTTAACGTCTGCCCCGTAAATTGTCGCGCGTTCCAATATGATTTCTTGACCGCCCTGAGCGTTTAAGGGCTGTTGGCCGCAATGAGAGCAAGCAACATATAATTTTGAATTTCTGTTTTTACGTACTGGCACAACTGAGTTACACCACGCGCATGTAATTTCTCCGATATCAGCATTTACTTTTGACATTTGCTCAACCTCACTTTTAAACTAAACAATTCTTGGTTTTGGTGAATTACCAAAGGGATTAAAATCTTCATGGCTTTTTCGGCAATGTTCGCTTTGGTGGTGGGCAATCTTGCCCCCTCAAATTCAATCGCCAAATTTTTCAATGCTGCTATTTCTTCATTCATAAGTACCTCTTTATCGTTACGAAATTTTTTGAGGGCGAAAAATTTCCACCCCTGCAAGATTTGAGCGTGTCCATTGGCTAGATTATCCCTCTACCGCTTGCTAATAGGCTCACTCTGCTGCCGTATTGGAAATTGCTTTATTCCTGCCTTTTAAAACAAAGACCTCTTACAAGCCCTTTCAGGGCTTGCGCTTAAAGGTGGTCGCTAGCGCTCCAATCCTTCACCTTTCGAGAATAAATGCGCTCGGCTAGCCTCGAAATGATTTACCGGTGTTGCTGCTCTTCCGCTGCGCTTCAGATGCAGCAAGCCCCTAGAGAACCACCAAAAAAATTGTCGCTAACTGCGACTTTTCTTGGTTAAATCACTACTGGCAATGGTGCAATCTGAAACACGCTTTGTTCGTTTCAGACGCGTTAACGGGCTAATAACCGTTAACGATGATGGGATATGCTACGCTTTCAATTAAATGCGCCCTTTCACCTACAGCCCCACCACACAAACGCATTAAACAACTTACCTCGCCTTTTTAACGTGCTGCCGTTGGTTTACCCGTTGCACTTGTTATTTAGCAGGTTGCGAACCCTGCGCGTTCATCGCTTCGTACTGCGTTCAATGTCGGTGATAGATCCTTGATATTGAACTGGGCCACTCAAACCCCATTTTTTAACGTAGTGTGCAACCAATCTCTTCAACCCAATTACACACCCTGATAGCTAAAAACCTTTTTAACGAGCAAAAGAAAGCCCACGCGGTTTAAGGCATGGGCTTTGTTTTGCTCGTTACTCTGGCTTTTTTCGCATGTCGGTAATGTCGGTTATATTGAAAAAATCAATAAAACGTTGCCACTCTTCAATGCAATCAAATTCTAAACTCACTCTTGAATCATCAGGTGACCATATTTGTATAAATTGAATTGTTCTTTTAGAGTCACTAGCGTTTTGAATCCAACCTCTAAAATCGCCTTTTTTTACTTTCGCATTAACTGAAATCATAACTTCCCCTTTTGCGCGTAATAGCGCATTAAAATCATTTTTTTAATTAAGGAGATGTCTGTCATGTTGGCTTGCCACCGTTGCTGTAAACGCGCTCTAAAAGCGGCTGTATTATCAACAATCGTTACTTGTTCAGCTTGCATTCAGTTACCCCCCGTTAGCATTCCCAAACCTAAAAAAAGGGCGGTGCGCCCGTTGCAACAGGCAACACCAAGGGAATAAATGTAAGTAAGATGCTTTGGCGGCTATGAACTGAAATAACATGAAGTGTGCTAACAACATCAGTAAAACGGCCTACACCGCTAAAGCGAATAATAAGGTATAGCATGCCGATACACCTGTAAAGTGTACCGATACGATTGCCAAAATGCTTTACAGGTACTAAAATTAAAAAAGCTAACAACATCAGGTAGAATGAAATGAACTTTCAAGACGTACTAGACAAGGTCTGCAATGGAGTTTCAGACAATAAGACATCTCAAAAACTTGGCATTTCTAGAATCTCATTCAGCAGATACAGAAATGGCCGACAAGTACCAAATGATGAACTACTCGATAAAATGATTGAAATGAGTGGCTTATCACCACAACAAGTATACTTAGCCGCATACGCTGAAAAGGTACACAACCCAAAGGTTGCCGAGGCATTTAGACACCTTGCGGCATAGAAAAAAAACACCAAAAAAGACCGCTTTTTATAGCGGTTTTTTAGTGCCTGACAAATAGAGAAAATTTGCAAGTGTATAATAAATAAGCACTTGTTATCGCGCTGTAAACAACACATAAACCTAAAAACAAAAACATGAGCAAAAACAACAAATTAAAAGAGTTTTCAGGTGAAAAATTGTCGCAGATAATAACCCAAATTGACCCACAATTGCATCTTTGCAGTGAAATTTCATGGCAAAAAGATCTACAGCAAGTGGTCACTGACCCAGAAAAATTATTATCTATGTTGGGTATTAATAGTGAGAATTATTTACAGCACTTTAAAGCTCGAAAATTATTTCCAGTACGCGTCCCCATACCTTTTATAAAACGTATGGCGCCTGGGGATATTGACGATCCGTTATTAAAACAGGTGATGCCACTATCAAACGAATTTGTTGTGACTGACGGTTTTATGACTGATCCTCTGCAAGAGCATGATACCGTTGCTGAAGGCTTACTGCACAAATATAAGCATCGAGTATTAATGATCGTTAAAGCTGGGTGTGCAATAAATTGCCGTTACTGCTTCCGTCGTCATTTTCCCTACCACGAGAACAGCCCCAACAAGCAGCGCTGGCAGCAAGCATTAACATACATCAGCAAACATACTGAAATTTCTGAAGTGATTTTTAGTGGCGGCGACCCACTGATGGCCAGCGATGAACATTTAACTTGGCTTGTAGAGCAAATAGAGGCGATACCTCATGTGACCCGCTTACGCATTCATACACGCTTGCCCGTGGTGATCCCCAATCGTATTACCCCGAAATTAGTTGAACTACTAAGCCATAGTCGTTTAAAAGCAACCATGGTTTTACATATAAACCATGGTAATGAAATAGATGATTCACTTGTTAATGCGCTTGAGCCGTTAAAAGCTGCGCGTATTCCAATTTTTAATCAAAGCGTAATGCTTAAAGGGGTAAACGATAATGCTAAAACACTTATTACCCTATGTGAAAAAGCTTTTGATAGCGGCATAATGCCTTACTATTTACATTTATTTGACCCCGTTCAAGGCGCCGCCCATTTTGATGTCAAAGAAGAAAGAGCAATAAAAATAGTTAACGAAATGCTTAGCATCTTGCCCGGCTTTTTAATGCCAAAATTGGTGCGAGAATTAGCGGGACAAGCAAATAAAACCCCTATTAATTTAACATTAAACTAAACATTCACAGCATAAGCTGGAATAATCACCCCACTTTTTGAGTAAGAAAATACACCATGACTAAAGCGATAGAACAACAATTGATCGAAAATATATCTTTAATTTTAAAAAGATCCCTGACTGCTGATGCAACATTAGCTGATTTAAGAGCACAAAAAAAAGCCGGATTTGAAGCTATTTTCAAAAAAGATGCTGGTTTTAATAATAGTGCAAATACATTTCAGCCTTATGTTGAAGAAATCGCCGATGATTTATTGCAGTGGCAGGCTAATAAAGAGCAACAGGAATTACTTATTCCTTTAGTCAAAAAAATAGAACAGCTATTTACGGTATTAGCCGGTTTTGAACAGACTCATAGCGCATAAATACATGCCACTCTTTATTTTGTTACGATATTTAACCACAATACTTAGTTGTCATTGTGGTTAAATAACAAAATGTAGGTAAAGTGTTATTGGTTTTTTTCCACAATATGATCATTGAAAGCTTTTTTAAACCAGTCATCTAGCATTTTCTTTTCATAACCTAAAGCATCATTGCGGTATCTAAGGCTGCTGCCCATCATAAAGTTCATATCTCGTAATTTTACCGATGCTGCAGCAATTTTCCCGCCATCAGAGCCAAGTAATTGATAAGAAAAAGTCAATTGTGGTGAATAAAGTTCTTTAATGATTCGCAAACGGTCAATGCCGCCGATGAGGGTATCACCCGCCAAATCAACATCGGTGACCTCAATATGGAGGACCATACCTTCAGGAAGACGCTGTGCTAACTTATTAAAGTGTTTTTCAAAGTTTTTAAACGTGCGTTCTCTAAAGTGTGTACGGTGTTCATTACCCGAGTCAATATCCCGATATTTTTTATAATCTGTCCAAGTAACTTCAGCGGTTGCAGCGTATGTTTTGCTAGGCAACAAAATAATGACTAACAAGATTAATAATATGGTCGTAAACGTTTTCATAAGCATATCCTCCGTATGGTCTATAATAGATTAGACCATAAAAATGTTCGAGATATTACATAAAACGCGTACTATTTTACAAAAGGCGACTACGAAATAGGATATACCATGTCTGAATATATAATGAGTCAGATGCACATTGAAGCTGCACGCAACGCTACCGACGACTTTAATTTGTTTCATGATAAGCACCGCTGGCACAAGATAAAAGATAACCCTTTTCGCGGAACAGTTGCGCTAGGTTTTCAATTAGGCTGCTTTGTAGAAGACCAGGTCAATCGTTCTGCTAAAAATTACATCCAACAATTAAATACCGCAAACAAGCCACAAATTAGCGGCTCACCGTTGAACTTTAGCCAGTATGAACTCACGTTTGCCGGTGCAGTTAAACCAGGTGATAGTATTTCACTAGTAGTTCGTGATGGCCGCCTATCATCTGGTGCCAATACTGAGTACTTTTCAAATCGAGTCGCACTTAAAGCAAACGGTAAAACAGTGTTACTCGGCTATAAACGACAAAGCAGTGCTCACTTGATAAAAGGTATTGCGCCATTACCAAATTTTGAGGAAGTGTTTAATAGCGATGATCGAAGCTTTATCACCGGTTCGCACTGTTTTGTTAAACGTAAATACATGATTGTTGGTAATGCTAAAAACTTTCTAACCAGTGCATTCGCTGAGCAATCTGACTACATTGATGAATTTATTGATAAAGTCAGCTTTCCTGAAATGTACCCACTAAGTTTGATATCATCAGCGCTCTTAGAGCGAGCACAGGCAGTTGGACAAGACTTGATTGCAGAGCCAATGATATACCTGTCTCATAAATTGTCGATTGATAACAAAGTAATGAGCACGCTTCAAAGTAATGATTGTTTAAATATTTTACTAAGCTCTCCTATTAAATCAGCTGATAAGAACGCTCAATCTGTTGTGCATCATTGCAGTTGCGTGTTAGCCACAAAAGAAGTTCTATTTCACGCTGAAATACAGTTGGCGCCGTTGTCTTCATTAGTGAAATAATACTTTCAAGCATCACAAGGACAGGTACTCAATCACTGTGATGAATTGTTTTGAGTTTTAAACTAAAACTGCTAAATTGTACTTTAGCTGAGATTTTTTCATTAACTCAAATGACTGGATATTTTTCCACAACTCAACTATAGCAACCATCACTTGTTCAATTGTGTTAGTAAATTATGGCAACTAAAAAAAATAAAAACTGGCTCATTTACCTTGTTGCTATTGTTATTGCTCTCGTTATCATCAGCCCGCTTGCTGATAAAAAAATAATGCCCACAGCACCTATCATTGAGCAAAAAGCCCACAGCCAACCAAAAGCTTTAACACCCATTAAGGCTAAGCAAGTATTAACCGAAAAAGTGCACGTTGCGCCGCCCGTTGCTCCTCCTTATAAAGTAGAAAACCATTACCCTTCACAAGATGTGTTTGACGAACATCTTTGTAGTATAGATAGATTGCATATGGATTACCAAGCGTCACTTACAACTGCCACCCAGCGATTAAGTAACCAGTATCAACACCAGTTTTATCAGCTCAGCCCTAATTTAACGCTCAACCTTTATTCAGTCAAAATGACAACCTATTTTGAAGAAACGCTGATTGCAAGAATTAACATTTTACATCAAGAGTACATTAAATTATTAGGCGACTCAGCTGAGCGCAAAATAGAATTAAATTTAGTGATCACCCCTGAACGAACCGATTATGATTATTACACTGGGTTTTATGCTGATAATTTAATTACCTCTCTTGGCGTTTATTTTGGTGGATTAAATATTGCTTATATTGATTACCAACATTCTGATGAAAAAGCCCTAAAAACCGCCCTTCATGAAACGGTTCACGCCTTTAATGCACACATCATAGGTAAAACGCCACGGATGTTTAATGAAGGCATGGCTGAATTTTATGAGAATATGACCATAAAAGATGACAAACTCAGCCTTGTTTTTTACACCAATCAATTAACCAAACCGCCCTATCCGTTAATGCAGTTTTTTGACTATCAACAATGGGCAAATTTAGACATTCATCACCTGTATTATAGCAGCTGGGCTTGGGTTGCCTTTATGTACGGTGATCTTGAGCGGTTAAACGCGTTAATCACCTTTATTGAAAAAGAACAAGTTGAGCCATGTTCAGCCTTTTCTGCCGGTGAAACTTATGGCATTTTCCAAGAAATTTATAGCACCCTAGAAACAGATTTTTATGATTGGCAACAAAATATCAGTGCAAAGTAATAGCGTATCACCTTTAGCATAAAAGCTTTTAGGGATCTTGCCTTATCAAAAATTGATTATTTTCGGCAATACCAGCTTAAACTCCGCCCCAGAAAGCTCATGAGAGTCACCAACGGTTAGGCTGGCGCTATGCCAATCAAGCACACGTTTTACAATCGCTAAGCCAACGCCATATCCTTTATAATTTGACGCACTTTGTTCTCCCCGGATAAAGGGCTTAATTATTTGCTCTCGAAGCTCTATGCTGGTATTCCATGAAGTAACTTTACGGTAAAGTCGATAAATAGGCCTGCGCTCTTAATGAGCGCAGCACCATAAAGTAATCAAACACGATAAAAAATATAGTTTTACGCACGAATAGAGCGTTATTCTACTATTTCACTTATCGTTAATACAGGTGTATTTATGTCGTTCGCATCAAGTACAAAAGCTAATATTTGGGTGTTAACAAGCGTTAATGAAAGGTTATCATTAGAGTTTGGTGTTAACTCAACGTTAGTACCTAACGTTATAGCGTGTGCCCCACCCAAATTAGGACCACCTGTGCCTCCCCAGTCAGCATCAGCAACTTTTAATGAATGTTGGCCGTCGGAGATTTGATAACGGCCACTATAAATACCGTTACCTTGATAAGTTAATGGGCGATTAGTGCCCCACTCATTCATTAAACCTCTTAAGTAGATAACCTTATCACCGTAAGGTGCTGGTATTGCTAGTGGTTCATCTGGTGTTATCAATAAACTTGGGCTGTGTCCGTCGCTAGCGTCTAATTCAAACACATACTTACCATCAGCAATAAGGTTTAATGTTAAATTATTGCCGCCGTTAATTAAGCTAGTCGCTTGAGCGATAGGCATATTGAACCCACCACCAATATTTGCCGTTGAAAAACTATCATCTGCAATTTTGAACTGATATTCACCCTGCTGTAAATCTGTAGCTAGTCGGTATTTATCATTACCCATATAAATAAAAGGCAAGGAAGTATCCCAATTATTCATCGCACCACGTAAATAAATGGTGTTGGTGCCATAAGCAGGTAATGCCGATAAACCAAAACCTTGCTCTTCTCCTTGTGGTTTAACAAATACTGCGGTCGTTAGTGCAGGTACAACAAAATTGCCATTGCTAAAACTAGCGGTTTGCACGCGAGTATCTGCTGAGTTCGCCTGGTTTTGATGTAGTTCAAAGTTAGTCGCATTATTAACGTTGAAAGACTGTTCACTGCTAGTACCATTAAATAGCACCACAATGGCATCGTTTGCCGGGTCTAAATCTGTCAACCCTATTCCATCATCTAAGCTCATTACTATTAAACCTTGGCGCTGCTCGGTACCAATGTTATGAAACTTAATACGGTTAGATACTTGCTCTGCCGTGGTCAATCTAAATAGCTTACTGGTTGCTCTAATATTGATAAACTCTTTAAATAGAGCACTCGTTAAGTTAATTGCTTGAGCGCTAAAAGCATTATTCGCATTAGCACTAATCGCACTAATCGTTGGCCATTTATTTTGGTTGTCTTGGGCTAACGGTAAACCAATATTCCAATTACTTTGTGTTTGTGTGAAATCAATACGATTAAACCAATCACCGGCATCATAGGTATTTCTATCCATTGATTTTGAACGAATTAAATCTGATCCCATTTGTAAAAATGGAATTCCTTGGCTCAATAGTGGTAATGAAAGCGCAATATTTTGCACCCTTACTTTATCGCTAACGCTCATTTGGGCAGGCAAATGATACTGTAGCTGATCCCATAAGGTTTCATTATCATGCTTAGAGACATAATTAACGGTATCTGCTGGGTCGCTACTGTAACCTGCTGGTTGACCATTCCATTGATAATCATAACTAGATAGATAGTTACCACTAGCGGCAACAAACTGATAGCTATCAATATTCCCAACTAAACCAATACGGATAACATCTTGATCATCTAAACTACCGCCATCATTAAATAAAGCAGCGCCTCGCACAGCGTCACGTTGTCGGTCAGAGTATGTGCCTATTTCGCTGCCGGCCATATTAAGTTGTGATGCTTGTTCAAAACGGCGGTTATTGACCACTTCGCCGAAATTCCAACCTTCACCATAAAAATAGCTATCAGCATCTACAGCTAATACCGCCTTTCTTGCTTCAAGAATAGCTTGCTTAGGAATATGTCCCATTAAGTCAAACCTAAAGCCGTCAAAGCCAAAATTTTTGGCAAAGCTCACTAATGAATCATTCATTAGTTTAGCCATCATTCTATGCTCTGTTGCCGTATTTTCACAACAAGTAGAGGTTTCAATAGCTCCACTATATTCATTTAACCTATGGTAATACCCTGGTACTACTTTATCTAATACCGAGTTATCATATAAGCCTGATGATGCGGCATGGTTGTAGACAACATCAAGTACTACCCGTAGTCCAATTTCATGCAATGCTTGGTTCATTGCACGCATTTCAATGATGCGGCTAATGCCATCAGGATTTGAAGCGTAACTACCTTCAGGTGCGGCAAAATGCTGTGGATCATACCCCCAATTAAAGCCGTCAAAACGTCGCATTGATTCAACCAGTGCTTGCGCTTGTGTTGTACTTGGGTCGTAATTTTTTAAGACATCAAGTAGTACAGTATTGTCATTCTCGACACCACATACTGGCGTATTAGCGTTCAGTTGGCATAAATCAGCCACCGTATCGGTTACATCAACACGCTGACTAGCATCTTCCTCGATAGAGGCGATGTCATTGGCAGGTAATACATGAAAATGCGTTAAACCTGCCGCTTGTAGTTGCTGTAAATGCTGCATAGGTAAAGAGTCTGCTTCGGTAAAAGCAAGATACTTTCCGCGATTCTCTGCGCTTGTGCTTTGGTCTAAAGCACTAAAGTCACGAATATGACCTTCATAAATAATGCTGTCCTCAAAACTTGCTACTGTAGGTACAACATGAGTATCCCAGCCTTGTGGTTTTAATTCATCGTCGTTTAAATCAACAAATTGACTATATCGACCATTAGTTGATAAACCGACAGAATAAGGATCTGTAACCGTTAAGTTTTCCATTTTACTGGTCAGTGGATGAAATACGGTTAATTGATAACGGTAATAAAGGCGATCAACCGTCGATTTTTCCGTGCGATAAGACCAAATACCTGTCGCTTCATCGACAAGCATTGGCTGAGTCTTTACTTCTTGCTTTGCAACATTATAAATCTTAATTGCCACTTGGCTTGCAGTAGGCGCCCAAACTGCTGCGGTTACTTGACCATCTTGATAATTAACACCTAAGTTTGCTTCATCAGCATCTAAGCTGTTGCGGGTATACAAATAGTCCAATAAACGTGGCGACTGCACACGTGTCGCATCGAGTAAATTTTCTTGTTGATCTAAAGCGACTACGAGTAATTGATTTTTAACTAATTGTTTTGCTTGAGCATCATCTATATCTAAGGTGAAGCCTTTAAAGCCATTTAAGTGTGGGTTTTGTTGATAATAACTCGCGTTAGCATCTTTGGTAGCGAGTGTTTTATATGGTAAGTCATTCAGTAGCGCTTTGTCGATAACCTCAATACCTGCTTCTGCGGCATAATACAAACGGTAACTATCTGCGTTATTCACTTCAGTTGACCATAATAACGTACTGGTGTCTAACCAATGAACGCGCGCACCATCCAAAAAAACAGGCCGAGTGCTAACTGGGGTATACCAGATGTCAGGGTAGCCATTAAAGGTGAAGGCCTGCTGGCTTTGCTCGGCTTTTATAGGTTCGAAGCGACTATTACTAGCACCAAGCGCTTTGTCATTCCCCTTATGAATAATGAAGTTATAGCAATCGGCACCAGGTTCTACACTAAGAATATAATAGCCGCCATATTCTGGATGTATGCCATCAATAGGGTACGGAGATGACCACTGAGAAAAATGAGCACTGTCAGTAGTTGGACTCGCATAATTACCGCAACCTTCGCCGTTCCATAAATGTAATCCCCAACCATCATAGTTACCATCTGCGCGTTGATAAAAAATAGCTATTTGATTATCGCTTAATTCAAGCCCTGTACCGCTCGTGATTATCTCCACCTTATTGATGATTTCAAAAGCAATAAGCGCACGTTTGAGCTCAAGTTTTAACGTAAACTTATGGCTGGCACCTGCAGCTAGTTCCCCTATCGACAAATTGATATAAGGAACACCATCGTCATGACCATCAATATTTAGTATCTGGTGGCTGCTGCTCGGAATGAAAACTCGAAATGGCCCGGTTAATGTTTCGCTACCTTGGTTAGTAATAGTAACAATTGACAAATATTGATTATTGATGCGATCGTAAACAGGACGAGGTGAATAACTAAAATCAGTTTCAGCTGTATTCTGCCATGCAGCATAGCTAAAGGGGGTAGTCAGTAACATTAATAATAGCGCAAATTGTAGCGTTAATTGCCACAGAGTTTTTTTATAAAAATTCATGCCATTATCCTCGGTTGGAATTAAAGCGTTGTTGGCTAATTACACCTACCATAGCGATTAATAGCATGATAAGTGTACTTGGCTCTGGCACTGAAGTTGTTACAGAAGTTAACAAAACATTGTCTATCATGAGTTTTGATGACACCGACGTCGGGTTAAAACCACCTTGTACAGTGAAATCTAGGGTCCAATTTGTTTGGTTGTAAAAGCTAGGGTCTAATAATGCGGAAAAAGCCCCTGACTGGTAGAGACTAGTCGCTTCAATAAGATGTCCATGTTCACCATTAGCATTGAATAAAGTTCCTGTGCCATTGCTTAAACTGACAAAAAAACTGTCGGCTAACAAGCTACCGTCATCAAAACCAGAGAAATTCCAATCAAAGCTAAGCTGCAAACCACCACTGGCAACCGTTAAGTCTAAGGCAGTGAAAAGCGTATTGGCATTAAATGCAGTAGCCCCCTCTAATAGATCAACACTAATAACAGCACTACAGTCGCCGGCATTATTATTAATACTAAAATCCCCTGTTGAACCCGGGTCACCAAAACCGTCAGTGTCTTTGTGCCAACCTTGAAAATCACAACGTTGGAAATCACCATTGTCAATGATTGAGCTATAGCCATCAACACTAAAGAGAAGTACACATACCGCGGTTATAAACGCTCTTACTTTCATCACTATCACCTTGTTTTTATATTTTATTTTAATTTATTTTTGTACAGCACATTTGTCATAAGGCTTATCGTAGGGCTTAGTACCTGAGTTACAAATATCCAACATTTGCTGTTGGTTTATTAAACGCTAGTTATGAGAGGATGTTAGATTGAATACGTATGCATGCATACGTATTCAATCGTTTAGAGAGTAGTGTGAGTGATGAAATAAGGCTTTAGTTTAAAAGATTAATGCTTCAGTAATAGATTTACAAAAACGTTATATTGAATTGACGCCAGCATTCCCTTCTTTCATTGACTTAGATAGCTTACGAAACTCACTTGGGGTTGTTCCAGTCTCTTGCTTAAAGGCTTTATAAAAGGAAGGTCTCGCGTTAAAACCAACCTCAAGCGCGACATTTAGCACACTGTCTTGATTGGCTAAAATTTTCGATTTGGCAGCCTCAATACGCCACTTGTTGATGAAGTCAAAGAAGTTAGTGCAGAGCGTTTCATTCAGCGTTTGTGAGATATAGTTGGGAGAAATAGCTAAATGGTTTGCGAGTTTTTGCAATGATAAGCTTGAATCTAAATATAACTTCTCCTTACTCATCGTGTTATTAATTTTATCTGCAATACGACTTGCTTGCTCAGAATCTAGTGCTGAACGCTGATACTTCATTGGAGGACTGAGTACAATGCTATTATCATTATTTGGGGCTGCTGTATCTAGCGTTTCATTTTTACCATAGTCAGTAAAAACTGGCTTTTGTTGCAAGCCAAAGTGAGCCAAACTCCAGACCAACAATAGGGACAGCAAGCTCTCAGTTCTTATATTAAATAAAAAGTTGTCAAATAGGTTGGAAGAAAACACCGTAACCAAAGAAAACAACCATGTGCAAATAGCAATAAATAGTAGCCAGTTCATCCAGTTAAGTGCTTTATCGTCATGGTTTGAAAACACGTTTTTTAGCTGTTTTCGATAATCAACCAAACGACGAATAATACGGAAAGCTAAATACACACATTGCCCCAACCAAAGCATCATCAACACCAATAAACCTATAGCTGTGGCGATAGCTAAAGGGGCAACTACATCAAGGTCATCAATAAACATGTCGTTATACATGCTTTTTGGTAAAGACAGGATCATGACACCAATAAGCATAGCGGGCCATAACAAAGAAAAATAGCGTATTTGTTTGCGGTTTAGTTGCCAAGGTTTTTCAGCGGTGATCCCTTCAATATAAAACCATAAAGAAGGACACAACAAAAAAGCAATAGGAAATGCTATCGCGCTATAAAGTTGGCTAACATCAGGAAATTGTGCATAAACAACTGGCACCAATGCGATTGTGCCGTTGGCGAATAAAAAGATTGCTAAGGGTAAAAAAACGACAGACTTCAATGCGCGCTTCAAAAGAATTGGAACGCTTAACAATATCTGTCCTAGCATAATCATGCTGATAATCATTACGATAGGGTCAGTCAAATTTCATACCTTATTTGCACACTTAAATATTTAAGCATTAATTCTACTTCATTATCCTAGAATATACCTAAAAAAGTGTCCGCGCTTCTAGTCTCGGACGACATAAGCGCTTATAAAGCCTATTATTTTAAACAATCACGGACAAATTGTAATATTGTGTCCTCGTTACCTTGTGATTGATGAAGTGTTAATACAAACCTTGGTATTGCCCTTCACTAATAATTTTAACCATCACCTTTTGCCTGTTCAAAGGGTAAAAACAAATAGAGAAATGGAGTTACAAATGAGTTCAAACAATAGTACCGCGCAAGTTTTTGAAGACTTTCAAATTAACGTCAAACTGAAAATCTCTGCACTTTGGGTCGCGGTAATGTTTTGTTATGTCTATGGCGACTATATCGAAATTTATGTACCTGGAGTACTAGCTGAAGCAATGCTGGTAAAATCAACAACAGAAACGCAATTAGAGTTTTTTGCAGTCGCGCTACTCATGGTAATACCTAGTGTGATGATATTTTTCACCTTAGTGTTAAAACCTATAATTAATCGCTTATTAAATATTATATTGCCTATGTTTTATATAATTTTGCTTGTTGCGGTAAATTTAGGTGGTGGTTGGGTGTTTTACCTATTTTTAACGGCAATAGAGATTTTCATTTCAGTGGCGATTGCTTGGTACGCATGGAACTGGCCAACAATCGAAAATAATAATGAAACATCGTTGTCTCACACATTTTAAAATTGGCTGACATTGAAGAATAGCTTAGCCGTGAATTAAACACGTTTCACTTCAGCCATTTATTGGAATTAGAACAGAATATTATTGAAGGCGCCTTTCATAAAGTATTGGCGCCGTAGTACAGGCAATAGCAAAGAAAATATAATACGCAGATATTGCAGGTAATTTTTCATCTAGTAACCTGTCTATTTAATATAGGTTAAGCAACTTTATGTCACTACTTAATAGCTAGTGATCTATCTCCCTCTCCTATTGTAAATATTATTTATAGCAATTTTAATTTGATTAATGATCGTTATGATCATAACATAAAAACATACCATACTGTATGGTATGTTTTTATATGTAATATATGTTCTTTTTAATCGTTCATATCAGTTAACTAGTTGAGCTTAGTAAGGAGTATTAAATGCAGGTAACATTTTTATGGACAGCTGTTGTAATGAGCTTTGTTACATTTTTAGTACATACATTTGTCGGTAGTCGTAGAGTTGCACAACCTTTGCTAGTCAATACCTCCTTGCCTATTGCATCTAAATGGTTGAATTATTACTGCTGGCATATCACCACTATTTATACTTTTTTGATGGGTGGCGGTTATGCATATGTAGCATTAAATCCAAATAAACCTGAATTGGTTGTTTTTTTAAGTATTCTGAATAGTTGTTTTGCTGTTCTCAGTGCTTTGGTTGCACTAAAGGGGAATATTAACCCGTTTCGTTTTCCTTCTACGTTACTTTTTTCAACCGTGTCTGTGTTGGGTATTGCAAGTTTGTTGGTTTAAGTTTATTGATTTGGGTTGACTACCGAATAAAGGAAAGTTTGATGATTAAAATATTCGCCGCTATTCATGCTTTAAAGCTACCAATCGATGATCGTCTGAGTGGCAAAGCAATCGCGCCTTTTTTCAGAGATGCACTGCAAACGCAGTTATCACAAAAGCAACTTACCCCCAGCGAAGTGCAATATGCCATTTTTAATTATTTACCTAGTTGGGTTAATGGCCTAATGCAACTGCGCAATAAACTGGTAAAGCTATTTGGCTTTAAAGTGGGACAAGATAATTTAAGGCCAGAAAGCGATGAATTATCTATTGGCGATCAAGCAGGCTTTTTAACTATTATTGAAAAGTCAGATGATGAAATAATCAGTTATGCCGATGATAAACATATGACTTTCTATTTAAGTGTCAAAAAGCAAGGTAATAACGTCGTTGTTTCGAGTTTGGTTAATCAAAAAACACTGATTGGCCGTATTTACGTTAATGCCGTTCTGCCCTTTCATTACTTTATTGCCCGTATCGTAATTAACAATGCCATTAAGGCGAAAAGAATATGACTAAACCCGCTAAAAAAAACCGCATAGACTGGCTAACCTTTGCACTTGAAATACTCATTAAAAAAGGGCCTGACCATCTTAAAATAGCACCTTTATGTGATTTAAAAGGCGTGACTAAAGGCTCTTTTTATCACCACTTTAAAAATCGTGCAATGTTTATCGATAACTTAATGCAGCATTGGTACGAAACCACCACAGTTGCCTTTATTGAACAAGCCAATACTCAAGACTCACCGCTAGAGCGGTTAAAAAAGCTAGATAAAGTCATTACCAGCACAAACATTGAAGCAGAAGTGCATATCCGTGCTTGGGCACTTAAAGACCCAACCATTAGTGTACATTTGCAAAAAATAGACACTCAACGACAAGAATATTTAGCACAGTGTTATTTCGAATTAGGGCTTGAACAATCACAAGCTAAAGATGTTGCTTTAATGGCCTACGCCAATTTTTTAGGCATGCAGCAAATTCATCCAACACCAAGCGTAGAAGACGCATTGAGAGTATCGGTTATGGCATCAAAAGCATTGCTCCCTAATATTGATAATTAATATTGATAGCTAATAAACAAATTTTAAAACTTAAAGGAAGCTACCATGAAAGCGATGAAATACTCCGGTTATTATTTATTTGCCACGGGCGTGATACACAACTTTATTGGGCTGATGCTTGGTTGGTCAAGCTTAATAGGCATGCACCAAGACGGTTGGCTATTTTCAACTGTAGTAAATGGGCAAATGGCATTTGACCGTGAAGCCATAAGTTGGTTTTTAATTAGCGGTACATTTTGGATGTTGTTTGGATTGATGCTACAAAAAGCATTAAACGAAGGCTTTATACCGCCACTTTCACTTGGTTGGGGCTTTATAGCTATTGGCATTACTATAGCGGTTATTATGCCGATATCAGGTGCTTACTTATTTATTGTGCAAGGTGTCATATTACTGATGGGGTCTTCATCTAATAAAACGCTGGTTTCAACCTAATTTTACCTATCTGATATTTGCGAGCCTAATACTTAAATATAAGTAATAGGCTTTATATTAACTAAGTAAACTGGTTTTAAAGGCTGATTCTCCTTTTCTCTTTGCAGCATACCTCTGCTTTCATTTTCAACTTAGATATACCCAATTTTTGTAGAGCGTCTTCATTTGATTAGAGAATTCAATGATTACTTGGATGGTTAAACCTTGTTTGTTTGATTAATGACTTCTCAATTTTATCATTTCAAAAAAGGTACTCATCAGCATGTTCTCAACGTTGCAACAGTTCCCAGCATATCCGAACTTGGTCTTTCTGTTGAATTTAACGCCGACAACACCCCCAATAAAATCGATATGGGCCCAGTATATACAAAGCTGAGATCGGTGCTACACAAGTACTTGCCTGTGTAAAAGCTGCTGGAACCTTCAAAAGCGTTTAATGAAAGTAAAAGTCAGTTGATTACTTTTCTGACTCCTTTAATTGATATGATCATGTAACTTAAACCATAATTTCCTGCCCATAGATGAATTATCGGCAATCCAATTTATACTCTTGAAATTATAAAGTTTGATAAAACGTACAAATGAAAATCTATAAAATCAATGCGTTATGGTTTATTACAAAACGATTTAGGCTGAAATCTATTACACCATGCCGCCCACTCACAGCCTATCCATTTGATAATCAACTAAAAAATAAAACTAACCAAGTGGGATACCCCACATTATACCCCCGCAGCTCAAGTGACTTAGTTAAGCTGTTGATAAATATTAAAATAAAGTTTTTGTTAAAAACAAACATCTTGGTTCACCACTATTCCAACACAGAGTTTAGATTTGTTTCTACTCAATGCCTTCTTAAGCGCTTTGCTGACATTAACTTTTGTATATACTTGATCATATCAATGGCAATACTAATTGAAATTTCTTGCTCATTTAGGGCTAGTTCAAACTCATTGAGCCTTTGATACATACTTCATTATTGTAAACTAGAATAATAAGAAGCGCCCCTATAATGAAAGGCGCTTCATAATGGTGATCGACAACATTGGACCAAATGATTTGCTTAAGCATATATTGCTCTACAGCAAGCTAAGTAAAATAGTGCTCTTATAAATACTCTTTTAAGAAGGATAGGTATTTATCTGACGCACTGATGCGATTTGCCTTTTTACTAAAGCCATGGCCTTCATCATCAAATACTAGGTAATCAACGTAAGTGCCGCCGCCACGAATAGCTTCAACCATTTCATCACTTTCAATTTGAAGCACACGAGGATCGTTTTTACCTTGCACAACTAAAACAGGGCTTTTTACTTGATGACCGAAAAATACAGGTGAAATACTGTGTAATCGTTCTTTGTCTGTCGCTGGATCGCCTAATTCATCATATAGGCTTTGTCTGAACGCTTCCCAATATGGAGGAATACTTTCTAAAGTACGTACCCAGTTGGTTACGCCAAAAATATTAATACCTACTTTAAATTCATCGGTAAACGCCATAGCAGCCATCGTTAGATAACCTCCATAACTACCGCCCATTACACCTATACGATCTTCATCAACCCAATCTAGCGTTTGTAAATATTTCTTATTGTATACAACGTCTTTTAAGTCATGGTCACCATGCTTTTTATCATCTAAATGATAAAACGTTTTGCCATAACCATTGGAACCACGATTGTTAATTTTTATAATGGCATAACCGTTGTTTACCAAATGCTGAGTATAAGCAGAGTATCCTTTACGAGATTGTCCGCCAGGGCCGCCGTGAATCATTATCAATGCTGGTACTTTTTGAGTAGTTGCTTGTTTTGGTTTATACAAAATTGCTGGAATTTCTAAACCGTCAAAGCTTTTAAATCGTACAACTTCACCCGCAACCAAATTTTCTTCTTTAATTGCTGGGTTGCCAGAGTTGGTCAAACGCTTAACGCTATTACTTCCCATCTTATGCACATATAAATCTGATGGCGAAATATCAGAATTAACATAAAAAACGAGAGTTGTAGAATCGGCAGAAAAGTTCACACCACGCAAATCACCGCTTGGCATATTCGGCAATGCTAGAGACTTATTACTCGCAACATCTTTTATTTCAATTTTTGTTTGTGCATCGGCGTTGATTCCAGTGACTTGGTATTTTCCGTCTTCGGAAAAATAACTAAACCTTACATCCCAAGGTGCTTTGAAATTAATGGTATGCTCACCTGACGCTATATCGTATGACCAAGCTTGATTAAATTCACCGAATTCGTTTGTGGCATAGATTAATTGCTTACTATCTTGAGTGAAGGTGTAGGCAAAATACTCAACGTTGCCTTCATGTGGTGATACATGAGTTGGTTTAAGCGACTTCTTTAAAATGTCGACAAGGTATAGGTCTGAATTACTATTAGAATGCGACTTACTTAACGCGACAAATCGCCCATTTGGACTCATCGACTCAATTGAATATCCAGTTGTATTTTCAAATATGAGTTGTCGGCTATAATCGCTCACTGAGTATTGATAAACATCAAAGTATTTTGCATCACGTTCATTGGTCATTACATAAAAGGTTTCTTTGTCTTTATGCCAGGATAGAAAGTTAGCTTTGTGTCCTGAACCAGGGGTTAAATCAGTTTCTTCGCCATTTAACTCCCTAACAAATAGGTGATCTAATTCATCTCCACCTTTATCAGCTGAAAATAAAAACCTTTCATCATTTGGAAACCAAGAATCGACGTATATTGATTCTTCGGTTGAAAAAGTTAGCTGAGTTGGCAAGCTGCCGTTTAGTGGTACTTTATATGCGTTGTAAATACCTGAATCGTCGTTACTTACAAGAACGGCATCACCTTTATAGTTAATGGATGAACCAAAAGTACTAGTTGTTTTAAAGAATTCTTCAGCGCTATAGGTTTGTATCGAAATTTGTCGATTTTTATCTTCTTGATCAGAACTTGAGCATGCCGTGAGGGCGAAGCCTAATAAAGCTAAGCTTATGAAACGTTTAAACATATATATGTCCTTATTGTGCTTTTTTAATTAGTATTATTTTATTCGAAGTTAGTATGGTGCAAAGTCCGTGTTTATACAAACCATATAATATTGATTAATATCTCTAGTGCGCACTTTAAAGTCATGTTAATGCAACTTTGTGAATGACGGCTATGGTACATTTTTGCAATGTCCGGTTATTCAATTAATTGCTAATGTTTATAGTCAAACAATCAATATTTATATAGGTGGTAAACGTCCGCTAACGTATCTTAGTGAACATTAGGTTCGGCTGGGAGATAGCTTTCGCTTGCCCACAATTAAGACATAAAAAGTATTATTAGATATTGAGAAGCAGCAAATAAAAAAGCCTGAATATCACTATTCAGGCTTTCGTTTAATTGGTTAGAGCTTTATATGAATAGAGTTTTAACTCTATTACATCATGCCGCCCATTCCACCCATACCGCCCATGCCGCCCATATCAGGCATTGCAGGAGCCGCAGCAGCTTCTTGTGGTGCGTCAGTAATCATTGCTTCTGTTGTTAACATTAAACCCGCAACCGAAGCTGCAAATTGTAATGCTGAACGTGTTACTTTAGTTGGATCAAGAATACCCATTTCTAACATATCGCCGTAAGTACTGTTACCCGCATTGTAGCCGTAGTTGGCTTCACCATTACGCACTTCATTAAGTACCACTGATGATTCATCGCCACAGTTAGATACGATTTGACGTAGTGGCGCTTCCATCGCGCGAATAGCAACATTAATACCATGAGTTTGGTCTTCGTTAATACCTTCAAGGTCTTTAATAGCCTCAGCAGCGCGAACTAATGCAACACCACCACCGGCAACAACACCTTCTTCAACCGCTGCGCGTGTTGCATGTAATGCATCTTCAACACGGGCTTTTTTCTCTTTCATTTCAACTTCTGTTGCTGCACCTACTTTAATTACTGCAACACCGCCAGCAAGTTTAGCTAAACGCTCTTGAAGTTTTTCTTTATCGTAATCTGAAGATGATTCTTCTATTTGACCACGAATTTGCGCAACACGTGCTTGAATATCAGCTTCTTCGCCAATACCGTCAATGATGGTGGTATTGTCTTTAGAGATGATAACGCGCTTAGCTTGGCCTAAGTCTTCTAATGTCGCTTTTTCAAGCTCCATACCAATTTCTTCAGAAATAACGGTACCTGCTGTTAATGTAGCAACATCTTGCAGCATGGCTTTACGACGGTCACCAAAACCTGGGGCTTTAACCGCTGCAACTTTAACAATACCACGCATGTTGTTTACAACTAAGGTTGCTAATGCTTCACCTTCAACATCTTCTGCAATAATAAGTAATGGCTTACCAGCTTTTGCTACGCCTTCAAGAGTTGTTAGTAATTCTCTGATGTTAGAGACTTTCTTATCAACTAATAAAATAAATGGGTTTTCTAATTCAACTGTACCGTTTTCTTGGCTGTTGATAAAGTAAGGAGATAGGTAACCTCGGTCAAATTGCATACCTTCAACAACATCTAGTTCATCGGTAAGGGCTTGACCTTCTTCAACCGTAATAACGCCTTCAGTACCCACTTTGTCCATGGCTGTGGCAATAATTTTACCTACTGTTTCATCAGAGTTTGCTGAAATAGTACCTACTTGCTCAATCGCCTTATTGTCTGTTACTGGTGTAGAGCTGTCTTTTAATGCGCTCACAGCAGCAATTACTGCTTTATCGATACCACGTTTAAGATCCATCGGGTTCATACCCGCAGCAATTGATTTTAAACCTTCATTTACAATAGCTTGCGCTAAAACTGTTGCCGTTGTAGTACCGTCACCAGCTTCATCATTGGCTTTAGAAGCAACTTCTTTCACCATTTGTGCGCCCATGTTTTCGAATTTATCTTCTAGCTCAATTTCTTTAGCAACCGAAACACCATCTTTAGTGATTGTTGGACCACCAAAAGATTTGTCTAACACTACGTTACGACCTTTAGGTCCTAAAGTTACTTTTACCGCGTTGGCTAATATATTTACACCATTTAACATTTTTACGCGTGCGTCATTTCCAAATAATACGTCTTTTGCAGCCATGTTATTAATTCCTATAAATTTGTTTCTAATTAAAAATCAATGTAAACGCTATACTTTCAAGCAACAGTGTCATTATGTTGATGTGCTCAAAAGTGAAGAAAACTAAGGTGCTTACACTAGAAAGAGAATATGTTTAATGTGACTATTCTACGATAGCCAAAATATCAGCTTCACTTAAAATAAGGACTTCTTCACCATCAATTTTTTCAGTTTTCACACCGTAACCTTCTGAAAAAATCACTTGGTCACCAATTTTTACGTCTAATGGGCGTACATCACCATTTTCTAAAATACGGCCATTGCCAACTGCAACAACTTCGCCACGAGTTGATTTCTCGGCTGCACTACCTGTTAGTACAATGCCACCTGCTGATTTTGATTCGACTTCTTTGCGTTTTACGATGACGCGATCGTGTAATGGACGAATGCTCATATATTGTCTCCTGAGACTATTGAGTGTTAACAAATTGGTTTATGTGTAACTAGATGGGGCTTAAAAAATACTTCACAAGTGTTGTTGTTAATTTTTTCAGCTATTTTCTATTCTTTTCGTTTAAAGTCACCTTCAAAGTTTTCTCCTTGATGGTGATTTAATGGTGCTTTTTCAGTAAATATGTCCTCTGGCTCAACCTCATTTTCATAAGTGTGCCCTGATGTTTGAGTAAAACTACTTGAATGAAAATGCGCATTTGCACCAAAACCCGCACCTTGGCTAGTATGAATATGAGCCTGTACTGAGCGAGCCAATGCTTGACGAATGCTAGGCACAAGTAACGATAAACCAAAAATATCGGTAACAAAACCAGGAGTTACTAAAAGCACACCCGCAACTAATAGCATTAACCCTGTAACTATTTCACTAGAAGGCATTTCACCTTGTGCCATTTTAGCTTGAACCGATTGCAAGGTAGCAAGCCCTTGTTGGCGAACATACTTAGCACCCAACCAAGCACTAATAACAACAATAGCCACGGTGGGCCATGCGCCAATTAATTCCCCTACTTGCATTAACACAGTAATTTCAATAATGGGAACAATAATAAATAGTGCAAATAATATGCGAAACATAAAGACTCCTGTTTTATTTGTAATATATATTGGGCTGATCAGGTCTTTTTCAAGCGCACTGCATTTTTACACCACTTTTTACTTGTGTTGTTAAGTTTTAGTTAAGAGAATAAGGCTAAACTTTTGGGTTATAATTGACCTTGTCATAATTAAACTAAATAAGTGGTGCAGCGCATACAGGATTATGCAGTATTGCAACAGATGTGGTTACCTTGAATATCCGGCAAGGTAAAAACACTACTTAACCCGGATAAAAGATTATTTAAAGTTGTTTTGATGAATAAAATACTGTCGTTTTTTAACTTACCATTAAGTCAATATACCCGCACTTATTTACCGGTTTTGTGTGTATTACTTATAACGCTTACCTCCTTGCAACCGAACGTTAGTCAAGCGCAAAATTCAATTTTTGACACCTCAAGTTCCTCGTTGTTTAGTAATGATGATGAATTTTTACATGTTGACCAAGCATTTGTTTTTAATTTTGATCAACGAACTAACTTGCTCAACGTTAGCTTTGATATTAGCGAAGGTTACTATCTTTATCGACATCAGTTTAAGTTTACTGGAGAAAATGTTCAATTTTCAGCGGTAGACCTGCCTCAAGGCATTGATCATGAAGATGAATTTTTTGGTGTTCAGCAAATTTATAAAGAACAATTAACCTTTACGATTAACTTAGAACAGGCAAATGCTGACGCAAGTATTACTATTCGTTATCAAGGTTGTGCTGATAAAGGCTTATGTTATCCGCCAACTAAAAAAACAGTACAATTAAATGAAGTACTTCTGCAAGCAACGGCTGATAATTCGACTGTTTTATCAGCGTTAAACCCTTCACAAACGCCAATAAGCGTACCATCAACAGATAACACACCAAATACAACCTCAGCTACCGCTGCTAGCGAGCAACATCAATTAGCTGACATGTTAAAGCAAGACAGTTTACTGTTAACCTTAGTTGCTTTTTTTGTTGGTGGTTTATTATTATCTTTTACCCCTTGTGTCTTTCCTATGTATCCTATTTTAACGGGTATTATTGTTGGGGCAGGAGAGAAAATAACCACTAAAAAAGCCTTTACCTTATCATTTTTCTATGTGCAAGGTATGGCGGTTACTTATACTTTATTAGGCGTTGTTGTTGCCCTCGCAGGTGCTCAATTTCAAGCCATATTTCAACATCCCTATGTATTAATTGCGATGAGTGCTTTATTTATATTTCTAGCGCTTTCAATGTTCGGTGTGTTTAATTTAGCACTTCCTGCAAGCCTTCAAACTAAATTAAATGATCTCAGTAATAAACAAAAAGGCGGCTCTATTACCGGCGTTATTATTATGGGGGTTATTTCTGGCTTAGTAGCCTCGCCATGTACAACAGCACCGTTAACTGGGGCATTATTATATATCTCTCAAACTGGTGATGTTGTACTTGGTGCCTCAGCTTTATATGCCTTAAGTTTAGGTATGGGATTACCTTTACTTATTCTAGGTAGTTCTGGGGGTAAATTATTACCTAAAGCAGGTAACTGGATGAACATTATCAAAAATATTTTTGGTTTGTTGCTGTTAGCTGTTCCGATATTTTTATTAGAGCGTTTTATACCTGACGTTGCAAGCCAAGCTCTATGGGCCTTATTAGTATTAGCTAGTGCTAGCTATTTTTATGTAGCAAATCAAAATGCCGCTCAAAACAAGCCGAAAGGTTTTGGCTTTGGTTTGCGTTCACTGCTGATTTTTCTAATGATGTTTGTCGGTGCAAACATGGCTTACCAGCTGGTAGTGCCTAGCGCTAAACAAACCACTGCTTCAACGAGTCAATCTAACCAAGTGCAACACTTCAAGCAAGTATCTACATTGCAAGCATTACAAGCTGCGATTAAACAGGCAAATAATGAGGGAAAAACGGTAATGTTAGATTTATATGCCGATTGGTGTGTGGCCTGTAAGGAATTTGAACAGTACACTTTCCCCGACCCTAGAGTTCAACAAGCACTAGCTAACTCTGTGTTACTTCAAATCGATTTAACTGAAACAGGTAGCGCTGAAAATATCGAATTAATGGAGCATTTTAATGTGTTTGGTTTACCTTCAATTCTATTTTTTGATTTGCAAGGGAAGGAATTAAGTCAACAGCGCATTACTGGGTTTATGGGTGCTGAGCCTTTTAGCGCACATATTCAAGCCATCTTTTAGAGGCAAGGTACTTTAACGGTAATAATTAGTTAGACCCCAGCCAAGCATCAACAATATAGCTTAATAATATTCAAAAGCTTTGTTGTTGATGCGTTAATCTATTGAGGCTTTATCAACCTGTGTTTTCCAATGCCCGTCATGAATATGCGTTGTGATAAATTCAATTAATTCAACTTCTGGCACTGGTTTTGAAAAATAATATCCTTGAATTATATTACATCCGTTCTCAGTTAAGCTGCGCAACTGTGCAGCAGTTTCTACGCCTTCAGCAACAACAATTAAATCTAAATTCTTCACCATAGCAATAGTCGACATAATAATTTGGTAGTCAGAATGATTTTCTAACATACCAAACACAAAGCTTTTATCAATTTTTATAACATCAATCGGCATCTTTTTAAGGTACGCCAACGAGGAATATCCGGTACCAAAATCATCAATGGCAAAACTAAAGCCCATCACTTTAAGGCTGTCCATCATAGTAATTGTGTGTTCAATGTCTTTAACTAACGTTTGCTCAGTAAGCTCCAATTCAAAATCTTGCGCTGTTAATGAAAACTTTTTCAATAAACTTTGTAAGTAGCTAGGTAAATTAACATCGATAAACTGCCCAGCAGATAAATTAATCGCTATTTTAATATCCGACAACCCTTGCTCTTTAATCAACACCGCTAATTCAAAGCAACGATGAATAATCCAGTAGCCAAGCTCTATCATATGCTGAGAGTTTTCTAAGATCGGAATAAAATCTTCAGGAGATATCATACCGCGCTCAGGATGCTGCCAACGAAGTAGTGCTTCAAAGCCATAAAGTTTTTTATTATCTGCCCGTAATTGCGGTTGCAGGCTTAAGCTAAACTGTTGTTTGGCAAGCGCTTGACGCACTTCGCCTTCAAGCATGACTTTATGAGCCACACGTTGGTACATCGCTTGATAATAAACATGGTATTGTCCGCCACCATTATCTTTAGCTTCATACATAGCAATATCGGCATGTGAAATTAGATCTTCGGCTTTTTCATCGGCTGATTCAGTATACGAAATACCAATACTGGTGGAGACATAGAAAATACTAGAGCCAAGCCTTATCGGCTCTTTAAATTGGGTTAGCAACTGCTCAGCAACAGTCACCGCTTCGTTAACTGATTGTAAGTTACCCAACACCACAACAAATTCATCACCACCAAAGCGACAGGCTAAATCAATTTTACCAACACTTAAACGCACTCGTTCTGCTGCCTGAATCAGTAGTTTGTCACCTTCGGTATGGCCGTTACTATCATTTACCTTTTTAAAATCATCTAAATCTAAAAATAAAACCGCAACACCACCGGGGAAACGACCAATATTTGATATTGACTTACGCAATTGATAATTCAACATATTGCGATTGGGTAAGCCTGTTAGCAGGTCATACATTGCAATGTTTTCAAGTTCTTTGGTTTTTTGTTCGACTTCAATATTGAGTTGCTCTAACTCATAACTCAACTCTAATGCTGAATGCGTTAACACGTCTAATTCATCAGAAAATAGAATAGGTCTTTGCAGTTTTACTTGCCTAAATTGGTCAAACTTTTTACTAGCAAGCAAAGGCAAGGCTCCAGATAACCGTAACAAACGCTTGGTAAAAGGCCTCGCGACAAAATAAACAAAAAAACCTAATAGTAAGAAAATACCACTCAGTGACACTAAAAACTGTTGTCTATATTGGGCATTTTTTTCTTTAAATTGTGTTACATCATCAATTAAAGATAGGTAAAACGCCCGTTGGCTACTTTGTGCAAGAGGTAATATATTAACTAAGTAACTACGGCTATTGAGATCTAGCTGCAACCCTTGTTTAAGTACTATGTCTACATTCGATTCATTATTTGCATCAATAAGTGCTTGGGTTAAGCCCATATTAGATGATGAAACAATATCAATATCATTGTTAGTGGCGTTTGCTACTAAAGGGAAACTAATCACCGCAACATCACTGTTTAACGAGGTATTAATGGCATACAACATATCAACAAGACTAGTGCTCATGGTAATAACAGCAACTTCGCCTTGGTTATTTAATAAAGGAAGACTCAATAATAATTGACATTGTTGTTGGCAATAAATTTGATGATAAGGCCGCTGATATAATAATACTTGTTCTATGTTTTCTTTTACCGCGCTAGGAATAACTGAGGTAATATAAAGTGTATTTTTTTTAGCATCCACTAACCAGACATTTTCTACATTAAGGTTAAACTGCAAACCATCAAATTGGTTTTTTAGCTGTTCAGTAAACACAGTAAAATTATCTTGTTGAGAAAACTGGGTGATCTCAGCAAATGACTCAATCCAAACATTGAGCTTAGAGCGTAAAATATCGCTGTGTAGCACAAATTGTGCTTGTCCTTGATCTAACGTATGTTGTTGAAACTGTTTGTATTCATCTTGCAATCGCGATAAGGACAGCGCAGAAAAACCAATCGCCAAAAGCAATAACGTAGAAACTATCAGCATTAAGAGTTTGGTTGGAACACTAATAAATTTTTTTGTCATTAGTACACGTCCTTATTAAAACCAATACATTAAATGCATCGCCCATAGTTGCCAGTTTTTATTATTATTCATTTGTGGATTAGGAAGAACAACAGGGGTTAACCTACCTGCCCCTTGAATCCAATGATATTCAAAGCTCAACCTTAAGTTACTGGTAAAATCATACGATAATCCAAGGGTAGCATCTCGGTGATATACAAAATACCCAGGAACAAGTCCACCACTTTCAGCTTCAAACTTCTTGCCTTTTTTATCATTTTTATCACTGTAAAAACGCTCATAGCGAGCTAATAACGTTAATTCATCACTAAGTTTATACCGTGATTGCAGATACGCCCCTTGACCAACCGGCTTTTTAAAATGCAATGGATGGTAAAAGCCTTTAGTGATAAATCGCTCTTGATAAACCTCACCACTAAATTCCCAACGCTCTCCTTCATATAATGCATTAACAGTATAAAATTGAAAAGAAAAACCACCATCAAAAAAACGATCGCTGTTATCATTGGCTTGATAGCTGAAGTCTGAGTCTAAATAAGACGCACCAAAGCGCCACGGTGAGAAAGCAGGTTGCCAGTAAATACTTGCCTGTATATCGGTATCTTGCTTAACTTCACCTTTAGCAAACTCGCTTAAAATGATATTAGCTTGTTTATCTGTAATAGGAGAGGCACCGTAACTAAAGTTTACATCAAAATTGCCATAATCATCATTATTGTGACTAATTTTTATTGCCGCGCCATCGCCACCAACAGCAAAATCTCTAAAGCCATCAAAATATACCGATTGCGGTAAAATAATACTCGGGCGAGCAAACGGAATATCTCTAGAACTGGAGTATAACCAATGGTTATTTTTAAACCTGCCTAAATAAATATTGGCACGCCATGCTGGACTGTCATATGCCGCCCAATCTAACAATGCATAATCAACACGCACACCTTCTGCGTAGCGATTTCCCCCATTAAGGTAAACAACTTGTCCGGCTAAACGTAAGTTATTGTTTAATTGATAAGAGGCATTAATACCAACTTCAGTAAGTTTGGAGGTTAAAGCACCGTCGTCATTAACAAAGTCACTTCCATGAACATCAATCAAACCTTGCGCTGCAAAACCATGAAGCTGTAATTGTTGCTCTACCGCTTTACCAGTAACAGAAAAAACACACAATGTTGTTATGAGTATTGTCAGAAACAACCTTTTCATTGGGATATTTACCATTTTAATCTGTAATTGTAATAACACGCACAGACTCCTCATCCTTGACGTTGTCGACATAACCAATAGCACCAGGGGTATTTTTGATGGCATCGATCAGCTCTTGTGGCGAATTTACAGTAATTGGTGCAACACCTAAGCCCGAGTAGGTGAGTTTATTCCAGATGCGATCAAGTTGATAGGGAAACATTTGCAAACGCTCTTTACTAAAGTGTAAATGCAGCACATGTTTTCTTGGTAATGTATAGACAGTAATTCTGCTGCCATCAGCCCAATGTATTTGTCGCATGGTGTAAATGCGCCTTAATTGGGAGGTTGTTAATACTGACTCTTTCACAGAAGGGTGCATAATCACCTCAACAGCATAAACCGTTGAACTAGCAATTCCCAAAACTATAAACAACCAGAGTAAATATATTTTTTTGATAATGCTGTCCTTTTCCACCTAACCCCATTTTATTAAAAACGGTTAAGCATTTACCAAAGATTCAGTGAGACGATTATACATGAATGGTAAGTGACGATTTATCGATAAAGCGAACTATAGCTTACTGAAAATATTAAATAAAGCTTAATGTTTCTCGATAAAAAATTAGCTGCTACTTAACGCTTTTAACAGCACTCAAGTTGCATAACTCCCGCCGCATAAATTCTATAAATACTAAGCTAGCTATTTGAATTACAACAATAACTTAGATATCAACTGCTTTACCAAACACTCCGAAAAGGTGTAACCCCTTAAAAAACAGCACCTTAATTAACTTCAATTATTAGGTGATTGTAGTAAATGATTTATAGAAAATCCAGTTTTTATAGCAATCAAAGAGATTAGACCAGTATTTTGCTGCTATATTCTGCGAAAACACTATAATAATCGCCAATATCAAAAAATAAGCAGTTTTTGATTCACAGCATCATTATTTTATGCAATCATAATAAGTAATTACATTTTACCGGTATTTTTGACGAAGATGACCACAAAGTTTAAAGTTTTATTGTTAAATGGCCCTAATTTAAATATGTTAGGCAAGCGTGAGCCTGAAATATACGGCGCACAAACATTAGGTCAATTAGTTGAGAAGTTAACTGAGCAAGCTCAACAGCAAAACATTGAGCTGACTCATTTACAATCAAATGCTGAGCACGAGTTAATTGATGCAATACATCAAGCTTATCAAGAAATTGATTTTATTATTATAAACCCTGCGGCCTTCACCCATACCAGTGTTGCTATTCGAGACGCGTTATTGTCTGTAGCAATTCCCTTTATTGAAGTGCATTTATCAAATGTGCATGCTCGGGAAAAATTTAGACATCACTCTTATTTATCTGATGTTGCTAAAGGTGTGATTTGTGGCCTAGGTACGCAAGGATATAGCTTTGCACTTGATAGCGCAAAAACCTATTTGAACAACAGAAAAGCAAACATTAGCAATTAATGAAAAATCATTAATTGGTTTATATTTTAAGCAAAACGAACATAAGGTATTACAATGGATATTCGCAAAATAAAAAAACTGATCGAATTAGTAGAAGAATCAGGGATCAATGAACTAGAAATTTCTGAAGGTGAAGAATCAGTTCGCATTAGCCGTGGCGCAGTAGCCGCTGCACCGGTTATGCATGCAGCCCCTGTTGCTGCAACTGCTTCACCTATTGCAGCCCCTGCAGAAGCTTCTGCACCAGTTTCAGCGCCAACTGCACCGGTAGTATCTGGTCATACCGTTCGCTCTCCTATGGTTGGCACTTTCTATGCTTCTGCTTCACCTGATTCACCTGCCTTTGTTGACGTTGGCCAACACGTAAATGCTGGAGACACCTTGTGTATTGTTGAAGCAATGAAAATGATGAACCAAATTGAAGCCGACAAATCAGGTGTTATCAAAGAAATTCTAGCGCAAAACGAAGATGCTATTGAATTTGATCAACCGCTATTCATCATTGAATAAGCCCAACCAAAAAGGGTCATTCCATGTTAGATAAAGTTGTTATCGCCAACCGTGGCGAAATTGCCTTAAGAATACTACGCGCTTGTAAAGAGCTTGGCATTAAAACTGTTGCCGTACATTCAACGGCTGACAAAAACTTAAAACACGTATTATTAGCTGATGAAACCATCTGTATTGGCGGTCCTTCAGCGCTAGATAGTTACTTAAACGCACCTGCTATTATCACAGCAGCAGAAGTCACTAACTCTGTTGCTATTCATCCAGGGTATGGTTTTTTAGCTGAAAATGCTGACTTTGCCGAGCAGGTTGAAAAGTCTGGTTTTGCCTTTATCGGTCCTAAAGCAGAAAGCATCCGCATCATGGGTGACAAAGTTGCGGCCATTCAAGCAATGAAAACTGCTGGGGTTCCTTGTGTGCCAGGCTCTGATGGTCCTTTAACTGACGACGAAGCAGTGAACAAGGCTCATGCTAAACGTATAGGTTACCCGGTAATAGTTAAAGCCGCTGGTGGCGGTGGTGGCCGCGGTATGCGCGTAGTTCGTTCTGAAGAAGAATTAGTAGAGTCTATCGCGTTAACTAAAAAAGAAGCCGGTACTATCTTTAAAAACGACATGGTATATATGGAGAAATTCCTTGAAAATCCTCGCCATGTTGAAATACAAATTATTGCTGATGGTCAAGGTGCTGCAATTCATCTAGGTGAACGTGATTGCTCTATGCAACGTCGCCATCAAAAAGTCGTTGAAGAAGCTCCTGCTCCAGGTATTACACCTGAAATGCGCGCTAAAATTGGTGAGCGTTGTTGTAATGCTTGTATTGAAATTAATTACCGTGGTGCGGGCACGTTTGAGTTTTTATATGAAAACGGCGAATTCTACTTTATTGAAATGAATACGCGAATTCAAGTTGAGCACCCGGTCACTGAAATGATCACTGGGGTTGACTTAATTAAAGAACAGCTAAGAGTTGCCGCTGGTCAGCCATTATCGTATACCCAAGATGATATTAAAATTTCAGGTCATTCAATCGAGTGTCGCATCAATGCTGAACATCCTCGAACATTCATACCATCGCCAGGTAAAATTACTCGGTTCCACTCCCCTGGTGGTTTAGGTGTACGTTGGGATTCTCATGTTTATGCAGATTATGTGGTACCACCTCATTATGATTCTATGATTGGTAAATTAATTACTTGGGGTGATAACCGTGATGTCGCTATTGCTCGTATGCGCAATGCATTGTCTGAGTTAGTGGTTGACGGTATTAATACCAATATCACTTTACACAAAGACATTCTTGACGATCAAGGGTTTGTCAATGGTGGCGCTAACATTCACTATTTAGAGAAAAAATTATCTGAATCTGAGTAGTTAACGGCACTATTGTGATATACAAAAAGATGATATTAAAAGCTTTGCAGTTGCAGAGCTTTTTTATTTCAATTACGTTAATATCCAGTTGATTACGCGCCGAGTTGGGCGTAAATTTACTCATATAGATATTAAACAGCTAAACCAATCAACGAGATTAAGCTATGAATAAACCATTAGAAAAGCCACACCCTCCTGCTGACGATGACTGCTGTGGTGGAGGTGCATGTAACCCTTGTGTTTGGGATCATTATTATGCTGAGTTACAAAAATGGCGTATTGAACAAGCTAAATTAAAAGAGCAAGCTCAAGAAAAAAATGATTAATATCTATCTATACCCAAGCCATCTCAAGGTGCTCGTTTAAAACATCAAAAAAGTGAAACACTCTAATCTTTATTGAAATATCCCTCGACTCTAAGAGCAATTCCAGGAGTGGTAGAATAGCCCTCCTTCTCAGGCCACTCTAGAAACGGCTCAATTTCAAAAAATAGCCACTTGCGATAAGCATTGGCCCGATAGAGATAACTTAACTTATAATTATCAGCAACAAAGCCACGGTCATTATTGTCTTCACCTTGTATAACAAAGCCAATAGCTGAGGCTTGTCGCCTATCTATCTGGCGTAGTAAGTAATTCTGTTGACTCCATCGATAGCCATCAAAGGCTTGAGAAAACCTCACCCTAAGATTAGTTCGAAATTGCCGATCTTTTGAGTAATTATAGTTATATTCAGCACGTAAACCCTGTCCAAAGCCATCCTTTAAGTAATAATAAACCGAAGGCTGAAGTTCAAAGATATGTTTTTCAGAAAAGTCAGTGAGGAACTTTAACCTAACTTTAGCAAACAGATCGCCACTAGAAATTCCCACTCTGCTATCAAGAAAGCGAGTAGGTTTACTAATATTAATTAACCGAATTGCCGCAGTTAAAGAATCACCGCCGTTAGACGTTAAGTTTCCCCCTTGATAATCATTGTCAGTTTGATTGTCATCCAACTCATCAGAAAAAATAAAATCCACTTTTTGTTCTAAATTTGGTAGCTTTAAACGTAAACGAAATTTTTGCGTAAACACACTTAAATCTCTCGCCCTTGGCTCCCAGCCAACGCGAACTCTAAGTGATGATTTTGTATTGGTGCCATCAATTTCATCACTTGCAAAAAAACTATCAAACCATAATGCTGTGCCATAAACTGAATCACTTATCGCATCGTGAAAGCCAAACAACCAATCATCTTCCGGTCTGGGATAGACAACGATTAATTCCATTGGGTCTTCATTTTTCTCCTGCGCCATGGCATCAGGAAAAAACAGCAACGCCAATATAAAAGCAGCTCTGATCAAACTTATTATTCCTTTTTATTATTAATAGGTATGATTACTTAAATTATGCACCAAAATTCCACTTTCAGTTAATTAATTGCTCAATTTATCGTGTGCCGTCAGCTATTGTATTGACCTGATAAATAAAAAAACCCCGTAATAACGAGGTCTTATATGATTTACTTTAATTTGTCTTTACAAAAAAGACAACCGTTTCCTAGAACGGAATATCATCATCAAAATCAATTGATGGCTCTTGAGGGTTCACTTTAGGTGCTTGCTGTTGAGGTTGCTGTGAAAAACCACCTTGTTGTGGCGCTTGTTGTTGGCCAAAACCACCTTGTTGTTGTGGCGCTTGTTGCTGGCCAAAACCACCTTGTTGTTGCGGTGTTTGCTGCCCTTGAGGCGCAAAACCACCTTGTGGTGCCTGTTTGTTATAAGCCTGTTGTTGCTGTGCAGGCTGACCTTGGAAGCCACCTTGCTGTTGCTGTGCAGGCTGACCTTGGAAGCCACCTTGCTGTTGAGGTGCTTGCTGACCTTGGAAGCCGCCTTGATTAGATGATTTTCCATCTAACATCTGCATGACTCCATTATAGCCTTGTAATACAATTTCAGTGGTATATTGATCTTGGCCTTGTTGGTTGGTCCACTTACGTGTTTGTAATGAACCTTCAAGATATACTTTTGAACCTTTTTTCAAATATTCACCAGCAATTTCAGCAAGTTTGCCAAACATAACGACACGGTGCCATTCAGTTTTCTCTTTTTGTTCACCGGTTTGTTTGTCTTTCCATGAATCTGACGTTGCTACAGTGATATTGGCAACTGCACCGCCATTTGGCATAAAACGTACCTCAGGATCTTTACCTAAGTTACCTACTATAATTACTTTATTTACACCCGCCATGAAAAATCCTATTGATTGTGTACTTCTAAAACAAGTTGCTTGATAAACAAACACCGCGCCTTAGATTTTAAAAATTTAATTAAGAGAGTAATTCTATAGGGAGAATCGATCAAATTCGAGTGCTTTTTTCGTTTCCGAGCTATTTATTTTTAGCTAATTGATTTTAATCGAATTAGCTAAAATTGAAATGATTACTCTTGTACTAGGTGTTTTGTTAATTCACTGCGGATCTCTTCTGATATTTTCATAGACTGCTGTGCTTGATAATCAAAATTAACCATAGCCGCAGTACCTGAAACACATTTTTGCCCATGCTGCCAAATTTCTTGGTAAACATCGAAAGATGCGCCGCCAATTCGGCTGATATATGTGCGTACCTCAACTGCTTGCCCATAAAATAATTGACCATGATAAGACACCTCAATTTTAGCAATAATCAGTTGCCATTTTTTCGGGTCTAAGTCAGGAATAAATAACTTGAATATTGGCTCTCTTGCACCCTCAAACCATACGGGAATTATAGTATTATTAATATGGCCAAGCGCGTCTGTATCGCTAAAACGGGGCATGAAGTTTTCTGTAAACATAACTATTTTATCTCTATTTTTATCGGCTTAATACCGCTATAGTAACTTTAGTTCGAGGTAAAATCAGTCACTAATACAAAAAATAAAAGATCCTAACAATGAAACAATTACTCTTACTGTGTTTATGTCTAAGTTTAGTAGCAACTTCATCACCACTATTGGCCAAAGGTGATAAAGCTGCACCAGCACGCACTGAAGGCAATGGTCCTTATAAGCGACTAATATTGCGTGGTGGTATTTTAGTCACTGGAGAAGGTGCGCCCGCTCGAGGCCCTATGGATATTGTGATTGAAAACGATCGCATCACTCAAATTGTTAATGTTGGCAATCCCGGTGTGCCGATTACTTCAACTCGCCGCCCTGTTGCCCAAAAAGGTGATAAAGAAGTAAATATTGAAGGCCAGTATGTGCTCCCCGGCTTTATTGACATGCATGGCCATATTGGTGGTAGTGCTGACAATATTCCTGCCGAATATGTGTTTAAACTATGGCTTGCTCACGGTATTACCACCGTTCGCGAACCAGGCAGTTTTAATGGCATACCATGGGTAATGGATCATGTTAAACGCAGTGAGAACAATACCATTGCAGCCCCGCGAATTGTGCCTTACTTTGGTTTTGGCTTAGGCAGTGATCAACACATTACCACTGCTAAGCAAGCACGAAACTGGGTAAAATCTATTGCCAAAAAAGGTGCTAAAGGCATTAAATTTTTTGGCGCTTCCCCTGAAATAATGGCAGCGGCGTTAACTGAAGCAAAATCACAAGGCCTAGGCAGCATGATGCATCATGCACAGCTTGATGTTACCAACATGAATGTTATAGATTCTGCTCGATTAGGTTTAACCACTATGGAGCATTGGTATGGTTTACCTGAGGCATTATTTGAACATCAGCATATTCAAAATTACTCCCCTGATTATAACTATAACAATGAGCAAGACCGATTTGGTGAAGCGGGCCGTTTATGGTTACAAGCGGCCAAACAAGGCAGTGAAAAATGGCAACAAGTCCGTGATGAATTATTAGCGCTTGATTTTACCCTAGACCCGACCTTTACCATTTATGAAGCAAGTCGGGACTTAATGCGTGATATGAATGCTGATTGGCACAAAGAGTACACATTGCCAACCTTATGGAACTTCTTTCAACCCAATCGTTATGCACACGGATCGTACTGGTTTGATTGGACCACTGATGATGAAATTGCCTGGAAGAAAAACTATCAACAATGGATGGGTTTTGTTAATGAATACAAAAACCATGGTGGCCGTGTTACTACTGGCTCAGATTCAGGGTATATCTTCAAAATTTATGGTTTTAGCTATATTCGCGAATTAGAGCTGTTACGTGAAGCTGGTTTTAATGCGCTGGAAGTAATACAAGCTGCAACTATTAATGGCGCACAAGCGTTAGGAATGGCTGATGATATTGGCTCTATTCGTGTTGGTAAAAAAGCTGATTTGGTTATCGTAAATGAAAACCCGTTACGTAACTTTAAAGTGCTCTATGGCACCGGCCATTTTCGCTTAAATAGCGATAATCAACCGGCACGCGTTGGAGGGGTAAACTATACCGTAAAAGATGGCATTATTTATGATGCAAAAGCATTATTAGCAGACGTTCGCGCCATTGTAAGCGCAGCAAAAAAACAATAGCTATATCATTATTTTGGAATAAAACTAAAGAAAACGCTTTAAAATACGGTCAATTTGGGCAAACCGTATCTTATTTAACAATTTCTTTGGTTTTTCTGGGTAATCACTTACTGCCTCAAGTTCACTAAAATGATTGATTTTTTCGGTATGTTGCATAATAGCCTTTAACTCAGGGGCTACTTTTGCCATTAAACCTTGAGCAGCATCATCAAGCAACAAACCATTTTCTAAGTCTAAAGCCCATGCCCGTGGGTTTAAGTTACTTCCTGTTAATAGATGATAACGCTCATCACTGATAATACCTTTAAGGTGAAAGCTATTATCTTTATCACGCCATAAGTGAATATTGAGTAAACCTTTATCAATAAAACCTTGGTAGCGCTTAACAAAACGTTTAAGCAACATTTCATAAATATACGGCACTATACCAATGGTACTAAAATTAGCTTGGTCAGCAATATAAAAATCGTTGGCGGTTTTATCGCCCACCACTAAAGTAATATGAACGCCACGCTTTAACGCATTAACAATATCTCGTGCTAACACCGGCGGTAAATTAAAGTAAGGAGTAAAAATCAGTAACTGCTGTTGACTGCTTTTTATTACTTTGCGAATCACACCGTTAAGTTTGTTTCTTCGACGACCATAACCAATGAGTGGCAAAATGCTGATAGGGTTAGCCACCACACTCGATTTTTTATCATGCCCTTCAAAGTGCATATGATAAGCTGATTTTTTCAATAACGCTTTAAGGGCTATAATATTCTGTTTTTGCTGCTCTGGTGCTGGCAGCTCCACTTCGTTAAGTAACGGCGCTAAATTTGAGTCGATAAAAAATTGCTGTAAATACAGGCAAAAACTGCTTGCCAATGAGGAGTTACTAATTTGGTAATATCTATCTAGGCGATAGCGGCTCTCTTGCTGCATATAAATATCATTAATGCTTGCACCGGTGTAAAACAGTACATCATCAAAAACCATACCTTTTAAATGCAACACGCCAAACAACTCTTTACGCTTAACGCCAATACCATAAACAGCAATTTTTTGTTGGTATTGCGCCGCTGCAGCAAGGTATAAGGCTCGATTCCCTAAACTTTGTTTTTCGCCAATTAACCCACGTTGAGCACGATGAAAATCAACAAAAATATTAATCTCTAAATCAGGCTTTTTTGCTTTCGCCTGATAAAGCGCATGGAGTATTTCTCTACCCGCCTCATCATCTTGCAAATAAAGCGCAGTAATGTAAATACGGTGGTTAGCTTGAGCAATTAAGGTTAATAATTGTTGTTTATATTGTTTGGGCGTAGAGAATACATCGATATCTTCGCTGCTAACTACTAAATTTTTCATTTCAAAAGTCAAACTGGGTTAATAACTATAAAGGCGTTTGCAGCAGTATACGTCAGTTTATATTTTTCTAAAGTAAATTTTGCTAATTGTTGTCACAAGTTGTAACAAACGCTCACTTACTTGGGTATATATAGAAACCATTAATAGCACTAAAAACTTCCCTGTTTTTGTTTTGTTCTTGTCTACAAAGGTAGTATCAGTGGTAAAGAGTAACTCAGTAGCCTTTATGCTGGTTTCAACACATATCCTTTAGTGAATTAAATCACCATTGCTAATTCTGCCGCTTGACGTATAGCTCGTTTAGCATCAAGCTCGGCCGCCACATTGGCTCCACCAATTAAGTGAACGCTTACACCGCCTTGCTCAAGCGCTTGTTGTAAATCACGGTTTGGCTCTTGTCCGGCGCAAATAATCACATTGTCGACATCAAGTAATTGCTCTTTGCCCGCGACCTCAATTAACAGTCCTTGATCAGATACCGACTTATAGCTCACTCCAGGGATCATATTGACATTATGTTTAGCTAAATTCGCTCGATGTACCCAGCCCGAAGTTTTACCTAAGCCTTTACCTACCTTAGTGGTTTTACGTTGTAATAATGTAATTTGACGATCGCTAGGTGCTTTCTCAAATAATTTTTCTGAGTCCAAAGCACCAGTATGCTGATAAGATTTATCCACACCCCAATGTTTTAACCATGCTTCTTGATTCACAGACAGTGACTCACCAGACTCAACTAAGTATGACGCCACATCAAACCCTATGCCGCCAGCACCAATAATGGCAACCTTTTCACCAACAGTTACTTTTTCTCGTAATACCTGTAAATAGCTCAATACTTTAGGATGCTCAATGCCTTCAATATCAAGTTTTCTGGGTTTAATCCCTGTTGCTAGCACCACATCATCAAAACCCGCAGCGAGTAAACTTTCAGCACTTTGTTCACTATTTAAATTTACCTTAACATTATGCAAAGCCAGCTGTTTATTGAAGTAACGAATGGTTTCATAAAACTCTTCTTTGCCTGGTATTTGTTTAGCTACATTAAACTGACCACCTATTTCTGCTGTTTTATCAAACAGCTCAACATGATGACCACGCTCTGCAGCGTAGACACTAAATGCTAACCCTGCAGGTCCCGCGCCTATTACCGCTAATTTTTTTGTTTTTTTAGCTTTAACAAAATTTAACTCTGTTTCATAACATGCTCTTGGGTTCACTAAACAAGAGGCGCGCTTTTGCTGAAACACATGATCTAAGCAAGCCTGGTTACACGCAATACAGGTATTGATCTGATCCGACTTATTCTCTGCTGCCTTGTTAACAAAGTCAGCATCGGCTAGGAATGGTCGCGCCATTGACACCATATCTGCCTGACCCGAGGCCAGAATTTGTTCCGCAACTTCAGGGGTATTAATACGGTTTGTGGTTATAAGCGGAATGGATACTTCTTTTTTCATTCGCTCAGTAACCCAAGTAAATGCGGCTCTTGGAACTGAGGTAACTATGGTTGGCACACGTGCTTCATGCCAACCAATGCCGGTATTAATTAATGTTGCTCCTGCTTGCTCTACGGCTTTTGCCATCGTCACTACGTCATCCCAGCTATTACCGCCTTCGACCAAATCCAACATGGATAAGCGGAAGATAATAATAAATTTTTCGCCAACCTTAGCACGTACCGCTTTGATGGTTTCTATGGCCAAACGCATGCGATTTTCAATACTACCGCCCCATTGATCAGTACGCTGATTGGTTCGCACACAAGCAAATTGGTTTATTAAATAACCTTCACTGCCCATAATTTCAACACCATCATAACCCGCTTTGGCAGCCAAATTAGCTGAATGGGCATAATCTTTAATCGTGCCTTCAATTTGTCTATTCGACATTGCTTTAGGGGTAAATGGCGTAATGGGTGATTTAACTTTACTTGGGCCAACACTAAACGGGTGATACGCATATCGCCCGGTATGTAAAAGCTGCAAGCAGATCTTCGTTGGATATTTATGTACAGCGCTGGTGACTTGCTTATGTTTATTTACATGCCAAAAATGGCTCAATTCACTACCAAAAGGGGCAATTCTACCACGCTTATTAGGGCTAACACCGCCAGTGACAATAAGGCCAACGCCTCCTTTAGCACGCTCTTCATAAAAGGCCGCCAGTTTGGCAAAACCACCGCGCTCTTCTTCAAGGCCGGTATGCATTGACCCCATCAATGTACGATTGGCTAATTGAGTAAAGCCTAGGTCAAGGGGCGCTAATAAGTGAGGAAAGTGCTTGTTTGATGTTGTCATATCAAGTCCTATTGGTCTAACCAGTTAGTAAGTTGTCGTTAATTTACGCAAAAAATTTCAAAAACACAAGTTAATTTTGACACCTGTCAGATAGGTTCATCTTAATTCTTCATCTACCTTAGGTTATTATTGCTAGATGTATAAAAAAGCTAAAAAAGTTGAAGTGAATATTAATCAAATAGCACTCACCACTTAATCACTAATAGTAGTAGAATCTTTGAAAGTGGCGAACAAATAATTAGGATAAGCTCCAGCCAATGACTATTAACAAACAAGCACTAGTTGAATTAATCATCAGCGATCTTCAACAGGCCTTAAATCAAGCCATTAGTGCAGCGAACGAGGCCCATGCCGCTGCGGTTGATGATCAAAGTGTTGCAGAAACGCAATATGATACGCTCGCGATTGAAGCAAGCTACCTTGCTGAGGGGCAGTCAAAGCGCGTTCAAGAATTACAAAAGGCAATTTATAGTTACCAAACATTAAACTTATTGGCTTTTGATGAAGACAAAGCAATCGCTTTATCTGCACTAGTACAACTTAATGCAGACAGCCAAGCGCAACACTGGTTTTTTATTGGTCCTGCAGCAGGCGGTTTTCGCTGCCAATTAGCCAAACTGCAGATCACAGTGATCACGCCACAATCGCCCATGGGCTTAGCGTTCATGGGAAAATACCAATATGATGATATTAAAATAACACTCGGCAATGGTCAGTTAAACGATTACATCGCTATGGTACAGTGAGCAATATCACCGTACCCATCACTTATTTTAATGACACTGCACTGTTGCGATGTCAGCAGAATTAGCCGAAAAATAGACATCACTGAGTGAAAGCGTCACCGGAGCACTTGATGTTAATGCAAAAGGTGTTGCCAACTTATCAAACCGAATACCAGCTTGTTCAAAACAGCTTAACGCCACAGAAAGCTCATGCCACTCATTTTTAGGTAACTGTGAAAGCTTTTGAGCAATGTCAATACTGGCCTGACAGCTTTTTTGCTCTCCCGCTGTTTTGCCACACAACATCGATACTATCACCGGCGCAGCAATATCACTTTCTCTTTTAACAGTGAACACTAATGCTGAAGACATAATTGGCGTCATCGCTAAATCAGCAGTTTCTCCCGAAGGTGCTGAAAATTGAATGCCAGCCTTATGTTTTCCTGTTAGCTGTACTCTAAAAGCGTCTTCTTGAACTTCTTTATCAACGGTTCGGTACACAATACCCGGTAACGATGCACTATTAGATTCAATAGCCTTTTTTTGCTTACCTGACCATAATATAAGTTGCCATGGTTTCATTGGGGTACCCGCAAAAATTGGCAAGTCTGTTTGGCTACTTTGGCTGAAGGTAAAATCTTCAGCCAAATTATCTGGTAAGGTATTTTTATCCCCATAACGCAAGCCAAAGCCATAAGGTAATAACGGCTGATAGTCTTTATCAAATCGATTAACGGTTTGTTCAGGTGTGCGTGGCCAAGAAAACGAAAGTTTGCCGGTAAAGTTATGTTGAATTTGGTTTTCTCCATCTTTCAATATTACCTCAGCAACTGCTTTACCTTCAGAGCCAGGTAACCATGCCGCAACAAAAGCATCACTGGCGTTTAACTCCGCATTTACCCACATTGGTCTACCACTAATAAATAGTGAAACAACCGGAATTCCTTGGGCTTTGAAGCGCTTTAATAAGGCAAGATCTGACTTATGGCTTGCCTGATAGGCTAAATGATCTCTATCACCTTGGCCTTCTGCGTAAGGCTCCTCACCAAAAACCACAATTGCCACATCTGGTTGCTCAGTAAACAGTCCTTTTTCATTAAGCTCTATTTGCCCACCGGCTGCCGTTATTTGCTCAGCAAAACCATCAAAAATAGAGCTACCACCAGGAAAGTCACTGTTTTGATTATTAGTGCCCTGCCATGTGATCGTCCAACCGCCTGATTGCTTGCCAATATTATTTGCGGCATCTCCCGCGATTAAAAACTTCTGTTTAGGTGATAGCGGCAGTAAGTTCGCCTTGTTTTTCAATAATACTAATGATTCGCGCACTGCTTGTTTGGCTACTTTACGATGGGCTTCACTGCCAATTAATTGTGTTTTCCCTGAAAATTGTCGTTTAGCTGGACTAGGTTTATCAAATAGACCTGCTCTTAACTTTACTCGTAAAATTCGGCTTACTGCGTCATCAATACGAGATTGTGCAATTACACCACTTTTTACTTGCGCAATGGTATTTTCATACAACGGCTTCCAAGCATCCGTCGGTACCATAAAAATATCTAAACCAGCATTGACCGATTGCGGGCAACTCTCATTAGAGCAACCTTGTACTTGTCCATGACCATTCCAGTCACCAACCACAAAACCATCAAAACCCATTTGTTCTTTTAACACTGTGGTTAACAAGTACTGGCTGCCGTGGATTTTTTCACCTTGCCAACGATTAAATGAGGCCATCACAGATTGTGCGCCCGCCGTTAAGCCACCGACGTAGCCTTGGGCATGAAGTTCAAACAATGTTTGTTCATCATCAATATTATTACCTTGATCATCACCACCTTGTGTACCGCCATCACCGATAAAGTGTTTTACGGTACTAATAACACGATCATCACCGAGAAAGTCTTTTCCTGCCATGCCCTGTAAACCAAGAACAATTGCTGTTGCGTAAGTTTTTACAATCTCGGGATCTTCTGAGTAGCCTTCATAAGCTCGCCCCCAACGATCATCTCTAACCGTCGCAACGGTTGGGGCAAACACCCAATCTATACCGGTTACCATGACCTCTGTTGCTGTTATTTCAGCAATTTTTTCAAGTAACTCCGGGTTATTCGCAGCACCTAAACCAATGTTGTGTGGAAACAAGGTTGCGCCAATCACATTGTTGTGCCCGTGTACTGCATCTGTGCCCCACATAGTCGGAATTGTGCTGCCATCAAGTGAGTCATCAATAGATGCTTGATACATTTGCTCAGCTAAATGTATCCAGTCTTGAGGAGTGGCATGTTTATTATTATTAGGAAAAGCCCCACCACCATTGAGATATGAGCCAAACCCGTATTGGCGCATATCTTCAGGGCTTATATCCCTAATTTCTGGTTGGATCATTTGTGCAACTTTTTGCTCTAGAGTCATGGTAGACAATATTTCAACAATTTTTGACTCAATCACTGGATCTTTTTTAACATCAATAGTGAGTTGCGGCCATATCGTTTGATTATGCACCCGGCTATTTTTGCTTGGGTCAACAGCCACATGCTCTGCCTGACTGCAACTAAATGTAACGATAGGCAAAAGCACCATCAACAGTGCGCGGGGTTTAAAAATAGAATACATCATGATTGTCTCGTTTGAGTCGTTAGGTTCACTATCGGGTTGTCGTTAGCTTTACAGCCGCTAACGCCATAAAAAGCAATATATACATAGCAAAACAAAGGAAGAATAAAAGCGATTTGAATGGTTAAACTATCCGCCAACATACCTTGTAATAACGGAATAATAGCGCCACCGACAATAGCTAAGCACAAAATACCTGCACCTTGACTGGTATGCTTGCCAAGCCCTTTTAACGCTAAACTAAAAATCGTAGGAAACATAATAGAGTTACATAGCCCGACCAGCAAAATTGCCCACATTGCAATACTGCCTGTGCCAACAATAGCTACACCCACCAAAATAGCCGCTAGCACCGCATTAAAGGCAAGCGCTTTTTCGGCATTAATTTTTTGCATCACTGCTGCACCAATAAATCGTCCGAGCATAGCTCCGCCCCAATAGTAGGTTAAATAGGTTGCCGCCTCAGATTCAACTAGTCCTGCTATATCAGCCTCTCCTAAAAAACTCACTAAGAAGCTACCAATGGACACTTCCGCGCCAACATAAACAAAAATGCCAATAGCACCTAAAACCAAGTGACGATATTGCCAAGCAGAGCCATCAAGTTTTTCTTCATCAATAGCTTCAGCACTTTCAATATGAGGCAGTTTTAAAAAAGAAAATATTGCCGCTAGTATTAGCAACATGGCTGTTAATATTAAATAAGGTACTTTGACACTGTCAGCAGATGCTGATTCAGACATAGAACTTGCCGCTTCATTTAAAATAAGTAGTGCCCCTAAATAAGGGGCAACTGTAGTGCCGAGGGAATTAAATGCTTGGGTCATGGTTAATCGTGATGATGCCGATTTTGCAGGCCCTAACAAGGTGACATAAGGGTTAGCAGACACTTGTAGCACGGTAATGCCACTCGCGAGTACAAACAGAGCAAGTAAGAAAAAGTTGTAACTATGCAGAGATGCCGCAGGATAAAAAAGCAAACATCCTAGCGCTGCAATGACTAAACCAGTCACTATACCCTTTTGATATCCTACTTTTTTTACTACTCGCCCTGCAGGAAGTGAGACTAAAAAGTAAGCACCAAAAAAGCAAAATTGCACCAACATTGACTGGGTATAACTTAAGTCAAAAATTGCTTTTAGGTGAGGTATAAGAATGTCATTTAAGCAGGTAATAAAACCCCACATAAAAAATAGCGAAGTTAATGAAATTAATGCAAATTGATTGGTATTGTTTATACCTTTGTTTTGACTATTTTGTTGTTCTAAAGTGAACGAAGCTCCAGCCATGAGGGTGAACTCCTATAACGTACGTTGAATGAGTGCAATAAAGGCGGCTAGTGATTCAACATCGCACTAACCTCTTTATTTTGCATAAAGCGAAAAACTTAACGCTGCTCAAGTAGCCAGCGTTATTTTTTCTACCGATTAAAAGCTATATCTAGCTCCTAAGCTGTAGCGAGGACCATATTCGCGTGCAAATAAAAACTGTCTTTCATAACGTCCAAAGCCTTGCTCCGTTTCGTTATTAAGGTTGATGCCCTCAACGAATACAGTGAATCGTTCATTAACATCATAATTAACGCTCATATCCCACTGACCAAAAGCTTTAGCAAATTGTGGTGGGTTGTCTGATGAACCTTGATCCTGTCCAACACCAATCAAGTACTCATCTCGCCAGGCATAAGTAACTTTGACTGACAAACCATCTTTTTCATAAAAAGCTTGGAAGTTAGCTGAGTCACTTAAGCCCGTTAATGGGGTTTGTTGATCTAAACTATTCACATCAAATTCAACATCACCATCTACAAAAGTCGCATTAACCCCAACACCAAAGCCGGTGTCTCCAAACAGGTGCTGAACAGCAAGTTCAAAACCATCAACTGTTTTGTTGTCAGAGGCATTAAACGGACGTTTGATATCCCAAGTCATCAATGGGTCGTCTGCATTTGGTGTTAAATAGCCTTGTTCATTTAGTGTTGAACCATTAGCTTGTATTTGCGCAAAAATAGCATCATTGGTAGCTTGTTCACCTCGCCCTTCAATATCACTAATAGCTTGCTGCCAACGTGGCCCTAAATAAACATCATTAAAGCCTTCAATGGTAGTTGAAACAATTTGACTACCAATAAAGTTTTTAACATCTTTTCTGAAATAGCCAAGTGCAGCATAGCTGCCCTCGTCGTAATAATATTCAAGGCTTAAGTCAAAGTTTGTTGACTCATAAGGTTGTAGATTAGTATTGCCTTCACTGCCATTGCGCGAGCCAATTTTGGGGCTTCCTGAAAGACTTCGTCCACCGGCTAAATCTCCTAATGGCGCTCTAGCAATGGTTTTACCCCAAGAAACACGGCCAACTACCTCATCGGTAATATCAACTTTGAGATCGAACATCGGCAAAAAGACATCATGTTCACCGGTTAGGGCTAAAAAGTTATTTTCACCGGGTAAATATTGGGTATGCCATTCACTGCCACCTTTCCACCACACAGCGGTGGGTACAGGTTGTAATACATTACTGGTGACTTTTGTTTCTTCATAACGCACACCCACATTTAACTGTACTGGAAAATCAGCGACATCAAATTCCCAAGCGGTTTGTAGGTAAAGGCTAGTGGTGTCTTCTGCTACTGAGCCAGCTGACTGTGTCCCCATGTCATGGTAGGCAGTGGTAGCGAAATAGTCATCACCACCAAGAACATCATTGGTAAGAAATGCTTCTGATCTAGCAACCAGCTCATCAAAATCAAACGTGTAATAGTAATGCGGATCTAACGAGCTTCCTCCACCATCAAAGGCTCCTAAGAAGTCGCTGGTATCGTGGCGGGTAAACATGCCATCGGGCAACATTGCCGTATAAGAAGGGTTAAATAAGAATCCACCAATTAATCCACTCCAAGCGCTCGAACCACTAATGTTTTGCTCGGTACGGGCAATACCAAACTTAATATCAACTAGCGGTATATCAAAAACATCATTATCCCATGCACCATCAAGTTGTAATTGCTCAACTTCAGCTTTGCCTGGCGAGTGGATAAATTGACTAAAATGTGAATCAATTTCACTAGCTGCCAATTCATTTGTACCGTTATTCCAGAGTATTTCAGCATGTGGCACCTCACCCGTTCTATAGTCGTAAAACTTAGTATTAAGTTGGTCAGAGCCTAAAACTAACGAACCCGCGCTATCCATCCCCTTATCTTTGCCATTATCCGCTTCATTGCTAGAGTTATGATAATCTAAAGTAAGCGATAAGGTGTCATTGACCATCCAATCTAGGTTGAAACCAATCGATTTTGCTGCCACTTCGGTGGTATCACGATTAGCACTAAATGAACCGTCATTGCCACTAATATCAGCGTAAACAACCGTACCATTTTCATCTAGTTCATAGCCATTGATATTACCTCCATAATCATTCCACATCCCCCACCCTATGGAGTTTGTTCCTGTAACTGCTTTTGAGCCGGTATAATCAAAGGTTAGAATAAGATCATCGATGGGCGCATATTGTACAACTACATAGCCGTTGGTTCTTTCCCGCTGGGTGTTAGCTATGGTGTAGTTCATGTCACGAGGAAAAAAATGATCACCTATGCGGTTTCCCTCGTCATCAAGTGGCCTAGGGTCGATAACATTGGCTGCATCTAAATTACTAGGCAAAGCAACATTGGCTTGCCACCCCTGTATTCCTGCGCTTTGTTGCTGAAAATCTCGTCGTTGATGATTAAAGGCAAAGGCAAAACCTAAGCTTTCATCAGCAAAGGTGTTTGAATATAAAGCAGAGAACTCTGGCGTAATATCATCGCCTTCTTCATTAGAGGTATCATAAAGCGCCTTAGTCGATATTGATAATTTTTCACCTGGGCTAGAGAGCGGCTTGGTGGTAACAATATTGACGGTTGCGCCTAAGCCTCCGGTTGGGTTTTCAGCTCTAGCTGTTTTATATACTTCTAATGCGGAAACACCTTCTGCAGCTAAATTTTCAAAATTAAACGAGCGACTATTACCCGTACCCGGCATTTGTCTGCCATTTAAGGTTACTAGGTTAAAATCCGGCCCAAATCCACGTACAGTAATTTGACTACCTTCACCATTACTTCGACTTACAGACACCCCAGTGATGCGCTGTAACGATTCAGCCAAGTTGGTATCTGGAAATTTGCCCATTTCTTCAGAGGAAATCGCATCAACGACCCCAGACATATCCCGTTTTAAATTCATTGCTCGGGTTAAGCTGCCTTTTATACCTCTAACCTCAATGACTTCAACTTGATCTTCTTGTTCTTTAACTTCTTCAATAGCTTGTGCAGAAATAGTACTAGTTAGACTTGCAGTCAATGCTGCAGAAATATACAAGGCTAAGCGTTTTTTAGAGAATTTTAATTGTTTCATGTTTACCCTACTTTCTTATAATGAGTTGGAAAAGCGGTACTACCTTGCCGAACAAATGTGTACCGCATAACACGTTTATATAACGAGTGATTACGGTGCTTTGATAACCACATTATCAAGGCGATATACCGCTCCTTCACCAGCTCCCCATGCAGGGAAAACCATTAAGACATCAATTTGATCAATTCCTAAACCAGCATCAAATAGACTTTGTAATGAATAAGTATAGCTTTGCCATTGTCCAACCACAGGATCTACTCCTTCTTGGCTAGCATTTAAAGCAAGCTCAACCGCAGCAGAAGCATCACCTGACTCTATTTTAAACAACCAAGCAGCATCTGAATTATTAGGTGCATTAACAACCTTCATTTCAAATTGAACAACCCCATTAGACAGTAAGTTTGAGGCATCTAAATACACGTCATCATCGGCTAACAAACCCATCACTGTTGGCGAAGCACCAATAACAAACTCAGCAGTAGCGCCATGCTCAGTGTCGTCATTTTCTATGGTTGGGGTTGAACCGCCACAACAGTCCCAAATACTCCACTGTTCCTTCACTTGCTCAGCAAACAACACATCACCGCTAAAGCTGTCTGATGCATTAGGATCATAAACCTTGGCATTATCAACTCGATAAATAGCACCTTCTCCAGCGCCCCATGCAGGGAAAATCATGAGCACATCAATAGCGCTAACATCTAAACCGGCATTAGCTAAATCAGACAAATTGTAGGTGTACGTTTGCCATTCCCCTGCTGTAGGCGCGACACCCTCAACACTCTCTGATAATGGCAACTCTACTGCTGTATCGCCACCCGCTGCTTCAATTTTAAATAACCACGCTGCGCTGGTATCATTTGGCATTGAGGTAACTTTCATGTCAAATTGCACCACACCATTAGACAAAATACTCGAGGCATCAAAAGGAGCGGGCTGTTCGGTATTACCTTCTCTAGAAATAAACCCCATCACCGTTGGACTTGCGCCAATAGCAAATTCAGCCACTGCGCCATGAGCATCATCTTCATCCGTTGCAACAACAGGCGTTGAACCACCACAACAATCCCACATAGGCCAACTTGGGTTTTCTGCATCATCAAAAAGGACAACTTCTGGAGAAGAAGTATTAACGCCTGAATCAATTTCTACATTAGTGATGCTATACACCGCCCCCTCACCTGCTCCCCATGCTGGAAATACCATAATGACGTCAATTGCACTTAGATCTAAACCAGCATCAGCTAACATCTTCAGCGGAAAAGTGTAGGTTTGCCATTCTTCCGCTGCTGGTAAAATGCCTTCTGAACTCTCAGATAAAGACATTTCAGCTGCCGTAGCACCGTCAGAGCTTTCTATTTTGAATAACCAAGCTGCGCTGGCATCATTTGGCATTGAGCTGACCTTCATATCAAAACGAATAGAGCCTGTTGCTATTGCTGGAGAAGCATCAAAAGGGCTTGCTACACCAACGGGGTCGGTTATATTACCCTCTCTTGAAATAAAACCATTGACGGTTGGTGATGCACCCACAGAAAACTGCATTACATTACCTTGATCAGTATCTTCAACAACTACAGGTGTTGAACCACCACAACAATCCCATGCTGGCCAATTTGGATTAATCGCACCAGTAAAAATGCTCAGGCTTTGTGGAACAGCAACTGATGGTAGCTTAGGAATTGGCGCTGCACCCTCTACCAAGGCATCGTCAAGACTATCGTAACCACCTCGAACAGTGTCACAACCTTTACCCGTATCAGGATTTTGATTACATTGATAAACACGCACATAATCAATTTCAAAGGTTTGTCCATGCTCAAATGCTGATGCATCAATGCCTAGGTTATTGACATTTTCCGGCCAATCCCCCCCGACGGCAAAGTTTAAAATCATAAAAAACTGTTGATCAAAAGGCGCTGCATCCCAATGGGTAGTTAACTCACCCGTTACAGCATCATAGTATTCTGCAAACCAACCTTGGTGGGCTAGGCCAACTGCCACGTCTTTACTGTTATAGCGCACTTGCGATTGACGTTGTGTGGCATATAAGTAGTCATCAACATACCAACGAATTTCACCTTGTTGCCATTCAATCGCGTAAGTATGGAAGTCATCAGCAGGGTTTATCCCCTCAGGTAAACTGTAGGATTTTCCTGAATGTGCATTATCAGGCCATGCTTTGCCATAGTGGAGTGTACCGTGAATATTGTTTTCGATAACGCCTTCGGCATTAGTTGTTTTCAAGTTAACCGCTTCAAGAATATCGATTTCACCCGATTTTGGCCAACCACCGTAAGTTTCATCCGTGGGTAACATCCAAAAGGCCGGCCAACTGCCTTGGCCGCTGGGTAGTTTTGCTTTTACCTCAAACCTACCATAAGTAAAATCCGCTTTGTTTTTGGTAATAATACGTGCAGACGTATAAGGTTGCTCAGCCCCATCTGAGGCAGGTAATGCAACAATATTTAGAATGCCATCACTGACAAAAGCATTGTCGCTACTGTCGGTGTAACATTGTTTTTCATTGTTACCGCCACCTTGGCAATTGACTTCATGAGTCCATTTATTGGTATCAATTGCAGTACCATCAAATTCATCACTCCATACTAACTGCCAATCAGTAACTGGCTGCTGCGGGTCAACCTTGCTTGCATCAGTATTGGTGGCAACATCGCCCCCACAACCAAGCAATGATACGGCTGAAGCCAATACACAAAATTGTGTGATATTTCTTACAACTTTAATCATAATTATATTTCCAAAGACTTAACATCTACTGTTATTTTGCTCAGTTGGTTCTTTTTAGTTTTTGTGCCACTCAACCAAACAAAAAGTTGTTAAATAGTTATACGCTCAATGTTCACAATACGCACAAGCTATCCCCTAGCGTTATATTGTGTTAGCAACGAAGGGGTTACAATTAAAATGCGGCATCAAGGGTTAATAACGCGGTATGGGTATTTTTTATTATGTATGTGCGATAACACGCAACAAAAACACGTTAACGGGTTATGTTGCTGTTTTTGATTCGATTAATTCTTGAATGGCTGAACTGAAATTTCGACTTACTTTAAGATGAATATCGTCACCGAGCTCTAAGATACTTTCACTATTACGCAACGCACGAATGCTTTTAATACAGTTAACATTGACCAAGGTTGATTTATGGATACGTTTAAAAACGCGCTCATCTAACTGACTTTGCAATTTTTTCATGGTGATACGCACAATATGGGTTTCTTTTTTGGTATGTACGCACATGTAATCTCCTGCAGCATCGATCCATCGAATAGTATTTACTGGCAAAAACACTTTTTCATTATCACTATTTTTAATGACCAACTCTTGGCAAAACGATGTTGGTAGTGGTTCACCTGATTGTAACCAACTCTCTAATTCTGAGATTGCGATACCTGAACTTTTACCCAACGCCTGCAACAATTTAAATTTTTCGTGTTCTTTGCTAGCCTGTTTAGGGTTATGTTTTTCAAGTAATCGTTCAACTGTTTTCTTCAAACGTCCTAAATTAGCGGGTTTTAACACATAATCAATGGCATTAAGTTCAAATGCATCAATCGCATATTCCCCGTAAGCACTCACAAAAACAATCATTGGCAAGATATCAGATTGCAGTGCTTGCACCACTTCAATACCATTTAAACCCGGCAAACGCAGATCAAGAAATAACACATCTGGAGACAGTTCATGACACAAGGCGATAGCTTGATCACCGTCACTGGCTTCACCAATCACGTTAATTTCAGAAATTTTTTCAAGCCGTAAGCGTAACCCTTCAAGGGCAAGCGGTTCATCATCAACGATAATGGCGGTTAGCACTTTTTTACTCATGATAATTTCTCAAAAGGTACAGATATACTCACGGTTGTCCCCTTCTGGTCATTGATAGCTATCTGTATATTGTAGTCACCATTAAACATAGCATCCAATCGCGCTTTAGTATTACTCATACCAATACCAAAGCCATCACTCACCATGTGGTGTTTTCCGTCACCATTATCTAACACCTTTATAAGTAATCGATCCCCCTGCTTTGCTGCGGAAATAGTGATATTGCCACCTTCTTTTCTAGGTTCAATGGCATATTTTATGGAGTTTTCAATTAAGGGCTGCAACAACATGCTAGGTATTTGACAGTTCAACACTTCATCACTAATTTGCCGATTAATACTTAACCTATCAGCAAATCTGACCTTTTCAATAGACAAATAAATATCCAACAACTGTAATTCTTTGTGCAAATTCGTTTTGCTTTTTGTCTTGTTATCTAAAGAATATCGAAAAAATTCACACAGCTTATCTAGCATCTCATTCGCTTTATCATTTTCATGTTTATAAATCAGCGTTGAAATAGCATTAAGAGTATTAAACATAAAATGAGGGTTTAGCTGATATCTAAGCATTTGCAATTGTGCATCTTTGGCTGAGGTTTGCGCCCTTAGCAACATTTCATGCTCTTTTTGTAGTCTGGTGTTGTACAACATAATGAAAAAGAATGCCGTCCAAACAAACATAGTGGTTAACGAAAACATTAACCAACCGCCAAACTCCAACATATTCCAGCCTTCATTCCAGTGCTGATGATGGACAATCACCTTAAACGAACTCATTTTGATAACGTTATAAGTCAAGCCGAGTACTGCCGCTGATAAAAAGCTGCAAAACAATGTTTGCTTTAATGGCAAATGGACAATACGGCGAATCAACTGCCATTGTAAATAAGACAGTAGAAAACCACTCATGGTTTCTACTATTAGATTAACAATTTGCTCTGAAAGGCTGAAATTTGGATCGTCAAGTTGTGGGCGAATAATAGCGAGAAAAACCACCAAGGCATAACCGAGCCAGCCAGCAATTTGTAACGTCCAAAATTGATGACTCTGCTTAGAGAAAGTTTGAGCTTCTATTTCTAGTGAAGTTTCTATGTTAAATTCATCCATAACACCAACGACATATTGTCATCATAATAGTAAAAATGAATCAATGTAGCGATAATATTTAATTAAAGCGTTTTTTTTCGACAAGGCGTGCCTATTTCGAGACAAGGTATTAAATAATTTGACTCAATTGACAAAAGCGTAGAGGTGTCATAAATAATGGGCGTGGCATCAATTAATTAGTGTATCGGTGGCGCGGGTAATTTTTGAGATTATATCTATCTCACTATCGCCCCAAAACGCCTTACAAATGGATCAAGTTTCAAACATTTCACTACTATTTTCAAAAGATTTAAATTCAATAGAGTTTCCACTATAGTCGAGTACAAACATTGTATTTTGTTGCCCCATTTCGAGATAGCATTAAGCTTAAATACGTCCACTCTACTTATCATGACTATGTGCAAAACATACACAGAGGTTTCTTGTACCAGTAAGGTAAGCTTGTATTACTTAAATTAGCTTTTTGATATCGCGATAAAAGTTCTCATGCGACCCTAACGTTAATAATTCCAAAGTGACATTTCCATCTTCATAACTGTACCCAAGCAAAGTTAGTTGTTTAGTCATTTTGAACTTATAAACACGCAAAAAAGATAAGTCACCTTTCTTTTGCTCACCAATTAGCGGATCTTTAATCAACTCCCTGATCGCATTATCTAACTCTATCTTTTGATTTTTATGTAGCTTTTTAACTGTTCTTTTAAATATTGGCGTTTGAAGAACTTTAGTAATTTTAGTCAAATTGGTAGTTCTCTAACTTGCCTGCTTCTTTTTCAGCTTTAGCGATAATCGCTTGTTTTACAAACTCATAAGGCAATTCAGGATTATCTTCCATTATCTCACCTATTTTTGCCCAATGTTCAATTTGCTTTGGCGTAGTTCTATTTAAAGCTCTGCCCATAATGGTTGCTTTACTAACTAAGCTCTCATCTAATCTAATACTTGCTGTTGCCATGATAATCTCCACTCATCGTCAATAACACAATCGTAGCACACAGCTACTTTTGATGCAACTTACCACAGAAGGGTTTAGGATGTGAGTTGCTCAGAGTGGTAAGCCATTATTTCGCACCTAAAACCTTAAAATTTTAGAATTGACTTACTGTAAACCTATCTCGCTTTGTGCCCAAAGCGCCATAGAAAACCAATTTTATATCATAAACACTATGACGTTATCGCCACCTTTTCGTAAAAGAACTTATAATAACTTCCATACCAAGACCAGATCTATTCATTGAAATATACCTAAATTAATTGGGGATATGAGTGTCAGATACTCATATCAAATGGGTTTGTTTTAGGAGGCAGAGACTGTATGTCAGCATTTGTGCCAGTTGATTTATCTCATTTTTTAGATACGACCAATAGTCTGGATTGTCTACAGTTCGTTGCTTTATTTTGGCAGGGACAAAACGTGACATTTCGCTGTTAAAATCAATCTTTACTTCATCAGCATTATTTAGTCTATATAACTGTGTTTGCAACATTTCAAAGAAGTCATCTTGCTGCTTTCCTCTGGCTTGTAGTTTATTATATGTTAACCCTGTATTTACTTTGATTCCTTGTTGCTTTATCCAAACTATATCCCAAAGATCACGAGGTTTAATTCGTCTTGAACGATAGGCTAAAGCGATAAATTTATCAGCAAAAATTTCTTCAAGTGACTGCGTTGGTATTAAATACCCTTCAGTAGATACATCAATACCATAATGGTTTATTAATGGTCGTTTTTGAACGTCGAAAGAAGGAATGGCACAAACATCGATATGCATTTTTTGACGCGGAATATCAGGTCTATTAGACTTCCTTTCTATACTTATTTTCCATGAAGATGTGTTTCCTTGTTTTTCTTGGCTCGGTTTATTTACCCATACCTCAACTTCGTATTTTTTTGAAAGGTAGTGTTGAATATCATTTTCAAGTCCGTTGAAGTCTGATGGCTTGAAGTCATGCCCTCCGTTGAAATCTAAATCTTCAGACAGACGAGAGCTGTTATAACAAAGTCTTAGAGATGTGCCACCAATAAATGTTAAATGTTAAATGTTGTAAGACACCTTGCTCTACGAGAACATGCATGATGTCATGATGTAAAATTTCCTTTTCAATCACAGGGATTATTCCTGCATATTCAGGGTGTTGCTGTAGAATCTGATTTATGTAGCGCGATAGCATTAACTGTTCTCCAGCATATGGGTATTACGACGACAAGATTTTAGGTCAGCTATAGCCCGACTTACACTGGCCCTAAACATTTTAATGTCAAAATCAAAGTACACATCATTTTCTAATTGCTCTAAGGATTTCTTAGTATGAATAAATTCAACAATACCGTAGGCTGTATCAAATTTTCCTTTTCTTCCTTTAGTCATAACTGTTAGCCTATCCATTGTGATTTGCGATATATCACCAGTATGACTCAGTTGGCTTTCAAGACTAATATAGTTAAAAAAACCAGCTCTGAGTTTTTTGGCAACATTAAAAAGTGCTTTTGATAAATCGGGAGGAGTGATAGAGCTGGTGTATATGCCTTTTGTTACTCTTATCAGTGTACCTCTTTTAACGCAATCGGTTAAAAACTTGTTAAATTTTGGCGTTACCTGCTCATCTAACATGTAGGCAAGTTCGGCAGTATCAAATACACTGTCTCCAGAGGCTATTGATTTTGCTATAGCAGATGTGAGTTTTTCAGACTTATTCATCAGTATACAGTTTATTACTTATAGTGTAATAAACTGTATACTGATGATGAATAAATAACAAGCACTACACGTATCAAATACAAATAACCCTCATGTTTAAAGAGTAAATTTATAAAAACTATTATGGAGTTTATGGCTGCTTTATTAGCCTTGGTGACTGTCAGGTGTAATCTAATGTATCATTCACCTAACAAAATTGAATTTAACGCGTGTAGAAAAAGGTAAACTAAAATAATATCTAGTTCAGCTCGAATATTGATTATTAATAGCCTGGTTATTTATTAAGCTTCACAAAAATACACCGAAAAGACATGACCTTGCTGTAATAAAAACACCACGGTCATGAAATAGTATTAATTGACCAAAACTAGTATGGCTGTGCTTAGCTTAGCTTAGCAAGGCTTTTACCGCAGGCAAATCTACAAGTTTGTCATCTACCTTTAAATAGGCTACTGCATGACTTTTTTCGCTAGCATTACCATCAAGCTCATCATGTACTAGGGTTGCTTCAATAACGCCCGGCATATTGATCAGCAACTCAGCAACTTGTTCCGCTTTTTCTTCACTGTTAATAGTGGTACTAAAGGTAAAGCTTTTTGATTTTTTCAGTTTTTGCATACCAAAGCTCAATAGCAACCAAAATATACTCACTACCGCCATTACTAAAAATATACTGTTCTCACCAAAATGACTCGCCACTAATCCACCGACAATACCACCAACAAACGCGCCTAAAAATTGGCTACTAGAATAAATCCCCATTACGCTGCCTTTAACCCCAGCAGGCGCAATGCGCGAGAGAATAGAGGGCATGGTTGCTTCTAAATAATTAAAGGCTGTAAAAAACAGCACCACAGAGATGATCAAGCTGGTTAAGCCTGAAGGTATCAACCACAATAACAGCAAAGCCACACTCAGCAATGCGACTGCACCACTAAACATTGGCTTTTCTTGCTGCTTTTTCATGGCGATAATCATAAAAGGCACCATTAAAAAGAACGAGCCAAGTAACGTTGGGAGATATATTTGCCAATGATCTTCTAATGCTAAGCCACTAGCAACAAATTGCTTTGGCAAGGTCACGAAACAAGCGGTTAATGCCATATGTAAAACAAACACCCCTGCGTTTAAACGGGCTAACTGTGGGTGACGAACAAGTTTAGCTATTTGCTCAGGTAAGGCAACACTGTCTCCACGCGGCGCTTTGCTGACCGAATAAGGCACCATAAACTGGATCATAAACATAGCAACAATAGTTAATGCGCCAGTAAACCAAAACAAGCCACTTAAACCAAAGGCATCAGCCACTATAGGCCCTAAAATCATTGCTAGGGTGAATGACAAACCGATAAACATGCCAATAGTGGCCATGACTTTTGGGCGCTGCTCTTCACGACTTAAATCAGCCGCTAATGCTAAAATTGCACTGGCAATAGCGCCCATGCCTTGCAGTGCTCGACCAAGTACAACGCCATAAATACTAGTAGAAAGTGCGGCAACAATGCTACCGATTAAAAACACCACCAACCCAGCTAAAATCACCGGTTTACGGCCATACTTATCCGACAATATTCCCATAGGTATTTGCAGTAATGCTTGGGTTAAACCATAGGCACCAATGGCAAGCCCAAGCCATAAAGGGCTATAACCTGCAAGCTGTTCGCCGTAGATAGCAAACACTGGCAAGATCATAAATAACCCTAACATGCGCACACCAAAAACACTGGCAAGCGAAAAGGCGGCTTTTTTCTCGATACGGTTTAAACCTGAAACACCCATGAAAATTTTTACCTTGTGTTAAAAATATAACGAGCCTAAACATTGCTCAAATACAAAATCGACGTAGTTTACCACGCTATGCTCAGCAACAAAATATTAGTCAAAAATATACCTTAGATAATTAAAGCACCAAGGCTTGCTATCACGAAAGCAAACACCACATTAAGTACCAAACCCGCACGCATCATTTGCTGCTGAGGTACAAATCCCGAAGAGAATACAATTGCATTAGGCGGAGTAGCAACGGGTAACATAAAGGCACAAGAGGCACTTAAGGCAATAACAACCGCGATGACAACAGGGGGTAACTGTAAATCAACCGCAACCGACATAAATAAAGGCACTAATAGTGCGGCGCTTGCTGTATTGCTAACTAACTCAGTAAGAAAAATAACAAACAGACAGATAATCAATAACAATAACCAACTGTTATTTGCTGGTAAATGGCCACTTATTTGATTGGCTAACCACATACTAGCGCCTGAGGAATTTAACATAGCGCTTAACGTTAAGCCGCCACCAAATAAGATAAGAATCCCCCAGTTTGTTTGCTTGATAAATTCATCATAAGGTAAGCACTTAGAGCCAGTTAACAGGATAATAGCCAGCACGGCTAGCATGGCGTCAAACCCTGATGAGACACCTAAAAGTTCAGACAATGGCACACTAAAAACCCAGCCTAACGCGGTCAATGCAAAAATAGCTAGTGCTATATTTCGCTGCCAATGATAATCAGTGCGTTTTATTTCAAAGGTGACCGGCTGGCTAAACTTTGGCCTAAAAATTAGCAGTAGAATACCAATCATCAGCGGAAATAATATTACAAATAGCGGCAGCCCCCACTGAATCCAATCAGCAAAACTTAACCCAGTTGCCGATGCCGCAATGGCATTGGGCGGGCTACCAATAAGCGTCACCATGCCACCCAAATTTGCCGAATAAGCTAAGCCTAATAACACAAACACATACAAACTTGGGTTTTCATCCGCACGTTGTCGTGACAGTAACCCCAACGATATCGGCAGCATTAAGGCAATAGTGGCAGTATTACTGATCCACATGGAGAGAATAGCCGTAGTAATAAACAGAAATACAATAGCGACAAACGGGCGTCCTCTCGCCAGCGACAACATGGTTAATGCAAATAACTGATCTAAGCCATATTTTTGTAAGCTCGCGGCTAAGGCAAAACCGCCCATAAAAAGAAAAATAATAGGATTGGCAAAATTTTCAAACGCTTGAGGCGCTGATAACAACCCAGTTGATAACGCTAAAACGGGGATCAATAACGCAGTAGTACCAATAGGCAGCGCTTGGGTTATCCACAGCCAAGCAATAGCAACAAAAATAGCCATACCTTGCTGTACTTGCACTTCTGCATCAATAAAGCCTCTTGCTGCGAAGAAAAACACCACCGAGAGCAATAAGTTAACCGTATTTTTAGTAAGCAAATTAGCGCCTATAAGTGAAAGTAACAGATAATAAAGCCAAGCTAGATTCTAATATACTTCTGAGTAAATTGATAAAATAAAAGTGCTCATAAACCGAACATTTTTCTATATTTATGTCATAATACTCGGCTGAAATTTTACCCATGGATTAATAGATAAAAAATGAGAAACATTGACGTCAGAGGGGCGCGTACCCATAACCTGAAAAACATCAGTTTAACCATTCCTCGTGATAAATTAGTGGTGATCACCGGGCTATCTGGTTCAGGTAAATCATCACTGGCTTTCGATACCTTATATGCCGAAGGGCAACGTCGCTATGTTGAATCGTTATCAGCCTATGCTCGTCAATTTTTATCGCTAATGGAAAAACCTGATGTTGATCATATCGAAGGGTTATCACCAGCTATTTCTATCGAACAAAAATCTACTTCTCACAATCCTCGCTCTACTGTGGGTACAATTACCGAAATATACGATTACTTAAGATTATTATATGCACGTGTTGGTGAGCCTCGTTGTCCAACTCATAAACAACCACTAGCGGCTCAAACCGTTTCTCAAATGGTTGACAAAGTTTTAGCCCTTGAAGAAGGTACTAAAGTAATGCTGCTTGCACCAGTATTGCAAAACCGCAAGGGTGAACACATTAAATTGTTAGATAACTTAGCCGCCCAAGGGTTTATTCGTGCCCGTATTGATGGCGAAGTATGCGACTTATCTGATCCACCAACACTAGAATTACATAAAAAACATACTATTGAAGTAGTGGTTGATCGCTTAAAAGTGCGTCCAGATATTCAATTGCGCTTATCTGAATCGTTTGAAACCACCTTAGGTTTAACCGCTGGCACCGCCAAAGTTGCCTTTATGGATGAACCTAACAAAGAAGAATTGCTATTCTCAGCTAATTTTGCCTGCCCACATTGTGGTTACAGTATGCAAGAATTAGAGCCACGATTATTCTCTTTCAACAACCCTGCAGGTGCTTGCCAAACCTGTGATGGTTTAGGTATTGAACAGTTTTTTGATAGTAATCGCATCATCGCTAATGATGAATTAAGCCTTTCTGGTGGCGCGGTTCGTGGTTGGGATAAACGTAATTTTTATTACTTTCAAATGCTGCAAGCACTCGCCGAACATTACCAGTTTGCCTTAGATAAACCATTTAACTCATTAACCGAAGCAAACCGCCAAGTGGTACTTTACGGCAGCGGCAGTGAAGAAATTGAATTCAAATACATGAATGATCGCGGTGATGTTGTTGTACGCAAACACCCATTTGAAGGCATCATTAATAATATGCAGCGCCGCTATAAAGAAACAGAATCGAATGCGGTGCGTGAAGAATTAGCCAAATATTTAAATAGCCAACATTGTCCTGACTGTAATGGTAGTCGTTTACGCTTAGAGGCGCGCAATGTGTTTATTGATAATACGCCATTACCTATTGTCGCTGAATTTGCTATAGCGGATGCCTTAGCATTTTTCAAAGGCTTAAGTCTTACTGGGCAAAAAGCACAAGTTGCAGAGAAAATTTTAAAAGAAATCAACGACCGTTTAGGTTTTTTAGTTAATGTTGGCTTAAATTATTTAAATCTATCACGCGGAGCCAACACATTATCCGGCGGTGAAGCGCAGCGTATTCGCTTAGCCAGCCAAATTGGTGCCGGTTTAGTTGGTGTAATGTATGTTTTAGATGAACCATCAATTGGCTTACATCAGCGTGACAACGAACGTTTACTCAGTACCTTGATCCATTTACGAGACTTAGGCAATACTGTGATTGTGGTTGAGCATGATGAAGATGCCATACGTGCAGCAGATTTTGTCATTGATATTGGCCCGGGTGCTGGAGTACATGGCGGTGAAATCATTGCCCAAGGCAGTGTTGACGATATTTTAAATTGTAAGGACTCACTTACTGGAAAGTACCTGTCTGGCGAAGAGGCAATAGAAATACCTGACGTTCGTCACCCGTTTGATAACAAGAATATCGTTGAGCTACTAGGTGCTAGTGGTAATAACTTAAAAGATGTTGACTTAGTCATCCCTAACGGCTTAATGACCTGTATTACTGGGGTTTCAGGCTCAGGTAAATCTACCCTAATTAATGATACCTTATATAAAATAGCCCATATTGAACTTAATGGTGCCACCGTTGATGAGCCAGCGCCTTATAAATCTATCACGGGGTTAGAACACCTTGATAAGGTTATCGATATTGACCAAAGCCCCATTGGCAGAACGCCTCGTTCAAACCCTGCCACATATACTGGCATATTTACCGCTATTCGCGATATTTTCGCCGCCACCCAAGAGTCTCGCTCTCGTGGTTATAAGCCTGGACGTTTTAGTTTTAATGTTAAAGGTGGACGTTGTGAAGCTTGCCAAGGTGATGGTCTAATTAAAGTAGAGATGCACTTTTTACCTGATGTGTACGTGCCATGTGATGTTTGTAAATCAAAACGCTATAACCGTGAAACTTTAGAAGTACTTTATAAGGGTAAAAATATTCATGAAGTACTCGATATGACCATTGAAGATTCTTTTGAGTTTTTTAATGCCATTCCTGCGGTCAAACGTAAATTGCAAACCTTGCTTGATGTCGGCTTAGGCTATATAAAGCTTGGGCAATCTGCAACTACCCTTTCGGGTGGCGAAGCTCAGCGAGTCAAATTATCAAAAGAGCTATCCAAACGCGATACCGGTAAAACCTTGTATATCTTAGATGAGCCAACCACAGGCTTACATTTTCATGATATTAAACAGCTCTTACATGTTATTCATCGCTTACGCGACCATGGTAATACCATAGTGGTGATTGAGCATAATCTAGACGTAATAAAAACCGCTGACTGGATTATTGATTTAGGTCCTGAAGGTGGCTCAGGTGGTGGCGAAATTTTAGTTACCGGTACGCCCGAGCAAGTAGCACAGCATGAAAGTTCTCATACTGCGCATTTTTTGAAGCCCTTATTGGATAAAAATGGTTAAATTAATATGGTAATAGTTACAGATTCAGCAAGACTTAGCTTTCGCTTGATGGGGCAAAATGATGCCCAAGCCTTATGGGAATTAGATCAAGATCCCGAAGTTATGCATTATCTCAATGGTGGCAAACCTAATAGTATGGCAACCATTAACGAAGTTTTTCTACCGCGCATGCAAGCCTATACCGATGCAAGCAAAGGTTGGGGGATTTGGCAGGTCTGTGATAAAAGCTCGCAAGAATACCTTGGCTGGGTGTTAGCAAGGCCAATGAGCTTTTTCACCGAACAACCTGATATAAAAGATATTGAATTAGGCTGGCGTTTTTTCAAAAAAGCATGGGGAAAAGGCTATGCAACCGAGGCAGCTATAGCGATTAAAGATGCGTTAGCTAGTCAAACAGATATCGAGCATGTTTCGGCATTAGCGGTAGAAGATAACATTGGCTCAATTTGTGTGATGAAAAAAATAGGTATGCAATTTGTTCGAAAATATGAGCATAAAGACCCAATTGGTGACTTCACCGCAGTGCACTACCAAATGTCGGTAAAATAGCTTACTCTATTTTTATAAGGTATAAATAAAACCTAAGAAACAGCGATATTTTGATAAAGGAATAACCACTGAAACATTCTAACAGCACACAAACATATCCCAATGCGCTCATTTATTTGCTCGCCTTTACCAGTGGCTTTTGTATTATGGGTATAGAGCTTTTAGGAGGCAGAATTCTCGCGCCATTCTTTGGCAGCTCTGTGCATATATGGGGCAGTATCATTACCGTCTTTATGTTGAGCTTATCCCTCGGATATTTACTTGGCGGTAAGCTTTCCACACGCAGCCCCTCGTTAACAACCTACGGGCTTATTTTTGTTATTGCTGCAATAACCCTTTTACCTATTGCTTTATTTAGCCAATGGATAATGCAGGCAATATTTCTCAGTATTGAAGACACTCGCTATGGCTCTTTATTAGCTTCCATGGCGCTGTTTTTTATTCCTACTGTTATTCTCGGGATGCTATCGCCTTATTCAGTGCGATTATTAGTCACTCACTCGCATGAAAGCGGCCAAATAGCCGGAAAGCTCTATTTTGTTTCAACCCTAGGTAGCGCCTTAGGCACGATTGTAACTTCATTTTATTTAATATTATGGTTTGACATTAACCTAATTGTTTATAGCTTTTGCGCAACTCTTGCAGGTTTAGGTTTATTGGCAATTTTTATCAATAAAAGCCGTCAAGCATATAAAGAGAAAGTTGGACTCAGCCATGCTTAAATCGTCAGTGGTACTTTGCTTGTTACTTTTATCAGTTATGGTAATAGGTAGCTCATTGGTTCACGCTAAAGTAATACATCAAGAACGCTCACTGTACCGCAATATATTAGTGGAAGATAACGGCGACTTACGCTGTTTAAAGTTTAATGTTAAAAGCAACAAAACCCAACAAAGCTGCTACTTAAAGAGCCAACCACAGCAATTAGTATTTAATTATACTAAACTATTAATGGCTAGCTTATTGTTTAATTCTGAACCAAAACGCATACTAATCATTGGCTTAGGCGGTGGAACCATGTCTAATACCCTTGGCCAACTCTACCCTTCTAGTCAAATCGATAACGTTGAAATTGACCCAGCAGTAATTAACGTCGCGCGTCAATACTTCGGCTTTGATGAAAATAAAAACGTCCACACTTACACTCAAGATGGGCGCATTTTTATTAAACGTGCTTTATTAAAAAAGCATCATTACGATTGGATCATACTCGATGCCTTTAATGGCGATTATATTCCAGAGCATTTAATGACAAAAGAGTTTTTACAGGAAGCTAAAGCATTACTGAGTAACGATGGTATACTCAGCGCTAACACCTTTTCATTAAGCAAACTGTACGCACACGAATCGGCGACTTATAAAGCTGTATTTGGTGATTTCTATCAGGTAAGTAACCAAGCAAACGCTAACCGTATTATTATCGCTCATCGTAATGGTTTCTCTAACACCCCGTTAACTCCTGAAAATATCAATACTTTTAAAACAACATTACAGCCCTTTGGTGTTGATATTAAGCATTTATACGACCACATGGTTTTTTCCAAACATCATCAAGATTGGCCAGAAAACACGCGTTTATTGACCGATCAATTCTCTCCTGTTAATTTATTAAACTCAAACTAAAAGCGATTTCTGCACAAAAACTATCCTAAAGTCTAATTGGATTATTTTGTCGACACTTCTATAGTATTAACATAATTAATAACTCATTGAGGGCAGCTCATGAACTTTACAGAGCAACAAAGCAAAGCAGTAGAATCAACGAAAGAGTACTGGAATGAGCAAGCTAAGCTTGTTTCTTGGTATAAAACACCAAATACAATATTGTCGACAAATGATAATGACTGGACCGATTGGTTTGCTGATGGCGAACTAAATACCAGTTACCTCGCCCTTGATTATCATGTTGAACAAGGCCGTGGCGCTGAGACTGCACTCATTTATGACTCGCCGGTAACCGGCACCAAGCAAACCTTTACTTATCTTGAGTTAACTGAGTTGGTGGCTAAGTTTGCTGATGTATTACAAAAGCAGCAGGTAGACAAAGGTGATCGAGTTTTAATCTATATGCCAATGATCCCACAAGCTGCTATTGCGATGTTAGCTTGTGCTCGTATTGGTGCAATTCATTCCGTGGTGTTTGGCGGCTTTGCAGCAAAAGAGCTAGCCATACGTATTGATGATGCTGAACCTAAAGTAGTGGTGAGTGCCAGTTGCGGTATCGAAATTGAAAAAATTATCCCTTATAAGCCATTACTCGATAACGCCATTGAATTATCAACACACAAGCCTAGCAGCTGTATCATATATCAACGTGAACAATTAAGTGCTGACATGCACAGTGGTCGCGACTACAACTGGCAAATACTGATGGATAGTGCCCAACGCATTGCACCAGTGCCTGTTAAAAGTACCGATCCACTTTATATTCTCTATACCTCAGGCACTACGGGTAAACCCAAAGGTGTAGTGAGAGACAATGGTGGTCATGCCGTAGCCATGCTCTATAGCATGAAAAATATCTACGGCATGCAAACTGGCGATACTTTCTGGGCTGCATCTGATGTTGGTTGGGTTGTGGGGCATTCTTACATTGTTTATGCGCCGCTTATGGCTGGCTGCTCAACTATTTTATATGAAGGAAAACCAATAAAAACGCCAGATGCTGGGGCTTTTTGGCGTGTGTGTGAAGAATATAAAGTCAATGCCTTATTTAGTGCTCCTACGGCATTTCGTGCCATTGCTAAAGAAGACCCTGAAGGTGCTTTATTGCAAGATTACGATTTATCGCAATTAAAACGACTTTATCTTGCTGGCGAACGTTTAGATCCCGCCACCTATCATTGGCTGCAAGATAAAACTAAGCTTCCGGTCATTGATCACTGGTGGCAAACTGAAACCGGTTGGGCTATTGCTAGCACACCATTTACTGATGAAAGTGGCACGTCATTAATGCCGACCAAAGCGGGCTCTGCTGGTTTTCCGGTACCTGGCTTTAATGTACAAATTTTAGATGCTTACGGTAAAGCTCTGCCTGCCAATCAGCAAGGTACAGTGGCGATAAAATTACCAATGCCTCCTGGCTGTTTACAAACAGTTTATAAAGATGATGAACGCTTCAAATCAAGCTACTTGTCAACACACCCAGGTTATTATGTAACCGGTGATGGCGGTTATATAGATGACGCAGGTTACTTATTCATTATGGGCCGAACCGATGATGTGATCAACGTCGCAGGACATCGCTTATCCACAGGCGAAATGGAAGAGGTGTTATCTAGCCATAGCGCGGTTGCTGAATGTGCAGTGATCGGTATTCATTGCCCACTCAAAGGCCAAGTACCGTTTGGTTTAGTGGTGATAAAAAATGGTGTTGAGGAAAGTGATGAACAACTGATCAGCGACTTGAAGAAGAAAGTACGTGCTGACATTGGCGCAATTGCTTCACTGCAAGGTCTCATCATAGCCGAGCGCTTACCTAAAACACGTTCGGGTAAAATTCTGCGTAAAACCTTAAGACAAATGATTGATGGTGAAGAAATTGAAATCCCTTCAACCATTGATGATCCTGAAATAATCGCTGAACTTTATAAGCAACTAGAGCCTACTACCAAGTAACAATTTAGTGAGTCATCAGCCTATATTTAAAAAGCTGCTCATAAGTATGAGCAGCTTTTTTTACGCTTTATGTAGTTTATTCAGCATTACATCCTAAACCTCAATAGAGCTTTATATACACTAACAATTTATACATAATTTTTAGTTATGAAAGAGGCTAATATTCCGACTTTGCATACGTTAGGTAGTTCTGAAATTTAGGGCTGCAGCTAGCCAAAAGTTGACCTAAAAAATCTCTGTTAGGCCGTTCAGTTTTGCAAAAAGGTGCCCCTTCATGTATCTACATTTCTATTCAAATATCTATCTCAAAGAATTAAAAACTAGACATTAAAGACTAATTAGACTAAATTAGTCTTAATATTGTTTAAGGAGGTTATAAATATGTACATAGATAACAAGGCTTACTATCAAATTAAAGAGAATTTAGAAGAAGCTTCTTTTTTGATTAATAAATCAGGAGAAGAGAAGAGGGTACATAACTTAATCATGAATGCTCTAATTAATTTGGCGAAACACGAAAGTAGTCCAGAGGAAAGTTCACTATCTGAAGTTAACGAAATAAATAAAGTTGCCAGAAGACTCAAGCTTTGGGCTAAACGACCAGAACAATTAAACACTAGAATCCTAACTACCTACTTGAAACTCAAGGCTAGAGAAGGGAAAGTAACAGAGCATAGATTAAAACAAGAAGTAAATGAAGATAGCAATTTTGATTCAAATTTTACGCAAATGAAAATAATAGCTGACAGGAATCATGGCAAACTATTCTCCGTGGAAAATAATGAAGTAACAATATGGGAGCCTGTTAAGCCTCATGTCGATAAATTCATAAAAAATTTAGGTATATAAATATGCCAGATTGCTTAGGTAAAATTGTTGACTACCTACTCAATGGGGCTAACGACAAAGCCTTTATTGAAATTCAATCTAAAAAGAAAATGCACTCCTATTCAGATAGTGAATGGGCCGCTGTGATTTGTCACTTAAACAGAGAAGATATTGTAAAACTAATAAAAAACCTTATTTCAATACGCAAAAGAAATAAACTGCATATTGGTGGAAGTGTCAGCCCTGTTAGGTGGCTATATAAATTTTATATAGAAAACTATAATGATGATAATAACGAATTATTTGATTGGATTGCCCATAACAGCGAAAATCCGTATGAACCAATGGGTAGTTATCAGCATAATCATCGATGAATAACTAATACTGACCAACTGCTTCACGCTAATTACTGCCTGATAACATATGGCAAACAATTCGGTTGGGTGAATTCTATTAAGAATCCATTAGGCCATTGTCTGCTATCGTATCTTAGCAGACATAAATTGAGGCATATAAGCGTTATTGTTTTTGACCGTTTCAGACTTATGACTGACCTAATCTACGATACGAACAGGTCAAACTAGAGATTGAGTAGGATCAGATTAAATAGACACTATTACCCTTTACTTTCAGCCGCTGTTTTAGTGGAACCCGCCACCGCTTTATTTATTTCAGCCATTTCTGCTGCTGTTAAGTCACGCCATTGTCCGGGTTTTAAATTGCCTAACTCAACACTCATAATTCGCGATCGTTTGAGCTTTTTAACCTCATAATCGAGGTGTTCACACATACGGCGAATTTGTCGATTCAAGCCTTGAGTTAAAATAATAGTAAAGACAAACCGGCTTTTTACGCGCACAATACAAGGTTTGGTAATCGTGCCTAAAATTGGCACCCCGCGAGACATGCGCTCAATAAAACGCTCACTAATTGGCTTATCTACAGTAACAATATATTCTTTGTCGTGCGCATTTTCAGCACGCAAAATTTTATTCACTATATCACCATCGCTGGTGAGAAAAATTAGTCCCTCTGACGGTTTATCTAAACGACCAATAGGAAATATTCGCTCTTTATGACCAATGGCATCAATAATATTCCCCCGCACATGACTTTCAGTGGTACAAGTAATACCAATGGGTTTGTTATAGGCAATATAAATACGATCTGACTTGTTATCCGGCATCGACGCAATGGGTTTACCATCAACTTTGACCACATCACCTGATTTAACTTTTGTGCCTAATTCTGGCAACTTACCATTAATAGTAACTCGATTAGCTTCAATTAATTTGTCTGCGCCTCGACGAGAACAAAAACCCGATTCACTGATATATTTGTTTAAGCGTTTTTCGCTAGGCGTTGAGTTAGATGAATTGTCGGTCATAAAGAATATTTAAGTGCATTTAGTCTGTTTACCATTATACTCAAAACAACCCTTAATGTATCAAGTGTAGTAGAACATTATGTTAATTTTTGCCCATCGTGGTGCCAGTGGTGTAGAGCCCGAAAACACCTTACGTGCGATACAAGCCGCAATTAGCGCAGATGTCGACGGCATTGAAATCGATATTTATGAAGCTGACAATCGGCTTTTTGTCATTCATGACCGCTGGTTACAGCGTACCACCAGTGGCATAGGGCAAATATCTCAACATAAGTATGAAGATTTGCGCCGTTTAGATGCCGGCTTAGGAGAAAGCATTCCTACTTTGGATGAGGTGCTTGCCCTTATTGCTGGCCGCTGTCTTATTAATATCGAAATTAAAGGTATTAGTAATATTGATTTATTATTTTGCTATCTTGATCAGGCTATTCACAACGCTCAAATTACGGTTGATGATATTTTACTATCATCCTTTAACCACCGTTTACTCTATAATATTCATCAGCAACGACCTGAGTTTGCTATTGGTGGCTTGACTGCCTGTTATCCACTCGATTATGCAAAATTTGCTGAGCAACTTAATGCTTATTCGGTGCACCTTGATGTGGATTTTATTAGCGTGAACTTTGTTAAAGATGCTCACCAACGAGGGCTAAAAGTGTTTGTTTATACCGTCGATGAGCTTGAAGATATCAAAGCAATGAAAGCACTTGGGGTTGACGGTATTTTTTCTAATTTTCCTACCACAACAAAAAGCCATATAGCGCATTTAAGCATGAACGCTATTGAGTAGCATCACCCCAATAATAAGCCAACGTGCCTCACTCTTTTTTGTTGGACTAAAATCCAACCTAAAGGTAGAGGTTAAATTATTAAATAACTTGCCTACCATTTTGCATTAACGCACTAAGCGGATTTACGCCAAACTGATAACTTAGCTCAGCCGGCTGATTAATATTCCATAGCGCCATATCGGCATCAAAACCAACACTGAGTTGTCCTTTAGACGCTGCTAATCCTAACGCTTTTGCCGAATGACAAGTAACACCGGCTAATGCCTCGCATGGCGTTAATCTAAACAAGGTACACGCCATATTTAGCATTAATTGAATAGAACAAATGGGTGAAGAGCCCGGATTAGCATCAGTAGCAATTGCCATGGCTACACCATGGTGGCGTAATAATTCAATAGGAGGTAATTGTGTTTCACGTAAAAAATAAAAAGCCCCTGGTAACAAAACTGCGGTCATATTGGCCGCGCTCATCGCTTTTACGCCCGCTTCAGATAAAAACTCTACATGATCACTTGATAGCGCGTTATATTTTGCCGCTAGTTCAGTTGCGCCCAAATTTGTTAATTGCTCCGCATGTACCTTAATGGCTAAGCCGTTTTGCTGCGCCTTAGCAAATACCCGCTCGGTTTGTTCAATATCAAAGCCAATATTTTCGCAAAACACATCAACAGTATCGGCTAATTTTTGTTCCGCAATTACCGGTATCATTTCATCGCAAACTAAGTCGATATAACCCTGAGGGTCATTGTTATATTCGGTAGGAAGTGCATGTGCACCAAGAAACGTTGGCTTAATCGTTATCGGCAAGGCTTTTGCTAATTCGCGTGCAACCTTAAGCATTTTAATTTCATTGGGTAAATCTAAGCCGTAGCCCGACTTAATTTCCACGGTAGTAACACCTTGTTGGTGGAGTGTTGTTAAACGTGGCAATGCACTTGCTAGTAACTCATCTGCTGTTGCCGCTCTAGTTGCCTTGACCGTAGAAACAATACCTCCGCCGGCTTGAGCTATTTCTTGATAGCTTTTTCCCTGTAAACGCATCTCAAATTCATTCGCACGATTACCGCCATAAACAAGGTGGGTATGACAATCAATAAATCCTGGGGTTAGCCACTGACCTTGGCCGTCAATGAGTTCAATTGATTCAGAGTGATATTTAGGTAAATCGACTTCTTTACCTACCCATGCAATTTTGCCATCGCTAATGGCTAAAGCGCCTTGCTCTATGCTGCCATAACCAGCGCCAGCGTCAGTCATGGTGGCTAAGTTCACATTTAGCCACAGCGTTTGCCAATGTTCAGTGGTGTCAGAAGATTGCAGGGTTTTATTCATAAATAGGGCCTAATCGCGATAATTATTAGCGACAACTTTAGCTGACTAGGTAAAAATTATCAATAGTTGTATATACAACTATTGTATTATTTAACAAACTATGAGATTGTATATACAAGTTGAATTAAATCGCTAACCTTACCTAAGAGTATTATGAGCATTACTAGTTTACCCCAAAAGAAGCTAAGCAAAAATGAAAAGCCGGCAAAATTTACTATTATTAAGCAGTATATTTGTCAAAAAATTGAATCTGGGGCATGGCCACAGCATTTCAAAGTGCCGTCAGAAAATGAATTAACACAGCAATTTGATGTTAGCCGCATGACTGCGCGCCGTGCTTTGCAAGAGCTAACTGAACAAGGCATTCTGGTTCGTGCTCAAGGCTCAGGCACATTTGTCGCTACCTTTAAATCGCAATCATCACTGTTAGAAATAAGAAATATTAGCGATGAAATTCAAGACAGGGGCCATAAGCATCATGCTCAACAACTTATGCTTAAATCAGTGGCAGTCAATGAAGAAATTAAAATTTTATTAAATTTAAAAAACAATGAACAAGTGTTCATGTCGCAAATATTGCATTTTGAAAATGATCAACCTATTCAATTAGAGCAGCGTTATGTTAATGCGGAACTAGTGCCTGAATATTTATTACAAGACTTTACTACCACAACGCCACATGAGTATTTATCTGCTGTTGCACCAATTACAGAAGCAACCCATGAGATTGAAGCAGTACTAGCCGCCGATAATATTTGCCAGCTGCTGGGTATTGCTCATAGCGAACCGTGTTTACAAGTTAAACGCCGAACCTGGTCAAGCACTGGGGTGATTAGTTTAGCTATTTTAACGGCACCGGGTAATAAATACCGGTTAGGTAACCATTTAGTTTTTTAAGCAGATCAACACAAAAATAGAGCTGCACTTGCTGCAAGAATATTACGAGGAAACCCATGACTATTAATACAATCGATAACACAGGCAATAACTCCACCAATAATATTGAGCCACGTCTTGATACGTCAAGAATAATACGTGCCGATCGTGGCAGTAAAATAAGCGCTAAAAGCTGGTTAACCGAAGCCGCAAAACGCATGTTAATGAACAACCTTGACCCTGAGGTAGCAGAGCATCCACAATCTTTAGTAGTTTACGGTGGTATTGGCCGAGCAGCTCGCAACTGGGAATGTTTTGATAAAATCGTTGAAGTATTAAACCGCCTTGAGGATGACGAAACCTTAATGGTGCAGTCAGGTAAGCCCGTTGGCGTATTCAAAACCCATAGCGATGCCCCAAGGGTTTTAATTGCTAACTCAAACTTAGTGCCACATTGGGGCAATTGGGAGCACTTTAACGAGTTAGATAAAAAAGGTTTAATGATGTACGGTCAAATGACCGCAGGTTCATGGATCTACATTGGCTCACAAGGCATAGTGCAAGGTACCTATGAAACATTTGTCGCTATGGCAAAACAACATTTTGGTGGCAGCGCTAAGAGTAAATGGGTGCTAACAGGTGGTTTAGGTGGCATGGGTGGCGCACAACCTCTAGCCGCTACTATGGCAGGTTATTCAGCGTTAGTGGTAGAGTGTGATGAATCACGTATCGACTTTAGACTGCAAACTCGCTACGTTGATAAAAAAGCCACTGATCTTGACCAAGCATTAGCAATCATTAATGAAGCAACTGCTAAGGGCGAAGCGATTTCTGTAGGTTTACTTGGTAATGCGGCCGATGTATTCCCTGAATTAGTTAAACGAGGGATTACCCCAGATGTAGTAACCGATCAAACCTCTGCGCACGACCCTCTAAACGGTTATTTACCACAGGGTTGGACCATGGAATATGCGGCACAAATGCGCAAACAAGACGAAACGGCAGTAGTTAAAGCAGCCAAACAGTCAATGGCTGTTCAAGTACAGGCTATGCTTGATTTGCAAGCAGCTGGTGCAGCGACCACAGATTACGGTAATAACATTCGCCAAATGGCCTTAGAAGAAGGGATTAGCAATGCCTTTGATTTCCCCGGTTTTGTACCCGCTTATGTGCGCCCATTATTTTGTGAAGGTATTGGCCCATTTCGTTGGGTGGCTTTATCAGGCGATCCAGAAGATATCTATAAAACCGACGCCAAAGTTAAAGAATTAATTCCAGACAATCCACATTTGCATAACTGGCTAGATATGGCGCGCGAGCGCATTGAATTTCAAGGCTTACCGGCTCGTATTTGCTGGGTCGGGTTAAAAGATCGCGCACGTTTAGCGTTAGCCTTCAATGAAATGGTGAAAAATGGTGAGCTATCTGCGCCAGTGGTTATTGGTCGCGATCATTTAGATTCTGGTTCAGTCGCATCACCTAATCGCGAAACTGAAAGCATGCTTGATGGCTCTGATGCAGTTTCAGATTGGCCATTACTCAATGCCTTGTTGTCTACTTCAGGTGGTGCCACTTGGGTAAGTATTCATCACGGCGGTGGTGTAGGCATGGGCTTTAGCCAACATGCTGGTGTAGTAATTGTTGCTGATGGTAGCGATGCTGCTGCAACACGTATTGGTCGAGTATTATGGAATGACCCTGCAACCGGCGTTATGCGCCATGCTGATGCGGGTTACGACATTGCAATTAACTGCGCGAAAGAGCAACAGTTAGACCTTCCGATGATTGATGGTGCAAACGGCCAATAACAATTACTTGAAAAAGAATGATATAGAGAAAATTATGACACCAATAACACAATTAAATATTATCCCCGGGCAACTAACCCTAGCACAACTTCGTGCGGTAAACCGTTATGACGGTATTGAGTATTCTTTAGATGAAAGTGCTTTTGATGATATCAATAAAAGTGCTGCGGCCGTACAACAAGTGATTAAAGATAATCGCGTTGTCTACGGTATTAATACTGGCTTTGGTTTACTGGCTAGCACCCGTATTAAAAATGATGAATTAGAGCTGTTACAACGTTCAATTGTACTGTCACATTCAGCCGGTTTTGGTGAATACATGGAAGATTGCACTGTGCGTTTGATGATGGTGCTAAAAATTAACTCCTTATCTCGCGGGTTTTCAGGTATTCGTTTAAGTGTTATTCAAGCACTTATTACCTTACTTAATGCCCAAGTTTATCCTTGTGTCCCGAAAAAAGGCTCAGTGGGCGCCTCTGGCGACTTAGCGCCATTATCGCATATGGTGTTACCTTTACTTGGCGAAGGTGAAATGTCTTATCAAGATCAAATTATTCCTGCTAAAGAAGGTTTGAAAATTGCGGGGCTTGAGCCAATTACTTTAGCGGCAAAAGAAGGCTTAGCATTGCTTAATGGTACACAGGCCTCTACCGCATTTTCATTAGAAGGCTTATTTTTAGCCGAAGATTTGTATGCCGCAGGTACAGTGATTGGCGCTTTAACAGTTGAAGCGGCAAAAGGCAGCCGAGCACCGTTTGATCATCGTGTGCATTTTGTTCGTGGTCAGCAAGGTCAAATTGATGCCGCCAGTGCTTATCGTCATGTCATGACTGAAGATTCTGAAATTGCCCAATCACACGTTGATTGTGAAAAAGTGCAAGACCCCTATTCGCTGCGCTGTCAGCCGCAAGTGATGGGCGCTTGCTTAACGCAAATTCGTCAAGCCGCCACCGTACTTCATGTTGAAGCTAATGGCGTTACCGACAACCCGTTAGTCTTTGCCAATGAGGGTGATTTTATTTCCGCTGGTAATTTCCATGCTGAGCCAGTTGCGATGGCTGCTGATAACTTAGCGCTAGCAATCGCCGAAATAGGCTCACTGTCGGAGCGTCGTATGGCATTACTTATTGATGCTAGCTTAAGTAAACTCCCTCCATTTTTAGTAGATAATGGCGGTGTTAATTCTGGCTTTATGATCGCCCAAGTCACTTCAGCGGCACTAGCGTCAGAGAATAAAACCTTAGCTCACCCAGCATCAGTGGATAGCTTACCGACATCGGCCAATCAAGAAGATCATGTGTCTATGGCTGCTTTTGCAGGTCGACGATTAACCGATATGAGTGAAAATACCAATGGCGTATTGGCTGTAGAATATCTGGCTGCTGCACAAGGGTTAGATTTTAGAGCGCCGTTAAAAGGCTCACCTATTATCGAACAAGCAAAAGCTATGCTGCGTGAAACGGTGACTTTTTATGATAAAGACCGATACTTTGCCCCTGATATTGTCGAAGCCTCAGCTATCATCAGTGATGGTGATTTAAACCAGTTTATGCCTGAGCAGTTATTGCCCAGTTTTTAACGACTTATTTGATTAATTTTTAATGAGTAAATGGGTGCTAATAAGCACCCATTTTTTTAAGCAAAACTTGCAAAAAAATCAACTCGGTGTAAATTTAAATAAGACTCGTTAGCAATCACCCGACTACCGATGACAATAACCGGTTACAATAATTATAACAGGGGCACCTCATGACCGAGAACACGCAAGATACTACCAATACCCAAGGATCTATCCCTAAGTGGTTCACCATTGCAGCCACGCTTGCTTTAGTGTGGAATTTAATGGGCGTATTAGCGTTTGTCGGGCAAGTAACAATGACCGATGAAATGATGGCGCAATTACCCCAAGCTGAGCAAACTCTTTATCGTACCATTCCATTATGGGCAACCATTGCCTTTGCTTGCGCTGTTTTTGCTGGAGCGCTTGGCTCGCTCGCCTTATTAATGAAAAAAGTACTCGCACAGCCGCTGTTAATTCTGTCATTGGCTGGGGTGATTATACAAATGTTTCACGCTTTTATAATCAGCAACTCGTTTGAAGTACTTGGTGCTAGCGGTGCCATAATGCCGATAATGGTGGTAATTATTGCTATTGCATTAGTGCGATGGGTTAGTAAAGCCAAAGCTCAACACTGGCTTTCTTAGCTATTGATAAAGCAGCGTTTCTTTAGTAAGTTATTGTTGCTGCTATATCTTGATTTATAAATTATCTGATAAGGAAATCTGCTAATGTCATTAAAATTCATGCTCCCTGCTTCACTCTGTCTTGTATTAATTGCTTGTGGCGGTGGCGCAAGTAGCGACAGTGGCATCACACCTACTGCGCCCGTTCCCGAAAAGCAATCATTAACCCTAAGCTATGATTTTTCTGAGTCCGATCTAGGTTTTACAATTGATACCGCAGATCATGATGTTGACCACGAGTTGAATGGTAAAATACGATCTGAGCTAACCTCCTTGCCATCACCTTATGAATACCGACAAGGTATTATGTTCCAGTGGCGTAATTATTCTGATGATATAAAAGGTTTTATTAAAAAGAAAATTACGGGGTTGAAGGGCGATAGTCTGTTTAACGTGAATTTTAACGTCGAACTAGTCACTTTTATGTCTGATGCTTGCGTTGGTATCGGCGGCTCGCCCGGACAAAGCGTTAAGGTTAAGGCAGCGCTACTTGCACAGGAGCCGAATAAGTTGATAGACGGTAGTGGTAGTTCCACCATGTATCGTATCGATATAAATGATGGTCAATCCGGTGGTGATGATGTGGTTGTATTAGGTCATATTGGTCTACCAATACCTTGCGACGATGATTTTTTTGCCAACCCAGTTTGGGAGATAAAACCACTTACTAATGATGAATCCTTTGTGTTAACTACTAATGCAAATGGTGAAGCATGGGTGTATTTGTCAATTGATTCAGGGTTTGAAGGTGAAAGTACTTTCTATATAGCATCAGTTGAGTTGCAAATTGAGCAGCAGTAATTGTTGCCCCTACAACTTTTCGCTGATTGCTTCTGCTGTTTTTAGCGTACGTATTTCTTGGAACAACTGGTCGGCTTCTGCGTATTGAAGTTTAAGATACTTAAGCCATTGTTTAATACGATTAGGATAATACTTGCTCTTATCACCGTAAGTTTCAAAGCGAGTATATGCTAGTAATAATGTTTGTACTTCATGCCAAGGCATAGCATTCACTTTGGGGTGTTCAGGGTCATTTCCTTGCCCTTTGATCAGTTGAGCTAAATTAGGCAGCATTAATGCACCGCGTCCAACCATAATATCGGTACAAGTAGATACTTCACGACATTTATTGGCATCACTCAAATTAAAAATATCGCCATTTGCTATCACTGGAATGCTTATATTCTGTTTTATTTTAGCTATCCATTGCCAATGGGCTGGAGGCTTATAGCCTTCAATTTTAGTGCGTGCATGCACGGTTAATTCATTCGCTCCTGCCGCTTCAATGGCTTGCGCATTTTCAATGGCAAGGCTTTTATCTTCATAGCCAAGGCGAATTTTAGCACTGACAATAGCATCTGTTGGCACTGCTTTTTTCACTGCACTCACAATTTGATAAAGGTTGTCTGGATCTTTTAATAAAATCGCGCCTCCTCGATTGCTATTAACCATTTTTGACGGGCAACCAAAATTAATATCTACACCATGTGAACCCAATTCGATGACTTTAGCGGCATTATCAGCCATACAAACGGGATTTTGACCTAATAGCTGTACTCTTACAGGTGTTCCTGCTGCGGTAGTGCTGCCATAAGCATTAGCATTTTTTAATTCCGGACAGGCTCGATAGAACGCCTTATCTGAAATAGTTTGCTCAACTACGCGAACAAACTCAGTAACACATAAGTCATACCCACCAATTTCGGTGAGTAACCCTCGCATTAAATGATCAAGTACGCCTTCCATCGGCGCTAATACTATTCGCATCACGAGGGGGTCTTGTGGTTAGTTTTTTTACAATGACCTTTGCTACGATTTTTCAAGTGTTTATTGATTAAGTAGTAAAAAAGTGTGGTCGCAAAGGCAATAGAAAAATGCACCACTAAGGTCAGTAGCTGAGCATTTTGTTGCCACAAAAATATCGGTCCACGGTAGGTGATTACGAATAAATCTAGTACAGAAACGTGTAACCAAATCGCAACAAAGACTAACTTAAGACGATGACGGCTAAGAAAAGCATGAGTAAAAACAGTCAAAAATAAAACCAATAACAGGCACAAGTAGCACTATTATAGCCAAGTGAGTAGCTCAGGGTAAATAAACTTATAATTTAAACCTTGTTTAGCTTTGTCACCACTGACAATTTTGTCTATATCATTTGCACCATTTGACGACAAAACAGCCGCATCAAGTGGCAAAGCTTTAGTTGCTACTTGATAAAAATGCCGTTTACTAACATGCGTATCACAAACTCCATTGAAAATTCCAGAATTTGCGCCCGTCGTTAACAAAGACTCAATTAATCCCACGGCATCTTGTTGGTGAATAAAATTAACTGGTGCCATGGAGTCAGTCAGCGTTTTATTGGCCAAAACAAATTTACGCGGGTGACGGTCTGGCCCAAGTAAACCAGCTAGCCGGATCACATTAGCTTGCGGCTTAAACTTTAGCACTACTTGCTCCGCAGCTTCAATCATAGCAACTTTAGCAATAGTGGTATTTAGACGGCTTTCTTCATTAACAATACCTGTGAGCCCTTGATAAACCCCAGTGGTAGATAACATAATTATACGTTGAGTGATCCCTCGTTTTTGTGCTGCATTAACCAATTGCGCTATTTTATCAGCGTAGTCAGTTCGGCCTTTTTTAAATTGAGGGGTGATTGCAATAACCAAATAATGTTGGGCAAAAACATCCTGTTGTGACAGCTGTTCGTTCTGGCTTGGCACAAGCAGTTGCTGTGCGTTGATTCCTTGCTGAATAAGCTTATCAACATTCTCTTGCTTACTACTGGTAGCAAGAATTGAACCCCCTTTTTCTATTAAAGCAACCGCTAGTGCTTTGCCTAACCAGCCACATCCTATAATACCAACGGATAAGTCAGTTTGTTCGGTATCATTCGCGTTATACATTACGGTTCCTGTTTAAAATGTTTAATTTGTTCAACTACAGTTTTAGCAACGCCATTGGGAACCAAAAAAGATAGATTATACTGGCTGATTTTCCAGCCTTGTTCGGTCTGAATTAAAACACCCGAGCCACGACAAAAGCCATATTTTTGGTTTTCTAATATTTCATCAAAAAAGGCTACCTTACTATGTTTTATTAAGCTTATATTCCTTTCTTTGACTTGGTATAACCAACCATTGCCTTGGTTAAAGTGCGGCAAAACAAATTCAGTAAATTGCTTTTTAGTCCAACGCTCGCTGGCATCAGTACCTAAAAAAATAGCATCTGAAGTTAACAAACCTAAATATACCGATGCATTGGCCTCTGCCGCTGCATGATGAAATTGATCTAACGATTGGGTAATGGCTTGCTCTATCGTTTTATGTTGATCGTTTTTGTGCGCTAAAGTGAAAAAACTCGCTAACATCAGCACTAGTAACAGGTATTTATGAGGCATAATATTCTCCATTTATTTGGGTATAATAAAGTAACTACCGGTAAAAGTGGCAGCTATCTTGTCGCCACAGTAAACATGGGCAACTAACTTAATACGTGCTTTTTTACCTTGCGCTAAATTATCAAATGTTCCTGACACCTCATGCTGGAGTACTTGAGCATAAGCCAAACCTTTAATTGGACTATGATAGCGAATGTCAGCTTGGGCTAACACAATATCGCCATCTAAGTTAGCCTGGGTTTGTTGTTGTTCTTGCATAGCCAAATACACCCAACCCCAGCCCGTTAGTGTAGCCAAGGTATAAATGCTGCCAGCAAACATGGTGTGATGCAAATTTTGATTAAATTGTGCATCACAATTGGTCAGCAGTTCTTTACTATCATAGTAACTTATTTGTAAAGCCATGGCTTTACTTAATGGAATGGTGCTATGCCAAATATCTTGAAGGGTTTGTGCCGGTATTGCTTGATGTTTAGCATGGCTCGTGAGTTTTTTGCTCATACGGTAATGCTTGACTTCATCATACAAGGTATGGGAAAACCCTTGATTTTCGTATCCCAATTGTTGATAAAAAGCGATTGCCTGCTCACGGGCATTGAGGCAAATTTCTGTTAAACCGAACTTACATGCCTGTGCTTCTAGTTCGTTAATTATTTGTTGGCCTAATCCTTGCCCTTGCATGCGCTCAGCAACCGCCATGTAACGAATTTTTCCTTGCAGCCCGGCTAATTTTTCTAGGCGACCAACGGCTAACACTTGAGCATTTTCATCAATGACCATACGGTGAATCGCGTGCTGCTCATGCTCATCTTGCTCACTTCCTAGCGCTTGTTGCCAAGGTTTTCTCAATATCTGCCAGCGTAAGTGGTAGTATTGTAAGAATTCATCATCGGTATTAGGTGCTCTTAGGGTGTTCATTGTCTATCCTTAGTAGAGTAACGTTTATTGTCTACATTGAAACTAGGAGAATTATGCAATTAGCAAAACACATTGCGCAAGGAAATTTATTGTACTTAAGCCAAAGTAATCAGCGTTTATCCGTTAGCGAAAATGCATATTATCGGTGGCTAGCATTTGCTAGCCCTGAAGGCGAACAAGTGATTCAGAGTGTTATGCTTAAGCGTAAACCATGGCGATTAACCTTGCCCCATCAAACTGCGCTAATGTTACCCTTATTGTTTTTTAAACCCAACCGTATTGTTGAGTTAGGCTTAGGAGGGGGGAATATTCAACGCTTTATATCGCACTTATCCTCCGCGATCACTATTGATAGTGTGGAACACTACAGTGAAGTCATTGACTGCTTTAACCAGTTTTTCAACCCGCAAAGCAATCCTGTACACCTAATATATAGTGATAGCACACAATGGTTACTCCAAAACACATTGATTTATGACTGGTTTATTTGCGATATTTATCAACAAGACATTCAAAGCTATAATAGTGCCGTGAATCAATTGACGCATTTAACTCGCCATATAACGCCAAGTACTTGTTTGTCTATTAACTTACCCGATGCAACTGACCAAGAAGTTAATTTGCTGCTTACCATACTCCAACAAGTCTCAAGGGATCATAACATCACCTATTTTCATGTACCCAACTATTTAAATATTGTGATACATTTATTACCTAAGCAATGGCAAATTTATAAACGTTCAAAGCGAAACAGCTACAGTTATTTACCGAAATCTATATTCTCGAAGTGGCAGAATTTTTGGCAGCATGGAAAAAACATCTAGCGGCCTATAGGGTTAAATTGTAAGTGTAAAAGTAACCGGCCCATCATTTAATAGCTGTACTTTCATATCGGCAGCAAACTCACCTGTAGGCACTTTAAAGCCTTGTGTTCTTAGTTGCTGACAAAAATATTGATAAAGCTCATTACTAAATTCAGGTTTAGCCGCCGAGGTAAAACTTGGGCGCATACCACTTGTTGTATCTGCCGCTAAGGTAAATTGTGATACCACCAAAATATCACCGCCCACTTGCTTAACATTAAGGTTCATTTTACCTTGAGCATCATTGAATACTCGATAGCCAGCCACACGCTCTGCAAGGCGTTTGGCTTTCGCTTCAGTATCTTCAGGTTGAACGGCTAACAACACCAACAATCCCTGTGCTATTTCACCAATAACGGCATTATCCACTGTCACACTTGCCGAGCTTACGCGTTGTATTAAGGCAATCATACGTCTTCACTCTCTAATTCATATTCTTGTAATGATACGGTAATGACCGCACCACCTAATACGATTAACCAAGATAAATACACCCACAAAAATAAAATAGGTACAATCGCTAATGCGCCATAAATAGCTTGATATGAAGGAAAAGCGGTTAAGTAAAGAGCAAATATTTTTTTTGCTAACTCAAACAAAATAGCAGCAAACAAAGCGCCTGAAATTGCATATTTAAAGGGTACTGTTTTATTGGGCACTAACATATACAGCAACACAAAAGCAGCCATTGATGACAATAAGGGCAACACCCTAAAAAAAAGACTCGTGATACCAATACTATCGTCTACACCCAGTGACACCAGTGAAACAATATAAGAGGTGATAGCAATACTTGCACCAACCAAAATAGGCCCTAATGTTAAGATCATCCAATACATTGAAAACGAAGTAATCACACGACGTTTTTTATTTACCTGCCAAATATTATTAAAGGTTTTATCAATAACCGAAATCAATAATAAGGCCGCGACAAATAAAAATGATAAAGCGACCGCTGACATTTTAGAGGCATTAGCAACAAACGTAGACATGTATTGCTGCACAACATCACTGGCGGTAGGAACAAAGTTATCATACACAAACTGTTGTACACTTTGATGAAAATCAGCAAAAATTGGAAAGGCAGTTGCCACCGATAAAGCAACTACCATCAGAGGCACTAGTGACATTAAGCTGACATAGGAAAGATATCCTGCAACTACTTGCAACTGTGCTTGGGCAACACGCTTTTGTAAATAACGCATAAACGAAAAACAATGTCGCCAAGACAAAGTGTGCTTAATTTGTTTAAAAAACATTTGCAAAGAACTCATATTTGCTAACAATTATGTGATATTTAAATGGTTTGTAATATATTATGATAACCTCTTAATATTTACTAGTAATACCCAAGCTAACTAACCAGAAAGCTTTTAACTACACTTGGGTAGATGAGGAGACAAAATGGCAGGTCAAGGTTCAGGTGGTAATGTAATTGCGGCAATATGTAATATATTTTTTCCCGGCTTAGGGCAGTTAGTGCAAGGAAGGGTTTTACCTGCAATTATTTTTGCAATTGTTTGCGTGGGTGGCTATGCACTCTGGTGGTTGATAATTCCAGCAATTATTGCCGGTATTTTTCATTTATATTCAATTTTAGATGCCGCTACTTATAAAAACGATAACTAACGCAACGTAATGTAATGTAATGCAATACTTTTTGGGTGAGCTATGGCTTATACCAAACGGATTAATAACTGCGATTACAAAAAAAGCCGCTTGATACACCATCAAACGGCTTTTTTAATAACGCTAGCGTATCTAAACTCTACTTAGCACTGCGGCCTTCACGTTTACGATCGCTCTCTTTTAAGAACTTCTTACGGATACGAATGTTATCTGGTGTTACTTCTACCAGCTCATCGTTATCAATAAATTCTAACGCTTGCTCTAATGACATTAAAATAGGTGGTGTTAACGTTTGCGCTTCATCAGTTCCCGATGAACGCACGTTAGTTAGTTGCTTACCTTTAAGCGCATTCACGGTTAAGTCGTTATCACGACTATGAATACCAATAACTTGACCTTCATAAACATCAACACCATGACCGATCATCATTCTGCCACGTGATTGTAGGTTAAATATTGCATTAGTTAAGGCTTTACCCGTAGCATTTGCGATCATTACACCATTTTTACGTTGGCCTATATCACCACCTTTGTGAGGACCATACTCGAAGAATGTGTGGTAAATCAAACCAGAGCCAGAGGTTAAGGTCATAAACTCAGTTTGGAAACCAATCAAGCCACGGCTAGGCATGATGAAATCCATACGAATACGGCCAGTGCCATCAGGCGCCATATCAGTTAATTCAGCCTTGCGGGTTCCCATTTTTTCCATAATAGACCCTTGATGTACTTCTTCTACATCAATGGTTACGGTTTCGTAGGGTTCTTGTAGCTCACCATCAACTTCACGAATAATTACTTCAGGGCGTGATACCGCCAATTCGTAACCTTCACGACGCATGTTTTCAATAAGTATGCCTAAGTGCAACTCACCTCGACCTGATACTTTAAATTTATCTGGATCATCAAGCTGCTCAACACGTAATGCAACATTATGCACTAATTCTTTTTCTAACCGGTCTTTGATATTACGAGAGGTAACATACTTACCTTCTTTACCACAAAATGGTGAGGTATTGACTTGGAAAGTCATATTGATGGTCGGCTCATCAATAGACAAGGCAGGTAAACCAACCACTTCATTTGGACAACAAATAGTGTCAGATATTTTCAATTCACCTAAACCAGTAATAGCGATAATATCACCTGCTTCAGCAACCTCAGACTCATAGCGTTCTAGGCCTAAGTAACCAAATACTTTACCTACTTTACCATTATGAATGTTGCCATTTGCACATTGCACTGTCACTTGTTGATTAGGTTTTACACTACCACGGGTAATACGACCAACGCCAATTACACCTAAATAAGAACTGTAATCAAGTTGTGATATTTGCATTTGAAATGCGCCATCTGGGTCGGCAACAGGCGAAGGGACTTCGTTGATGATGGTATCAAATAACGGTGTCATGTCTGTACCAACAGCACCTTCTTCTAACGTTGCCCAGCCATTGATTGCTGAGGCGTACACAACTTTAAAATCAAGTTGTTCGTCAGTTGCACCAAGGTTATCAAATAATTCAAATACTTGATCCATAACCCAATCAGGACGAGAGCCAGGCTTATCAATTTTGTTAATGACTAGAATTGGCTTTAAACCTTGAGCAAAGGCTTTTTGCGTCACAAAACGTGTTTGCGGCATTGGCCCCTCTTGCGCATCAACAATCAATAATACTGAATCAACCATTGACATAACACGTTCTACTTCACCACCAAAGTCAGCATGACCAGGAGTATCTACGATATTTACACGGTAGTCGTTCCAGTTAATTGCGGTATTTTTTGCTAAAATGGTGATACCACGCTCTTTTTCGATATCATTTGAATCCATTGTACGTTCTTCTAGACCGCCTCGTGCGTCTAGCGTACCTGACTGTTCTAATAATTTATCTACTAAAGTGGTTTTTCCGTGATCAACGTGGGCAATGATGGCAACGTTACGTAATTTATCTAACACAGGCGTTTACTCGCTGTTACTATTATTTCATAAGCTAACTAAACACAAGGCAGCATATAAATAACTAGGGCTATAATTGGGCGCGCATTATACAGCAGATTTGCTTAAAAAGATATCACTTATCTAAAACACCTTTTTTAGAAAAATAACGCTTAATCCATAACAATAAAGCATCGAATAGTGCCAATTAATTACAGGAATATCGAATGAAATAGTCTATAGTAAATGCAACGAAAGCTTGAATGCACCATAAAGATCCCACATCGCACCAAAGCAGTGCAAGGATGTATTTTAATCAAAAGCAAGAGCTTGTTTATAAAGGGTTTTATAGTTGGCATACTATTAGCTTATTGTTTGCCATAACAATTGGTGCTTACCAAAAAAATTAACACTAACTTCCACTGGAGAGACAAAATGTCACAAGCAGTATTCGATTTAATAGAAGAACACGACGTCAAATTTATTGACCTTCGTTTTACTGATACCAAAGGTAAAGAGCAACACGTTTCTATTCCTCATCATCAAGTTACCGAGGACTTCTTTGAAGAAGGTAAAATGTTTGACGGCTCTTCAATCCAAGGTTGGAAAGGCATTAACAAATCTGACATGGTATTAATGCCAGATGCTGATTCTGCTGTATTAGACCCTTTCACTGACGCTGTTACCCTTAACATTCGTTGTGATGTAGTAGAACCTGATACTATGCAAGGTTACAGCCGTGACCCTCGTTCAGTTGCAAAGCGTGCTGAAGAGTATTTACGCTCTACTGGTATTGCCGATACCGTATTAATTGGTCCAGAGCCAGAGTTTTTCTTATTTGACGATGTACGATTTGACACTGATATCAGTGGTTCTTTCTTTAAAGTTGATGATAAAGAAGCATGTTGGAATTCAGGTACTGAGTATGAAGAAGGCAACATGGGGCATCGTCCTGGTCTTAAAGGCGGTTACTTCCCAGTATCTCCAGTAGATTCTTCACAAGATATTCGTTCAGCAATGTGTTTAGTTATGGAAGATATGGGCTTAGTTGTTGAAGCACATCACCATGAGGTTGCGACGGCAGGTCAAAACGAAATCGCTTGTCGCTTTAATACTATGGTATTAAAAGCCGATGAAGTTCAAGTGTATAAGTATGTGGTTCATAACGTAGCACACGCATACGGTAAAACAGCGACATTCATGCCTAAACCGCTAGTTGGTGATAATGGCTCAGGTATGCACGTACATCAATCTCTTGGCAAAGATGGCGTTAACTTATTCTCTGGTGATAAATACGGCGGATTATCTGAAATGGCACTTTACTATATTGGTGGTATCATCAAGCATGCTAAAGCGCTAAACGCATTTACTAACCCAGCTACTAACTCTTACAAACGTTTAGTTCCACATTTTGAAGCGCCAATTATGCTTGCTTATTCAGCTGCTAACCGCTCTGCTTCAATTCGTATTCCAGTGGTACCATCACCAAAAGCGGCACGTATTGAAGTTCGCTTCCCTGATCCAGCGGCTAACCCTTACTTAGCATTCTCAGCATTGTTAATGGCTGGCCTTGACGGAATCAAAAATAAGATCCACCCTGGTGATGCAATGGATAAAGATTTATACGACCTTCCTGCAGAAGAAGCATTAGCGATTCCACAAGTTGCTACATCATTAACTGATGCGCTTGATGCTTTAGAAGCAGATAGAGAGTTCTTAACGGCTGGTGGTGTAATGGATGACGATATGATTGATGCTTACATTGCCCTTAAGCGCGCTGATTGTGAATTACTTAACACCTCAACTCACCCTGTTGAATTTGCTATGTACTACAGCGTTTAATTTGTAAAAATAAACCTTTTTTATAAAGCCCATTTCGATGGGCTTTTTTTATGGCTCAACTTTAAAATCAAAGAAAGTTAGTTTTAAGTGGTAAATATTAACATTATTGTATAAATTATAACTACCTATGTTTATACTAGGGGTGTTTGGCTATATCTAAAGGAAGCAGATATACTTAGGTTACTATGATTAAAACTCTATTATTGATATTACTTACCATTGCAATAGCAACGCCAGTAAATGCAGGTACGGCTAAGGTGTATGTGTGGCGTAATGAAAAGGGTGAGCTAGTTTATTCAGATACTTTTAAGCCCGGCTCGGAAGAAGTCATAACCAAACCTGACAATGTCATTAAATTATCCACATCAGTTGAAACTCAAGTATTAGATATCAACAAAAAAGTTATAAAAGAAGAATATCAAGTACTTATCAATATCCCCAAAAATAACAGCACGATTCGAGATAATACAGGCTCAATATATATTCAAGGTACTATCAAACCTATTTTTAAACGGGGTTTAACAATTCAGTTAGTTTTAGATGGCGAGCCTTACCAAGCCCCTCAAACTGATACCCGCTTTTCGCTACGTAATATCAACCGCGGTGAACATCAAATAAAAATGCAGTTATTAAATGAAAAAGGCAAGGTTATTGCATCATCAGATATAATAACGTTTTATATGCACCGCGCCTCGGTTAATTAGCCCTATCTAGCACCAAATAGCGGCATTTTGCGCTGCAAATAAAACCTTTATAGAATATACTAAAATTGAAAGCACCAAATTGGTGCATCAATAGTGTAATGATGGGGCTTTACCTTGCAATCTAGGCAAATAATACAACAACGTAAATTAGGATATCAGCAAGCACTGGCTAATCAACTGGTGACCGCGGTACTTATTCTCGATCAAAAATTAACCATTTGTTATTTAAACCCTGCTGCAGAAGCGTTACTAATAAAAAGTTTAAATAAGTTATATGGTTGTTCTTATGACTTTGTTTTTGCCAACACCTCCATCACTGAATCTCGCTTAGTGCAGCTGCTGGCAACGGGGCAAGAGTTTACCGATAGTGAAATTGTCATTGCATTTAACCAAAATCATCGTTTTACCGCCGAAGTTACTGCATCTGCGGTAGAATTTAATCGCACACCTCATGTACTTATTGAATTCAAACAAATAGACCAACAAAAACAAATTAGTCTTGAAGTTTTTCAGCAACAACAATGGATAGCAGCCCGCGACTTAATTAAGGGCCTAGCTCATGAAATTAAAAACCCACTCGGAGGCTTGCGCGGTGCGGCGCAATTACTGAATAAAGAATTGGATACAGAGCAGCAAGAATACACCGCTATGATTATTGAACAAGCGGATAGATTAACCAATTTAGTCGATCGTTTATTAGGGCCAAACCAGCTTCCACAAATAAAAAGCCATAATATTCATTCTGTACTAGAAAAAGTCTGCCAAGTGATAAATTTTTCTAGCGAGCAAGAAATACAGTTAAAACGTGACTATGACCCTTCAATACCCACCATTGAATGTGATCAGGAAAAAATACAGCAAGCGGTTTTAAATATAGTTAACAATGCGATTCAAGCAATCTCGCCTGATAACACTATTACGCTAAAAACCCGAATAGCCAGCAACAAAACCATTAACGGCAAACGAGTAAAATTGTCAGTAGAAATTAGTATTATTGATGATGGCCCAGGCATACCTGCGAATATTCAAGACACCTTGTTTTATCCTATGGTTTCAGGGCGTTCCAATGGCACCGGTTTAGGTTTATCCATTGCACAAACACTCATTAACCAACACCATGGTAAGCTTTCATGTCATAGCCAACCGGGACACACTGAATTTATTATACTTTTACCATTAATCGACAATAAATAACTTAAGCAAAGGGTCTGAAAACTCAAGCCCACCACTTTAACTCAAGAGAAAACATGATGATAACCGAACAAGTTTGGATAGTTGATGACGATAGCTCAATTCGTTGGGTATTAGAAAAAGCCTTTGTCAAAGCTAATATCACCAGTGCATCTTTTGAAAGCGCTAATAACTTATTAGTAGCGCTTGACCATGATCAGCCTGAAATCATTATTTCTGATATCAGAATGCCTGATATGGATGGTATGACGTTACTCAGTGCAATCAACAAGAGCCACCCCAATATCCCTGTGATTATTATGACCGCTCACTCTGATCTCGATAGTGCAGTTAATGCCTATAAAGGCGGTGCATTTGAATATTTACCCAAACCTTTTGATATGGACGAAGCGGTAACGCTAGCTAAACGCGCTTTAACCCATGCGCGCGAGCAAAATGCCAAGAACAAACAAAAAGAGGCAACCCCTCTTGCTGCCGGTTTAATTGGTGAAGCGCCAGCAATGCAAGAAGTATTTCGAGCCATTGGCCGCTTGTCACGCTCAAGTATAAGTGTCTTAATCAATGGCGAATCTGGTACAGGTAAAGAATTAGTTGCCCATGCACTGCATTCACATAGCCCACGATCAGAGGCCCCCTTTATTCCGTTGAATATGGCCGCGATTCCAAAAGATTTAATTGAGTCAGAATTATTTGGTCATGAAAAAGGCGCGTTTACTGGCGCTAACTCGGTGCGCCAAGGCCGATTTGAACAAGCCCATGGTGGCACGTTATTTCTCGACGAAATAGGCGATATGCCACTAGAAATTCAGACCCGATTATTACGGGTATTGTCAGATGGGCAATTTTATCGCGTTGGTGGACACTCACCAGTACAAGTAGATGTTAGGATCATCGCCGCCACTCATCAAAATTTAGAAGACAGAGTCAACAACGGTGAGTTTAGAGAAGATTTATTCCATCGCTTAAATGTGATTAGAGTCCACTTACCTAGCTTGCGTGAACGAAAAGAAGATATCGGGCTATTGAGCCAACACTTCCTAAAACAAGCCGCCAATGAGTTAAGTGTTGAACCTAAAACCGTCAGCAATAAAGCCGCTGCCTTTTTACAGCAATGCCAGTGGCCCGGTAATGTGAGACAGTTAGAAAATATTTGCCGATTTCTCACCGTGATGGCAAGTGGGCAAGAAATATTAGTAGAAGACTTACCCAGTGAGCTGACAGAAAAAACTGCACAAATAAGCGCACAAGCATCTTCTTGGCAGGCTGCGCTGAGCGACTGGATGGATCAGGAACTAGTAAAAGGCAGTAGCGCTATTTTAGACACCGCCATGCCTGAATTTGAAAAAATAATGCTCGAGCGTGCACTGTTATTTACCCAAGGCCATAAACAAGATGCGGCAAAAAAACTCGGCTGGGGTCGAAATACCTTAACGCGGAAGCTTAAGGAGCTAGATATATAGGGCACACTTATAGCCTAACTATCAACCAAAGAATGGCTTTTTGAAATATAATCAGACGGTTAGCGTCATTGATTTTACATCGGCCTCTTAACAGAGTCGATAATGAATTAAACTCTGGCTCTGACGACCCTTTGGATTATGAATGCATTGCCAAAAGCAACGCTACTTAACTATATCAATATAACCTTAAGTACGTTCGTCTTTACTGTGCCAAACCCTTACAACAACGATGGTAACGTTATCTTCTCTATAACGTAAAACATAATTTCCTGCGCCAAAAGGAATTAGTATTTCTCGAAATGAACTTAAACCTTCAACAGGACGTCCTGATTCAGGGTTACTCATTAGAGTTATTGCACCTTCTCTAATTTTACCTGCCGCTCTCTTTGCAGCACTTGGGTTTTTGTCTTGAATGAATTTTCGGAGCAGCATTAAATCGGTTATTGCATCAGGTAACCAAACTACTTCTCGGGACATGGTTTTTCCTGCTCAGAACCCCAACAGTCTAACCAATTCATTACTGATTGATTGCTTACAGATTCACCATTTTCTTTATAAGCTTCCCATCTTGCTAATGATTCTTTATCAGCTTGTTCTTTTGCTTCTTCTTGCTCGATATAACGAGCTAATGCTTCTTTAGCATGATAACTTTTAGAACGATGAGTACGCTCAGCCAATGCAGACAACCTACTTTCTAACTCATTATCTAATCTAACGCCTAACATAATTTGATCTTTACATTTGCTCAATCATGTTAAACAGTGTTTAACAATTTAATAGATTTGTCAATTTACATTTCTACTTAGCATGTTGATGACATTATCAAAAGGGTTATCAAAAGGGTTATCAAAAGGGTCAGAGCACTTTGTTTTCTCGATATCCTTTCGATTTTCGATCGCCCCCTCTAGGCAATGGTGATGCACGCCGTCCTGTTTGTTTTTCGATTTGTGCTTTAAAGCGATCATTGCCTAATACCCAAGCCTTGCTTGTCGCATCTTGAATTTCTTTAATGGTATAGTCAGGGATATGATGCTTAAACAATTCACGATAAGCAGCTTTTCTTTTTTTCTGGCTAGTGCCAAGTTCAAGGTAACTAGCATGAGGTGTCAGCAAAGCTATTTTTTTATCTTCTGCATTGCCATGATAGCTCGACCAAGGGTATTCCACTGGATGATTGACCATATCTGCCGCTACTGGGTTTAATTCTATGTATCGACTGACCAATAGAAAATAATGTTCACTATCAACTAATGTTGATTTAAACCGTCCTTCCCACAATGTTCCTGTGCGGTTATAGGTTTGATTAACATATCGCACATAATATCGCCCTAACGATTGCATCAGTTTGCTTACACCGTCATTGGTACTTGGTGTTACTAACAAATGAACATGGTTGGTCATCAAAACATACGCATGAATAGCGACTTGATACTTTTTGCCATATTCCTTGAGCTTATCCAAATATAACACGTAGTCTTCATCACCAAAAAAGGTTGCCTGCCTATTATTACCTCTTTGCACCACATGTTGAGCGACACCTGGCATATTTAATCTTGGTAGTCGGGGCATTATTAAGTCTCCCTCTTATATTAAAATCAGCTTATGTCATCCGCAAAACAAAATCAATAACTCTGACCCTTTGGTTCTGATTGTAAATTATCAGTAAAGGAAAACCAATTACTCTGACCCCTTTGATTTGTGAGCTTTCAATAATAGTGTTTCAGATTTTTTCATGCTCTCATTATATTTTTTAAGCATATATAAAACTCCAAGAAAGTTATCCTTCCAAGTAAAGCTTTCCTCTAATTTTTCAACTTTTGAAATTGCTTCATCAAGTTTTTCTTGTTGTCGAGAAGAAATGGCCATGTCTACTAATTTTTCTACACAGTCAAATTGACCCGCATCACACTTAAGAGTTTTTGCACCTTTAGCAGGTACCTCATTAGCATTCAAACTAAATAAGAATAAAACCATAAAGAATGTAATTGTACGCATTTTAATAACTTACCCTAGAGGGACTTACATCAGGAACGAACTGATGATACCACGCTTTTATTTCTGGAGCGCCACTGCTTGACTCAATAAGTTGTGGAGAACTAGCCTTTATGGCATTTGACCGAATAGCTTTAAGCTTAGGGGATGATACATTAGTTGAGATACTCACACAGCCTTTAGCAACTATACCTGCACATGCTTCTGCGGCAATACCTATTTGTCCCTTGGCATTAACATCTATACCTCCTCAATCAAAAGGGTCAGAGCAATCAAAAGGGTCAAAATCAAAAGGGTCAGAGACATTGGTTTTCTCGATATCCTATCGATTTTGGATCGCCCTCTCTAGGCAATGGTGATGCACGCCGTCCTGTTTGTTTTTCTATTTGTGCTTTAAAGCGATCATTGCCTAATATCCAAGCCTTGCTTGTCGCATCTTGAATTTCTCTAATGGTATAGCCAGGGATATGATGCTTAAACAATTCACGATAAGCATCTTTTCTTTTTTTCTGGCTAGTGCCAAGTTCAAGGTAACTAGCATGAGGTGTCAGCAAAGCTATTTTTTTATCTTCTGCATTGCCATGATAGCTTGACCAAGGGTATTCCGCTGGATGATTAACCATATCTGCCGCTACAGGGTTTAATTCTATGTATCGACTGACCAATAAAAAATAATGTTCACTATCAACTAATGTTGATTTAAATCGTCCTTCCCACAATGTTCCTGTTCTGTTGTAGGTTTGATTAACATAACGCACATAATATCGCCCTAACGATTGCATCAGCTTGCTTACACCATCTTTTGTACTTGGTGTTACTAACAAATGGACATGGTTGGTCATCAAAACATACGCATGAATAGCGACTTGATACTTTTTGCCATATTCCTTTAGTTTGTCCAAATATACGGTATAGTCTTCATCACTAAAAAATGTTACCTGTCTATTATTTCCTCTCTGTACAACATGTTGAGCGACACCTGGCAAGTTTAATCTTGGTAGACGGGGCATTATTAAATCTCCCTCTTAAAATAAAATCAGCTTATGTAATCCGCAAAACAAAATCAATTACTCTGACCCCTTTGATTCGCTTGGCGTTACTAACAAATGAACATGGTTGGTCATCAAAACATACGCATGAATAGCGACTTGATACTTTTTGCCATATTCCTTGAGCTTATCCAAATATAACACGTAGTCTTCATCACCAAAAAAGGTTGCCTGCCTATTATTACCTCTTTGCACCACATGTTGAGCGACACCAGGCATATTTAATCTTGGTAGACGGGGCATTATTAAGTCTCCCTCTTATATTAAAATCAGCTTATGTCATCCGCAAAATAGAATCAATAACTCTGACCCCTTTGATTCTTTGACGGCCTTTGCCTTGCATCATGCAGAACACGTAATATTTCTAATGTATTATCTACATGATTAATGCGATACCAAAGTGTGTAAGGAGTACCGCTCACGACCCACTCCTGCATGTCAGGAAAGCGACCTTCTCGCCCTAAACTCGGTATTTCTTGTAACAATAGACTCGCTTCATGAAACTTTTTCGCAACGCCTTTTGCGGCTTGAGGATTACGTTGATCAATATAATCAACGGTTTCTTGCATGTCTTGTAATGCAGCTTGTGTCCACTTAAGCTTAAGCATCTACGTCCCATTTTTTGAAGAAGTTTGTCACTTCATCATCACTGGAAAATTGTCCATTATCCGCTTGCCTCTGACCTTCAGCTAAGGCTAAACGTGTTGCTTCATCTAATGCCGGTTTTTCCGTCACGCTTTCTTTAAATGTGTGAACAATGTTTAATAATGCGCCTAAATACTCTTGTGGCGTTTGCTCTATTTCTTGATGTAATGCTTGTGCATAGTTGATAACTGCCATGATTAATCCACCTTTTCTTGTGCTGATATCATTAGTTTACCACTCTTTTTAATTTTTCTTAAAGTTGCTTTTGTCTTTACTGCTCTTGCTTATTTTCTAAAGACAATAATCAAAGAGGGTCTGAGTTGATTTTCACGATATCCTTTCAATTTTCGATCATCTCTTATGGGTAATGCTGATACACGCCAGCCTGTTAGCTTTAAATTTGTGCTTTGAGCGTTTGCCTCCTAAATCTAAGCCTTATTTACGCATCTTGAATTGTTAACATCAGGGATATAAAGTTTAAATAATTAACAACCAGCGGGTTTTCTTTTTCCTAACGAGTGTAAAGTTCTCTATAACTTGCATGCAACTAGGTTAGAACTATTTCAAATTTTCTCTCTGTTTTACTGAGGGTATTACACCAATAGCACTCGCCAAAGCTAACCTTGATGTACTATTATCAACATATCTACCTATACTGATAATGTATAACCTAGTATCAACCAACTAATTAGGGTTGATAACATGAGAGCCTAGCAATGATCACTCACTCAAAAACTCAATCACTTGAGCAAACACTTTCAGCTATCGTTGAGCAAAAAAAAGAGTTACCCGGTGCTTTATTACCTATTTTACATGATATTCAACACCACTGTGGTTATATCCCTCAAATAGCCTTGACCATTATTTCAAAGGCTTTGAAGCAAACTGAAGCTGAAATATATGGTGTGATCAGTTTTTATGCGCATTTTCATCTTGAGCCACAAGGTAAGCATACCATTGAAATATGCCGTGGTGAGGCCTGTCAATCAATGGGGTCTATGGCGCTTGAGCAAGCGATAAAATCTAAACTTAACATCGATTTTGGACAAACAACCCCAGATAAAAACTTTACCCTTGAGCCGGTATATTGTTTGGGAAATTGTGCTTGTTCTCCTAGCATTAAAGTTGGCGATAAAACTTATGGCCAAATGACCAGTGAAAAATTTTCCTCGCTGAGCGAACAACTCTCACTTTATAAAATTTCATTAGGTGAGGAGCATTGATATGACCACAAGAATCACCACACTGTACTTACCTATTGATACCACCGCATTATCAATGGGTGCCGACGAAGTTGCCAAGGCAATAGAGTTTCAAACTACCGCTAATCAACAGGCCGTAAAAATTATCCGCAACGGCTCTCGTGGCCTGTTTTTTTTAGAGCCTATGCTTGAAGTTGAAACCGCACAAGGCCGAGTAGCCTATGGGCCAGTATCAATTGATGATGTCGAATCATTACTTGCACAAGGAATGTTAAATGGCGCTCCTTCTCATCCCTTGTATTTAGGGTTAACAGAAAGCATCCCTTACTTAGCCAAGCAACAACGGCTAACGTTTCAACGGGCAGGCATTATTGACCCACTCAGTATTGAAAGTTACATCAAGCACCAAGGGTTTAATGGCTTATCAAACGCCTTAACTCTTCTTGCACAAGGCCGCCAAAGCATAGTTGATGAAATTAAAGCATCAGGCTTACGAGGCAGAGGCGGTGCCGCGTTTCCAACCGGCATCAAATGGCAAACGGTGCTCGATGCTAAAGTGAGCTCACCCGAACAAAAAAAATACATTGTTTGCAATGCCGATGAAGGCGATTCAGGTACTTTTTCAGATCGCTTATTAATGGAAGCTGACCCGTTTAGTTTACTTGAAGGCATGATCATCGCAGGTTTAGCAGTAGGTGCAACGCAAGGCTATATTTACCTGCGCTCAGAATATCCTCAAGCCCATAAAATACTAGAGCAAGCGGTTGCTCTTGCTTACCAACATCAGTATTTAGGGGATAATATTCAGGGCAGTGACCAGAACTTTGATATTGAAGTTCGCTTAGGCGCTGGTGCTTATATTTGTGGTGAAGAAACCGCGTTATTAGAAAGCCTAGAAGGCAAACGCGGCTTAGTACGCGCTAAACCGCCACTACCGGCAATTGAAGGTTTATTTGGTCAGCCAACAATAGTCAATAATGTCATCAGTTTAGCAACTGTACCCACAATACTTGCCAAAGGCGCACAATATTACCAAGATTATGGCGTCGGCCGTTCACGGGGAACTTTAGCTTTTCAGTTAGCAGGAAATATCAAGCAAGGCGGGTTAGTTGAGCTTGCTTTTGGTACGAGCTTAGCCGAGATTGTCAATGATTTTGGCGCAGGCACTTATACTGGCAAGCCCATGAAAGCCATTCAAGTTGGCGGCCCTTTAGGGGCATATTTACCAGAGCAACAATGGCATACACCGCTTGATTACGAAGCATTTTCTGCAATTGGTGCCGTATTAGGTCATGGCGGTATTGTGGTGTTTGATCATAGCGTCAGCATGACCGAACAAGCACGTTTTGCTATGGAGTTTTGTGCTGTTGAGTCTTGCGGTAAATGTACACCCTGTCGCATTGGCTCTACGCGCGGAGTAGAAGTAATAGATAAAATGCTAGCTGCTCATCAACAAGGTCAGGCAACCACTCAAGCAGAGCTTAACACCTTACTAGTAGACTTATGCGATACTATGGAGGATGGCTCGTTATGCGCCATGGGAGGGATGACCCCTAACCCAGTTAACAGTGTGCTAAACCACTTTGCCGATGATTTTATCACCGATCAACCAAGCAAGCATGTTGAGACTCTTTTAAAGGCTTCAGCGAAGGAGCAACACTAATGGTAACGATTTATAATCCTAGGTTAGCAATTAACACCACACAAAACCAAGGTGAGCAAGCGCTAAAACCAAACAGTTTAAAAGACTTAGGTACTCCTTTTGTGGAATCTAAAGAGCAAGTGAGCTTAACCATTGATGGCCAACCCATTACCGTGCCTAAAGGTACCTCAGTGATGCGTGCTGCGGCATTATTAGGTATCACTATTCCTAAGCTATGCGCTTCAGATAATCTAGAGTCATTTGGCTCTTGCCGTTTATGTGCGGTGGAAATTACTGGACGTAAAGGTATGCCAGCATCATGTACTACACCGGCTGAACCAGACATGCAGGTAAGCACGCACAATAAAAAAATTGCCCGTTTACGTAAAAATATTATGGAATTGTACATTTCAGATCACCCACTTGATTGTTTAACTTGCCCGAGTAATGGTGACTGTGAATTGCAAGATATGGCAGGAGCCGTTGGCCTACGAGAAGTGAGATATGGCTTTGATGGTGAAAATCATCTTGATGCGGCTAAAGATAAATCAAACCCTTATTTTACCTTCGAGCCAAGCAAATGTATTGTTTGCTCACGTTGTGTACGTGCTTGCGAACAAGTGCAAGGCACCTTTGCTTTGACCGTTGAAGGACGAGGGTTTGATTCGAAAATTTCAACGGGCATGAATAATGATTTTTTAAGCTCAGATTGTGTTTCTTGTGGCGCTTGCGTTCAAGCCTGCCCTACTTCAACCTTAATGGAAAACAGTGTCATAGACCAAGGCCAACCAGAGCGCAGCATTACCACTACTTGCGCATATTGTGGCGTTGGTTGTTCCTTTGAAGCACAAATGAAAGGCGAAGAAGTGGTTCGCATGGTTCCGGCAAAAGATGGCCAAGCCAATCATGGTCATTCATGCGTTAAAGGTCGATTTGCCTTTGGCTATGCCACTCATCAAGATCGCATTACTACCCCTATGATTCGCGAAAGTATCGACCAACCTTGGCAAGAAGTCAGTTGGGATGAAGCTATCAATTTTGCCGCCAAAAAACTTCAAGCTATTCAAACACAATACGGTAAAGACAGTATTGGCGGTATCACCTCGTCACGTTGCACCAATGAAGAAACCTATTTGGTGCAAAAACTCATTCGCGCTGCTTTTGGTAATAATAATACCGACACCTGCGCACGGGTATGTCATTCGCCAACAGGCTTTGGCTTAAAAGCAACCATAGGTGAATCTGCGGGTACACAAACCTTTGACTCTGTGCTCAAGGCCGATACCATTATAGTCATTGGCGCAAACCCAACAGACGCCCACCCAGTATTTGCTTCATTGTTAAAAAAACGTTTACGCCAAGGCGCAAACTTGATCATTGCCGATCCACGTAAAATTGATCTCGGCAATAGCCCACATGTAAAACTAAACTATCATTTACCGTTACTACCAGGTACTAATGTGGCTTTTATTAATGCCATGGCACATGTCATAGTTGATGAAGGTTTAGAAGATAAAGCCTTTATTGCCGAGCGCTGCGAAACACAGGCTTACCAACAATGGCTGACTTTTATCAGCGACACGCGTCATTCACCCGAAAATACCCAAGCAATAACCGGCATTGATGCGAAGCAATTACGCCAAGCAGCACGGTTGTATGCCACGGTTAATAATGGTGCTATTTATTATGGTTTAGGGGTTACCGAGCATTCTCAAGGCTCTAGCATGGTGATGGGTATTGCCAATTTAGCATTGCTCACTGGCAATATTGGCCGCGAAGGTGTTGGTGTTAATCCGCTTAGAGGGCAAAATAATGTGCAAGGCTCTTGTGATATGGGCTCTTTTCCTCATGAATTACCGGGGTATCAACATGTTAGTAATGATGTGTTGCGAGAAAGTTTTGAACAGCATTGGCAAGTGGCTATTGATAGCGAGCCGGGGCTACGCATTCCTAATATGTTTGATGCTGCCATAGATGGAAGCTTCAAAGGTTTGTACTGCCAAGGCGAAGACATTGCGCAATCAGACCCAAATACACAGCATGTTGAAGCGGCTTTATCGTCCTTAACGTGTTTAATCGTACAAGACATTTTCTTAAATGAAACCGCCAAGTTTGCTCATGTATTTTTGCCCGGCGCTTCTTTCTTAGAAAAAGACGGTACTTTTACTAATGCCGAGCGCCGAATTAATCGCGTCAGAAAAGTCATGACGCCATTAGCAGGTAAAGCAGATTGGGAAACCACCATGGCCTTATCGAATGCTTTGGGTTATGAGATGACATATCAACATCCAAATGAAATTATGACTGAAATTGCACAATTAACCCCTACTTTTACTGGCGTTAGTTATGAAAAGCTTGATCAGTTGGGCAGTATTCAATGGCCGTGTAATGAGGCTAACCCTACAGGCACGCCAACTATGCATGTTGATAGTTTTCCTATTGGCAAAGCCACATTTGCATTAACTGAGTATGTGGCTACCAATGAACGGGCCAATAGAAAGTATCCGTTGTTATTAACCACTGGGCGAATATTGTCACAATACAATGTGGGCGCACAAACTAGGCGCACAGAAAACCAACACTGGCATGATCAAGATATGTTAGAAATTCACCCCCATGATGCCCAAGAGCGTGGCATTAAAAACGGTGATAATTTAGGGGTTAGCAGCCGTGCGGGTAATACAGTGTTAGCAGCTAAGATCACCGAGCGCATGCAGCCGGGGGTGGTTTATACCACATTCCATCATCCTGAAAGTGGCGCTAACGTCGTCACTACCGACAATTCAGACTGGGCGACCAATTGCCCCGAGTATAAAGTCACCGCCGTGCAAGTTGAGAAAGTGTCTGCGCCATCAAAATGGCAGCAAAGGCAACAAGAATTTGCGAGCCAACAAACCAACTTTTTACCAAAAAAGCGTCAAGGCAAGCGTCAAAATAATGAATAGCATAGACAACAACTCGACAAATGGGCTGTGTAAAATTAATCGCCGAGTTATCACTGCAACACCCAGTAACTGTGAACCAGAAGTTGACTGGGTCATTGAAGAGCAAGCAATTGCATTAGTGTTTAACCAGATATCTCACGCAGTCATGATGGCAACCCCGCGCGACTTGCTTGATTTTGCCATTGGCTTTAGTTTATCTGAAGGTATTATCAACCAAGCCAAGGATATTTTAACTTATGAAATAGTAGAGGCTGAACAGGGTATTGAAGTACAACTGGGCATTAGTTCACGACAGTTTTCAGCACTTAAGCATAAACGCAGAAGCTTGCTCGGCAACAGTGGGTGTGGTTTATGTGGGGTTGAGTCTTTAGCTCAAACTGTCAAAACCAGAGCAAAGCTCGAGCCAATAACCCTGTTAAGTTTTGATGTAGTCAATCAAGCCGTTACTACTTTTACTCAGCAACAGCAACTTAATCAGTTAACCGGCTCAGCTCATGCTGCGGCTTTTTGTGCGGTTGATACCGGCGAAATACTCTGTATCAGAGAAGATGTCGGCCGTCACAATGCATTAGACAAGTTATTAGGCGCATTAGCACAGCAACCTGCTTACAACACTGAACTACAGCGTCAACAGGGCTTTATTTTAGTCTCTAGTAGAGCAAGTTATGAAATGGTTGATAAAACCATTGCCGCGGGTATTCATCACTTAGTAAGTATTTCCGCCGCAACCAGCAAAGCGATTCAATGGGCGCAACAGCATCAACTCAACTTGATTGGGTTTGCCCGTTCAAATCGACATTTACGCTATAGCCAACCACACAAGTAGACACCGAAAATGACCACAAAAAACGACAGTATCATAAAGATGAGTAACCAAATTGCTGACAACATAGGATTGCACTTAACAACAGAGCAAGCTGCCGATAAGGTGTTCAATCATATTCAACTGTTTTGGGCAAAATCGATGAAAAATAATTTGATCGACTATTATCAAGAAGATGGAACGCGCTTAGGCAGCACCACTAAACTGGCAGTAGAAAAGCTAATTGCTGCTACAAGGTGATTTAAATCGCTCAAGTGGTTGATTAAACTACCTTCATATTTTCTTTATGCATGCTATTTTAACCGAACAAGCGTATTAATATGTTTTTTCTGGGGATTAACTGCTCTTTATAAGCTCTACTTTAGGAATATTAACCGTAATTTTTGTGCCTTTATTGACACGGCTAGTACAAGTGATTTCTCCTTTTAAGTTATGTATCACTAAATTGTGAATAATGCTTAAACCTAAACCACTGCCTCCACTGCCCATTTTGGTGGTATAAAACGGGTCAAATATTTTATCAATAAACGCTTCATTAATTCCGACACCATCATCTTCACAACTAAAAACTAGTGCTTTTTCATGGTAATTGGCATTGAGCTTTATGGTACCTTTGTCTTCTATACCATGCATCAGTGAATTCATAACAAGGTTGGTGACTATTTGCGAAAAAATTCCGGCAAAGCTATGTATATCAATTGAATCATCAATATTGTTAATCACTTCAATAGGTGAGTTTTTTAAACGCCCATGAAAGCTTAAAATAATTGAATCGCAGTAACTTTTTAAATTAAAGGAGCGTTTGATTTCATTGTGTTGATCAGCACAAACCTCTTTAAATGAACTCACTAACTCGGCGGTATGATGTAAACTAGACAACATAGCTTTTGACAGAACTTGAGTATTACTTAAAAATTTCCTTAAGTAGTTTTCGCTAAGGCCTTTACTGTCTAGCTTTTGCACAACAGCTAAAGCTTCTTCTTCAATATTACTTATACCTAATACACAGTTGCCTATGGGAGTATTAATTTCGTGTGCAACCCCAGCGACTAATCGCCCTAATGAGGTCATTTTTTCAGTTTGAATGAGGATCTTTTGTGCTCTTTGTAATTCAGTTAGGCTATTTTCCAACTCAGCGGTTCGTTTTTCTACCTTTTCCTCTAACTCCTGATTCAATTTAAGAACCGAATTTTCCGCGGCAATTCGCAACTCCAACTCGTGTTTGAGTTCTTGTTGTGCTTGCCTCAATTGACACATTGCTTTTTTCTGTTCTTTCACCTTTTGATTAAGAGTAAAAAAATGGTTTTTGGCTGAATCACACTCATTGACTCTCAATACAACCAGCGCTACAGCTGTATCAGTGGATGGTGTAAATAGAAAACCATCAGTAAGATAGCAAGTACTAACATTCAATTTAAGCGGTACTTGGCAAGGCGTTCTACTACGAGTATAAGGTTTTAACTTTTCTATAATGTGCGGTAATTCACCACTAACTATAAGGGATAACGTTTGATTTTTTAGTGCTTCAGCTTTGAGGGCTAACAATTGGCTTGCTTTACGATTAACTTCTAGAATTATTCCGTCAGCAGACACTAATATCATACCATCAGGCAATTTATCAGTGACCTGACGAAAATTAGCAATGTCTTTACTATGTTCGCTATTCTTTAAAATATTCATTGCCAATGTCTACAGTAGCAGCATCGTTTACATTCAGATACACGATAACACGACAGGAGCTTGCTCCATTGGCAATAGTTTCTTCCAAAGAGACCTTAGCATACCCCAAATTCTCTGCTGCAATAGTACCAAAGACATTTGATGTCATCATACATAGCGCAGGTCGGCCTTTAACTTTATCGCCAAACGGGCAGGAATGCCCTTGTAAAACAATTTTATTATCATCTTCAGAAATAACACTAAACTTACCTTGAATACGATGCTTTAGATCTACTAACACCGAAGATACTTGCTCACGATTCAAGGTGTTTACTTTAAGAGCTGTGCGATATTGCGCGTTAAGTGACTCCCCCATTTGTTGGCCGACAATACTGATAAACCCTTCAGCTTGGTTAAGCCCAACAACATCTTGCAAGGTACCCGATAAATAGCGTAATAAGTCACGCAAAAAAGTATCACGCTCTAATGGAATGATTAATTCAGATAGGTTCGCTTTACTTGAAATGATACGCCCCTTAGATTCGATGCCTTAAAGAAAATAGACAAATTATCTGCAAAATGAATGCTATCGAATCAACAAAGCATTCATTATTAAGTAAGGTATAAGTATGATTATAGGTATAGCATATGAAAAGTTATTATTCTAGTAAGTGCAATAATAAGCGTTCTCAATCGCAGTAGCCAAACTGCATACTGGGTCAGCAATTACTATTTTTCTTGGAGTTGAGATTTATCGATTTGCTCAGAGGTTGTTAACTCACCAATATTGAGAACCGGTGCAGCATCTATGTCAGAAGCCCCCATCATATGCGCAACACGTTCAACACTGGCGAGTAACTGGTATTGCTCCCATTCTTTTAGCGCACTAAATTTTTCAACAAAGCTTTCTTCAATAGGTTTAGGTGCATTTAACAGAGTTTTAGCGCCGTCATCAGTTAAAAACAAAGCAACCCTTCTGCGATCACTTTCACTACGAACCCGATTAACAAACTGCTTAGTTTCTAATCTATCTAAAATACTGGTAACCGTGGGTTGGCTTAAATTAATATTAGTGGCAACCTCTTTAGCCGTAATGCCTTTGATTCGTTCTAATTCTTGCAATACCAGTAATTGAGGCCCAGTAATTCCCGCTTCTTTGCTTAATTTTTTTGAGCGCAAGTCTATTGCACGAATAATTCGACGTATTGACACAAACAATTCTTCGTATTTTTCCATAGGTATTTTTCTTATTTAATAATCATTTGCTTGTTAACTAAATTCTATCTGGGAATAGTTTTAAACACTAGCTATTTTTCTCACCATAATTTGCTGTTATAGGCTTTATTTAACCTAAAAATGCCTATTTTGTACGCAAAAACTTGATTTTCATCTTAAATATAGTTAGTATGCGCATCTTTAGTACACTAATTACTTTTATGTTAACTTTACATTAACTTTATACTATGCAAAAGGAGAAACTATGAATATTAACTATGAAACTTCAAAATATAGTAGTCCGTCAAAAACCCCCTATTTTTCGGCTGATATTTCTCACTGTTTTACCCCTTTCCATCGTTTTCAATACGCTTCTTATCGCTTGAATCTCCTAGTAAACAAGACGTAATCCTCCTTCGTAAATAATTAGTGCTGTATCGATAACTTGAGTTACCTCCTCTAATTGTTGTTCGTTATCGCTAGCTAGCCAACAAATCCAATAGCCAGAATTACCCCGGCTTTGAATGGGCTTTAGTGGCATTTTAGTAACGACAATAATTGATAAATTTTAAAACAACAGAATATCAATAGATTTATAAGGGTTCACCGTGAATTTTGAACATTGGAAAAGAATAGTAATTAAGGTTGGTAGCGCATTAATCGCACCAACAAATACGGGTTGTAGTAGTGAATATTTATTGAGTATTGCAAACTTTATCAAACAGTGCCGCTCTTCAGGCATACAAGTTGTGTTAGTTTCTTCTGGCTCCATAGCCGCAGGCGCACATCTATTTTCCCCTAATAAAGACAGCAAAAACACAGACAACATCATCATCAAAAAGGCGATGGCTGCTGCAGGACAAGCGGAAATGATGGCAACTTGGGATACATTATTTGACTTCCCTACTGCGCAAGTATTATTAACCCATGCAGATTTACGCAAACGAGATCGGTATGAGAGTATAAGAGATACTATAGATACCTTGTTAGAGCATGATATTCTTCCCATTGTTAATGAAAACGACGCGGTTACAACAGACAAACTTAAAGTAGGTGACAATGACAACCTTTCTGCCATGGTTGCAACAGCCGCGCACGCTGATACTTTAGTAATTTGCTCAGATATAGAAGGACTTTTCACCAAAAACCCACACTTGCACCAAGATGCAAAGTTGGTATCCGATGTCTATCAGATCGATGAAGACATTTATGCTATGGCTGGTGGCGCTACCAGCAGTGTTGGTACAGGTGGTATGAAAACCAAAATTGAAGCAGCAGAGAAAGCGATTTCTCACGGTATTGATACTTATATTGTTAACGGGTTTAAAAAGCAAACCTTTCAAGCAATGTTGGCTGGCGATAATCCTGGCACACATTTTTTCTCTGATAAAAACCCGATGCACGACGGTGTACACTGGATGCGTCATACTACCCGCGCCCTAGGAGAACTCATTGTCGGCGATCAGTACAAAATTGGTCACAATGAGGCCAGTGATTTATTAGTCGCCGATGATTTACTCAGTGTCAACGGAGATTTCTCTTCCGGCGATGTGGTACTTTTACGTAAACATAATGGCGACAAGCTAGCCAAAGTAAAAACTAACTACAGCAGTTGTTTGCTTAACTTTGTTGCTGATAGTACCAACCAAGACTTTTCTGAAGAATTAGATAAAACCCAAGACCCTATTATTTCAAAACAGTATATTGCCTTAATGGAATCTTGATAAAATGGTGTTTTAATCAACTTTTGGCACCAATTGTCTATTGTCGCATTAATCGATAATGGCATTGTTAGCGTCATCTTCGACTTGTTTTATCGAAGATGACTGACTTATCAATTAGATTAACGCCGCCCACTGGCTTCAACTTGCTCAAACATTTGTTGAATTGAAGCTGGCACCTGCTCTGTCGATTTACTCACCAACACAATAACAAGGGTAGATAAAACAAACCCCGGAACTATTTCATAAATAGTGGCGCTTAATGATTGGCCATTAATAGTGTAAGGGGCATAAATCCATACCAATACTGTAACAGCGCCAGTAACCATACCAGCGAGCGCGCCATTTCGATTCATTTTTTTCCAAAAAAGGCTCAAAACAACAATCGGTCCAAACGCCGCACCGAAGCCAGCCCATGCATTGCTTACTAAATTTAAAATGGAGCTATTACGATCATAAGCCAAATATATCGCAACTAATGCCACTATAAAGACTGAAATTCGTCCAACCATCACTTGTTGCTTATCACTAGCATCTTGATGCAAAAATGTTTTATAAAAATCTTCGGTTAACGAACTTGAGGTCACCAATAATTGTGACGAAATAGTACTCATTATTGCAGCTAGAATAGCCGCTAATAAAAACCCTGAGATCAATGGACTAAATAACACTTGTGATAATACGATAAAAATAGTTTCAGGGTCATTTAATGCAAGGCCTGTATTATTAACGTAGACAATCCCAGAAAACCCTGTGGCCATAGCACCGCATATGGCAACAATCATCCAAGTCATGCCAATTCGTCGTGCTGTGGGTAAATCTTTCACCGAACGTATCGCCATAAATCGAACGATAATATGAGGTTGACCAAAATACCCCAAGCCCCAAGACATCGCCGATATTATGCCGATGATCCCAACACCACTAAACATATTGAGTAAATCAGGATTAATTGCTTGAATACTAGTATGCATAGTTGATAAGCCGCCAATATCATTAATAACCACTATAGGCACTAGCACTAAAGCGATAAACATAATACAGCCTTGAACAAAGTCAGTTAAACTCACCGCAAGGAAGCCACCAAATAAAGTGTAAGCCACTACCACACCCGCAGTCACATACAAGCCCAGTTCATAGCTTAAGCCAAAAGAGCTTTCAAATAACTTACCCCCTGCGACGATGCCCGAAGAGGTATACAGGGTAAAAAATACAATAATAACCACAGAAGAAACTAACCTTAATGCTCTAGATTTGTCTTCAAATCTATGTTCAAAGAAGTCAGGTAGAGTAATTGAGTCGTTAGCGAGTTCGGTATAAATTCGCAAACGTGGCGCAACAATGAGATAATTTAGGAATGAGCCAATCACTAAACCAAGTGCAATCCACAAACTGCTAACACCGGTAATATACATCGCGCCAGGTAATCCCATTAACATCCAGCCACTCATATCTGAGGCGCCGGCTGATAATGCTGTTACTGAGGGGCTTAAGCTACGCCCACCTAGCATATACCCAGAGACATCATTAGCTGTTTTTAGATAGGCATAAACACCTATCGCTATCATTGCGAAAAAATATATTCCTAAAGATAAAAGCGTTTCAAATTGCAAAATAATTCCCACCGTTGGTCTATAAATACCTTTGTGCCGATAAAGAGTTAATTTGCTCGCTAATCCATAAATATTAATAATAATTTATCTGTGCTGGTGGTTTTTTATAAGTAGGTCAATGAACTAACAAATAATTAACTGACTTTGGTTTATTGTTATTCAAGCACTTGAGCTATATTTTATTGTTGCATATTGGGCAAAAGCACTATTTTCTTATATGATTAACAAAAAAAAGCGTATTTTCGAATAATAATTCATAATTTTTTATGGATTTGACCTTATACAAGCTCTTTATAAGTAACACCAAAAATTGGACAAATTGAATGCAAAAAAACGAGTCGCCTAACAACCGAATTTATGACGCTTTTCAATCATGCAGAGATGGTTTAGTGCGCTCGATTATGAAAATGAGTGTCAAGCAACAAGATGTTGATGATATTTTACAAGAAACCTTTATCCGAGCTTTAAACTCAGATACTAAAAAGCAAATAGATTCTCCCAAGGGATATTTATTTGTGGTTTCAAGAAACTTAGTCCTGAAAAAATTAACACAACAATCGAAAGAAATAGACACTGAAATTGACGATGCTTTATTAGAAAATGATAGTGAAAATACCGTTGAAAAAGCGCTCCATCAAAAACTTAAATTTGAACGCTTTATTGAAGTATTAAACTCATTACCTGAAAAAAATCGTCGCGCAATCCTATTAAGAAAACTCTATTGTTTAAGCCATAAAGAAATAGCAAAAAAAATGAATTTATCCGTAAGCTCTGTTGAAAAAAATATCGCCCAAGGCTTGAAACAATGCAAACAGTCACTTTGTGCTCAAGGATATGATGCAAATGAAAACAAACAGCCAATACCGCTTAATCGTTCTAGCGAGGAGGGCACAAAATGACAACAAGTAACAAGGTCATTCCACTTCATACAGTGAACTCCATTGATGACGAAGCTTCGCTTTGGTTAGTCAGGCTAGACAACGGCAATTTATCTGAGCAGTCCAGACAAGAATTAAAGGCTTGGCTAGCTGCAGATGAACGCCACCAACAAGCATTAAAATCCATGGCTGATGTCTGGCATGACATGGATGAAGTGCTAATGATGATTAATGATGACAGCGCGTCAAAAAACGCCTCAATATGGTCAGTATTAACGCCCGCATTTAAACCCGCTTTATTGGCAGCCAGCGCGAGTTTTCTAGCAATTATTTTGTGGTTAACCATGCCTGCTAATGTAGAAAAGCATTCTTATGCCACCTTAATTGGACAACAAATGGATACCCGTTTCGAAGATGGCTCGATTATACATTTAAATACCAATAGTCATATTGAAACTGAATTTTCTGATGAAAAGCGCATCATTAAATTAATTAAAGGAGAAGCATTATTTGAGGTGGCTCATGATCCTAACCGTCCCTTTATTGTTTATGCCGGTGATCGTCTTGTTCAAGCGATAGGAACCAAGTTTGTTGTCCATTTAGCCCCTGAAAACATTCAAGTTACTGTGACTGATGGTAAAGTTAAAATGTCCAAAGTCGCCTTAAACACCAGTTTAGATGACATTAAAGCATTAAACAGCGCCACCATTGAAAGAGATGACATTTTCATCGCTAAAGGTGAGAAAGTGATCTCTACGAGTAATGACTCGCCAAAATTAAGCGTTATTAAGCCAGAAAGTATCGCTCGTGAACTTTCTTGGTTAAATGGTAAGCTAGTGTTTGACAATGAAAGGCTATTAGACGTAATTAAAAAGATCAACCGCTATGACGATATAGAAATCATCTTAGGCGACCCCTCACTTCATGATGTTAAAATCAGTGGTCGTTTTGATCTTGGAGACAGTGAAGCATTAATTGAAGCAATAGAGTTATCTTTTAATATTACTTCTCACCAGCCAGAGTCGAATAAAATAATCCTGACTAAAAAGATTTAACACCATAAGCTAAGCGCATCAATCAATTGAAAAGTAAGGTTTTATCATGCAATGATAAAACCTTACTACCCTAAAGCCAATCATGAAAAATCAACACCCTCTCACCATTTTTTTTATTCCTGCAAAAAATAAATGAAAAAACTTTACGGTTTTTCATCCCACTCGACTCTTTAACTTAGGCTGCAAATAATGAATACCTTCTTGGTATAAACAAAAAGCCTCAAGAAAAAAAATTATAACTCGGTAAAAAATTGGGAAGGAAATAACATGTCTACTATATTTCGTGCTACGTCGTTAGCACTTGCTGTAAGTGTTGCGCTAGGTAGCACTTCGTCATACGCAGCTGGAGAAGGTAATCCTGCTGCAGAAAAAGATGTTGAAAAAATTGTTGTGGTTGGCTCTCGTGGTGCGCCACGCTCAGTTAATGACTCACCAGTACCTATTGATTTAATTGGCGGTGATGAGCTTGATCGTGGTGGTAATACCGATATGCTCGAGCTGATTAAAGGCAGCGTGCCGTCATTTAACGTTCATTCTAACCCTATTTCAGATGCTGCAAGTTTAGTTAAACCTGCTAACTTACGTGGTTTATCATCAGACAGCACCCTAATACTGGTTAATGGTAAACGTCGTCATCGTGCATCAGTGATTGCTTTATTAGGTGGTGGTATTAATGATGGTGCCCAAGGCCCTGATATTTCAGTTATTCCTAGCTCAGCATTAAAACAAGTAGAAGTACTGCGTGATGGTGCTGCAGCGCAATATGGCTCAGATGCCATTGCTGGGGTAATGAACTTTGTCTTAAAAGATGACGCTGACGGCGGTTCGTTAACTGCACGTTATGGCTCTTACTATGAAGGCGATGGCGATACCATGGAGATCTCTGGTAATGTCGGCATGGCATTAACTAAAGACGGCTTTGCTAACTTAAGTTTTCAATATAAAAATGCCGATGCCACTAGCCGAAGTGTTCAGCGCCCCGACGCTGCTGGCTTTATTGCGGCTGGTGTTCCTAATGTAGGTGAACCTGCACAAGTTTGGGGCTCTCCTGAAGTTAATGATGATTACACTATTTTTCTTAACTCTGGCTTAGACTTAGGTAACGATAACGAAGCTTACTTATTTGGTAACTTTTCAGAGCGAGATATTCGCGGTGGTTTCTACTATCGTAATCCCCATAATCGTGGTGGTGTATATTCAAATGATGGTGGTGGCTCACTACTCATTGGTGATGTTGCTCAAGCAAATGGCGCTGAAAGAACTTGTTTACCTGTTCCGGTTTCCAGCAACAACGTATTAACTCAACAAGATTATATCGATAATATAGCCAATAACGATAATTGCTTTAGTTTTAATGAATTATTACCCGGCGGCTTTACCCCTAATTTTGGTGGTAACATTGTAGATACTTCAATCACTATGGGAACACGTGGTGAGTTAGATAATGGCGTTATGTATGACGTAAGTGGTTCAATTGGCTTCAATGAATCTTCTTATGTAATTTATGATACCTTGAATGCGTCATTGGGACTTGATACCCCTCGTGATTTTAACCCAGGTAAACATACACAACTCGAAAAAACCTTTAACATCGATCTCAATAAAGACATCGAAGTCGATTCAATCGATGCCTTAATGGTAGCTGGTGGCTTTGAGTGGCATGCTGAGTCCTTTGAAGTAACGGCTGGTGATGTGGCTTCTTTTGAAGCTGGTCCATTTACAGATCAAGGGTTTGGTATTGGCTCTAATGGTTTTCCAGGGTTTAAACCACAAGCAGCCGGTGTTTATTCACGTCAAAACTATGCGTTTTATGTTGATATGGAAGCACAAGTCACTGAAGACTTTTTGTTAGGTGCCGCGCTTCGTTATGAAGATTACAGTACCTTTGGCAGTGATACCAACTACAAGTTGACCGGCCAATACCACATCACTGATGATTTTTCATTACGTGGTTCAATCAGTACCGGTTTCCGCGCGCCAACGGTTGGGCAAGCGAACTACTCCAATGTACAAACCGCATTAGAAAATGGTGCTTTAGTCGATTCTGCTTTATTACCAGCAACTAATCCGGTTGCTAAACAATTAGGTGCCCAAGAATTAACGCCAGAGCAATCTGAAAGTTATACCTTAGGTGCGGCATGGAATGTCGGCGCTCTTTTTGTCACACTTGATTATTATAATATTTCTGTTGAAGACCGGGTGTCTCAGTCAACAAAGTATGAACTAACCGATGCCGATAAGGTTGCATTAAAAGCAGACGGTGTGCCCAATGTAGATTCAATACAGTTGGTAAGCTTTTTCACCAATGATTTTGACACTACCACATCAGGAATCGACTTTAACGCTAACTACGCTACTGAATTACTTGATGGTGATGCCACCTTCAGCTTGGCCTACAATTACAACAAAACTGAAGTAGATAATTTCACTGTAGTCACAGGTGATTTTAAAGTATCTCGTTTGGAAAATGATTTACCTAACCATCGCGCTACCTTTACTTGGTCACAATCTTGGGATCAAATGAGTGTATTGCTTCGTGGTAATTACTATGGCGAATACCAAGGTGTTCATGTTGATTACGATGCCACCATTAACGATGGTGATGCTGCGATGACCCTTGATGCCGAGTTAAGTTACTTTGTTGCCGAGGATATTGTATTGTCTGTAGGTGCGCAAAACTTATTCGACCAACAAGCCACTAAAATCAACTTCACTGAACAAGGTGCTGCAGATTGTGGTGGATGTGTAAACAACCAGTGGGGTGGTAAATATTATGAAACCTCACCTTTTGGTTTTAACGGTGGTTTTTACTACGTAAAAGCAACTTATAACTTCTAAGATGTTATAACTTAGGTTGTTATTATCAAACCCAGCGCTTGCTGGGTTTTTTATATATAAATCAGCAAAAAATGTTAAAAAATCATTTATTGGTTAAGAAGAAATATTCAGAGAAACAACACTGGAGATGGTACTTAGGAACAGGTTATGACATTATTATCTAAAGGGTATATACAACTAAATGAATAATAATAAACTGTGAGATATCTATTAAGTGTTTGACCGCCTATTAAAACAAAAAACAGGGAAAGTCATTAAGTTTCATCTAGTGTTTTGCTTACTCTTGTTAGGTAACTCCTTAGTATGCGAAGCTACTGAACGATTTCACTTTGAGTTACCGGCAATGAATGCCCCAGCGGCCTTAAATAAATTGGCCGACATATCTGGATATTCTCTGCTTTATCCCTTTGATGATGCTATTGTGGTAGTGACCAATCCAATGTTTGGCCGCTACTCTCTTGAAGAGGCTTTGGCAAAAATTCTGCTCAATACACCAATGCGTGCGGTAGCCACCCAAAAGCGGGTTATTGCTGTGTCTGCTCAATTAGATAACTATGCGCGTTATATCGCCCGAATTAACAAAAAAAGTAGCCCATCGATTAGCGATGCAGCAGGTAAATCTAACCACAATGATTCCACTGACATTACCGCTAAAAAAACTAAAGTACCTATTGAAGCTGAACGTTTTGTTATTACCGGCTCACGACGGGTAAATCGTTCACCAAGTAATGCCTTAGCCCCTTTAGATGTCATTAATAAGCAAGATCTTACCGCCCGTGGTAATAACGATATGATCGCGACACTCTCCAATGTTATTCCTTCATATAATTCAAGCCAAGAAGCGATTAACGATGCGGCAACCATAGTTCGTCCTGCGAGTCTTAGAGGATTACCCACCGATAGTATGCTAATACTTGTAAATGGTAAACGACGTCATCGCAGCGGCGTTATTTACGAATACGTTTCAGGATTAAACGTAGGTGCCCATGGGGTCGATTTGGAGCCAATCCCCAGAATTGCGCTAAAGAGTGTTGAGGTGTTACGTGATGGTGCAGCCGCACAATATGGCTCAGATGCTATCGCTGGGGTGATTAACTTTAGGCTAGAAAACAGTGCTAAAATAAACCGCATTGAAATGCGCTCTGGTCAGCATTACCCAGGAGATGGTGCTAAATTTGAATTATCGGGGATGTTGGGCACCAATATTGGCGAGGTCGGCTCAGGCAATGTGTCCTTCGAGCTTTCTCAAAGTGATGCAACATCGCGCGGTATTCAAGATCCTGCGGTTGAAAGTTTAATTGCAAGCGGTATTAATGAAGAAGATATTCAAGACCCTGTTGTGATTTGGGGGGCTCCTAACATAAGTGACAATATTAAGCTGTTTGGCAATATCGAAATGGATATTGGCAATAACAGCAACTATTCGCAACTCTACCTCTTTGGCAATTGGGCACAGCGTAAGGTAGACGGCAGCTTTTTTTATCGCAACCCAAATACTCGTGCGAGTGTCTTTACAAACCCTAATGATGGTACTCGTTTATTTTTTGATACAACCGATAATAACAGCGGTAATTGCCCCATACCAACAATCCCAGGCGGGATTGGTGATGCCAAAGCACTAGCAGCGGTTGCAGCAAACGACAATTGTTATGCCTTTAATGAACAATTTCCCGGCGGCTTTACCCCAAGGTTCGGTGGCAAAGTTACCGATGCCAGTATGGCTACTGGCATAAGAGGTGTATTCGATAACTCCAACGCTGAATTAAGTTACGATATTAGCATGATAATTGGCAGTAATCGTCTTGATTATGAACTGCATAATAGTGTTAATGCCTCATTAGGAGAAAGCTCTCCTAATGATTTTGAACTAGGCTCACAAATACAAACAGAGCGCATCATCAATGCTGATTTCACATATCCTCTCGATCTTGGTCTTGAATCAGAATTAAACATTGCATTTGGCTATCAAAACTATTTTGAACAATATCAAGTTATAGCCGGTGACAAGGCTTCTTATGAAGCAGGCCCTTTTTCGAATCATGGTGAAGCTATTGGCGCAAATGGCTTCCCCGGCTTCTCTCCTGAAGCCGCTGCGACAAACGATCGAACATCAAACGCGGTTTATTTAGATATTGAAGGCGACATTACTGACACTCTGTCAATGTCATTTGCGATGAGATATGAAGATATAGAAAACATTGGCAATACCTTTAATGGCAAGCTGTCAGCACGCGCACAAATAACCAATGAAGTCGCATTACGTTCAACCCTCAGCACCGGATTTAGAGCGCCCACCGTAGGGCAATCAACACTGCAACGCATATCTAACACTAATTCCATTGTAAATGATGTGGTTGTGCAACAGATATCCCAATTAGTGAGTGCTTTAAGTCCCATTGCAACGGCTCGCTCTGGCGGCGAGCTTAAGCCTGAAACTGCAACTAGCTTTAGCTTAGGGGTATTATCTGAAGTAGGGCCAGTTAACATCACTTTAGATTATTTTCATATTGGTATAGACGACCGATTATCATTATTTGAAAGTGAAATAAGTGAAAACGATACACCTTTGTTAATCGCCTCAGGGGTAGATTCAAATGTGGTTAATATTCAATATTATGCTAACGATTTTAACTCAACAACCCAAGGTATTGATTTAGTTGCAAGTACCCCCTTTGCATTTGGTGGTGGCAATAACCTAGTCACATTAGCTTTTAACTATACCGACACTAAGCTAGCAGTGACTAATCCCAAGAGCCCTATTGCAAATTTTAATGTCCGTAAGGAACGGGAAGAAGGCGTACCCAAAGTCAGAGCTGTACTCAGTTATACGCACTCACAAGCCGCATTTAATACTATGGTTCGCATGAATTATTATGGCTCATTTTATAATGCGCAGTTTAACGATGTATCACTAATTGAAAAAGTTGACCCCGTGGTTGTCACTGATTTTGAAGTATCTTACGATATGACCGATAACTTAATGATTGCCCTAGGTGCTAAAAATATCTTTGACGTCTACCCTGATGAATATAGCCAAGGGCGTAGCTCTGGATTTTTGGGTGCTATTTATCCGTTAAATGCCCCGTCTGGTTTCAACGGCGGTTATTATTACTTGCGCATGGCTTGGAATTTTTAGTCTCAGCTTGTTTGATATTTCTCTATAAGCTTTGTCAATGGCAAGGGTCTGTCAAAGTAATACCCCTGAATCAAATCACAATTATATAGCGCTAATCGTTCATATTGTTCTTTAGTTTCAACACCTTCAGCGACAATCGCTAAATCATAAAACTGTCCGATAGCAATAATGGTTTTAACCAAGGACTCACTTTGTTTATTTACTAACAATTTATTGATAAAAGAGCGATCAACTTTTATTTCATTTATCGGTAGGTTTCCTAAATAACTCAATGAAGAATAACCTGTACCAAAATCGTCAAGGGATAATTGAATACCATAATCACGTATCTGATTAAGCACAGGAGTCACCTTAGTTAAATCAGAAATTAGCACATTTTCGGTAATTTCGAGCATAACCAAATCAGGGGAAAAGCCACTTTGGGTAATGGTATTGAGTATGTTTACAGCAAAATTTGCCGCCATTAATTGTTTTGGTGAAATATTCAGAGACAACTGTAATGCCTGTTTGTGCACACGATTGAACGCATGTATATCGTTAAGAGCCGTTGTGATAACAAAGTCACCAATTTCAGAAATAATCCCTATTTCTTCGGCTAAATGGATAAACTCATCTGGTGAGACTGCACCAAGTGCTTTATTATTCCAACGAGCCAAAGCTTCAACCCCTTTAAGAGCACCCGTTTCAACACATATTTGCGGTTGGTAAAAAACACTTAATTCATTTTCAGCAATAGCCATTCGCAATTCAGACTCAATCAAGAAGTCTCGTTGTACTTGCTTATTAATAGCATCATTAAAAAATAAAGAACGCCCTTTTTGTAGTGATTTAGATTTATACAGAACAATATCCGCTTTACTAATAAGATCCTCAGCATTAACGGCATCATCAGGGTACATGGCTACGCCTATACTACAGCTAGAAAAAATTGATTTACCCTGAATGATAAATTCTTGATTAAATATTTGCTGAATCATTTCAATTTTTTCTTGTGCTTGGTGCAAATCACTAATCATTGGAAAGCAAAAAATGAATTCATCCCCCCCAAAGCGAGCAACACTATCATATCCATTTAATATTTTAGTGAATCCTTTTCCTAACGCTTCCAGTAACTTATCACCGACAGAGTGACCATGTAGATCATTAATTTTTTTAAAGTCATCTAAATCAACAAACATCACCGCCAGACGCTTATTACTTTCCTTCGACAGCTTTATGCCTTGTAGAATATTGTCATCAAGTAATACTCTGTTGGGTAACTTAGTTAAAGTGTCATGTAAAGCTTGGTACTGTAACTGTAGCTTGACCTTATTTAATTCTTCAAAGTCTGAATTTATTTGGGTTTCATAGTGAGAAAATCGATTAGACAAATATTTTGTTAAGAGCAGTGATAAAGCGACAAAGAATAAGGTCACAATAGAGCTTAAGCCCAATAAATTTAGAAACTGGCTTTTGTTTTGTTGAGCAACAATTTTTTCTCGTTCGGCCAGGTATTTATCTGCTTCTTGCTTATAAAAACCTGTACCAATGATCCACTCCCACTGAGAAAAACTCTGAATGAAGCTTACTTTTTCAGCTGGTTGTCCTGTACTTGGCATGATAGGGCTAAGATAGTCTAGGTAGCCGCCGCCTTGTTTAGCAACATCAATAATACGATTACCAACTTCTACAACATTGTTATCGCTATTGTTATTTAAGTTAGTTCCTTGAAAGTTTTTTCTCACATGAGAAATTATATTACCTTGATAATCTAACAAGAAAATAAATCCATTTTGACCGTATTTAATGTTTGAAATTCGCTCTATCAGGCGTTTTTTAATATCATTTTCGACATCAACCACATACTCTCCGGTGCCAATAAACCAGTCATAAGGAGCAAAATGTTTACCAAAGCCGATTTTTTCAAATTCTTGCTGTTTATTATTCGGCTTAACAAACCACCAATGATAAAAAGCCTCGCCATTGTCTTTGGCCAGTTGCCCTAAATCTCGAACAATATAATTTCCACGACGGTCTTGAAAATTAATTTTTGAAGTGCCTTCCATTTGTGGCAATACCGGGTGCATAACACTGAGCCCGTCTGTTTTATAGATAAAGAAGTATCCTCGTCCATTGTTAAAACGAATATTGCGCAATGCATCTGTAATTAAAGCGGTAACTTCTTGTTCTGTTTTACCTTTATTATTATTATATATATTAGTGGCGATGTTATGCGCTTGATATATATAGTTTTTAATATTACTTTTGAGTATTGCTTCTGTGTTGTTTTTTTCAAAGGTGATTTGTTGAATAACTTGGTTAACTTGGGTTTTAATCATCTCTTTTTCAGAGGCAATAAAACTTTTTTTAAGGCTGAGCATATCGCCTGCATGAAGGGTTTTATTATGATTTAGCACCACAAACATCGATAACATAGCAAACGCTATCACAGTAACAGGCGGGATAACTTTAATTAGTTGTAGTAGTTTTTTATCATGAACTATTGGCATGAACTAACTCACTTGTAATGGCGCTTTTTGACATTCACGGGGAGTCCATATAAGACCCTAAGCGTATGCTAAATATGTGTTATAAATTAAATCAATTAGACACTGTACACTTTATAGTGTAGTTGCTTAAAAAAAATTCATCATACTATATTGATCATTGTTATGGAAATTTTGCTTATGCGGTTGTTAATTGCATAGTATTAATTTCCTCTGTTAGCGCTCAAAATCGTTCTCATTATACAAGTTAAAAAAAGCCCCTGTGTAGGGGCTGAACCATCAAGCGAGGAAGGAACTTTGAATTATTTTAAAATAACTGTATCAATCACATGGATAGTGCCATTGCTCGTATTAATATCTGCAATAGTCACCATAGCATCACCAATCATTAACATGCCACTATCAGGATCAATACTCACTGCAACATCAGTACCCGAAGCTGTGGTAATTGTTTGTCCGTTGGCAGCATAGGCATCTAATGAGCTAAGCGCAGCACCGCTAACCACATGTGTTAACAATACGTTTGTTAGCGCTTCACTATCAGCTAACAAATCTGCTAAAGCGTCAGGATCAATTTTAGCAAATGCATCATTTGTAGGAGCAAATACGGTAAAGGTGGCAGTTTCGTCAGCGAGTGTTGTCACTAAATCGGCTGCTAGTAGCGCATCTACTAAGGTTGAGAAATTATCAGGATCAGCTAATGCAACTTCAACAATAGTTTGGTTCGAAGCATCAACAGTTGCGGGAGGTAAAATCACTGTATCTACCACATGAATGACTCCATTACTGGCCATTACATCAGCAGTACTTACCTTAGCACCATTGATAAATAGCATTGAATCGACAAATGACAGTGCAATATCTGCCCCAGCTGCAGTTTCAACTTTATTTTCCATCGATTGTGCAACTTCTATGGCGCTTTCTGCCAATACCTTGCCAGGAACAACATGATATAGAAGGATGTCAGATAACTGCTCCGTTGTTAAACTTTCTAAAGTACCCGCTGGTAACTTTGCAAACGCAGCATCGGTTGGAGCAAACACAGTGTATTCACTGTCTAGATCAGCCAGTACAGTATCAAGCCCCGTAGTTTGAAGTGCAGCGGCCAATGTAGTGAAGTTACCGTTATCAACAGCCACTTCTACTAATGACATTACTGCAGGCTCTACAACCTCTGTTTGTTCAATATGATTATCATCATCATTACATGCTTGAAGTAAAGACATGCTTAAAAATGCCACACTAAGTACTTTTAAATATTTCACTTTGCTACCCTCTAATTAATACATTTGATTAAATTATTTTTGCCACTCACGAATAGAATTACGCGGCTCTACAAAAAAAAGATCATAAAAAAATGAAAAAATATAATTTTTTATCAATGATCTAAACCATACTATTTACGTAATAACAGTATTGAGTTGAAAAAAGAGGCAGTTATGAAGATTTTAATTACTGGTGGAACAGGATTTATAGGGCAAGCTTTAATCAAAATATTGTTACAACAAAACGCAGAAATTAAGGTGGTAACCAGAAATATTGCTCATGCAAAAAGCACGTTACCTAATACTGTCGAGTTTATAACCCACTTATCGCTAGACGATATTGAAAGCTGTGATGTGGTGATTAACCTTGCTGGCGAGCCTATTGCAGATAAGCGCTGGTCAGCAAAACAAAAAGATCGAATTTGTCAAAGTCGATGGCAACTAACCAAACAACTTGCAGAAAATATTCAACTTGCAAAAAATCCACCTCACTTATTTATCTCAGGAAGTGCCATCGGAATATATGGGCGACAAGATAATACTCCAATCACAGAAAGCTTTTCTGATTTTCATCCTGAGTTTACTCACAATGTTTGTGAAAAGTGGGAAAATATAGCCACCAGCGCATCTAGCTGCCAAACCCGTGTAGCTCTATTAAGAACAGGAATTGTTTTAGCAAAGGACAAGGGAGCGCTAGCTAAAATGCTAACACCGTTTAAACTCGGACTTGGAGGTAAAATAGGGCGTGGTAATCAAATGATGTCTTGGATTCATATCCACGATATGGTGCGCGCTATTCTACATATCATTGCACATCAAGAGCTGCACGGCCCGATCAATATGACTGCCGAGCAAGCAGTTTCTAACCAAGACTTTAGCAAAGTACTCGCTAATACATTAAATCGACCATGCTTTGCCACCGTACCAAGTTTTATGCTCAAAGTACTATTAGGTGAAATGTCTGACCTTTTGCTCTTTGGGCAGAATGTATATCCAGAAAAATTGTTAAAGAGTGGCTTTGTGTTTGAATACAAAGATATTAGCACTGCCATGGACAACTTGTTTCCAGGCTAAAACTAATGTTCTTTGGGATGTACTAAACAACTTGAACACGATAAAACAAAAAAGCCTCGATTATCGAGGCTTTGATAGTGATGCAGAACAATTAGGTACTTAGTAGGTAACTATTCTATATTAGCAATCTGAACATAGACGACATAATTAAACCATTTTAATTCAAAAGGATACATCCTAATTAAATACCTAATCATAAATTATGTAACCACTTCTGTAACCATATTGATGGCAATAGCAGTCTATTTGAAACCTCCACTGCAATACCAGTTACTACTTGCTAGTGCTTGATACATTGCTGTTTTCCAACTGTTTGTATGTTGTAGCGATGCACCTGCATGTTTTTTTAATAGAGCTTGTTCTACACCTGCTTGCTGACTTATTTGAAAATCTATATCTAACTCACCCCGTAAGTTAGATATTTCATCTCCAGCTTGAATACAGAAGCGTTTAGCTAGCTTAAAGTCATCAAAGTGACTATTTACTCTAGCCTGATCAGAAGCATTCCAATGACCTGGTGCTCGCACAAAATACCTGATAGTTGCAGGAGTTGTCTGAATGACTTCTGCAAACAACCATTGTTCATTTATAAAGTGACCTTGGTCAAAGTATGGGTGTAAACATTGTTCATTCTTCGATGTTGCTATTCCTGCATTTTTACCTTTATTGCAAGGGGTACAACTAGGAACTAGGTTATTAGGGTGAATAGATAACAATGGAAATTTTGCTTTGGGTAAGTAGTGATCTAAAGTATCAACTTGTCCAAACCCGCAAAAGGGACAAATTCGCAAAGGTGCTTGCATCATAATTTGATCATAATACTGCCTCGCAGGCTTTCTAGCAGGGACCATTTGAAATGTATAAAGCCCCTTAAGCTGACCTTTGGTTACTTGACCTGTTACTACTGCGTCATCATTACCGGTAAAGGTTTGTATTTGAAATAAGTCAGCAGTAGCCGCTTTCGTATCAAAGTCTTGAACTGAATTATTTAGTTGAGGGTTGATAGCATTAATATTCTGTGTCTGTGTTTGACAGCTAATACTACCAACACAGGTATTTAATACATCAGTAAAAGTAAGTTGAGGATGCGGAATAGCTCGCATATTAATCGACCTCTCTATTTGCAATTAACGCTCTGAGAATTGCCTGACCTTCAAACCCTATTTGTCCTTTGTATAGGTCTACGATTTCGTCAAAACTTTTACCTGCTTTAACTGACTCCATTAACAATGCATGAAAACCTGATTTAGTGACTTCTAAACCAAATACCTCACGAGTTAAAACACCGACATTTTCACCAAAAGTTTCATTTTCAGGGCGAAAAGAAACACCTTCATTTCGCGTTCTTTCTAATTTCCAGACGCAGTTTTTAGGTACTTCTTGTAGTATTACAGGGGAGTGGGTAGCAATAATAGCAACAGCATTTCGGTCTACTAGTAAGTCAGATAGAGCTCTTGTAAATGCTGAAAGTAATGGAGGGTGCAGATGACTCTCGGGTTCATCAATCAATACCAGAGTTTTTTCTTCTATTGTTTCAATAAGTTTTGTTAAGGTAAGCAAAACGATAGTATGCCCTGAACTCATCAGACGAACTAACTTTAACGCTGATTTTTTTACTTCACCGGCTTTTTCTAAACCACCTAAACGGGTGAGGTTCATTTCTGCAAAGTTAATATCAGATTCTAGCGTTTTAATCGCTCGTAGCCATCGTTTTTTCTTGGTCTGTAAACCGAAACAAACTAATAAGCTATCAACGAAGTCGTTTCTTATCGCTTCATCACCTTTCAGTTTTTTTGAGTTTGCATCATCATTTTTCTTTAAACCTATGTAAAAATAGCAAGTTCCTAAGCTTCTATCTGGTCTGTTTTTTGGTGGAATAAATGGGTCAAATGCGCTGAAAGAAACAGAAGATATACTACTGAAATAATCTTTAGGAAGTCTTATTTCTTGCCAGGGATTTTGTTTACAGAGCATCACGCCAACTTCTTCTTTAGCGGCTGAATCATCAATAACTGTTTTAACAATGTTGTTTAGTAAAGTTGTCTTGCCAACGCCATTCCGACCAATCAGAACGTGTATATTGCTAGAAGGCAAGGAGCCAGGAGTTACTTTAAAACTTATATCTATTTGGGCACTTTTCTCTGTTTGCACTTTTTTATATGAGAAATCGAACTCAGATAATGGTGCTTCACCTTTAATTATTTTAGAGAACTGTCCGTGAATGACTGAAGTGCTCACTGAGCGTAATAGCGATGTTTTAAAAACAGGTTCATCAAAGGCTATATCAAAACTATTGCGAGAATATGCTACATCATTGAGTTTTTCTAATATTTGATTACCAAGTTCTTCACTCAGTAGGCTTCTAATATTTTTGTAGTATTCATCACCTTGCCCTAGACTAAATGCATTATCATTAAAGTGTGCAAAAGGGTCATTACTTATCTGTTCAGAAATCCAGCCTTTTTTACAACCGACAATTCCAACTTTAATATTTCCAATACTATGTCGGTTACCATGTTCATCAAAAACAACCAGCGAAAATGTAGTTTTAAAATCATAGTCATCCCAATTACCTTCACACAAGTAAGCAGTCAGTTTACCGGTTTGCGGGGGATAAGCTTTGTGCTTTATTATTTTAAACGTTAATTCCATTTTCTAATTCTCTAAAATGATCCATAAGTACTATTACCAGCGCCTTGATAATTCGCATAAACATGCTGATAAACAACAAGGTTTAAATCAGCTAATTCAGCATCAGGGTAAGGGGCTTGTGGCAACCACTCTAGGCTATCTTTGATCATGGTTTTAACTTGTGAACTAACTTGTGTGCTTTCACGCCATCGGTCAACTTTCAGCTTTTCTGCTTTAAGCTTTGCTAAGGTTTCTTTTGCTACTTTTTTAACTTCTTTTTCATCAGCTGGTTTTAACGTTGGCTTTTTAAGAAGGTCGTAAATTGCTAAGGTTTCTTCATCTAAACCCTCACGCATAGCTCGTTCTTGCTCAGGGCTTAAGTCATTTTTCATAAAGTCATTTAAGTCATCAAATGCTTTTTGAACAGCTTGAATGTCTTTACCTGCATTATATTCGGCAATAATTTCTTTGTATTTTTCATAAAATTCAAGGCGAATGGGGTTCTCACGCACCATTCTTTCAAGCTGCTTTTCAATCGCTTCTTGAAGATCAAAAACAACGGCATTCTTTTGCTCAGATTTAGCAAAGGCTTTTCTAAGGCGATCAAAGTCTAAATTACCTAAATCAACATAATCATCTTCACGAACTTCATTCTTTAACGTACTGACACTCATGCTGACTTCTTGTTGAAGCTTGCGCATTACCGATGAAATGTCCGCAGATTTTGTTTTTTGATTAAGTTGGCTATAAATGGCTTCAACCGCGTTATAACGAGGAATAAATTGCTTCACAATCTCTTCAGGGTATAGCGCTTTGTATTTACGCATTACCTCACGAGCAGCTACTTCAAATTGAGTTCGGGTGGTTTCATTTAAGCTTACAGCATTTGCTGCTTTGCCCAATGAAGTTAAACGCTCCATAGCGGTTTTAGCGTTAACAAGGTCATCAAGGTTAAAGTCAACTTCAGATAAAAAGTTAGCAACAGCAAGAATCGCTGCATTAAGTTCTTCAGCCATTTCTTCTAGTTTTTCAACTGGGTTGGTTGGCTTTTCTTCGCCACCATTGCCTTTACCGCCAGGTGAAGTAGGTTTACCGCCTTCACCGTAAACTGAATAGGCTTTTTCTAATTGGGTATACACATTGCCGTAATCAACAATTAAGCCATTTTCCTTTTCATCATCATATACTCGGTTGGCACGAGCAATGGTTTGCATCAACGTATGACCTTGGATAGGCTTATCTAAGTAAACGGTTGATACACAGGGGGCATCAAAGCCAGTGATCCACATGGCACACACTATAGCTAAGCGGAACGGATTTTCTTCGTCTTTAAATTCAGTTTCAAGGTCGCGTTCCACCATTTTCTTGCGATGAGTTTCGATATCTAAATCAAGCGCTTTAAATTTCTTAACTTCGTTTTGCTCACTACTTACTACAACACAAACTTCGGTTTCTTCAACACGAGTTAAATGTTTCTTAATGGTGAGCTCTTCTTGCTGATCGATTGCATCTTCAATGCGCTGTTTTAATTCTTTAATATACTCAGGCCAATAACCCATCACTAATTCATACATACGAACAGCAGTTGGTTTATCAAGGGCTACAAACATCGCTTTACCTTGATAACCACGGTCATTAAAGTGCCAAACTAAATCTTTAGCTATTTTATCAAGACGATCATCTGAAGTAAGAATTGGGTAATCTCTAGCAAACTCTCGTCTCAGCTTAGCTATTTGGTCAGTATCTAAATCTTCATTATTGATGATTTCAGCCATGCGTTCGTCTAAGTCTGGGTTTTCTATATCGAGCTTTTCACCACGATTTAAATAACGAAGTGGCAGGGTTGCACCATCATCCATGGCTCGTTTGAAGTCATAAACTGAAACATAACCACCGAATATTTTTTTAGTCAATTCAACTTCATCAGCAATTAAAGGCGTGCCAGTACAACCAAGGAAAGATGCATTAGGGATGGCTTTAAAACGCATGTTTTGTGCGTATGTACCGCCTTGCGTTCGGTGTGCTTCATCTGAAATAACAATGATGTTATCTCTTTCGGTTATCAGCGGATATTCAGTTTCTTTTTTCTTATCAATAGCGAACTTATGGATCAGCGTAAACACATAACGATGATTTTCACTGAGCAATTCACGTAAATGGGTTCGTGATTTAGCTCGCATATTTTCTTCGGTTAGTGCGCCACAACCAGTAAAGGTATCATAAAGCTGATTTTCTAATTCGGTACGATCAACCACAATTAAGAAGGTGTAGCTTTTACCAAACTTACGTAATATTTTTTGGCAAATAAATACCATAGAGTATGATTTACCAGAGCCTTGGGTATGCCAGAAAACGCCCAGCTTACCTTTTAAGTCATTAATGTTTTTGGCTTTGTTGACCACTTTATTTACACCAATAAATTGGTGGTTTTTTGCCATGATTTTTACAACGTCATCGCCTTCACCATCGAACAGCAAAAAGTTTTCAAATAAATCGAGTAACCGATGCTTTTCACAAGTACCACGTAAAATGGTGTCTAGGCTAACTTCTCCTTTGTCGTTTTCTTCAATACGCTTCCATTCAAGAAAGAATTTATATGGGCTAGTTACTGTACCTACGCGAGAGTCAGTACCATTACTTAAAATGATAAAGGCATTGCTATGCAGCACTTCTTCAATAGTATCTTTATAATCGCTTAGGTTATCTTCATAAGCGTTTCGCAAATCTGTGTGGTGGGCTTTAAGCTCAAAAAACACCAGCGGAATACCGTTAACAAAGCCAACAATATCAGGGCGGCGGTTATAAAGCTTACCCACTACTTCAAACTGCCTAACTGCGAGAAAGTGATTTTTGGTTGGCTCGTTAAAGTTGAATACTTTAAGACGTTTCTTTTGCAGTTTACCTTTATTGTCTTGATAACTAACTTGCACACCTTTAGTTAATAGCTCATGTTTGGCTTTATTAATTGCACCTAGGCTTTTATCAGCTTCGACTTGGGTGATTTGGTCAATGGCGTTTTGATATGCCATATCAGGTAGTTTGGGGTTTAACTTAACCAGCGCTTGTTTGAGGTAGCGAATGAGTATGACTTCTGATTTATTAGCACGCCCAAGCAAACCATCACTACGGTCGTCTTGGCTCGATAGGGTTTCGTTATGCCAAGCGGTTTTAACCTGCCATTGCAGGTCGAGCAACACCTCTTCACTGGCGGCTTCTACTAAACCATCTTCAGAATAATCATAACTCATTTATTGATACTCCATTCAATACGCTTTATTAACTTCTCTATTTAAACTAGAGCGCTTGTTATTTTTTCTTTGTTTTTACCAATTAGGCTGTTGCAATTTTATCTTCTTGCTCTTCCAACCGATTTAACATGGCTTCTGGCAATTCCACTTGTTCGATATCAATCATGCCAGTCAATAATCTTGGAAGAAGGATGTCTCTGGCTTCTTTGAGTAACTTAATCTGATTATTTAATTTGAATTTAGCTGCATAGATTGGTTCCGCTAACGTGTTGAATTCTTTAATTAGGTCATCACTTGGAAGAGTTTCTTCGAGAGCTCTAATGAATTTCAAGCTGTAAAATTTCTGAGCAACACCTGACGACATACTATCTAGTTTATTCACTGTATGTTCATTAGATAAATAGCTATACAAAAAATATTCAAAGCCATGCTTTCTCTTAAAAATAACAACATTTTTACAGCTATATTCAAAGTCTTCAGTTACGACACCAGTGTTCCCTAAAGTTCCTATATTGGAAAACAATATATCCCATTCTGATAAACCGCTTCTTTTTTTGATTTGCTCGTGATCTTCGTAACTAATTAAATAAGCACTTTCAAAATTTATAAACCCGTTTTCTATATGCTTACCCGTGATTAAAGGAACTCCTTGCTCAACTTGCTTAGGACTATCATGTGTTCCATCAGTTATCTTTTCACAAAAATCGCTTATTGGTCGTTTGACCCAACCTTCAGGTAGACCTGTTTCTTTATCAAAAACAGCTGTTTCATGGCCGGGGAATTTCATGCGAATAAACCACTCTTCGAAAGTGATTTGCGCCATCTCTTCTAATAACTTAATGCGTTTTAGGTTGTTTTCGATAAGGTCGTCGTAACTCGATAAAATTGCAGCCAGTACTTTTTGCTCTTTTAGTGGAGGTACCACAACTGGAAGACGTTTTAGTATGCCACCACTAAGGTTAAGCATAGTTGCACCAACAGCGTTATTAATTAACCATTCAATGGTGTCTGAACGACTTAAATAATATCTAAAATAAGTTGGGTCTAGCACCTTTTTGGGAGGTGTAATTTTTAAACACCCTGTACCACATATAAACCCTGTTTGCTCTTCGGTTATAAGGGTACACTTTGAAATTTCGCCTCTTCGAGGAATAACAATATCACCAACTTGAACTTTATGCTTTGAAAGCCTTTTTACGTTGATATCGTCAATTCGAGCGATCTCAGCAAGCTCGATTTTTCCACCCTTAATGTCTTTTGGCATGATCACTGGAGTACCTTCAGCAACATAATCATGTTGGTGAAGTTGTGAGCCAAATGGGCCAGTTTGTATCACTCCCCCATACTCATCACATATGGTTCCAAGCTCAGTAGATATCCACTCACTCATTAGTATCTCACCTCGGAAATTTGAGATAACAGCTTATTAGATGATTCATTTAGCTTCGACAGCTCTTCATGTACCTCGGCTATTCTGGCTTTATAATCAAAGTCTTTATCTATCTGTAATTGGTAGCCAACATACCTTCCTGGCGTTAAGCTGTAATCGTTCTCTTCAACTTCATCACGGCTAACAATTTTGCATAAACCTTCTATATCTTGGTATTGGTCGTTAGGGAAGTTTTCTCTTAATGATGACCAGTCTTTGATACGTTGTTTGTAATCAGCTAATTCTTGTTTAAGAAGTTCTTTATGATCGTTTAATGCAGCGCTTAGTGATTTAAGTAAGCGGCTATTCGCATCGAGTTGCTTTTTAAGCTGCTTGTTCTTTTTATTTGCTTGGTCTTTTGTCGCTTTGTCTTCAGGCGTAATAGAAGGGCTTTCTTTAATCGCTTTGGCTTCTTCTTTACATTCAACTAATGCTTTTTCAGACTGTGCTTGGTATTGCTCAATCAAAGAAAATAGCTTTTCAACGGGTAGGTTGAAGCGCTCATTCCATGTTTGGCAGGTATCAAAATCGCTGTCATCAGCAACACTAGGTTGCTCGTTTAATTCTGCTGCAATTGAGCTGAAATCAAGGTTAGGTTTGTCACCTTTATAATCATCAGCATTTGGCGCTGCTAAAATCGTTTTGCATTCATTACGCAGTTGGTTGATTTCATTTGCGATGTCTTTACCCAATGAAATAGCTTCTTGATTATGAATGGTTTGAGCAGAGGCTATCGCGGTCTCATCACCTCGGTACGATTCCATAAGGGCGTTAAAATTAGTTAACTGCCCAGGTGAATAATCATTAATGGTGTTGGTGACAACTCGGAAGGTATTACGAGCATCTATCATTAAGATTTTGTCTTTGTTTTTATCCGTTTTACCTTTGTCTAAAAACCAGACATGACAAGGTAAAGAGCGGGTATAGAAGAAGTTATTACCTACCGACACAATACAATCAACCGCACCTGTTTCTACCAGTTTTTGGCGAATAGCTTTTTCGGTATTTCCTGCATCGGTGGCAGAGCTTGCCATTACAAAACCCGCACGGCCTTGATCATTTAGGTAATGATAAAAATACTGTATCCACAAGTAGTTGCCGTTATCAGCTTTAGGTATACCTACATCTTTGAATAGACGAACATCGGTTTTAACATAATCTTTTTTCTTATCGACTTTTTTCACGTTAAATGGCGGATTAGCCATTACAAAATCACATTGACCAACAAGGGCATGAGGGTCAGAATAGAAGCTGTTGGTTTCAGATACTTTACCTTCAATACCATGAATAGCTAAGTTCATTTTTGCTAAACGGGTGTTGTTCGACTTTAGCTCAGAGCCATAACATTTAACTTTGGTGTTTATAGAAACACCTTTGTTTTGTTCTTCAATAAAATGACCTGTTTGTACAAACATACCGCCTGAACCACAAGCAGGATCATGAATAATACCGTGATCGGGTTTGATCATATTTACGATAAGTTGAACGAGTGAAGGTGGCGTGAAGAATTCTCCGCCTTCTTGCGCACCGGCACCATCCATTGAGAATTTCATTAAGAAGAACTCGTAAATGCGACCGAAAATATCGCCTTTTATTTTTTTCACTGAGTCTTTATTAAAAACACGAATTAACTCGCGTAGTAAGTCTGCATCAAACTCTTGATAGTTTTTAGGTAATACGCCCAATAAGTCAGGATAAGCCTCTTCAATTAGCTTCATCGCATTGTTAATGGCTTCATCTAATGATTCTGATTCTGGCAGGTCTGCTAGGTAATCAAACTGTGACGCTTCTGGTAACATCATTGCACCAGCCGCTAGGAAGTCTTCCTTAGTTGGCGCACGTTTACCACGAGGGCCATCAGGAATACTCGCTTCAATTTGGCCTTTTGCTTGGTCATATCGGTTTTGCGCATAACGCAGTAGGATTAAGCCAAGCACAGGATCTTTATATTCAGCGGCAGTAAGCTTTGAATTTGCACGGAGAGAATTAGCACTATCCCAAAGTTCAGTTTCTAATTGTTTGATTTCTTGTTGGTTCATGTTTATTTAATTCTCTAGCTTATTTATCAATGTATATTTCAACTTATATTTCAAAGAAGTCTTCATCTATTTTCTTCAGGTGCAATACCTGTTCGTCTCTGCTACCGATGTTATATCGCAGCATGAGTTTTGCTAATTCAGTACCATTTATAAGTACAATGCGAGTGCCTAAGTTTTGTGCGGTCTCGATGGCCGATGATGTAAACTCAGATGTTGTAATGAAAATGCCTTTTTGTGCTTTTTTCAGGTTTAATGCACCAAAGAAGTCACGAATATCAACAGCACCGACATTGTTACCTTGGGCATAACGTTTAGCTTGTATGTATATCTGATCTACGCCTAAAGGGTCTTGATCTATAACACCATCAATGCCGTTATCACCTGTTTTACCTAGTGCATGTGCGGCTCCTTCGCCAGTACCACCATATCCCATGGCTACAAGAAGTTCGATTAGGAGATCTTCAAAGAAGGCGGGAGTGACTTTGCGAGTGCGTTCTAGAATGTCTAGGGCTAACGAATCATTGATTTGTTTATAAGCCAAGCGAAGTGCTTCATCAGGAGTTATGTCGTCAACTTCGTCATTATCTTCAACATCATTTTTAGTCGTTACATTTTTTTGGTCTTTAAATGCAATAAACTCATCAAACTGCTTTAGATATTTATTATCGATAACAGCATCATTATCTTGAAGGGCTTTTATTCCACGCTCGGTAATAACAAAATGCGCACGTTTAGTAATATCTAATAACCCTGCTTTAGAAAGGTAAGTACGCGCCCAACCAACACGGTTATCAATAATTCTTTGTTTACCACTAGGTAGCGTTTCTTCACGCTCGTTTTCTGTAAGATTAAACTTATCAGCGAGCTGATTGATGACATCACGAAGTTTTACTTCGCTATTTTTTTCAGGTGAATTATTAGCTGCATTCGCTATTTCAAGAAAAGGGCGCATGAATTGCTGGTAATTGGGGATCATTTCTAGTCCTTTTTCACTTTCCGTGTTTCAAAACCGGCAAGAGTTACTTATTTTAAACCTTATGATTTAATTCAGTTGTCGTGCCACAATGCGTATTGGGAGAATATTGTAAAATCAATAAAAATACTACAATTTAGTAATAAAAATATCACTTTACACCATTGTCATAACCCATTTTTTTTTGTAATTCCTTAATTCTTGCTAACCTCTCTTCTGGCTTCATTTCAGTTACTTTAGCATTAATTACTCCATTGACCGTTGTATAAAGTTCTTGTTTTTCTTTAAATGCTTGAACTGCAACATGCTTCCCCAATAATTCTAATGCTTTACCGATTCCTGTTGGATTAAATTCTCCAATTTCAATAGTTTGATACTCACCTTCTACATTAACAGTTTTCTTAATTAGTTTACGACCAAAACAATGATCTAAGTATTCTTGTATTTGGATTAACACATAATCCGCGTCTATTTTAGTTCTTTCGGTCCGCTCTTGTTTAGCTATTTCAATCGCTGATCTAATGTCAGGTTTTGACAAGTTTTGATTAGCAATTCGGTTAGCTGTTTTTTTACTATAACCGGCTCTAATCGCTGCTTGTGTTCCATTTAAGTCTTTTAGATATTCCTTCACAAACATATCTTGTTTTATTGTTAATTTTTTTACCGGCATTGTTACCACCAAAGATATAAAGTATTGCTATACCACCTGTACCAAAGAGCTAAGACACGCTAGTTATTGAGGTTTAGATGGTATGGCTATTATTAGGGATATTTTCTTTGCTATACCATTTATACCCTTTATTATTTATCACTTAAATCAATTGGGATAGGTGGTATAGCAAGTTCAGGCTATTCGAAGATATCTGAAGCGCTCTCATTTAATATTTCTGCAAAATTTTGCCTCATGACATTGATATCAGGTAGTTCAAAATATTTTCCCTCTCCTCTGTCTGACCTACCAAGACTTGGCCCTGAGATTTCAGCCATTAGCTTGCCTATTTGACTTCTTGCTGAGCCCAATTTAAAAGAGATATTCTTAGACTCACACCAATGATTATATTCATCAATTATCTTGGTTACACCTATCCTGGCATTCTTTGAAAACCCATCATTTCTTAATAAGTGTTCAAATATAAACTGCTGAGAAAGAGTTAGTGATTGAAGCTTTTGTTCAATTAAGGCTTTTGTTGTAGGTGCTTTAAATGGATTGAAGTTCGTTATGTCAGTATTTAACAAATGGTTTAATAATTTAGATGCCCCATTATTATTTATCCAGTTACGCAACTTTAAAAAGTATTCAGTGTCTTGCGCATATTTGGGATTAGGCTCTAAAACTAAATAACGCCTTTCTTTTGTACCTGCTGCAATCACATGATGACGATTACTGGCAAAAACGACTCTTGCATAATTGGGTATTGAAATAGCTTCCAAACCTTTTTGTTCCATTTGTACCGTTGACTCACTGATAAAAGACTTCAATTTATCTGCGGTAGCTCTTGATGTTAGATTTACTTCATCTGCAAATATGAGTAACTTATTTGCTATTACACCATTAAATTGACCTGTAATGTGTCTATCGCCGTTCAAATGAACTCCTTGAGAACCAAATATATCTAATAATGGAATCATCATAGTGCCTTTACCTGTTCCTTCTACAGATTTCATTATTATGGCAACGCTAGGCTTGTCTTCTGGCTTTTGAACTGCATGTGCAAAATATCTAATGAGATAGTTAAAAGCGATATCATCCCCCCCACAAATAACATTTTTAACGTGGTTAAGGTAAATAGAGCAATCTCCCTCAATTGGTTCAACACTTGGTTTTATGAAAGTATTAAAAAAATGAGGCGGGCACTTTTCTTGAACAGGAAAAAACCCCACACCATCTAACTTTTTATTCTTTCCTGGCCACTTTGTCCATGCCCTACCCGCATTGTTTTTAGCAATCATTGGGTAGTCACTAGTAAAATTAATAAATTCATCAATAGATAAAAAAATGCAATTGGAACCATGCATAGTGCATGGTTTTATAAAGGCTATTTTATTTTTACTGCCTATTAACACATGAGTAAATTTCTCATTCATTAAGGTCATTATTTCTACTTCATCTTTATTCAGTTTCTGACCTGATGCTAAAGTATATTTGTCAATTTTAAACATATAATCATTCCAGGGATTTCTTTATTAATGCATATTTATCTTCAATACTTTTTAATTTATCTCTGCGTTTAAGTATCTTTTTTTCTACTAATGACTCTCGAAGAATAGAACGCAAATAAGCTAACCATTCATGATCGCTATTAAACACCCTGTTATGGTAAGAATGGATAATATTTCTATCTTTCAACGTACCAAAAGAAAAAGTAATAATTGGTTTTTGTAAAAGTATATAAAAGAAGGTGTTATTTCCGATATTCAAATAGTGAACCTTTCCATCAGCAATAAAGTTTATTTTAATTAACTCACTATAATTTTCCTTCATGGTAGACCCCTAAAATATTTGATTGAGTAGATTCGAATTTTTTTAACATCATATTTAGTAGATCAACTATATCGCTGTGCTCTAATTCAAAATTAGTACCATCACTTGAATTAGATATTAACTTAACAATGATGTGTAACTCATTTACTTCAAAATCTACAAGTTCAAACTTCCTTGGTAATAAATTCATATCTTAATCCTCCAAACCAGGGTTTTCTTTATTAATAAAAAGAAGCAAGTCAGACAATAACCATGCAACACTGTTCGTGCCCAGAATTTTACGCTTAGGGTGCTTACCTTCTTTTTCTAATTGAGTAGTTCTACTTCTTGATAAGGAAGTGAAGTTTTTTCTTTCAGGATCTCTGACAAGACGTTCTTTTTCGCCATAGATTTCGAGTAATGTTTTACGTTTATTATTAGGAATAGGAAGTTTAGGTGTTTTCATTTGAGTATCCTCTAGTTATCTGAAACTGTCGGATACTTACTATATATATTAAAATTAATGTATCTATAAGGGTAAACTTAGAAATTTACCCTTATAGACAAAGATGTTTAATCAAAAACATTCCTCTACAAATAGTTTATTATTTGGGTAGAGGTTAAGGATGGGTCTATATCCAACATTGATTCTAGTGTTTTTATCTCACTAGAACTGATGATTTTTTTAGCTGTTGGATAATCATTCGTGTTAAAACTAGCTATTTTATCACCAGATAAATCTTGGTAAATAAGGTCACATATTTCCTCAATAGTAATATGTATTTTTGAGTGTTTAGAAAAAACCTTTAAATCTAATATAGGCAATGTATGTCTATTAAATATATTGTGAACTTTTTCTGATTTCCATTTATTATTTGGTTTTTTAACAACTCTTAATGATTCTTGCCCATTTATTACAAATCGCTTAAATTCACTTAACAACTGATTAATTGGTCTTGCCAAATCAATCGAAGCAATTACAGTTGATTTAGAAACTCTAACTGGTTGAAGATTCATTTCTTTAAAAGTAGACTCCATTCCTTTTGTTTTTAATTCCACTTTTAATGGCTGAAAGCTTTTATGAATCAAATCAATATATTCTTCGGTTACAGCCGCTATATTTGGTGTATCAAAATTATTAATTAACAAAGAAGTATTTTTTAAAATTTTATCTGTAGTAAAAGGTAGATGTGCATAATAAAAATTTTCTCCATACACACTTGCAAATGGCTTACCTGTAACTATTTTATTTGCCCAGAAAGTAGTAAGTTGCTCTTTATTCCAAATTATTGAGCCTAAATCTTTATGGCCATAAGGCATTTCATCACTTAACATCCAGTTTCTAAGTTTTAGCTCCTTAATTAGTTGCGAAAAAGTTAACTTTTTCACATCGTTATAACTATCTAAATTAAACCATTCATAATCTTTCATGTTTAACTCCCTGGATAACGATCACAAACGATATCAATTAACTTAGTATTGGATGAATACTCTCCAATATCCCATAGTGGAAAATTATATAAATCACATGCTATCTCTGTGATTGGATATTCAAGTTCAACATCATTTGCCCATGTTTTGGGCAAATTTGTTAAGCCATAAAGCGTTCCCCAAATATTTCCCGCTATTGCGCCTGTCGAGTCTGAATCACCATCATGGCTTACACTAATATTCATTAATTCTTTGAAATTTTTTGCTACTAAAACACAGTAAATAGAAATAGCTAAAGCTTCTTCTGCTATCCAACCTTCGCCCATTATTTTAATAGCGTCATGTGGTAATATATCGGTCTTAGATAATTTCACTGCCTGCTTTATCGCGTTAATTGTTTCATGCTTATATTCTTTTCTATTAAGAATTTCTAGTACCGTTTTACATGCATCAATTAGTGATTCTCCTTCCAATATTTGATAGATAATTACAGCAAAAGCGCCTGATGCTAAATAACCTGTCGCGTGACCATGCGTAAGATTTGCAGCGTTAGAAGCCAACTCAAAACAATCATTAACTGAATATTTATGTTTTAAACGCCAGCAATAAAGCCCAATTGGAGCAACGCGCATCACACCACCACAACCCTTACTATTATTTATTGCCGGCGCTTCAAAGCTATCCATTTCTGCCAATGCAGAAAGACAAGTATTACCAGGGGCTCTTTGTGAATGAAGCTCTATTTGTTGCCAAAGATAACCGTCAGTTTCAACATGCAGCGATCTTGGGGATGAATGACCTTGAGTTTGATACCACCGTTGATAAGCATGACCAATACAACCAAGTTCAGAAGTAACGCCTTTAAAGCAACCTCGGACCCATGAACGAAGTAGCCCTTCTGCTGTAAATAATGTCATTTGTGTATCATCAGTAATTGCACCGGTTTTTCCGTAGGCTATATCAAAATTTTGAATTCCGTCCTTGCCATACTTTTTCAATATTTCATCACGCTTCATAAATTCGACAGGAGCGCCGAAAGCATCACCAATAGCACCGCCAAGCAAACAACCTAAAAACTTTGAACGGGTACTGTCTAAATTTTCAATGGTTTTATGAGGCTCTTGAATACTTTTGTCGCTTTTATTTAAAGTTAAAAAATATTTTTCAAAGCAAAATTTTGATTGATTAAAGAATTCATTTACATATAACTGAGTACCAATATGCTTGTGAGGTAATGGATTCAATGACGTTTGTTTTCTCCACACTTCAAGAGAGCTGACGTCATGACTGATTCCTAATCCATATTGCCAATAACTTAAGTAACTTTGTCCAGCATCAGATGCATAAGATTGAGAAATGCTGCCTGCCCGGTGAGCCGCATATTGTAATTTATTACGACCTATTAACTCACCTGTCATTTGATCGACATTTTCACAAATAGCACGGATTTTATTTAAGGCATTATCATCTAGAGGTTGGTATACACAAATTAGTAAGTGTTCATCTTTTTGTTTAAAGGCAGCTAGTAATTCATCATTTCGTTGTATTGTTACTATCTCATCTATCGCAAGATTTATATCACCATATAAAGCAGTCCAGTTTTCACCCTCAACAAAGTTTTCTTCTTCAATACCTTGATCATTGAATAAATTACATAAAGATAAAATAGCTTTATGTTGGTCTTTATAATTACAGCCTTTCTCGGACATCCTTAGTTGAATGCCTTGTAATAAGAGTTCTTTAGGAATATTTTCAATATTAGTTAAACCCGATTTGAATATTTGCTTAGGCAGGAAGTATTCTTGTTCAGGTATATTTAAATTATCTAGTGCTGCTTTCTTAAAAGTAAGCGAAATTAATTCTGTCATTTATCACCCCTAATTAACGTAGGGAGCTATTAAGCTCGATATTTTGAATAAAGCCTCTTTTCGTTCATCAAAGTAGTCATACTGATCATAAACACCTTCCACGCCTTTAATTTTATGGTTTAAGCACCTCTCACTAATATGAGGTGGTACTTTTAAGCTAGCCAATAAAGTTTTTGCTGATCTTCTTAAGTCATGAATAGTAAAATGCGCAAAATTAAATTTATCTTCTTTAAATAACTTTGCTATTGCTGCATTTAGTGTGTCAGGCGAGACATAAGCTCTTTTACTTCTTCTTCTGTTAGGAAAAATATAAAGGCTTCCAGCTGATCTAATTTCAAGCTCTGAGAGCCAACCTAAAACTTCTGTAGATAAAGGCACCCTAATACTAACGCCTGTTTTAGTTCTTTCTTTCGGTATAATCCAAATTCCTTTATCCAAATCAAATTCGCTCCAAGTCGCAGCCATTAATTCCATTTTTCTACAAGCTAACGATAACAGTAACGCTATTGCTAAATAATTTTCTCTTGTGACTTGATCTTTGTTGGCAGTTAGGACGATAAACAATTCTTTTATTTCTTCAATTGATAAAGCACGTTGTCTTGCAACTTCAATACCGCCAGCATCAGCATATTGAAATGCATCTGCAGGATTGGTTTCTACGATACCAAGTTTAATTCCGTGTCTAAAAATATGCTTAAGATAGTTTAATGCGTCATTTGCAATAGATGGACGCCCTGATTGATCGATGCTTTTAATAACAACTCTAATATCCAGCGGCTTAATTTTCGTTGTGGCGATACCACCCAGTATTGGTGAAATATCTTTTTGATATACTCGCCGATAAATATAAGATGTTTTTATCCGCTTATCACATTCTTTTAACCAGTCTTCTGCTAATGCATCTAATAGTTTAAATGGTTTTACAGAGTCTAGTTTCCTATGTTCTAGGGGATCTTCACCTTCTTTCACCATCATTTTAATTTCAGCTGCTTTTAAACGAGCCTCAGCTAATGACAATGCTGGATATGGTTTTTTAAGAGATATAAATCTGCGTTTACCATATATAGAATACCGAACTTCAAAAGTAGCGGTTGCAGAATTACTTACCCGAAAATAAAGACCATTACCAAGAGATTCTCGGCATGGTTCACCTTTTTTCTGTAGTGCTGTTAATTGTTTAGCGTTAAGTGTTGCCATCAGAATCCTAAAAGTGGTTACAATGATAAAAAAATCCCAATAAAAAAGGGTTACCTATTATTAAGTAACCCTTATTGTAACCATTTTTTCAGATAACGCCAGTAATCTTGAGACACCTTACAATAATAAAACCATATAAAACAAACACCTCAGGTAGCACCCGTAACCACAAACACCCTATTCAATATTCGCAATCTGCTCACGCATTTGTTCAATTAACACCTTTAACTCAACTGCACTGGCGGTAACGTCGGTGTTAATAGATTTTGAGCCAAGTGTGTTTGCTTCACGGTTAAATTCTTGCATCATGAAATCTAAACGGCGACCTTGTGCGCCACCTTTTTTGAGGATTTTTTTGGTTTCGCTGACATGGCTGTTTAAGCGGTCTAGCTCTTCAGCTACATCCATTTTTTGAGCAAGTAATACTAGCTCTTGCTCTACTCGGCCTGAATCTAAATCGATTTTAGCATCGGTAAATTTTTCAATAATACGGTTACGCTGCCATTCTATAATTTCTGGCATTTGCGTTTGTACTTTTTCAGCCTCAAGTGTGATTGCATCAAGGCGCTGTTCAATCATCGCGGTTAGGTTTTCACCTTCGCTAGCACGGGCGTTAATAAAGTCTTTCAGGGCAATATCAAAACCAGCAAGTAGTTCAGCTTGAATCGCTGACATATCAGACTCTTCAGCTTCCATTACGCCAGGCCAGCGCATTACTTCAAAGGGGTTTATTTGGCTGTTAAGTGTCTGTTCGTTTATCCAATTAGCATGTTGTAGTAATTGCTGAGCCAATTTTTCATTGAGGGCGAGTTCACTTTTATTCGCCGCATTAGCGTTAAAACGTAAGCTGCATTCTACCTTACCGCGGTTTAACTGCTTACGAAAACGCTCTCGCAGTACAGGCTCTATGCCACGAAACTGCTCAGGCAAGCGAAAATAGGTTTCTAAAAAACGTTGATTAACGGAGCGAATTTCCCACACTGCATTACCCCAATCGCCTTTAACTTCGTGGCGAGAAAATGCTGTCATACTGTGGATCATAATGGTTACCTACTAAATAATAATGATAAGATTATGCCTTAGTAGGCTTTGAGTGGCTAGTAAAACAGCCTTAGTTAAAATGATTCATCAAGGGGCTGTAAAAATTAAATCACCAAAGCTCACTGAAAAATCAACACACCAGACACTAAAGGTATTAATATCATCGAGGCTATGATTATTTGGCAATTTCACGATAATTGTTGCGTTATTATACGGGACACTGTCTTTTCTTAGCTCATCACCTAAGGTAAACGACTCAATTGAACTGGTGTCAGTATTGTCTGCATAAAAATATACAGCTGGCGCTGTCGCATCATAGTTGAAATTAGTAATAGCGATAGTGCAATTATCAATAATTTCAGCATCTCCCGTTACATCATGAGCTAAGGTATTAAAACTACCTGTAAAACCTACTGACGGATGGTCACTGCCACAGGCACTTTGCTCATTTCCCGTACTTCCCCCTAGGGTAGTTTCAAAGTGCATGACAGCTTGCGCTGCTGAAATTAAGCTGATATTAACCGCATTATTATCTAAAACAAGTTGTTGAACTTGGCTGTCAAAATCTGCACTGGCAAAATCAACCGTTAAGTTGGCCGCTAAGGCATGAATATTGTCATTAAGGGTTATGCCATTTGCTGCATCTCCATCTACATCAAGCGTTTGTAATAACCGTAGCATATTAACGACTTCAGTGTTATTAGTGTATTGTGTACTGAATATAGTTAAAGGGGTTATAACACTGGCAACTGGGGTTTCTAAAAATTCTATGTCACCAATAGAAAAGGTTACCTTTTCATTTAACTGATAGATGAACTCGCCATTTGCATTTGTGACACCTGATTGTGTTTCGGTTTTGTAATTAAGTCCTTGCACAGGTGAATCAATAAATGTGCCAGTATACGTAACTGGCGATGGTTGAATGGCGGGTTGAGATGTATCGGCAGTTGATGAGTCAGAGCCTCCTCCACAAGCCATCAAACTAAGAGATATAATGCAGCCTGTAGATATTACTTTTAACATACAATTCACCTTTTTTTTGTTTTCAATATGCTGTTGAGTTAGCAAAGTATGATTCAATTTCCTGACGAATTCCTCACAGAAGTATCACAATTTGATATTTTTTAAGTGTTAAGTTTTTGCCAATGCGTTTTTATATGCTCTGCCACACGAAACGCGTTTGCATAAATGGTAAAAGTGTAAGGAACACTACCGCCAGTTGGCATAAATGAACCGTCCGTTACATAAAGGTTATCAACCTCATGTGCTTGACAGTTTTTATTTAGTACCGACGTTTTAGGATTATCACCAAATCGGCATCCCCCCGCCATTAAGTTAGTGGCTGGATAACCACTGACTGAAGAATCAATGTTTTTAGCGCCTAGTGCTACTAAAAGCTTTTCAGCTTTATTGGCTAAGTAGGCACCTACTTCGAGATCATGTTCATGATAACCAATACGTACTTTCGCCACCGGATCGCCCCACTTATCGGTCACTTCATCATCAAGGGTTACAAAACAATCATCCGTAGGCAGCCAATCATTAAATACTTCAAACCGTAAGGTTTTATAAGTGGTAAACTCTTGTTTCATACTTTGCTTTAAGGCTTCGCCCCAGAGTAATTGCTCATTACCCTGGTCGTCCGCTCCCCACTGTGTTCCTCTTGCACGTGCAATAGGGTTTTGATGGAATAGAAAGTCGATGGTTCCTCCTTTTGCTTTACCATGACTATTTGCTCCAGCAAAGGTTTTATCCTCTATTTTATACCAGTCTTGCAACGCTCGATTAATAAAGGGGCCAACATGTTTTAGTTCTCTCGCCTGTTGCTCAGTCAACTCATTAAAAAAGAAATCACCACTACCAGTTCCGCCACCACTAAAGAGTAAGTTTTTTCCTACTTGACCATTATTGTTGGCTAAACCATTAGGAAATTTTTCACCTTTGGACGCCAATAACAATCGTGATGTTTCCACCGCTTGACAGGCAACTACATAAATTTTTGCCTTAACTTTTTGTTTTCGTCCCAAGCTATCGTAATAATCAACACTACTCACTTTTCCTTGGTCATCAGTGGCTATTTTATATACCTTGGCATTGGGTTTGATCGTACAATTACCAGTAGCAACCGCATGATTTAATAACGCGGCTCGGCCACTACCTTTAGCACCTGATGAACAGCCATAACTACTACAGTAGCCTGAATACTCACAGCTTTTTCGTCCCATTGCTGGTTTTGATAATATTGCTCTTGGTACCGGTACCGCATGATAGCCTATACTTGCGGCCGCTTTATCTATCCATGCTGACATAGGCACTTCAGCAACAGGAGGATAAGGAAAATCCGTTGAACGTGGCTCTTGATGTGGATGTTCAACCACACGGCCTGAAACACCAACCTCACGTTCTGTCATGGCATAATAGGGCTCCAAGTCATCATAACTAATGGGCCAGTCCGCAACGTTTGCGCCAGCAATGGCACCGAACTCAGTTTTCAAGCGAAAATCAATGGGCTTCAGGCGATGAAAATAACCACTCATAAAATTAGATGAGCCACCGACAACCGTACCATTCCACCATGACCAGCCTGACTGGCTAGTTGCCTCGCCCTGCCATAAGCTGTCGCCATTTTCATCTTGATATTCTTCTTCAATCACATGTTGTTCATCGCTTAATTTTGGGTTGTAAGCGTCATGTATACTGATGGCCAGTTCATCTTTAAAAAATTCTTTTTCTGTTAACCACGGGCCCTTTTCTAGCACTATTACTTTGGCACCCGCTTTTGCCAATGTGTAAACAACCGGTGAAGCACCTGCCCCACTACCAACAACACAAATATCATAAGTTACATTGTTCATGCTTTATTTATTCTCTTAATTGATGAGGTCTTTAGCGGTAATGAGCTCGCTAACTGCTGGTTGTTATGCTGCTCTTTAATGGGGATGGCATTACCCGAGCTTATAGCAAGCTCTTGATGTGCTTTCCCCCGTTGTGGCAGTTCAAAATAGCGTTGCCCAGCCTTAGGCAATGGAAATCCAGGCTGATGTTCAAGCCAATGCCACCCTACTCCGTTTGGGTTGCCACCGTATGCAGGAGGCGCCAACATGGCTTCAAATATATAGGCAAGCAGGGTTGCTAACCAGTTTTCACCCGCCCTAGATTGACTTATTCCCCTAAGGATTATTTCTTTCTCATCAGATGATAGCTTTACAAAGGGCTTATCTAACTGGCTGTGCGCATAACCATTTAACCAACTCACCCCTTTAATAATGAAATCTTTTTCATCTTGATCAATAGGCTGCACTGTTACCACTTGATATAAATACGCTAGCGCATCAATATCTTTAGCGCTAGGACCACTCCGCGGTTTATGTGTAGACTCAGGCAACAAATGCATTAAGGTTGCTTCTAACGTTAACCAAGGATCTTTGGTTAATAACCTCTGCAAGATGTTTTTGTCTGGTGCTGTTGACGCTAAAGCTGGCAAAATCATGCCAGAACTAACGCCGATAGCTCCAGCTCCAGCCGCTGATTTCAAAAACATTCTTCGCGATAAGTTGCTATTCATCCTTGTCGCTGTTGAGTCTTTTTGTCGTTGTCTTTTTTCTTTAAACCAAAGAGGGGTTTTATATGTTTTATCAAAGAATGATTTCAAATGCCTACTCCCACTTGTCTTGATGTTATTTTCCGACACTGCCTTTGAACGCCCATTTATTAAGGAAATTAGACCAATACACTGCTGAATACCGCTGCCCGTCTAATAATTCAGCGGTATCCTTAGATAGCAACATTTTACCTGTTGCTGTAGATACATACATATGAGGGTAACCTAGCACTGGCGGTAACGAAGCCATAAAGTCAGCATTTTCATTGCTGTCGCTGACATTAATTTTTAACAATACGTATTGATTATGTAAGGTTTGATATATGTCTGGGTTTTTCAGTAAAAAATCATCCATTTTATGACACCAAGTACACCAATTACCGCCAATTTCAATTAACACATTGCGGTGTGTACTTTTTGCTAACGCTAATGCTGCATTAGCATCTTTAAAGGGATCGCGTTTTGCATCATAGACTTTACTGTACTCAGGTAATTCATAGGCAAGTTGACTACTATGGTCAGGTGGTTGTACCTCACCAAAACCAAAGAGGCCTAAACAAAATATCAAGGATATAACTAGTTTCATTATCCACTCACTATTAAAAATATTGCTATAAATTACACATCACTGACAAGGTGACCTTTATTATCTCAACTATATTTCAAAAAATGTGCTGAAGCATTATAATAGAGTCAATTATTTACATGCATTTATAAAAAGGGTTACACCATGCGTCCAAGCGGCAGAACATTAGGGCAAATTCGCCCAGTTACCATCACACGTCAATTTACCGCACATGCTGAAGGTTCAGTACTAATTGAATTTGGCGATACCAAAGTGATTTGCACCGCTTCAGTAGAAGAAGGCGTACCTCGTTTTTTAAAAGGCCAAGGTAAAGGCTGGGTAACAGCTGAATACGGTATGCTACCTCGATCAACGCACACGCGTATGCGAAGAGAAGCGGCCAACGGCAAACAAAGTGGCAGAACCTTAGAAATATCACGTTTAATTGCCCGTGCTTTGCGTGCTGCTGTTGATTTGAAAGCTTTAGGTGAAAATACCATTTCGGTAGATTGTGACGTGATTCAAGCCGATGGTGGTACGCGTACTGCATCAATTACCGGCGCCTGTGTTGCGTTAGTTGACGCACTTAACTATATGCGCGCTAAAGACATTATTAAAACCAACCCACTTAAGCATATGATTGCAGCTATTTCAGTAGGGGTTTATCAAGGTGAGCCAGTGGCTGACTTAGATTACGCAGAAGATTCCAATGCTGAAACTGATATGAATGTGGTCATGACTGATACTGGCAAATTGATTGAAGTTCAAGGTACAGCTGAAGAAGAGCCATTTAGCTTTGAAGAAATGCAAGCGATGATGCAGTTGTCTAAAGATGCAATTAATGAATTATTTGACCACCAAAAAGCAGCATTAAGCTAACACCCTCGCTTTTATTGGTAAAGTTTGGAGAAAAAATGAAAGATTATCAACGCGAATTTATTGAATTCGCTTTATCGAAGCAAGTATTACGTTTTGGTGAATTCACATTAAAATCAGGCCGTACCAGCCCTTACTTTTTTAATGCTGGATTATTTAAAACTGGGGGCGATTTAGCACGTTTAGGGCGCTTTTATGCAGCAGCTTTAGTTGATGCAAAAGTCGATTTTGATTTAGTCTTTGGTCCAGCCTACAAAGGTATTCCTATTGCAACCACCACAACAGTTGCATTATTTGATCATCACCAGCTTGATATTCCTTATTGCTTCAATCGTAAAGAAGCTAAAACCCATGGTGAAGGCGGCAGTTTAGTTGGTGCTGAGCTAAAGGGTAAAGTGATGTTGGTAGATGATGTGATCACAGCCGGCACAGCAATTCGTGAGTCGATGGAAATTATCAAAACTCATAATGCTGAGCTTTCTGGTGTGCTAATCGCCTTAGATAGACAAGAAAAAGGCCAAGGTGAATTATCAGCTATTCAAGAAGTTGAACGCGATTTTGGTACCCAAGTTATTGCTATTGTGTCCTTGGCTGATGTTGTGACCTTCCTTGAAGAAAAGCTTGAAAATGAACCAGAAAACCAAGCTGAATTAAGCGCTAGCCTAGCGAGCATCAAACAATATCGTCAAAGTTACGGTATTTAAAACTATAGGTATTGCGTTGTGCAACTAAAAAGCCTACATCTTTGCAGGCTTTTTTACTTTAATTGCTTGATAAACTAAGCGGTTAACTCAAATTTAAAGCTTGGCGCTTTTTCATAAGCTTGGGTGATGCCTGCATAATAATTTTCAATTCTTAATGCTCGTTGTACAACCGCTGCTGGTTGGCTAGGTATAGCACTTTCTTGGTTATCTAAGCTTTTATTAATTAACACTTCATATGAGTGGCTTGAATGACGACTTGATACAGCAGAGGAGGCAGTACCTTGCTCATTTTCTTTATCACTACTTGATGTCCGACCTTCAGCACGTTTAGCTGCCAGCTCAACCAATAACTCTGATTGTGCTTGCATAATCAATTGGGTGGCGGTACTTGCGACTCGAGTATCTTGTATTGATGGGTGAACAGGGGCTAATGCCGCCGCATGAACTTTCTGCATTTTAGCAATTGTTGCTTGAGGATCTCCTTTAACAATAGATAAATCAACGGAAACCTCCCCTTCTACCGCATATCTTTTACCGTCAGGGCCGGTAGTGTAAGACAAGCTAGGTGCGCCAGTAACAGAGCCACCAACAGCAGCATGAGCAGCTTCATGAGTACGAACTTCTTTATCCCTTTTCTTGAGTTCGCTAATAACCCGTTCGTGTTCTAATTGTTCAGCACGGGTCTGCTCTGAGCCATCTTTTGCTGTGTTACTATCGCTAGCTTCTTGAGCTGAAGGCTTTGAACCACCAGTGTCACCTTGGTGTTCATGCCCTTGGTGTTCATGTTGTTCGGTGATACTGCTATTAGCTAATTTTGCCTGTTCGCTAATATTAGCAAAATCTATGGTAGCATTATTTTGAGCGGGTGTTCTGCCACGCTCTTTATCTGAAGCAAGCCCTTTCTCAGCCGTCGATTGACTGGTTGCTGGGGCCTGAGTGATCATATCTCGTTGGTTATTCTCACGACGCAAGCTTTCCGTATGCGGATTAAGCACAGTTGGAATGGATAAATTGGGTACTTGCGGTGTAATGTTCATAATTAACTCACAGCTTCACCTATTATGCCGTTACATCGAGTAAGGTTCCTAAACTATCATCAGCTGTTTTAATTATTTCAGTAGAAGCTTTTGCTTGATGTTCAGCAACTTTCAAATCAACAATTGACTGATTTAAACTAGGAATTTTTTGCTCACTACTTACAGCCGCTTGACTAACAACATCAACCTCACGAGTAGCGCCGGTCTGAGCAACAATATCTGCAGCTGCTTGATCAGCGACTTCTGTGGCTTTTTGCAGGCCTTGAATGCCTGAATTAAATGCCGATTGTATTTCCATCAGACTGTCCTCATTAAACGTTATCTGTACTGATTAATTATTAGCCAAAACGGTGAAAAAGTAAAGGTTAATTACACTCGTTTTGCTAGTGGATAAACCTTGCCAACAGCCAATTAACAAGTATTTCTTTAAAATCATCTGCATGCGAAATAAAAGGTGCGTGCGATGCCTGAAGAAATATATGTTGTTCGCTTTCTTGGGCAAGTGTCTCAACCTGGCTGATAACCCTTTTAGGTACCAAACTATCTGCATTGCCATACAAGCGTAAAAAGGGTTGATAAATATCCTTTAGCCTAGGCCTGAAATCAGTGCTTTCTAATAATTTTAGTGATAGATCGAGCGTTTTTTTATTTGCCATTTCATGTTTGAATATTAAGGCAGTGAGCTGTTTAACATCTTGACGAATATGCGGGCTACCCATCGCCTGAATCTTTAAGAAGCCGCTAATGGTTTTTTGTGTATCTATCTTGAGTTGTTGATGAAATGTCTCAAGCACTTTAGGTTTTATACCTGGCCATAACGTATCTTTTTGTTCATTCATTTCCTCTGTAAAACGAGGTGAGCTTGCCACGGTGATCAAACCAAGTACCTTTTTTGGATAACTTAACGCCATTTCAGTCGCAACCAATCCACCCAAAGACCAGCCTAAATAGATTGCTGGTTGTTTAATAGTGTTAACAATACATTGACAAATATTAGCCAATGAATAGCTGCTAAGCGTATTATCAATATTGATTCCATAACCAGGTAAGTCCAGGGTTACGATGTAGAAGACATCAGTAAACTCTGGAGTTAACTGTTCAATAAAAGGTTGCCATACTGCTGAGTTCAAGCCCCACCCATGTAGTAAAACTAGTGGTATTTTGTGTTGCTTTTGCTTTGCGGTTAATTCAGGGTAAGTGGAAATATGGAGAATTTCTGCCATGCTGATATCTTAAGGAATTTTCAATGTACGCTATGTTACAAAATGGTTGATAACAATGGAATGGCAAACACGCATAAACAAGTTATATCAAAAATTACGAGTGACACTTGGACAGTGTGATTTGTGCGGCAACAGCATTTCTGACAACACCAATAGTTTAGACACAATTATTTCACCAAGGCTGATTTGTTGTCATTGTTTGGCTGACTTACCTTTGTTTACTCACACCGCAACTCAGGGTGATTTATTAAATTGGCCGGCAATAACTAAAGCATTACCAAAAATACATTTTGATCATTTATTCTGCCTTTCACCCTACTTACCCCCTTTTACCCACTGGTTACCTCAATTTAAATATCAGGGCCGCTTTGAGTTAGCCTCCTTGTTTGCCGACTTACTTGCCCATCAATGGCGAGCTTTTCATTTTCCCATCAATGCAACACCGGTTGATCTAATCATTAGTGTGCCATTACACATTAGTAAGTGGCAATATCGTGGCTACAATCAAGCACACCTAATCGCTAAACCATTAGCGATTAAGCTCCAGCTTCCTTATGATGAAACCGTGCTAATTCGCTCAAAAAAAAGCATCAGTCAAGTAGGGAAAACTGGCGCTCAACGACGTAAAAGCTTAACCAATGCCTTTGCCTTAGCCCATAAATTATCAGCACAGGTCAAGCATGTGATACTGGTTGATGATGTCTTAACCACAGGCAGTACAGCCAGTGAAATCAGCAAGCTATTAAAACATGCAGGTGTGTCAAAAGTTACCGTATTAACGGTGTGCTTAACACTCCCTGCTAGGTAAACTCTTAGCGCTTGCTTTGAGCATTAAATGCCTTAGCAAAAAACAGACTATTAGCGAGTAGTTTAGCGCTCCCTAACCAATAACCGCGAAAAGCCAGTACGTCAGCTGTGGCTATCACTCGACCTTTACCGTAATTATGAGCAACAATAGCGGCATTATGCGCTAAGCGACGAACTAAATTACTGTCAGTATAGCCGCTAAGCAGAGGATCTTCATGATACTTTGCTACTGTAATAAATGGCTGCTGCCCAGCATCCATAATTAAGGTACTATTACGAAAAATAGGTAAGTTTTCTTGGGTGTAGCCGAACGCTAATGGGTGAGAAGTATCTAACTTAGTTTCAAAAATAGCTCCTGCAATGCGCTTTCTCGCACTGAGCTTTTCTTTATCTCCATAGCTTAACTTGTCTGTATCAAATAACAGATTTATTTCTTTTTTACTGGCAAAGTTTGCTGCAAGAATATCTTGTTTGGCTAGCCATTTAGCACCACGTTTTTGAGCAAAAACGATCCCTCCTTGCTTAAGCCAAGCTTTAACAGCAGAAGTATTTTTGGCTGATAGCCCTTGATAATTTCCATCAACTAAAATGAGGTGGCTATAATTTGATAAATCTATACTAGACAGGCGAGAATGTTCAACGACACTGACCGGAATATGTAATGTTTCATCAAGATAGTAACGAATTTCTCCGGCTTCATATTGAGAAATACCCTTGCCTCCTAACAATAATACTTTAGGTTGCTTAAGTAATCGAAATGAGTTGCTGCCAAAGTCAATACCTTGCCTTGTTAAACCGCTGTTAATGGTAACTAGCTCAATATTTACTTGGTGTGCTAACTGTGCAGTGTTAACTCGCCAATTTTCAGCAGTCTGAACTCCAGCAGGAATAATAATGGTACCACTGGCAAAACTACGTTTCTTACCATTAACCTCACTGGTGAAACTTGAGGTCGCCACTTTAGCGTTAATCTTTTTTGCCAATAATTGGTTCAATAACTTTGGTGCTAAGGCATGGTGCCATTCAAATGCATAGGCATAATCGCTGTTTTTAACACTAAGTTTGCTAACGTGGTTAATCTCTTTTGTAGACCAAGGAGTTTTTGCTATCTCAAGCCCCCAAGTACTATCAAGCTGATGAAATTCAATATTCATGGCTAGAGGCATAGTCCAGCCGGATACATCATAAAAGGTATTATCAGGAAAGTCTGTTTGCTGGTTAAACAGCGCTTGCACTAGTCGGTATTGTTTTTGCGCTAAAGGGATATAATAGCTCGTTTGTGCGTTATAGCTTTTACCTTGATGGCTAAAATCACGGCTTAAGGGGTAAACCTGAATTTGATGCTGTGTTAGTTTTTCTAGCAAAGTATTTAAGCGATAACTATCTTTAGTTTCACTAATCAAATACCCTTTAAATTTTTCTTTTTTTGCTTGTTTTATTGCTTGTTGATAAAACGATTGTTGATATTTTTGCAACGCTTGTCGATTTTGCCAAGCTCCTTCTATAGTTGATAGCGAAGTGAGTACATGATTTTGAATACCAAACTCAAAGGTTAACAAACCATTTATGGTATCTTGTTGCATACCTCGTGAGCTGGCTTGTTCAAATAAAATACCGACACTGGCATTGATGTCGGGATAGGTGGAGCCTTTCCCATAATAAAAGTCATCAAAACTCTCTTGGCTATAATATAGACGCTGAGCCTTATCTAACGCACTGGCATGAAATTTCGCCAATGCTTGGGTCAAGCTGACATTTTGTTTAGGTGTAAGTGGGTGGGTTCTACTAATAATACCCGGTTGAAAAAAGTAACTACTGTTGGCACCCATTTCATGATAATCACCCAATACATGAGGCTGATATTGATGAAAATATTTCAATCTATGACGACTTTCTTGTTGGGTTAATAATAACCAATCACGGTTTAAATCAAACCAGAAATGATTAGTTCTGCCGCTTACCCAACCTTGATGATGTTCAATATGTTCAGCATCACTGTTGCTGGCTGAGCCTCGATAGGTACTGACCCAATTCACAAATCGGTCCATGCCGTCTGGGTTAACACTTGGCTCTAATACAATAATGGTATTGGCTAGCATAGTAGAAATGTACTGTTCCTCTGATGCTGCTAAGTAATAGGCAACCACCATGGCGGCATTGGCACCACTAATTTCGTCACCATGAACACTATAGCCTAACCACACAACTAAAGGCTCATCAGTTGTTTTTGTGTTCGCCTTTTCGCTGCGCTTACTAGCAAGGATAGTGTCTAAATTTTCAATGTTTTCAGGGCTAGAAATAGTGATCAAGAATTGATCGCGCAGCTGAGCTGTTTTGCCAATAGCCGTCATTTTCAATCGCGTTGAACTGTCTGATAATTGACTGAAATACTGTTTTAATTGATCGTGTCTAACATGACGTTGGCCTATTTCAAAGCCTAAACTATCACTTGGTAAAGGGATTTTATCATTAAAAGTGGCCTGCTTCGGTAAATAGTTTTGCACTGGCATTGCAGATAAAAACGTAGCAGGGATGAGTAAAAACAATAAGATAATAAAACGAGGCAATAACATAATAAATTCCAATAGAATGATCTGAGATAAAATAGCAAATAAAAACATAAAAATCATTAGCACATCGCGAGATTGCGGAGTAAAATGTATATACCCGAGTAAAATGCTCAAGTATATTCATTTTAAAATCGAAAAAATCAAGAGAGTTGCTGAATTATGATCACTATATCACCTACTGCCCAAGAGCATTTTATTAAGTTATTAGCTCAACAAGCCGAAGGCACCCATATTCGCGTATTTGTTGTAAACCCTGGCACTGCAAAAGCTGAATGCGGTGTATCATACTGCCCACCTGACGCAGTAGAAGCTGATGATATAGAAATTCCTTTTGATGGTTTTTCTGCTATGGTTGATGCCGATAGCAAAGGGTTTTTAGAAGAAGCTGAAATAGATTTTGTTACCGACCAAATGGGCTCACAACTTACCCTCAAAGCACCGAATGCTAAATTACGTAAAGTTGCTGATGATGCACCGTTATTTGAGCGTGTTCACTACTTTTTACAAGCCGAAGTAAACCCACAACTTGCCGGTCATGGCGGCGAATGTACCTTAATTGAAATTACTGACGATGGCTATGTAGTGTTACAATTTGGCGGCGGTTGTAACGGCTGTAGTCAAATAGATGTTACCGTTAAAGATGGTATTGAAAAACAGTTAATTGATATTATGGGTGATGAAATAAAAGGCGTTAAAGATGTTACTGAACATGAGCGCGGTGAGCACTCTTATTACTAAACACGGTAACAATGAATAATGTACTGGCAAGATTAGGTCAAAATCCCAAACGTAGCCTGTCGCTACTTTTAATAGGGTTTGGCCTTTTTTTCTTTGGCTTGATTTTCGTTGCACTTGGTTATTTTTATCATCACTTATGGCAAGTGTTAGGTATTATTATTCTCGCTATCGCTTGCTTAATTGCCGCTTGGGGTTATTTAGGTATTTTTGCTAATCGTTGGTATCATATTCTTAATAAGCATTCTTCCGGCAATAATAATCGTCAATGATAGTATTTATACAAAAGCACTGGCTTCACATTACCTTATTGCTACTTATCAGCATTGCCACATTATCACTTTGGCCCGCGGCAAAACTACCTGACGTACCCGGCTCAGATAAAACCCACCATTTAATTGCTTATGCCGCATTAATGTTTCCAGCTGCTTTGCGCCAACCCAAGTGTATTGTTGTAATCACCGTTGGCTTTCTCGGTTTTAGTGGCTTGATTGAACTTATTCAACCTTATGTGAATCGCTATGGTGAGTGGTTAGATATGGCAGCAAATACCAGTGGCATTTTATGCGGCTGGCTACTAGCACATTTTTTGTTACGTACTAAACGAAATGTAAGCAACTAAGTTGACACTCATCAAAACAATGTTTGCTAAACTTAGTACAATATTCATTATATTTAATTAGGCGACCCAATCATGCCATCAACAGAAATAGAAGTTAAACACCACCCGAAACATTTGTGGCAAAAAATCACTACCGTTATTGCCAACCTATGCTTTGCCTGCGCCGTTATGGGTGTGATAATCACCCTGATTTATATTGATGACGTGACTGAAGTATATAAAGCGGCGATGGGTTCTATTACCTTTATTAGTTTCGCTATTGGCATGGTATTAAAATCTATGGCTGACACCAGTATTCCTAATTTGAAGCCAGATAAAGACTAGTTTGTTTTAACTTGCTAAATGTGTTGCTTTTAATACAAAGCGACTATCTTTTGATAATCGCTCAGCAGCTTATCACTATCAATACTCACTACTTTTCCAACTTCTTGTTCGGGTTTAAAGATAGCAGCGATTTTTCCTTCGGGGTTGATCAACACTAATGACGCACTGTGATCCACCAAGTACCCTTCTCCTTCTCCGCTGATGGCGTACATCAACCCTAAGTTCCGAGCAAAAGGGAAAAGCACATCATGACCTGCCCTTAATGCGATAAATTCAGCATTAAAATAAGCAATATATTGGCTTAATTTTTCTTGGGTATCACGCTGGGGATCAACACTTACCAACAGTATTTGACTATTGTGCGCAGCCACTTTTAATTCATCGTAGATATAACCTAAATTTTGCAAGGTAGTTGGACAGACATCAGGACAAGAAGTATAGCCAAAAAATACTAGCGACCATTTACCTTTTAGCTTTGCTTTGGTAAACGGGTCACCATTATGATCAATCAATTCAAAGGGCTTTATATCTCTTGCATGTTGATAATAGAGCGCATGTTCTGGCTGCGGTAATTGAGTTGCCTTTTGAAAAAACCACGCCCCGAGTATAGCTGCGATAAAGCCAATGACATAAATATACGTATGTTTCATAAGAGAGCTATTTTAACCTACTGGTAGTATGTAGTGATCAAGTAACAGAATAATAAACAACAACATTAAGTGAATAATTGAAAATTTAAAGGTGTCTATCGCGGTGTTCTCATCTGCATTAAACTTTAACTTCCATGCATAAGCAAAAAACACTAAATTTAGCACCACAGCCCCTACTAAATACAACCAATTACTCATGCCAACCAAATAAGGCAGTAAACCTACAACAAATAACAACACGGTATACAACAGTATTTGTGTTTTAGTGAAATTAACCCCGTGAGTCACAGGTAGCATGGGTATATTTACCTTGGCATAGTCATTTTTTCGATGGATCGCTAGCGCCCAAAAATGTGGTGGTGTCCAAGTAAAAATTAATAACACCAACAATAAGGCATGCGGATGTATATCATTGGTCATTGCCGTCCAACCGAGTAATGGCGGGATAGCGCCAGCCAAGCCGCCAATGGTAATATTTTGTGGTGTAGCCCGCTTTAAATACATGGTGTAAACAAAACTATAACCAACTAAACCAGCCAAGGTTAAATAAGCCGTTAACGGGTTAACTAAGGCATAAAGCATAATAAAGCCAACAATAGCCAAACTAGCGGCAAACACTATGGCTGCATTGGCAGTAATTCGCCCTTCAGGCAGTGGACGACTATGAGTACGTCCCATTATGGCATCAATTTTCTCATCGACAATATGGTTTATGGCCGCTGCCGCTGATGATAATAATCCAATCCCTAGCATTGCAGGAATAAACAGTTGCCAAGGTAATCCTCCTGGCACCGATAAGCTCATCCCGACAACAGCCGTTAATACTAATAGCGCAACGACTCGTGGCTTAGTTATATCATAATAAGCACGCCATTTTGGCGTTATAATAGGCACCATCTTTATTTCTTCAATCATTTCATCAGACATAATTATTCCTGTATTAATACTTTATATTGTACGACGTAAACGATAAGTCAAGGCAATGAGAGTCAGCATCAAACACCCTGCGACAATGTTGTGAGCAACAGCTACAGATAACGGCAATGAAAACCAAATGTTACTTATTCCTAATGCCACTTGAGCAACAAGAGCAACACCAACAATTAATGCTAAAGATTTAAAAGTGCTTGTTTGCGCTTTGAAAAACACCATTAAAATAAGCCAAGCCAAATATACCGTTGTGACAACAGCACCAAAACGATGCATAACATGGATAGTCACGCGTTCATCATGGTTTAAATGACCAAATTCATAACTGTCTTTTGCAGGGGGAATCAAATCAAACGAGTTTTCAAAGTTTAATTGCGATTGCCAGCCAGCCTGGCAGATCGGCAGCTCCACACAGCTTAGCGCGGCATAATTAGACGATGTCCAACCTCCTAAGGCTATTTGACCCGTTAAAATAATAATACCTAATAGCGCATATCGACTGTATTTTTTGACCGCAAAATCACTGTAAGGAACGCGATGCCGCGATAAACGCAAATACAACAAAAATAATAAGCAAAGCGTGGTAAAACCTCCCAACAAATGCCCCATAACGACAATAGGCATCAGTTTCATTGTTACTGTCCACATGCCCAAAGCGGCTTGAAAAATAACAACCGCTAAGATAAAGCAAGGTAAACCTAAGGGTGTACCTTGTGAGCGATTTTTATAAGACAAAAAGGTAATAACTAAAATCAGTAAACCTAAGGTGCCGGCAAAGTATCGATGAATCATTTCATTCCATGCTTTTTCAGGCTCAACTTTACGCTCAGGGTAAGCTAACTCAGCTTTTGCTATTTGTTCTTTTGTTTCAGGTACATCGAGTAATCCGTAGCATGTTGGCCAATCAGGACAGCCTAAACCTGCATGGGTTAAACGCGTATAGGCGCCTAATACCACAACCACTATAGCTAAAAGTATACTGACAAAAACTAGTTTTTTAATCAGGTTATGCGGTGCAGATAGCATTGGTTCACTCATGTTAGCCCACCTTGGAATATTTAAGCAGTTTTTTCATGTCAGCAAGGATTTGCTTACCAAACTGAGGCAGTTGCTTGGCATTATTAGGGATTTGATGACTCATAAAGACATTACCTAATGGATCACTAATAAATATGTTCTGGGAGTCAAGATATCGCTCGGCTTGAGAAGGCATAGTGGTAAGTTGCCACTGACTTTTAGATAGCTGTTGAAGATGTTCATTTGCAAGCTCATTTTGATACAAGGCAAGTGGCGTAACTCTCGGCATTTCTTTACCTAAAGCGACATAAGTATTATGCACCGTTGTCAGTGTTTTTTGACAACCAATATCGCATTGTTGTGGTATGTTGTAGATAATTAACCATTGTTTATCATAGGCCGCTTTATCAAGACCTAATTGCGCTATTGTTAATTCTTGCGATAATAATGCGCCGTTATTAGTAACGCCTGTAGCAAGCCACTCTCCTTCTAAGGCAAACTTAGCCAAGACAATTGGTAAAGCAAATACCGCCAACATCAATAAGAAGCTTCTTCGGTTTTTTTGCTGAATCTTATTTTTTCCATCCTCATTGTGAGTAATAGGGGGTTTTTCTGTTACTACATTCATACCAACTAGCCTTTAAATTATCTTAATTTGTTATCTTTTTTATTTTTTTTCGTCATAACTTTTTTTATATCTGAACCAAATTTTGCCCAGATCATTAACAATATCCATGCTAAAGCCAAGCTAAACCATTGAAACGCATAACCGCGATGCTTTTGTGGTGACATCACTATGGGTTGCCAATTTTTTTCAAAACCAATGCTTTCATTTTTATCTACATAAACAACGAAGGGCAACAGCTGTTTATTGATAATTGATGAAAATTTATCTAGCTCGATTTGCTGTACTCTTAATGGCCACGTATTATCACTAAACACTTGCGATTCCAGCATAATACCTGCTTCAATAAAACGGACATTTCCTTGGAATTGGTGCCAGCCATCCAACGCTTTAACATCAGGCAACTCATCTCTATTAATTGAGCCATTAACCCAACCAAGATTAATTAAAACCGCATATTTAGCGGTAGTTGCTACTTGATATACGCGGTATCCTAAACGCCCTTTATTGGTTTGGTTATCTAATAGAAATACTTGTTTTTTATTAAATTGACCTTTAAGGATAACAGGATAATCATTGACCTCATCAATGGATTGACTGTGACTAATTAATTTCACCAAGCGGGCTAGAGAAATCGGATTTTGGCTATTGAGTTGTTCTATTTTGGCTAGACGTAGTTCTTTTTCCAACGCTCTGTCCGATTGCCATAAACCAAGCTTTACTAGTGCCGAAAAAACAAGCACAGTAAACACCAGCCACAAAAGATTAAGTTTATTGGCGTTACTAGGTTGTTTTTCTTCCATAGTTGAAGCGTTACTACTTGGCATTAAAATAAAAATCCTTAACACTATTTATCACAGAGGATATGCTCGTATGTTATTTAAAATTGTTATTATCACCTTACTTTTGTTTATGATTTACAACCTGTTTCGCGCCTTGCTTATTATGAATAAAAAGCCGAAAGATAAAATAAATGCAACTGATCAAACATCTATGACCAAATTCATCGGACGTAGGTTAATGCTCTCTGTTGCTATTGTTATCATACTAGTAATAGGTTTGCTCACTGGCTTGATAACCCCAAATCCTCGACCTTATTAATTATTAACCTCTTGAGAGTCATGAGATAGGTAATCTTTCTGTTGGTGCAATGCTAAGATAAATGCGTTAGCACAAAGCTAAGGTACTGAATTGACGCCAGTCAATGAGTACCTTCAATGCAGTTATCACGGATTTAGCAACGTATTTAACATCACAAGATGTAGACGAAGACAAACAACAATACCCAAACCACATCGACAAAATGCCAATACCAACTGGCCGCTTGAAAAGCGAAATGATTGTCTGGGGTAAAGTGCCCCTTCAATACTCTAAAGAACATCACAATTAGCATAATGCAACCTAGGGTGACATGCATGCCATGAAACCCTGTTAACATATAAAACGTATTGCCGTATATGCCACTAGTTAAGTACAGCTGCATTTCTTCAGAATAGCCATGGGCATACTCTAGTACTTGAAAGCCCATAAATGCCATACCTAAAACTATAGTTATTGCTAGCCATATTTTTAATTGTGGTCGCTTATTTTGTTCTAAAGCGACATGAGCAAAATGCGCGGTAATTGATGACGTTAAAAGCAAAATGGTATTAAGCAAAGGCAAACCATACCAACCCATGCCAGTGGTTTGGGTACCATCAGGGGTTTTAATTAGAGGCCAAACAGCAGTAAATTCGGGCCACAGCACTGCCCCTGTCATGGCATTATTACCTGCTCCTCCTAACCACGGCACTGAAAACGTTCTGGCGTAGAGCAAGGCACCAAAAAATGCGGCAAAAAACATCACTTCTGAAAAAATAAACCAACTCATTCCTTGTCGAAATGAATTATCCATTTGATGGCTATACTTTCCTGCCATTGATTCATTAATCACATTACTAAACCAACCCACGACCATAAATATTACTAACGCAATGCCGGCAAGTAATATATAGCCACCAAAACCGCTAGTCTGGTTTTTGATTTCTGTTACATAATTGGCTGCACCTATGGCAATCAAAAATAAGGCAATTGCACCCACAATAGGCCAGTGACTTTGCGCTGGCACATAATAGCTTTCATATTCTTTTGTTGTCATTTTTGTTCCCTCTTTTTCTTTTGAATGTTAAAGGGTAAAACCACACGCCTATTAAGCATCATTTTTGTCGGTGATGTCATACAAGGTGTAAGATAATGTCAGCGTTGTAATCTCTGAAGGTAACTCAAGATCAACATAAAACTGCAACCCCATTTCAACTTCTTCACCAGGCATTAACGGCTGCTGAGTAAAGCAAAAACATTCAATTTTTTGAAAATATCCAGCAGCTAATCCTGGTGAAACTGACGGAACAGCTTGACCAATAATTTCGCGCTGAGCGTTATTTTTAGCGTAAAAATTAACAAATTTCATTTCACCGGGGTGAACCGATATTTCATTGATAACAGGTTCAAACTTCCAAGGAATGCCTTGTGCTGTACGAGTAATAAACTGCACTTTTACTGTACGCGAGCTATCAATACCATTATCAGCATAAGTAACAGCAACATCATTGGTCTTGCCATTCAAACCGGTAATATCACAAAAAACATCATATAAAGGCACAAGTGCAAACCCAAAACCAAACATCGCAAAAACCACTAATACAAGTTTTTTAATGACTTTGCTGTTACTGGCTTTATTTATTTGTTGGTCGGTTTGTTGAACCGTGCCTTTATCCATGATTAATCAACCTTTGGTGGTGTGCTAAAGGTATGGTATGGCGCAGGGCTTGGTACAGTCCACTCTAACCCTTCTGCTCCATCCCATGGTTTCGCTGGTGCTTTCTCGCCACCTTTAATACATTTGATCACAACCGCTAAGAAAATAAGTTGTGATAAACCAAAGGCAAAACCGCCAATACTCACCCATTTGTTAAAATCAGCGAATTGCAGGGCATAGTCAGGAATACGTCTTGGCATACCTGCTAACCCTAAGAAATGCATTGGGAAGAACAACAGGTTCACTGAGATTAATGAACACCAAAAATGCCATTTAGCTAACGACTCGTTAAACATATTCCCTGTCCATTTTGGTAACCAGTAGTAAGCACCTGCATAGATTGAAAATAAAGAGCCCGTTACTAACACGTAATGAAAGTGAGCAACAACAAAGTAAGTATCATGGTATTGAAAATCTACCGGTGTCATCGCTAACATCAATCCTGAAAATCCACCAATGGTAAATAATATAACAAAGGCAATGGAAAACAGCATTGGCACTTCAAAGGTCATAGAGCCGCGCCACATAGTAGCAACCCAGTTAAATACCTTAACGCCTGTTGGCACAGCTATTAACATGGTGCAATACATGAAAAATAACTCACCAAATAACGGCATTCCCGTGGTAAACATATGATGGGCCCAGACAATAAATGACAATAACGCGATAGACGCTGTTGCATAAACCATCGAGCTATAGCCAAAGAGTTTTTTCCGTGCAAATGCTGGGATGATGGTTGAAACAATACCAAAGGCGGGCAAAATCATGATGTAAACTTCAGGATGACCAAAGAACCAAAAGATATGCTGGAACATGACCGGGTCGCCACCACCTGCAGCATCAAAGAAGCTAGTGCCAAAGTATGTGTCTGTTAACAACATAGTTACCACGCCGGCTAACACTGGCATTACCGCTATCAATAAGTAGGCGGTAATAAAAAAGGTCCAAACAAACAAAGGCATTTTCATGTATGTCATGCCAGGAGCGCGTAAGTTCATAATAGTTACGACAATATTAATCGCGCCCATAATAGACGAAACACCCATAATATGAACAGCAAAAACAAAAAATGCCGTGCTGCCATTAGAATAAGTAGTCGATAGTGGCGCATAAAAGGTCCAACCAAAATTTGGCGCGCCGCTTTCCATAAAGAAAGAAGACAGCAAAATAGCAAAGGCAAATGGTAAAATCCAAAAGCTCCAGTTATTCATCCTTGGTAATGCCATATCTGGTGCACCAATCATCATGGGGATCATCCAGTTAGCAAAACCTGTAAATGCTGGCATGATGGCACCAAATACCATAATTAGGCCATGAACCGTGGTTAACTGATTAAAAAAGTCAGGTTCAACAATTTGTAAACCGGGCTGAAATAACTCAGCACGAATAACCATTGCAAGTGCGCCGCCCGTTAAGAGCATAATAAAAGAGAACCACAAATAAAGTGTTCCTATATCTTTATGGTTAGTGGTGTATAGCCAACGTTTTATTCCGGTCATTTTATGGTCATGATGATCATCGTTATGCGTGTCATCAAGCGATTCATTTATTGTTTCTGTTGTCATTTTTTACTCCTCGCCTGCTGCTTTTACATCTGAACTTTGCACTAAATCGCCGGTATCGTTACCCCAAGCGTTTCGTTCATACGTTACAACTGCTGCGATTTCTTTTAAACTTAATTGCTTACCAAATGGAGGCATCATGCCTTTTCCGTTCAGCACCAGAGAAATATGGTCTGCAACTGAGCCTTGTACGGCAACAGCGCTACCTTTAAGTGCGGGGAATGTCGGTGGTAAACCTAAGCCTGTGGGTTGATGACAAGCGGCACAATGCGCCATATAGGTTGACTCACCTAATTGCATTAACTCGTCTTTGCTCATAGAGGCACTTAATGAGGCCAATTCGGCATCAGCTGCTTGTGCTGTTAATGCATTTTGCTCATTTATCCAAGTGTCATAATCTGCTGCAGACTTAACTTCAACAACAATAGGCATGAAGCCATGATCTTTACCGCACAGTTCAGCACATTGACCTCGATAAATACCAGGTAGGTCAACATTGGTCCACGCTTCATTGATAAAGCCAGGGTTGGCATCTTGTTTAACTGCAAAAGCAGGAACCCACCAAGAGTGAATAACATCATCGGAAGTGATTAAAAAACGAACTTTTTTATTCGCAGGTATCACTAAAGGTCTATCAACTTCTAGTAAGTAGTCTTCGCTCTTTTCGGCACCATTACCAGCAAAACTGCCATTTTGGTTTTCATATTGTTCTCGCGGTGTCGACAATACAGAATAGTATTCAATATCTTGATCAAAATATTTGTAATGCCATTTCCATTGCGAGCCGGTAATTTGGATGGTTACCTCAGAATTATCATTATCTTCCATGCTTATTAAGGTACTAGTTGCAGGTACTGCCATGGCAATCAGAATGACAATAGGAATCGCCGTCCACAATATTTCTACTTTTGTACTCTCGTGAAAATCAGCGGCTTTTGCCCCTTTAGATTTTCGGTGGAATATCATTGACCAAAACATCGCGCCAAAAACGACTATGCCGATAGCAGTGCAAATATAGAGCACCAGCATATGTAAGTCATATACCTCTCGACTAACTGCTGTTACCCCTTTGGTTAAATTTAACTGTGTCTCTGCCCAAGCTGAACTGGAAAACAAACTTGTTAATAACAGCCAAGCTCCCATCAACCAACATTGATTACCTCTATTCACTCAACCTCTCCTCTATCATTGCCTAGTCACACTAAAGAGCAGGAACAGCATCTCTTGTTATTATGCATAGGCCATAAAAAATAGAAAACAGAAAGCAGCAATGTACTACTCACATCATTGAACTGATTATCTGCTAATTTTGTTATTATATTTTTATTAAATTAACTGACGATAATTGCCAATACCTTACAAAACATTGAGCAAGTGATGTCTATATTTATCAAATTAGCGAATTATCGTATTATTGTTGTTATTGCGTTTTTTTCGTTATTTTTTGTACAATTACTGCTTTAGAATTACTCAAAACTTGATCCAGGTCAAACAATTTTTCAGGGTTAAATAGAGAAAAAGCAACAATTTCAATAGAGTAACAACTCTAACTATAAGCCCAACCCCTTGCAGGTATAGGCTATTGTTATGTTAAACATTAATATGAGAAATATTTGTTTTTTTTGCAGGTTTCTAAGCGTTAGTGACTTTTGTCATTTTATGGTAGGTATTTGAATTTTTTCGTTATGATGATATTGGCAATCAGCACAGAGTAAAAATGAGCAAACAATAATTGCCGCCATGATGAGCGTCAATTATTGTTTGAATTAGCTATTTAGCTATATTGCAATTATTCTTTTTAGCCGTTTACCCAGCTAATTACATCCAGTTACCGTTGCGAATAACACCAACAGCAAGACCTTCAATATTAAACTCTTGACAAGAAAGATCGACTTTAATTGGCGAGAAAGCCTCATTTTCTGCATGTAAATAAACAATATTACCCTCTCGTTTAAATCGCTTTACCGTGACATCATTTTCTACTCTGGCAACAATGACTTGTCCGTTTTGTATATCAGTAGTTTGATGAACAGCAAGTAAATCGCCATCTAAAATACCAATATCTTTCATGCTTTCACCATTTACGCGCAGTAAATAGTTAGCACAAGGATGAAACAAATTGCCATCCATTTGGTAATGTTCTTCAACATGTTCTTCTGCCAAGATGGGCTCGCCTGCGGCTACTCGGCCAATTAACGGTAAGCCAGCTTCTTCGATAAATTGTTCCGCTAAACGTATACCCCGAGAGGTACCCGCTAGCATTTCAATATAGCCTTTTTTGGCTAATGCTTTTAAATGCTCTTCGGCAGCATTCGCTGATTTAAAGCCAAAAAAATCTGCAATTTCGGCACGCGTAGGTGGCATACCTGTTTCTTGAATATTCTCTTTAATCAGATCAAAGATCTGTTGCTGGCGATTTGTTAATGGTTTTAGTTCATTCATTGCAGACATAAGCTTTCCTTTCTACTTTTCCATTCTAGGAAAAGTCCTGTATTTATTTACAACTGTCAGTATATACAGTCAAATTACAAACACAAGCTTTTGCTGATAATATTATGATTTTCGCTCTCAATAACGGGCAAAATCACATGACTTTACAGCGATATTTATACAAAAATAGCCCCCATCCTTCAGGTGTTCACTTTGAATGCTGATATTATTAAACTAGGTGTATTTCAATCATGTTTTCCAGAACTTTTATTTGGTGGTGCCAAGCACAGCTTTTAATGGCGTTAAGAATTGCTCAAAGTTCTGCCATTGTTGCGTGGCACTTTTATATATAGGCTGGCGTACTTGTTCGGAACTTGGGGTTTTAATATTACGTTTGGTTTTATGAAAATCTAGACAGGACTGTTCAAATTCAAGGCCACAAAAGTCTAGCATTCTGCGAACTTGTGTGTCTAAATCATCCACTACGTCTTCATGATTAACCGTCAATACGGATCCAGGCAGTACATTATCCCAGTGTGCCATTAATTTTAAATAAGCTTGATAGTAACGACCAATATCTTCTAGGTTATAGCTAAAGTCTTGCCCTTCAGCGAATAGTTGCTTAAAGCCACTAAAACAACAGGCCATAGGTGATCTACGTGCGTCTATCACTTTTGCGTTAGGTAGTATTAAGCGAATCAAACCAATATGTAGAAAATTGTTGGGCATTTTATCAATAAAATACGGCGCTGCTTCTCGATATACTTTTGTCTCGTCAATAAACTGCTGACCAAATCGACTAAAATAATCAGGAGTTATTTCAGCTAAATTTTTTGGGTATTGGTTTTCGACACTATTTTGGTTTCTGCCACTCAATCTTGCCGCTAAACCTAGAATATTATGCAGCTCCATCGTGCCATCAACTTGGCTATGAGATGCTAATATCTGTTCAAGTAAAGTAGATCCTGCTCGTGGTAGGCCAACGATAAAAATAGGATCAGGTGCGCTCAAACCTAAATGCCCTCTTTGATTAAATAACTCATGTGTACAGTATTTCATTTGGGCGGCGACTTGTTGTTCAATTTTACCGATATCAAAGCCGCTTTGCTTATGCTGTATAGCGTTTCCTTGCTGATAAGCTTTGAAAGCTTTTGCGTATTCTTGCTTATCTTCAAAAGCTTTGCCTGTCGCGAAATAGAGCTGAATACTATCAAGCGATGCTAATGCTTTATTTTCTTGCTGTAGTTGCATTTGCTTAATTTCTTCATCACTAAAACGATAGGTTTTTGTGTTAGCTAAGCTCCAATATGCATCGCCATAATCTGGCTTTAATTGATATGCTTGTTGGTAAGCCGAAACAGCTCGCTTAATATCTCCTTTTGCCTTTAGTGCATGCCCAAGCTGTAAGTGAAAGCCAGCAATAGCATGGTCTTGTGCAATGACTTGCTCATATATCCTGATAGCTTGTTCAACTTTCCCTAAACCTGTCAATACATTAGCTTTAGCAACTTTGAAACTTAAATTGTTAGGTTGTTCAGCCAACAGACTTTCTACTTGACTAGCAGCTAGTTTGTATTTTCCTAAACGGATTAACAGGTTAAGGTATTGAGAACGAGCAGTAATATGGTTTGGATCTAGTTCAAGTGCAGTAGCCAATAAAAACTCGGCATCATCATAAATTTTTAATTCCATGCCTATTTCAGCGAGTAAGCACATGCCTTCAATATGCCGCTTATTATTTTGTAAAAAGTGTCGACAAATTTGTTCCGCTTTTAATAGTTTTCCTTCATGCATCAATTGAGTAACGCCGAGCAAAGCGGGCGGTAGTTGCTTTAATTTTGCTAATTGATTTGCAGCCTGTTGCACATGGCTTGTTTGATTGGTTTTTTGATAAATTTCAATTAGCTGTTGCCAACTAGCCATTAAACTTGGATTGAGTTTTACCGCGTTTTCGAAGGCTGCTTTGGCTGGAACTGTTTGATTTAATGCTAGGTGAATATAACCTTTTTCTTGATTAGCTCGGCTATGTTGCTCATCAAGTTTCAATAATTCATTAATACTAATTAAAGCTGCAGCATGATCTTTAGCATAACGCTGCGCTACGGCAATTAAATACCAGAGTTCAATGTGCTGTTTTTTTTCTGTTGTTTGTGCCAAAAGCAACTGACTTTGTTCAATAGCATCATTAAATTTTGTTGCTTGAATCAGCTGTTGAATCGACTTTAATTGTTGTTCTATAGCAGGCAAGGATGATATCTCCAACGACTTGGCTCCGTGGTGAATTATTATAAAGTATTTATCAATAAAAAGCCGCTTGATACAAATAACAAGCGGCTAGTTTTACAGGTAAATGTTCGCTATAACTTAATAAAAATCATAAGAGAACCTAAAACCAACGGTTCGTGGTCTATTACTTACCACTTTTGGCGTAAACTGTTGAGTATCTATATTTAAAATGGCACTTTCATCGGTTAAATTATCAATGAAGAATTCTGCTTTCCATTCGTCGTTTGTTACACCAAAACTCAGATTAGCCAAAATGTAACTATCTGCCACATAACGGCCGCCTTTAAAGGTTTGTCCATTACGGTCTTGGTAATTAACCCCAGAATAAACACTCGCTTCATTTTCAATACTTAAGCCTGAGCCTGTACCATAGATTAAATGACTCGCATCTTCTACCACATTGGCATTCATGGTCATACCCGTTAATCTATCGCCAGTATAACTAATTGAGCCGTTAATATAGCCAGACATATCACCTTTTATATGGTAATAGTAATTGGCTTGTAGATTTCCGGAGAACTCTGCTGTAAACGGTAATCGACTACCAACTGGCGGTGCTATGCCGACAAGTTCGTCATTGACTGAGGTTAACTCAGTATCAATCCAACTAAACGCGCCCGATATCACTAAATTGTCAGTTGCAACCCAAGTAAAGTCACCATCAACCCCCCTAATTTCTGCATTACCTACATTATCGGTAAATACTAAGAAACTAATATTGGTTGGGTCAAATCGTGAGGTTTGTAAGTCAGCTATTTCTGAATAATAGGCCGTTGCATTCAAACGAAGCGTTTGTTCAAATAAGCTAGATTTAATTCCTAACTCAATATTATCTAAACTATCCGTGGTTGAATAAACTGGTATGCGGAAACCTTCAAAAGCGCCTTCTTGAGACGTTGCTGAACCACCACCAACACGGTTAGTGACCGGTGGTCTAAACCCTTCTGAGTAAGAAGTATATACCATCACTTCATCTGATACTTTCCAATCAAGCCCAACCTTAATAATGGTATCATCTACCGTTAGTTCACCATTATCATCAAGTAAGCTGGTTTCTAACTGACCACTGGCAAGCGCTGCTTGTATTGCAGCCGCTTCATCGGCACCAAAAAATTCACTTAACGCAGCATCACTACCATCACCAAAAGCACGTAATCGCCCACTGACATCTACTGTTGATGTTGAGCCTTTATAAATGTCATCAATTTGATACCAACGGGCACCAAAACTTGCGGTGACTGTGTCAGTTAAATCAAACTCGAACTGACCAAATACCGCTATTTGATCTATAGTATGAGTAACATCATTAACAAAACTTACTTCAGCAGGAAATGGCCCGCCATTACTGTTAATTCCTTCATCACCTGGCAGTGTTCGCTTTAAGTCAGGATAAAGATCAGTATTAGCTATTTTAAACTGACCAACGGTTGATAGTTCTTGCGAGTCATAAAAAACACCGGCTGTCACACGCCAGCGATTATCAACAGAGGTGTTTGCGCGTAACTCATGAGTGACACGAGATGCGCCGGTATCTTCTTTATAAAATTTTGTTGGATCAAGACACTCTTGAACTTCAGCTGCCGCCGCATAATTACAAAGATAGTAGGTAGCAAATAAGCCGCCATTGGTATAACCCGTGTAATCAATAGTTGAGTTAATGTCTCTATCTAAGTAGCCACCAGTATAAACAATATCAAGCTGCTCCAGGCGACCTTCTAATGTCCAGGTGGTTAAACCAAAGTCATCATTGTTATTTTCTGGTTGAAAGCGATTGGTTGATTCCTCTCCCTCAAGGTTAGGGTCATAAGCAAATACCCCTTCAGTATCGAGCGATTGTTGGGTGTGCTGAACTAACAGCTCCCATTCATCATTAATTAAATAAGATAAACCAAAACGAGCACCGGCATAATTAGCAGTATTAAAATTTTCTTCAACTAAATGATCATTTTTGGGCGACACAATTGGGGTAGTTTCAGGATTGGCTAGTTTACCCCAACCAGCAGAAATTCTATCGACAACAACAGCACTACCAGTATAACCACCTTCACCAGGGACATTGAGAATATTATCAATCCAACCACCGGCATGATCATTATAAGCCGCCACGCGAACAGCAAGCGAATCACTTAACGACATATTAAAATAAGCTTCAACAGAGTTGCTCATATCGCCACCCTTTGTTGAACTTGTACTCATATCAAAACCAGCAGAGAAACCATCATGATTTGGTTTGTTGGTAATTAAACGCACAGTACCCGATTGAGAACTAGCACCAAAAAGCGTGCCTTGTGGGCCAGGCAGCACCTCAACACGTTCTACGTCAGTCGCATAAACATCTAAATTACGGCCTTGCATCGACACGGGTTGCTCATCCAAGTAAAAAGCAACCGATGGTTGTAAGGCTTGTACCGATGAAACAGAGATATTGGTTTGATTGGTTGCAGCACCGCGCATTATTATTTCATTTTGTCCTGGACCAGTTCCCTGAAAAGAAACGCTAGGCAAAAATTCGACATACTCATCAAAGTTTGCAACGCCGAGCTTTTCTAAACTATCACCAGTGATAGCGGTAACAGTAACAGGAACTTCTTGTATAGATTCAGCACGTTTAGTAGCAGTGACTTCAATAACTTCAATTTTTGCATTTTGTTTTTTTATCGCTTCCTCAGCATAGAGAGAGCTTGATGCAGCTAGTGCTGTTAAGACAGCATAATGCAGCTTGGTGAGTTTCATGTTAACGACCTCTTGATTTTTGAATTATGTTTCGAGCTGATATTATTAGTACTCTAATCATTATGTATTATAGGTTAGCAATTAAAGTGTGATTTTACAAAAGATTGAGCATTTATATTCATATCGTAAAGTTACCATTGTTAGTCTAGTAGTTTACATAATGGTTTATGTGGATATAATCTCAATACAAACTATATTCTGGAGAGTGGCTTGTCTTTACCCATAAAAAGTCAATTAAATAAAAAGGTCTTTGTTGGTTCCTCGTCAATAATTATCGCTCTTTTGCTTTATACCGTTGCATTACCTAAACAAGCACAGAGCATATTCAACCTTATCCAAGCAAGTATCGTTGATAATGGCAGTTGGTTTTATGTACTAACTGTGGCATTTATTTTCTTTTTTGTAATTTTCTTAGGTTTTTCTCGTTATGGCGAAATACGGTTGGGTCCTGATCACGCCAAACCCGATTACTCGTTACTGACTTGGCTTTCGATGTTGTTCGCTGCGGGTATGGGAATTGGTTTGATGTTTTTCGGGGTCGCAGAGCCACTAATGCATTACTTATCACCACCTACAGCGGCAACTGGCACTGTTGCTGCCGCTCAAGAAGCAATGAAAATGACTTTTTTCCACTGGGGTCTGCATGCTTGGGCTATTTATGCCATTGTTGCCTTAGTACTCGCTTACTTTAGTTATCGACACAACTTACCCTTAACATTACGTTCTGCGTTATACCCATTAATTGGAGAGAAGATTTACCAATGGCCTGGGCATTTGGTTGATGTATTTGCCGTGGTTAGTACTGTGTTTGGGGTTGCAACTTCACTTGGTTTAGGAGCTTCACAGGTTAATGCTGGTTTTGGTTACTTGTTTGGCATAGACACTTCCACCACCAACCAAATAATAATAATGTCTGGTATCACTACGCTCGCCGTGGTGTCTGTTGCCACAGGTTTAGATAAAGGCATCAAAAGATTATCTGAAGCTAATATGATTTTGGCGGTAATATTATTAGCTTTAATTTTTGTGCTAGGGCCGACCGTTTTTTTATTGCAGGCTTATTTACAAAACATGGGTGATTACTTAGCCGATATAATACACAACACCTTTAATTTATTTGCCTATAAAAAAACAGATTGGATAGGTGGTTGGACAATATTTTACTGGGGATGGTGGCTTGCCTGGGCTCCTTTTGTGGGTTTATTTATAGCTAGAATTTCTCGTGGACGCAGTATTAGAGAGTTCATTTTAGGTGTGATGTTAATTCCCACCTTATTTACTTTGTTGTGGATGACTATTTTTGGCAATAGTGCTATTGATTTAGTATACAGCCAAGGAGTTGTTGAGTTAGGCGAAATGGTCAGTCAAGACTCTTCTGTTGCGCTATTTGTATTTCTTGAAAACTTTCCACTGACCTCAGTACTCTCATTTTTTAGTGTGCTAATGATCGTGATCTTCTTTGTTACCTCATGTGACTCTGGCGCAATGGTGGTTGATATGCTTTGTTCACACGGCAGTAATAACACGCCATTATGGCAACGTATTTATTGGGCTGTGGGCATTGGGGTGGTTGCTGCAATATTGTTGTTAGCTGGCGGTTTAAATGCACTACAAACTATGACCATAGCAAGTGCCTTACCTTTTGCTATTGTCTTGTTACTTGCTATTATTGGCTTGATAAAAGCGCTAAAAGTTGAAGCATTTAAACAAGAAAGCCAACTGATAACTGCTATCCCCCATTCTGCTAATGACAATAACGACAGTTGGCAAACTAGATTAAAGAACATTGTTGATTTTCCAAATAAAAGCAATGTTAATAAATTCATTGATCAGACTGTTGTACCTGCATTTGATTCGGTTGCTAAAGAACTACAAGCAAACCAAATTAATGTTAACGTTTCAACTGACAGTGGCATAAGCCTTATTGTTGATCACGGCGATGAGCAAAGATTTATTTATCGTGTACTTGCTCGTAAATACTCACAACCAGATTTCATCACCGAAGATGATGACGATGAACAAAGTTACTATCGTGCTGAGGTTCACCTTGTTGAAGGCGGACAAGATTACGACATTATGGGCTGGTCAAAAACAGCCGTAATTAACAATATAATTGACCAATACCATAAACACTTACACTTTCTACATTTACTGCGTTAACCAATGCAATGCCAACTTGAAAGTAATAACAAGTTGGCATTTTTGTAACTGTGTTTAATCGCCAACCAAAATGCGTTTAAACAAAATGAGAGGTTAAAAGCCTGCTGCGCGAGATACTTAAGGTTAAGCACTCGCATCTTAAAGTAGCTTGGGTATATAATTAATTACCTATTATCAATGGTCGAAAGCAATGTCATTAGAAAATATCTCCGCACAACTCAACATGGCACACAATACCAAACCTGGTAGTAAACGCACGCTACCTCCTGTCGATCAGTGGAATCCTCCTTACTGTGGTGAAATAAACCTACAGATAAAAGCCAATGGCGATTGGTTTTATGAGGGGACTGTTTTCAAACGTCTTGCTTTGGTGAAGTTACTTGCTTCAGTATTAAAACTTGAAGATGATGACTATTTTTTAGTCACGCCAGTAGAGAAAATTAAAATCTCTGTCGACGACGCCCCCTTTGTATTAACACAGTGGCATTGGCAAGATAAAATGCAAACGACTATGGTAGTGGCCAATAACGTTGGCGATGAGTTTATTTTAGATGCTAATCACCCGCTCATTATTAATGAATTTGGCGAACTATATGTGACGGTACGTCGTAATTTATTGGCAAAAGTACACCGCAATATATATTACCAATGGGTAGACTTAGCTGAAGAAATTAAAACAACAAAAGGCACTGAGTTGATATTTACTAGTGCCGATTGCCAATTTAGTTTGGGAGTTATCGAATAACTATTTAATTTCTGACAGTTATCAAGTGAAGATAATTTAAATCACGCGTGAAAAACGCTGTTGATTGATATGTTTTTTCATATAAGCGTCAAAACTCATACAGATGATACGTATCAATAGCCGTGCTTTTTGATTGACGGTTATCGATTGTGCGGTATTTGCCACTAAGCCATCGTCTATAAAGGTATCAAGCAGGGGCAAGTCTTCAGCAAAGTAATCATCAAAATTAATGTTATATTTTTCATTAATCTTGGTTTTATCTAAATAAAGGTTACACATCAGCTCTCGGATTACTTCGCCGCGCAAAACATCATCATCTTGTAAACTAACACCGCGTTCAAGTGCATGTTGTTGATTATCAATTGCTTTATAGTAAGCTTGTAATTCCTTAATATTTTGTCCAAATGAATGGCCAATATTACTAATTGATGACACACCTAAACCAAGTAGATCACAACCACCTTTAGTGGTGTAACCCTGAAAGTTACGATGTAACGTGCCATCGTTTTGAGCAATAGACAGTTCATCATTAGGTTTAGCAAAATGATCCATGCCGATAAAGTCGTAGCCGTAGTTACACAAGGTTTCTATTGACAGTTTCATCAAGGCAAATTTTTCTTGGGTAGTAGGTAGCCATTCATCACGTAACTTACGTTGTGCGGCAAAACGACTTGGCAAGTGTGCATAACTAAACAGTGAAATTCGGTCAACATCCCACTCGTGCGCTTTATCTAAGGTTTTAGCAAAGTTTTCTAGTGTTTGATGCGGTAAACCATAAATTAAGTCGATGTTAATTGACTTAAACCCTACGTTCTTAGCGTGAGCAATAAAGTCACCAATAAACTGTGTAGATTGCACACGGTTGATGGCTTGCTGTACTTTTAAGTCAAGATCTTGAACACCAAGACTTAAACGGTTAAACCCTAGTGAAAATAAGTGCTCCGCCAAGTTCATTTCAATTTCTCTAGGATCTATTTCGATGCTCATTTCCAGATCATCAGAGAAATCAAATTTTTCTTTTAACAAAGCAACTAACGTTGTTATTTGTTTATCTGTTAAAAAACTTGGTGTACCGCCACCCCAGTGTAACTGTTTCACTTTATAGTCAGTAAATAATGGTGCTTGCAGGGCAATTTCTTGTGCTAAATATTCAAGATAGGTATCAGCTTTATCACGATGACGGGTAATGACCTTATTACAGCCACAGTAATAACAAAGGGTATGACAAAATGGAATGTGAACATACAAAGACAACTCACGGTTAGGTGAATCTTTTACTGCTTGAACAAAGTCTTTATGTTTAAAGTCGTCATGAAACTCAAGCGCGGTTGGATAAGAAGTATATCTTGGGCCACTTGTGTTATATTTGTTGAGTAATTTAGGATCGAAAAATTGACTGACTTGCATCTTGCTCACACCTTTAATTCAGGCACCATATAAATAACTTGTACCTATTATACATAACTAATGAATTCGGGTATTGATTAAACGCAAGTCTTTCATTTATTAATGCGCTTATAAATTGTTAGTCTGCACACTCAATACAACTTTCTGCCGCTGGCTGCACCTGTAAACGTTTTTCGCTAATAGGCTCGCCGCATTTTTGGCATATGCCATAACTACCATTTTCCATGCGGGTTATTGCGTTGGATAAATGCTGTATTTCTATTTTAGCTTCAGATTCTAAGGCATTTAATACTTCTTCATTTTCTCGTTCGCCCGCTTGTTCAGACCAGTCTGAATCACGACCATCGGCAAAGTCACGGTGAATTGCACCAATACGTTGCTGAAGTTCAACAATACGTTGAGTAAATTGCGATTTTAATTGTTCGGTCATCATGCATACCTCAAATAAAGCACTACTGAATGTAGTATTAACTTATGCCTTAAGTATACTCATTCTTTCTGTAGTATATTGTTGAAGTAGATCAAGGTCTGTCACTATTTCGCTGTGCAACTGTGCTTCTATTTTCATTCGTTGATAATCTTCTTGCATGCGCTGTTTTTTAGCTAACTGCTTTCTATCTTCAAGGATTGATAGATGTTTTATCTCATTATACAACTTAAAAATCGCTGGAAATTGTTGTGCCAATTCACTGCTTAGCTTCAAAGAGTCTAACAATACGGATAAACGCCAACACCCTTCGCTAAAGTCACATTGCTCTTCTTGCATGGCCTTAACAATAATTTTGACACTGGCGAACACTGTTAAATCGTGCTTAGCTAATGCTTGTTGTTTGGCAACTTCCGCCTGTTGTTGCGCTTTTTTTTGCGCACTCAGTTGCTTTAACAGTGTGCCCGCATAAAAAGCTAAACTTGCGATAATCACCGTTGCTACAGCAATGGCAATAAGCCAGTATTCGTTCATAACCAGTCGCCTTATTCTCGATCATCATCGGTTAATGAATCAAGCACAGAAGAACTGTCTAACTTGTCCCATAAATCATCTTCGGACTTACCGATACTTGCTGGTGTTTGGTCTTCATCCGCATCATCTAGCTGGGCACTTATTTGTTGATGACGCTCCATTAAGTCATTAAAGTAATGCACTTCGTCTTCTGTTAATGAAAGCTCATCTTCTTGCTTTTCAAGGATAGTTTGTAAACGCTCATCGGCCTCGATGTTTGCTAACTGTTGAGCTAAACTCAGTTCAACATTTGCATCATCTTTATCTACGCGACGAACCGCAGCAATAGCTTCAGATGCAGGGTTTACCGCTCGAGTTTGTTTAGGCTTAGTTGATTGAGTTGCAGGTGATTTAGCAGCTCCACCTAAATCAATTGGCTTTTTACTGCCAATACGGGGATCTTTATTTTGAGCAGCTTTTTGATCTTGTTGACTAACGGGTTGCGCTTCTTGTTGACGGTTGCCGGGTTTTTTGCCCTTTCTTTTACGCACTCTTGGCTCAACGTTAGCTAATTCTACTTTACTAAGTTTAGGTTTCGCCGTGGGTGCAGAGCCCTGTTTTCTTGACTTTTTTGTACGAGACATGAATTTGATACTTTTATAACGATTAATTGCGCTATTTTACGCCATTAACCGTTAAAAAGTAATGAAAGAATTAAAACTTAATCTTGTTGATGTAACCAAGCCGCATGACGTGGTGCTCGTTTAGTTTTAGACCATTCTTCAATCATTGCCGATCCAACTTGGTTCAACTGTTTAAATTGCTCAGGTGTGCCGGTATTAGCCGCTAATTCTAAACGATGTCCATTTGGGTCAAAAAAGTAGATTGATTTAAAAACGCCATGATTGACTGGTCCTAAAACATCGACCCCTTTGCTTTGAAGTGTTGCCTTGGCTGACAACAGCGCTTCAAGATTTTCTACCCGCAATGCTAAATGCTGCACCCATTCAGGGGTGTTCTCATCACGTCCCATTTCAGGCGAATTAGGAATTTCAAAAAAAGCTAAGACATTGTCATTACCGGCATCGAGAAAAATATGCATGTAAGGGTCAGGGGCTTTAGTAGAAGGTACTTCATCTTCTGCAATGGCTAAAACCAAATCCATATTTAACTTGTCTTTATACCAATCGGTTGTTTCTTTAGCATCTTTACAGCGATAAGCAACGTGGTGAATTTTTTCTATCTTGATCATGTCAAAGTGTCTTATGAAAAACTAAAGTGTGAGCTAATTTTAGTCATATCTTCACTAACTTCACTAATTTAAACGCTATTTAACCTGTTAGCTAACGTCAGTAATTCACTACGCCTATCTGTATAGTTATTGTTACAGCAATATTTGTTGAGCCACTAGGCTAAAATAACGGTTTTATCACCATTTAAACATACACGTTGCTCGGCATGAATCCTCACTGCATGACTTAAGGCGGTGGCCTCAAGATCGTGCCCCATATGTACCATCTGCTCAATAGTAAACGTATGATTAATAGGCTTAACTTCTTGTGCGATAATGGGCCCTTCATCAAGGTTTGCTGTTACATAGTGCGCCGTCGCGCCAATAACTTTCACCCCGCGAGCATGAGCTTGGTGGTAAGGGCGTGCACCTTTAAAACTAGGCAAAAACGAATGGTGAATATTGATTGCGCGACCAGCTAACTGCTGACACAAATCATCTGACAAAATTTGCATGTAACGAGCAAGTACCAATAAATCAGCCTTGGTTTCAGCCATTAACGCCAAAATTTGTGCTTCTTGTGCCGCTTTAGTCTCTTTAGTGATAGGCAAATGATAAAAAGGTACATTGTGCCAGTCTGCCAGAGATTTACAATCTTGATGATTAGACATTACAGCAACAATATTAATAGGCAATACCCCTGATTTCCATTTTGTTAATAATGAAACCAGACAGTGATCGTCCTTTGAAACCGCAATCACTACATTAGGTACATCACGTTTATTTCTCAATTGATAAGACATAGCTAAAGGTTTAGCTAGTTCCTCTAAAGCTTCAATAAATTCATTTTCAGATACGGTTAAATTACGATCATCAAAGGCAATGCGCGAAAAAAAAGTTTCAGTATAAGGGTCACTATATTGAGAGGTTTCTGTAATAAAGGCACCATGTTCAAACAAGCTTTGAGAAACTTTTGCTAAAACGCCAGTGTTGTCTGGGCATTGCCAGGTTAGGATATAGTGATTGGGAGTTGTCATGATATTTTGTTAATGATGAATACAGAGGCGATATCATTGGTTATTTTCACCAAAATTTCTACTATTTTTATAGCTTATTTGGCTATATATTCTTATTTTTATGTTTATTGGTTAGATAAACGGTGTTTATTTTTAATGTATAGCTGCTCTACTTTTTCACGAGCCCAAGGAGTTTTACGTAAAAACTTTAAGCTTGATTGAATGCTAGGGTCTTTGGTAAAGCAATTTATTTTTATTTGCTTGCCTAATTCGTCAAAACCAAAATACGCTTCAAGCTCGGTAACTATCGTTTTTAAAGTTACACCATGTAACGGGTTATAGGGCTGATTATCCATGTAAGTACTTCGTTGAGTAAAAAGTCATTATAACAAAAAACAAGCAAAAAAAATGCACCTAGAGTTAGCAAAAAACCTCTTGCCCTAAACGGTAGGTGCTTATACCATTAATTAAAGTATTTTGTTTTAATTAGCAAAGTAAGCGGTTAAGTCATCCGCACCACCAATATGCTGACCGTCAATAAAGACCTGTGGTACAGTATCAGCATTAGCTATGGCGCGCATGGCTGAAATACTAATTGCATCACCAAGGGTTAACTCTTCATAGGTTAAACCATGTTGCTCAAGCAATGCTTTAGCTCTAGCACAGTGCGGACAGCCGGGTTTAGTAAACAAACTAACTTGCGATGTTTGCACTGCTTCAGGGTTAATGAAAGCCAACATTGTATCTGCGTCAGATACTTCAAATGGGTCACCAGGTAAATCCGGTTCAATAAACATTTTTTCAATTACGCCATCTTTAACTAACATTGAATATCGCCAGCTACGCTTACCAAAACCAATAGCTCCTTTATCAACTAATAAGCCCATACCTTGGGTAAATTCACCGTTACCATCTGGAATAAAACTGATATTTTCAGCCTGTTGATCTGCTGCCCATGCATTCATTACAAAGGTATCATTGACAGATACACAGATAATTTCATCAACACCGTTTTCAGAAAACTTGCTGGCTAACTCATTGTAGCGAGGTAAATGTGTTGAAGAACACGTAGGCGTAAAAGCCCCCGGTAAAGAAAAAACAACCACTGTTTTACCTGCAAAAATTTCTTGGGTATCGCGTTTGCTCCATTCATCATTGACACGGATAGGAAAAGTGACTGAGGGTACAGATTGACCTTCTTTATTGGTAAATGGTGTTGCTACATTGGAACTGTTATTAGACATTATATTTCCTTAATATTGTGATGATAAATAAACGATGCTGTAAAATAGCCATGTCGTAATTATCGTCGAAAAATTAATTTTTTAACATTAATTAAAATAGATGATTACAATCAATATAATAGATTAATAACTGAATTATTTTTGAAATTATATTTCCTTACTCTGGTCTTGTGATAAGTAACGAACATCTCAAACCAAAAACTAAAGGAAAGCATTGTGCGTATAACCTCACCATTTATTTTAATCAGTATATTTTTATTATTAACTAGCTTGTCTACCTTAGCCAATAATCAAGCCCTGCCATTGAAAACGATTGCCGAAAGCGCAGAACAAGTAAGGCCATTGCTTAATGGGCAGTATATTCCTTCAAACATAACTGTTACCACCTCAACCGGTAAAAAACTTGCTTTAACAAAAGTAATAAACAATCAAAAAACCATCCTGTTCTTTTATCGCGGAGGTTGGTGTCCATTTTGTAATACACAAATGGGGCAACTTAAACAAATTGAAAGCCAGCTAAGCTCTCTTGGATTTCAACTGATTGGTATTTCAACTGACAACGCGCAAGATCTTCAAAAAAGTATTGGCAAAAATAAACTCAATTATCAACTGCTGGCTGATTTTAATTCTGATGTCAGTCAAGCTTTCGGCTTAGCCTATTATGCAAGCAAAGAGACTACCGATCGCTACCTTAAGGCAATAAACTTAAAAAACCCACTGCAAAAAAATCAGGCTGGCGAGGAAAGATTAGTCCTACCGGTACCTGCAATTTATGTCATCGACAGTGACGGCTTGGTACAATTTAATTACGTAAATCCTAACTACAAGGTACGCTTGCACCAATCATTACTCCTAAAAGCTGCAGCGTTAGTGAAATAACTAAAATATTTGCTAATCACTAACGCTACATGATAAATTAGCTACAACTTGTATATACAACCAAATACAAGTACGACATATTAGCGAGTTTACTTAAAAAAGGGTGAGTGATGAATGCAAATTATTCCTTAGTAAAAGGCAATATTGGCATGCTGATTAGCATGCCACATAATGGACAGCAAATCCCCGAAGCTATCGCTGACACTATGACAACTAGCGCTAGAAGGGTGGTTGATACCGACTGGTATATGGATAAACTGTATGACTTTGCTACAGCCATGGGCATATATACGCTCAACCCAACATATAGTCGTTATGTTATCGATCTCAATCGAAATCCCAATGGTGAAGCTTTATATATTGGCGAAAACAATACTGAACTTTGCCCAACCACTGCCTTTGATTTATCGCCACTTTATCTTAAAAATCAACAACCAACACCAGAAGAAGTAGCTCGTCGCGTTAAGCAGTATTGGCAACCCTATCATCAAGTGTTAACTGAAACCTTAGCACTGCTCAAGCAGCAATACGGTAAAGTTGTACTACTAGATGCGCATTCAATTTTATCACACGTACCACGCTTTTTTGATGGCCAATTACCCGATTTTAATTTTGGTACTGCCGATGGAAAAAGTTGCGACTCTGTGCTGCTAAATAATATCCGCGCACTTGATTTATCGCCCTACTCTTGTGCGTTCAATGGTCGTTTCAAAGGGGGGTATATTACTCGTGCTTATGGTAAGCCAACAGATAATATTCACGCTATTCAGCTTGAGCTATCGCAGCACACTTATATGAATGAGCCAAGCAATCAGTACAATCAACAAAAAGCAGCTCAAGTAAAACAACATTTAAAAAAGTTTGTTACCTGTTTGGCCGATTTTGCACAACGCTAATGCCCATTAAATCTCAATCGATAAGTGAGAGTTACCCCTATGAAATATTATGCTGAAAACATTTTACTAACTGATGGTTGGTCTACGGATAAAACAATTACCATAGACGAAGGGATCATTTCTGCTATTAGTGCAGGTAAAGCAAAAGGCGCGAAAGTGCTATCAGGGCCGGTCATTCCTGGCATGGTCAATTGTCACTCCCATGCGTTTCAACGTGCCTTTGCCGGTTTTAGCGAGCAAGGTAGCGATGGACAAGATAGTTTTTGGACATGGCGAACGATAATGTATAAGTTTTTGGCACAATTAAGTTGTGATGATGCCCAGGTTATTGCACAGCAGCTTTATATTGAAATGCTCAAAATGGGATACACTCGGGTAGCTGAATTTCACTATTTGCACCACGATATTGATGGCAATACCTACGCAAAAAATCAAGCTGAGCAAGGTTTAGCAATGATGGCTGTGGCTATTTTTAATGCCGCAAAAAATTCAGGAATAGGATTAACCATGCTACCTGTGTTGTATCAATATGCAGGCTTTGGGCGGCAAGCACCAAATGAAGGCCAAAAACGCTTCATTAATTCTACTTCACAATTTAATCAATTGGTCAGTGATTGTTTTGTCCTAAGCAAGCAATACCCCAATACTAATATTGGCATTGCACCTCATTCATTGCGCGCTGTAGATAAAGATGCAATCACCCAAGCCGTTCAACATGTGCGTTCACTTGATGATCAAGCCCCGATTCATATCCATATAGCAGAGCAGCAACAAGAGGTTGATGATTGTTTACGACATTATAAAAAACGCCCAGTACAGTGGTTGTTAGATAACATTGAATTAGACCAACATTGGTGCTTAATTCATGCAACTCACATCAACTCACAAGAACAACAAGGGATTGTAGACAGTAATGCTATTGCTGGAATTTGCCCAACAACCGAAGCTAATCTTGGTGATGGTATTTTTCCCACAGCAGACTTTTTAGCGCTAAATGGCACCTTGGCAATCGGCTCAGACAGTCATATCTCGGTAAACCCAATTGAAGAGCTGCGATGGTTAGAATATGCACAACGTTTAACTAAACAACAAAGAGCGGTTCTGGCTTCAGTTAACACTGCCTCAGTCGGCCAAAATTTATGGCTAAAAGCTGCTGCGGGTGGCGCGCAAAGTACCAATTCAAATACCGGAGCTTTAGCCGTGGGAAAACAAGCTGACTTATTAGTGCTTGACCCAAAGCAAACATCTCTTTTTGCTAATAAAAACCAGCACTTACTTGATAGTGTCATCTTTGCTAGCCAAAGCAATACCATAAAAGATGTGATGGTTAATGGTCATTGGGTAATAAAAAATGGGAGCCATGCTTTAGAGCAAAGCAGTGCCACCAACTTTGCCCATTTGTTAGCTAAACTATCGGCTTAAAGCATGTTTTGATATTTATCTATAGTTTTACACACTTTACTTTTATTGGCTGGGTGAAAAACAACATTACGCTTATTGCCTTTGCAATAAGCTTGATAGAACTCACCTACATTTTTACGTGACGAAGTGATCTGTTGCAAAGACGCAATTTCATCCATTGAAAAAGTATCTAATTGAGGCTCTAAATCTGTATATATTTTATCGGCTTTTAACCTTACGCTGGTATCGCTAAATTCAGCAAACCCCTCCAATAATTGCGCTTTAGTTTTATCATAAAACTGAGTAACTTCTGGTTGGGGGTAAAAATGTAAAAACACTGCCGCAGCAACAATTAAAATGATTAAATTTTTCATAACGTCTCGTATATTAGTATGCGCTAATTTATGTTATTCTCAGACAGAACAATACCATATTACTTTTTTTTGTACTAACTTACAGCAACACTATTAAGTTATTTCCCGATCGTCGAGAATTAAATATAATTTTTATTTCCTAGTTTATAAGGATTCATCGTGAGCACTGACGACAAGCAATTATCCAAAAGCACGGTTAACATTCCCGTTAAAAATGTAAAAATTCATCCTGCCAAACACAGCAAAGAACGCTATAAGCCTGGTGATCAGATCTATGTGCGCAAAAGTTCTGGATTTTTCCAAAAGTTAAGACAACGCATGAATTTGGTATATTTTGCCTTCTTCGCTCTTTTACCTTGGCTTCAATACAATGGTCATCAAGCAATTTTGTTTGACATTAGTGAACAGCGCTTTACTTTGTGGGGCTTAACGTTATGGCCTCAAGATCTTACTTTACTAGCTTGGCTTTTTATTTTTTCAGCGTTTTTACTGTTTTTTGTCACAACTTTCTTAGGTCGAGTTTGGTGTGGTTATATGTGCCCACAAACCGTCTGGACTTTTATTTTTATCTGGTTTGAAGAAAAAATTGAAGGTACTGCAAATCAACGCAGAAAACTAAATCAGCAGAAAATGAATGCAAGCAAACTCTACAAAAAAGCCTTGAAACATGGCTGCTGGCTTTTATTTTCATTATTTACGGCCATGACCTTCGCTGGGTATTTTTCACCAATGAATGAGTTATTTATCAACATTGTGACCTTTGATACCAGCGTCACTATGGCTATTATTCTAGCCTTTTTTACTTTTGCTACATACGGTAATGCTGGCTGGATGCGTGAAACGGTATGCTTACATATGTGCCCATACGCACGCTTTCAATCTGCCATGTTTGATAAGGACACCTTAACTGTATCTTATGATAGCAATAGAGGTGAAACTCGTGGTGCTCGTGGGCGAAAACAAGATCCCAAAGAAATTGGTTTAGGTGACTGTATAGATTGTAATTTATGTGTTGAGGTTTGCCCTACCGGTATTGATATTCGTAACGGCTTACAATATGAATGTATCAACTGTGGTGCCTGTGTTGATGCTTGTTCAAGCGTAATGACACGAATGAAATACGAGCAAGGCTTAATCCGCTATACCACAGAACATGAATTAGAAGGTAAAAAAGTCCATTTTGTCCGCTCTAAGTTAATTGGTTATGCGTTGGTATTGTTGGTCATGAGTACCATGCTAGTATTAGAAATTGTTAACCGAGTACCTTTATCACTTGATATTATTCGCGACAGAACTGAACTGGCAAAAGAAAACTTTAACGGTGAAATAGAAAATGTTTATACCTTAAAAATTCTGAATATGTCGCAAACAGACAATACTTACCGGTTATCAGTAACAGGTATCGAAAATACCCAGTGGCATGGTAAGCAAGAGGTTTTCGTTGAGGCCGCTACCGTGTATACCTTACCCATTAGTATCTCTGTAGACCCTTATGAGTTAAAGGGTTACATGACAGATATTAATTTTACCGTAGAGCAAATTTCACCGCAAGATGATGTCAGCATTGAGCAAGAAAGCCGCTTTTTTAACAAACGATGATCGCTAGCTGAGAATAAATGAGCATTTATGGCACAATTTGATTTTAAATCGCTTTCTCCCGATACCATTATCGACGGTTTAGAAAGCGCAGGTTTTATGGTTGAAAGCGGTTTACTGGCACTGAATAGTTATGAAAACCGGGTTTATCAGTTTCATGATGAGCACTCAACTAAGTATGTAACCAAGTTTTATCGACCTAACCGTTGGCAGCTTGCGCAAATTCAGGAAGAGCATGACTTTTCATTTGAACTTGATGAACACGAATTGCCTATTGTTGCTCCCTTAAAAAGAAACGGAAAAAGTTTATTTGAATACCAGGGCTACCATTTTGCTGTATTTCCTTGTCGGGGCGGTCGTATCTTTGAGGTTGACAATTTAAACCAATTGGAATGGATGGGGCGATTTGTTGGTCGCATTCATGCGGTTGCTGCTAAAAAGGCATTTGTACAAAGACCAAGTTTTAATGTGGATGAAATGCTCTATCAAGCCAGTGAAACTATTGAGCAAAGTGGCTTTGTAATAAATTCATTGAATAAACCTTTTTTTACCATATTAGCACAAGTCATTGATGTTGCGGCGAAGCAATATCAGGTCGAACAGCCAATACGCTTGCATGGTGACTGCCATGCAGGCAATATTTTATGGCGTGACGAAGGGCCGCACTTTGTTGATTTAGACGATTGTCGCACCGGCCCTGCTATTCAAGACTTATGGATGATGCTGTCAGGCGATAGACAACAACAATTGTTACAAATTGACACCCTATTAATGGGCTATGAAGAGTTTTTTTCATTTGAACCAACACAACTTGTTTTGATAGAATCATTACGAACTATGCGTGTCGTTAATTATATGGCATGGTTATGCAAGCGTTGGCAAGATCCAGCTTTTCCTCGAAACTTTCCATGGTTTAATACTGAAAAGTACTGGGAACAGCAAATACTTATGCTCAAAGAACAAATGTCGGCACTGCAACAACCACCGTTAAGTTTGTTACCTGCTTGATACATTATCAGCCGGAATGCCAACTACAGGCGCTTTTCTTTATGTGCCATATTAATACTAAATAAATCAGGAAATTATAATGAGAAAAATACAGCAGTTTTTTATGGTATTGCTAATGCCTCTTTTAGCTTTTTCAATATCCGCTTGTGCTGAAAAGTACACTGAAGGTAAGCACTATTCGAAAGTAAATGAAACCGTATCGAGTCAAGCAGAAGTGCGTGAATATTTTTCTGCATATTGTGGCCATTGTTTTAAATTTGAACCGCTAATGCATAATATTAAAAAGCAATTACCAAGTAATGTAAAATTCGAACGTAACCATGTTGATTTTCTTCGCGGCGCTTCACCAAAGATACAGCAATTGATCAGTAAAGCTGTGGTTGCGGCACAGCAATTAGGTGATGAAGATAAACTCATTGGTGCCATATTTAATTATATTCATATACAACGTGCTGTTATTACTTCTGAAAAAGATATTCGCAACATTTTTGTACTTAACGGTGCTGATGGCGATAAATTTGATAAATTGATGAAAAGTTTTAGTGTAAACTCACAAGCCAAGTCAATGAAGAAACATCAAGATAACATGTCTCAAAAAGGCGCGTTAAAAGCAGTTCCAACGGTTATTGTAAATGGTAAATATCGTGTGAATGTAGCTGAATTAGATAAAAACAACTTTGAACAAGACTACAACAACCTAATCAGTCACTTACTTACCCTTAAGTAATACCAATTTGATTAAATTGTTAACAATTTAAAGCTGTCACTATGACAGCTTTTTTGATCTACTCATTTAATAAACTTTGTAATAACTTCTCTTTAGCTTTTGCAAACTCATCTTGGGTTAAAAAGCCCTGTTGCTTGAGATTTACTAACTTCTCTAGGGCATTGACCAACTCGGTATTTATCGTACTGTTATGGTGGCCCTCACCTGATGTTTTGTTAACCGCTTCACTTGCTTTGGCTGCCGATGTGTTGTTTTTCGACGTATTATCTGTTGAAACACTATTATCAGACAGAATGACACGCTCCGCTTTGGTAGGACGAATCGCTGCTGCTTGATCATGAAGCGGCATTTGCTGTTGAGCTTTTTGTTCACTGGCAGCCTGCGTTTCAATTGTTGGCTTGATAGGTCTTGTGGCCGTTTCCTTACTATTTATTTTTTCCGCTATTAACCAGCACCAATCAACCACATCATCAATCACCACGGTATAGGTTTTTTTCGTTATGCGGTCGCTACCTTTTCGCATATATAAACACACGGTATAGCTTTTGTCATGGCTGTCACACAACAGCAAACTAATTTGTCTAGCTTTACCATCAACCATCTTAGTAATTTTTTCTTTAGCAAAGAGTGCGCGCAAACCTTGTTCTTTGTCATCATCAAACCCATGCCCAGCCGTATGATTAATAGTGCTAATACTATGATTGTTTAACAACACCTCACAGCTTACCAAGTCGGAAAAATTAATGATGGTATCCGCGGTGTTTTGATGACGATGATATAAAGCGACTTGCTGTTGTGAATCACTTAACTTTAGTTGCGCAAATTGCTTTCTTACCACAGCTTTAGCTGAAAATTGCAGCCGTTTAAACATGAAAAAGCCAATCGCTACAATAGCGAATATAATGAGTAGAAAATAAGACGTTGACCCCTCATCAGTTTGTAATGTGCCAGCGTTAGTATTTTTTTCTGCCGGTAAAATCTCGCCATTATTTTCTTGAAACAGTTGAAACACAACACCCGCAGTTTTATTTATGAGCAAAAGTTCATCGTCAACATTTGTGGTAATAGAGATATCACTACCAGCATTAACGTGTTGCTCGGGGAAACGCCATACTAACTGAGACTCGCGCTCAATTAACGTCCCCTGATTAAAGGCTAGGTTTAGCGATATAGACTCAATAAGCCAATGCTGCTTTGTTTGTTTTAATAGGAGCAACTTATTTCTTAACAATGGCAAACTTCGCCCCTGATAACTGAGTAAATCCATAATAGCGCTATCTGTTTGGTACAACACAGTACTTGGGGCTTTATTACGCCAATCATCACCACCTGTTGTTAAGGTCAATACCGACTTGTTTTGATAGTAGTGAGACAGTAAAAGAGCATCCTTATTTTTATCCGGCCAGATAAACTGCTTTATATTTTGCCCCCCTAACAGGTAAAGCTCATTGCTGATGCTATCAACATTCGAGAACGGGTTATTACTTGGCACAGTAAAATTTCGCAAACCAAATTTTGCAGGATTTATCCGTAAAATAACACCTGAATACAGTGGCTTTTGCCATTTTTCTTGTCCGTTTAATGCAATGTATAGTAAGCCGAAATCTTCATTCCATGCTTTTTTATATGGGTTAAATGCCATTTGCTGTATCTTGATACTGAGATCAGGCACTGCAATGCGCAAAACTTCCCGCTTAGTGGTTAAATCAACCTTTTTATAACTAGCGTCTGTAAATTTCCACTGAGTAATAACCGCATCATGCGTTAAGGAAAAGCCGCTACTGCGTTCTTGTATTCGTTTAACCTTACTTTGCTGATCTAAGCTTTCTATGTGGGCGGTATAAAACGTGTTATAACCCAATTGATCACGTAATGAGAAATTAGGGTGTAACGCAATAGCCGTCAACTGAATCGGCTCAGTCGTGGTTTTCTTAGTCGCATTAAGATTAAAAATAACATGGGCGTTATCCATACTATCAATCAGGGTCATTTGACCTGCAGTATCAATAATAAAATGCTGCTGTTGGTTACTTGGGTTAGCTACAAGCTGCTGCCACCCAGAAGAGGTTATCGAGGGATTATTGCTTTGGGCAATTTGATTCAGTTGATAATCGTTTGTTGCTGCAATTGCAACCGGTAAAAAAAAACTCACAATTGCTAACATCACAACACCGTAGGTTGTGAACTGAATCCAATGGAAGAAATTATTTTTACTGTTCATCACACTTAAGCGTTACTTTAGATAAATAGATATATTAACAGAATAGCAAGAGACGGTGAAAAATCACAGATGTAATCTATTTAAAAGTCAGTAAGTTCATTGAAAAAAGAGAAAAAAAAGCTAATTGCACAAAACAATTAGCTTTATTGGATTTACTAATAAAACTTAGTAGGTGAGTTACTATTAGAAGTTAACCGTCACTTCATTAGAACACGCGGTACTTTCATCACACACTTGATAAATGAACTGAGAGCCAGTTGCTCTTCGTTCTCGGTCGCGATAAATACCAACATTAGAAACCGTATCAATTTTTTCACCGTTACGATAAATATCAACCATTTCTGAACCTGTGCCAGACCAAACAATATCAACACGCAAGTTACCTAAACGCGATTTATACGCGCGTTTAACATCAGCTTCAATACTGACATCAGAAACCGTTACTTCCATAACGCTGGTATTTGCATTACCTTCAGCATCCGTTACGGTTAATGAAACATTATATGTACCTGATGCAGCGTAACTATGAGTAGGGTTTTGCTCAGTAGCGCTTGTCCCATCACCAAAGTCCCATGCCCAGCTTGTAATGTCACCATTGACATCTGAACTGCTATCCGTAAATGATACCGATAAGTAATTAGCATCATAACTGAATTCAGCAATAGGCGCTGCAGGTGCTACATCACCCAACGCAGAGAAAGTGATAGACCAATTATTTAGGTTACCTGTATCCGCTGCATAAGTATCTTCAATACTTAAGGTCCAATCACCTAAAGTTGACTCACCATTAAATGCACTTGAAGGGAAAGATTGAGCGATATCATCGGCACTACCGCCTGCTTGATTATGCAATACTGCCGTTGTACCTGCAGGTGATGTTAATTTAACAATTAAGTCACCAATATAGGTATGAGTGATATCAACAAAGGTGCTTGATCCAAATACCGTTAGTGCGTCTGCAATAGTAATGGTTGATGTTACGCCTGATGGGTCATTATCAGGAATAGCTGCAGGTGTAGTGTTATTATAGGTAAAATCATTCAGCCCTTGTGGATTAACATATAAAGAGACTGTTTTACTTTTAACTATTTCACCGCTTGTACCAGTAACAGTAAATTGGTAATCACCCCAAGCAGTATCTGCAACTGTAGGTACCGTTAAAATAAAGCTTGTTCCTGGTGTCACTGTTGACGCTGACAATGCCGCACTGCCTAGTGAATCGGTAACGGTTAAATCAACATCACCATTCCAATCAGCAATAGCGCTAACATCAAAGTTGTAAGTAGCTGTTTCACCGGCGGTTAGCATAATTGAACCAGGAGAAACTGAGAAGCCAAAGCCTGGCGTTGGATCAGCATCAATTAACGCTGTGTGTATATTTAAACGTTTACCTGAAACAGTTTTACCATTTAGTTCTGTATTGTCATCACCACTGTTCATTAATAGCTCTTTTAATTCAACCACTGAAAGTTCAGGGTTAACAGAAAGTACTAATGCGGCAGCGCCAGCAACATGAGGTGTAGCCATGGATGTTCCTGAAAAGCTGCTATAGCCGCCACCGGGTACCGTTGATAAAATTGCAGAGCCTGGTGCTCCCATATCAACGCTGGTTAAACCCCATTGTGAAAAACCCGACATTGAATCAGTATGGGTTGTACTTGCTACAGAAAGAACACTGTCATGTTCATAACTTGATGGAAAGTGAGGACTCACATCATTATCAACAGCATCATTACCGGCCGCTGCAACAAATAAAATATCTGCCGCTTCAGAAGCGTTAATCGCATCAATCATGGCCTGACTTGAACCGCCACCGCCCCAACTATTATTTAACACGCGCAAGTTAATGCCGCTATTTTTCAGAGCTACCATGTAATCCATACATTCCAACGCATCAGAAGTTGCGCCTGAGCCAGCAGCATCTAAAAATTTACAACCGACTATTGAAACGTCATGGTTAACGCCGGCAACGCCCTGTGCATTATTACCTGTACCACCAATAGTCCCCGATACGTGTGTACCATGACCATTATCATCCATAGGGTCGCCAACACCGGTAATAGCATTAATGCCATAAACATCGTCAATATAACCATTGCCGTCATTATCAATACCATCGCCAGCAATCTCACCTGGGTTTACCCAAGCATTGTCAGTTAAATCAGTATGGCTATGATCAACACCTGTATCAATAACACCAACGACAACATCGCTACTACCTGTTGAAATTTCCCATGCTTCTGGGGCATCTATATCGGCATCATCTGTACCGCCCGTTTGGCCGGTATTGTGCATTCCCCATAACTCATCAAAACGTGAGTCATCTGGCATCACACTCGCTTTTAGCAAATAATCTGGCTCAGCATATAATACCGCGGGATGCTGATTAAGTTTTTCCAGCGCTTTTTTAGCTAATATACTAGTAAGCTTATAATTTGCCATTCGACCTTGCGAGATATGACGATAAGCATCATCTATTTCATCCGCATTCAGATCAGTAATTTTTGCCAGCACTAGACTTCGCGCAGAACGTCTTTGTAATGCGGTAGTGTTTTCTTTATAAACGACGATCACCGAGTCACTTTTATAACTGGCTTGGTTTACACCATCGATATGGGTTGATGCCATCGCTAGAGTGGGTAGCATCGCTAAGGTTAACGCTGTTAATTTCGATTTCATGATTTGAATCCATGTCCGTTGTTATTATGCTCAAAAAAGTTGAGCGTCGGTATAGATTCTCCAATGTTAATCTGTCTATTTTACTACTTTCACACTACATCTATGGAACTAAGCAACCCAAGTACTTTAAACATATAAATTAACAAAATACTAACAAATAGAATTAAAAATCATAAAAATACGACTTTATTCTTAGAAACCTATAACTCATACCTTAAAAACCTCATGCTTTTTTATGGCTTTTTCAGGTGGTAATACCTGATGTGTTCACTAGTACTTTTTTACTAGTTATAGCGGCCAATCATTTCATTAACATTTATTTTACATTTTAAGCCATTGTTTTAAAAGACTTATTATTAAATGATAGTTTAGGGTGATATGTCTCTAGTAAAAATAATTATATGGTTTAAGGGCAACTATGTGTTTAAAGGTAGTGTTAGGTGAGAATAAATAAACTAAATAATAACAATAAAAGAAGCCCGCTCCAGTGCTGTTTTTTTACTGTTGTGATCGCAAATTTAGCATTTTATTCTCAGATGAGTTATTCAAATGACTTACTTTCAGGCACAGAACTAAAAGACTCTCCTTTGTCGTTAAGTCTTACTACTACAGCAACCATGCAAATTGGTGAGGAAACTCAACAATTAGTTATCAATCAATATGGAATACACAACAAAGCAACAGTAAACCAAATGGCTAACATGGGAAATAACATCATTATTGACCAGTTTGGTATTGACAATATGGCTAACCTAACACAATCAGGTTATGGCAATACAATCAACTTGCAACAACAAGGTAATAATAATTTTGCTGAAGTTATTCAAGAGGGCAATACCAATGTAGCTAATGTACTACAGGAAGGTGAACAAACATTTACTGTTCATCAAATTGGAAATGACATGGTGGTTAATATTACTCAATTTTAACAACCTACTTTGGAGAAAACTGTGAAAATTAATAAATCAATAATAGCCGGAGCTATCGTATTAGCGTTAGGCACACAACAAACTGCTTTTGCTGCAGATGATGTAAAAGACGAATCAGCAGTACAAATCAGCAAAGATATTATGGTCGATGCGGCTGGTAACGTCATCATTCTGTCGCAAACATCACAAACCGGCGCTGTGTATGGTAATGATGTCCATTTAGCACAAGAAGGTGATGCGAACGGGATTGATGCATCAGTAAATGGCGATGACAACAGCACTGAAGTTATGCAAGTAGGCGTTAGCAATATCGCTATCAGTGCCAGTACAGGTGATAGCAATATCCAAGCGATCACGCAAGAGGGTGACGATAACGAAGCTCAAACAACTATCACAGGTGATGAAAATATTGCCGAAGTCAACCAACTTGGTGGTGGCTACCTAGGCATAGGCAACGCTGCAGTCAATACTATTTCTGGTGACGGTAACGAAGTATCAATGGAGCAAGGTGATGGTGGCCACTGGTCATTTAACCGTAATATGGAAGGCTCAGGTAATAGTTTAACCACCAAACAGTCAGGCCAATGGAACGAAGTTCATTTTGATAATATTGTTGGCGATGGTAATGAAATAGCCGTTGACCAAGATGGCTATTGGAACGTAGTACGCGTTAGTACTATTGAAGGTTCAGACAATGAGATTGATTTTGAACAAGAAGGCGACCGCAATAAAATCACAGTAACAGAGGTCATTGGCGGTGAAAACGAACTCAACGTTGATCAAGAAGGTAATTACAACCAAGTCACTTCCAATATATTTATGGGTGAAGGCAACGAAGTATCACTTACCCAAAATGGCGATGACAACGAGTCTACTTTTGACGTGATTGGCGATAACAACGACTTTACTGTAATGCAAAATGGCGCAGCTAACATCTCATACCTTGGTGCGCTTGGTAGCGACAATGAGTTTAGCGTTACACAAATTGGTGATGCCAACGAATCTCACTTGGTAAACTTCAATGGTTTTGATAATGACATTGATGTACTTCAAGCAGGTGACGAAAACGTTGCAGTAATTCAAGCATCTGCCGATGATAATAGCTTAACCACCAATGAAAATGACATTGAAGTAGCTCAAACAGGTAACATGAATGATGCGGTTGTTAACATGAGTACTATCTTAGATAGCAACTTCAACACCGTTGATATTGCCCAAAGTGGTGACCTGAACTCATTGGATATTTTAATTGAAGGCAGCAACCATGTTATCGATATCGCTCAAACGGGTGATGAAAACATGGTCACGGGTGCAAATGGTGATGCCATGTTAATTGGCGGTGCTGGCATTGAGCTAAGTATTAATCAAATAGGTAATGGTAACCTAGTTGAAGGCTCTATTATTAGCGCTGGTGGCAGTGTTTCCATCTCTCAAGTGGGTGATTGGAACAGCGCAACTATTATTCAGCAATAAGCTGAATAATCATTAAAGGGGGGCGGGGGCCCCTTTTTTTATACAAATATGAACTATAAATTTATTTTTTTAATACTTTTCTCTTCTTTTTCTGCTAACACTTCGGAACTCGAAATTGGCGGTTTACTGCTAGATAACACCATCAGCAGGCAAGGAAAAGAGTTTGCCTACAAGTTCAGTCAACTTTGGCAAGATTTGCCTCATTCAGATGGAATTAACGTGCAGATAAAAGAGCAAGTAATTCCTCGTTCAGGGACAAAATTAACGGTAAACATGAATAACACCCTTATATATGTCACTTATATGGGCAGGAGACAAGAGCCGATAAAAAGTCGAGTTGAACAAGCCATGCTAATTTTGATCGAAATGATGGCAAAATCTCAATTTACAGAACACAACCCTGATATATCAAATGATGGATGGTAGTAATGAATATAAAAACAAGTGTTTTAGTGGTTTTCCTTTTAGCTGCATCCTGGGTAAATGCCTCCGAACTAGTGTATACCCCAATCAACCCGAGTTTTGGTGGTAATCCTCTCAATGGTAATTTTTTATTAGGTAAAGCACAGGCTCAAAATAAACATAAAGCCAAATTAAATAAAAAGTCTTATGCCGAAAAGTTTCAAGAATCTTTAGAGCGAGCTTATATTAATAAGATGGTGCGAGAGATTACCGATCTTGCCTTTGGCGAAACTTGTGATGTTGCCACCGATACCGAGTGTGACCCAAGCATATTTAATGAAGACTCAATATTTACCAGCGGCGATTATCTGATAGAGATTATTACCAGCAATACCGACAGTATTACTGTACAAATTACCAATAGCCTAACAGGTGAAATCACATTAATTGAAGTACCAAGATTTGGATAATAAAATGAAGAAGTTAATAGTTGTCTCTTTGTTCCTCGTATTATCAGGTTGTAGTAGCCTTAATCACTTAATACCACCTGAGCAAGCAGGTGCGATAAAAATAGTGAATTCTGCCGCTTTTGATGAGCTAACCAATTTACCCAAGCCTAAGGGGCGCATTCCGGTATCGGTTTATTCTTTTCGTGATCAAACAGGGCAATATAAGCCTCAAGCGAATGTCAGCTCTTTTTCAACCGCGGTTACCCAAGGCGCCACCTCAATTTTAATGCAAGCATTGAGCGACTCTGACTGGTTTTTGCCCGTTGAGCGTGAGGGCTTACAAAATATTCTAACCGAAAGAAAAATCATCAGAGCCTCTTTGCAAAATGATAAAAAAGAGGGTCAGGAAGTCAAAGACCTGCCGCCACTAACCACCTCAAAATTGCTAATAGAAGGTGGAATAATCAGTTATGACTCTAATATTAAAACCGGCGGCTTTGGTGCTGAATATTTCGGTATAGGCGCCTCAGAACTTTACCGAGAAGATTTAATATCCGTTTACATGCGGGCAATTGATGTGCGAACCGGACAAGTACTGGTCTCGGTTTCAACATCTAAAAAGATACTCAGTAAAGAAATTAGAGCCGGTTTTTTTCGCTATGTTAGCTTTAAAAGACTAGCCGAAGCTGAAGGTGGCTACACCACCAATGAGCCAATGCATTTATGTGTTACCCAAACCATTGAAAAAGCCATAACGGAGCTTATCCTAAAAGGTATCGATAAAAAGGTATGGCGAGCAGCCTCACCTGCCATTGCTCAGATAAAAAAAGCGCCAACTAAACTCGCCACACCAGCTAAAGTGCTTGAAAAACCCAAAACGCAACTCGCTAGCATTATTTATTTTGATTATGACAAAGCGGACATCTCAAATAAAGCGGCTAAAACACTCACCTCACATGCTGACTACTTGGTAAAACACCCAACAAAGAAAGTACGTTTAGAAGGCCATGCCGACGAAAGAGGTAATGTTAAATATAACGCGACCTTAGGAAAAAATAGAGCCGTGGCGGCGGCTAAGCACTTGCACCAACAAGGTGTTAAAGCAGAGCAAATGTTAGTAACTAGCTTAGGCGAAAATAAGCCTGTAGATAAAGGCACCTCTGAAAAGTCATATGCTAGCAATCGCCGCGTAGAGTTGAAGCCGATTGATAAATAAAAGCATCCTAACTCATTGCGTTGTTCCTTAGTTTAACTATGGTCTAGTTTAATTATGATCGGCTTAGTTAATTGTAGTTAATTGCTGATGTTTTTCTAATGCCAGAATAAAGTCGCTAGGTGAATCCACACCGATATAAATAACATTACCCGTGTTAAGTTCAATTTTTACATTTGGGTTACCCGCCAAATTATACCTTTTAACATGACCCGCTCTGCGTATGAAGCTTGAATTTAATTCAATACTTTCAATCTCAGTTAAAGGCACACACAAAGGATTCCATATTCCGTACCTGATAATAAGAGAAGTTGATGTAATGGAAATAGGCCTAATTGAAATTGCCTTATATTCAGCAATAAAAAAGACTAAACCAATAAGCGTTATACCCGTTGTAATATTGGCCACAAATGGAGACCATATAAAGTGCAATAACAAATGCATAACGGGTAACTCAAATATAATAATGAGAATAAACCCAAATTGATTACTTTGCGTACTGTCTTTTTCATGACAACTGAAGTGATCATCTCCCGAAAAATATTGCTGTTTTATCCTACGGGAAAATAATGCATACGTCCAAATGCGAGCCTCGAAAGAAAGTAATGAGCTTATCACACCTTTACCTACAATTTTTTCAATCGGCTCTGATATAGACATATCAGGATCTTTTTCTTTGATAAGCGATGCTTTAATCGCAAAGAATACGGTAAAGATAGTGGTGACTTCTAAAGCGATAAATGCTGCAATAGCTAAGTAGCGCAATGACTCAAGGTAAGGCCAAATAACCTTTGAGCTTTCAGGAATAACAAAGCTTCCAACCAATACAATTAAACAAGCATATGCAACAGCCTTAATTGTTGCTTCTTTTTTATCTTTGACGCACAAAAAGCATAAAACAGGTAAAACAATTAAACCGTCAATTAATAACAGCCATTCTGGCTGCTCTGTACCATACTCATTTAAAGCATTGGAGCTTTGATAGAAAAAAGCCCAAAATATACAAATAATAGTAAGAAATATAAATGGTATATTTTTTTTAGTTAACGCTAGCATGAATACCCCTTATAGTTAAAATGCTGACCTTTCGGTCATTAATTAGCATAGCGGTTAATTCACTACTTGAAACTGTTTGCTCCAAGACAGCAATTCAACTCTATTTCTTGAGCTGGTTTTTCTAAAGATACTGTAAATATGGGTTTTAACGGTATTAGGGCTAATATGCAGTTGACTGGCGATCTCTTTATTTTGAGCGCCACTAGATACTAGGCCTATAATCGTTTTTTCTCTTTTAGTTAATGATGGGCAAACCGTTTGATTGTTATCAGTATAGTCAATATTCCCTTGAGTAGTATCCAAGTGTGTTAATAGTTCACCTAGTGCAATATTCATGGTTTCACGTTTAAACCACCGCTCATCATCGAGTAAAGCACCGAACCCCTTCAAAATGATATCAGCACGATCCGCATGATAAAACATTCCTCTGATACCTGCCATTAATGCAGATTTTTCATCTAGCACTCCTGCAGAGCAATTAAACAACACCACCTTATGCTTAAGTGTTAACTTCACCAAGTTTTCGGGAATGGCGTTGACATTAATGATGCTGGCAAAATCAATAAAAATTAAAGGATATTGAGCTAAAGCTAGCTTTTCAGGTAAGGAGCAACTCACTTGCGCTGTGATGTTGCATGTGGCTAATAAATTCAAAAATTGAGTTAACTTTAGTTGTTCTGCTGAGGTCAATTCGATACTTTTGCTTATATTGGTAAGAACATAAGCTTTAGCAGGGGTAGTCACTTCTGTCATATCACGTACTTCTTATGTTTTTATAGGTACATTAAGTGAAGTTATGACGTTCTAGATTGATAAAGAGGGTTATTCCGTCCTTTTTGTTTACAAGAATCAATCCATTAACTCCACGATTACATACTATTAATGATATTTTCACACCAAATGTCAATATAAATATGCAAAAAAAGTAACTTTGTATCTATTCACTAAAAAACGCTTGAGCTGATTCAGTCGTTATTTGCCCTTAAATTATAGTAATAAATGCACAGTTTTCGCTTCAATAAACTGTGCTTTCTCGGCAGTGGCTAAATAACTCAACTTACCCTCAACCATCAGGTTGTTGCCTAGCTTTGCATGCTCCACTATGTATTGTGCTTGTTTACCCCAAACGTGCAATTCACGCTCTATTTGGTGAGGTTGCCAGCATTGTTTTTCAAAGGAATATGCTTGTTGATTTATACTAATATTCATTTGTGCTAACTGTTTATTATTTTGTGTAGTGATTAACTGAGGTTCACTGAGTAATTGCCCACTGCAATGCACTTGATTAACGGTTTGTGTATAACCTTTGTTAAACTTTTGAATAAAAGTCGCATGCACAATGGCTGGATGTTGTTTGGTATTGGCTGTATTGACTTTGATATTGCTTAAATAGCCTTGCACTAACACAATATCGCCTTTGTTAGCTGTTAGTAGCGTCTGTTCAACTAATTCACCTTCCACTTTTATATGGTGATAGCTAGTCCACTCTTTGTATTGATTCGTTTTTTTATCTAACCATTTTGAGCTAGTGGCAAGCGTAATTTCAGTGATTGCTGAAACAGGGTTCGCCTTATAACGAATATCTGGCGTAGCCACTAAATTGCCCAACAGTGTCACCGCACATAAATTTTGACTTTGCACGGGTGTGTTTAACTTATGCATAATAAAACAGCTCTTATCGCCTAATTGATACAAATGAAAAAATAGAATTGTATTTCTTTTTACGCCATTTTACAGTATTCAGTCAATTTATTTTGTCTTCTATTGCAAGGGTATGCTGACGCAATCATTTTTTACCCGTTAACTTGGCCTTTTTCATATTATGGTAAACATCAATACTGTAGAGCGCTAATGCTGACCAAATAAATACAAAGGTTATAAATTCAGCTAACTGCATTGATTCTTGATAATAAAAGCTTGCCAGTAAAAACATAATACTAGGGCCTATATATTGAAAAAAACCTAAGCTTGATAAGGTTAAACGCTTAGCTGCCGCGGTAAAACATAACAACGGCGCAGTAGTTACTATGCCTGCCATTACCAAAGTAATATTGAGTGTATTAGCGTTAAGAGCCAAGTTTGATGTGGTGCTTTCTAGAAAAAATAACCAATATATAATCGCCACGGGTAGCATTAACAGCGATTCGATCAACAAGCCAACAAACGAGTCCACGTGCATTTTTTTTCTTAATACGCCATAAACGGCAAAAGAACTTGCCAAAGCCAAAGATACAACGGGCAATGAACCAACAGTAAACAATTGTACTAATACACCAAAAACAGCTAAACCCACCGCCACTTTTTGATTTCTCCGTAAGCGCTCACTGAAAAATAGCATCCCTAACGCGACATTAAATAAAGGATTGATAAAATACCCTAGGCTAGCATCAAGCAAATGATCATTATTAACAGCCCAAATAAATAATAACCAATTGAATGCTAACACCGCTGCAGATAGGCTCAACTTAGCAATAACCTTAGGCTGCTGACATAGCTGAACCAGCACTGACCACTTTTTGCTAGCTAATACTAATAGTAATAAAAAAACGCTAGACCAAATAATGCGGTGCATTAAAATTTCACCTGCGCCAATATCTACCAGTAATTTAAAATATATCGGGGCAAGCCCCCACATAAAATAAGCGGCTAAAGCATTGATAACACCACTGCGCATTGATAATTGTTGCTGTGAAATTGACATAATGGGATATTTTTAACAGAAATAACACTGGCGCGCATGGTAGCACAACAACAGCAATAGTTATGCTAATTCTAAACGAGTTTAATCTATCAAACGTATGCAAATGTAAAGTTAACCAACCATATAGGTTCCCGTACCAAACGCTATATGTTCACCTTGCTCGTTATGCATTTCCATACGTGCAACAGCAACTTTACTGCCACTTCGAATAATGTGCGCAGTAACAATAAACGCTTCTCCACGACCCGGACGTAAATAATCAGTTCGTAAATCTATTGTGCCTATTTTATCTAGACTTTGCCTAATTGCCGCAGGCGATTTATCGGTTAGCTGCTCAATGATATTAGCTGCGGCCACTGTGCCTCCAGCCAAATCTAATGCTGACGCAGTTACGCCACCGTGCAGTATTTTTCGAACTGGGTTACCAATTAATTTATCTTGCCAAGCAAAGCGCACTTCGGAATTTTGGGCGTTAAACCGGGTAATTTCTAATCCTAGTAATTGATTAAATGGCATGTTCTGATTCCAATAATCAGTAAGCTGTTGATACATTACCTCATTACTCATATAAACCTCTCTGGTCAGACGTGTAAACAATTAAGATAACATCATTAAGGGCACATAGGTAAAAATAATGGTGCCTCTACAACGTCACTCAGGTAAAATAGGGTCATTGTCAATTACCGAAGACGTTCTGTTGAATATTGCTACACAACCTATTGATGAAACATCAGACAACCAAAAGCTTCTGCTCACTAGTTTAAAACACCATTTTGGTTACGATAGTTTTCGCCAAGGCCAAGCTGAAATCATTACTCACCTTCTTCAAGGAAGGGATTCTCTGGTACTTATGCCTACAGGCGGTGGCAAATCATTGTGCTATCAATTGCCCGCCACCTTATTACCGGGAATCACCATTGTTGTTTCTCCTTTAATTGCACTGATGAAAGACCAAGTTGATAACCTCACTCATCAAGGAATATCGGCAGCATTTATTAATTCATCATTGTCGCAACAAACAATTAACGATACTTTTACCCAGCTAGCCCAGGGAAAAATCAAACTACTCTATGTTGCTCCAGAGCGATTAACAAGTCGCTATTTTTTACAAGGGTTAAGTGAACTACCTTTGAGTATGTTCGCCATAGATGAAGCACACTGTATTTCGCAATGGGGGCATGATTTTCGACCGGCTTATACTCAACTCAATATTTTAAAAGAATTTTTTCCTCAGGTGCCGGTGATGGCATTAACCGCTACGGCAGATGTTACTACACGTAAAGATATCCTTGCTCAACTATCATTAAACAACCCTTACATTCATTTAGACAGCTTTGATAGGCCAAACATACGCTTTACCTTAGCGCAAAAATATGACGGTGAAAAACAAGTATTGGGTTATGTGAAAAAGCAAGGCGATGACTCTGGTATTATCTATTGCAACAGCCGCTGGCAGGTAGAAAAACTCACCAAGTATCTAGCCGCATGTGGCATCAATTGTGCTGCTTACCATGCTGGCCTTGAAACTGAAATACGGGCTTTAGTGCAAGAAGGCTTTACCAAAGACAATATTCAAATCGTTGTAGCAACCGTCGCTTTTGGCTTAGGCATCAATAAACCCAATGTACGCTATGTTATTCATTTTGAACCCCCTCGTACCTTAGAGTCCTATTACCAAGAAATAGGTCGTGCAGGTCGCGATGGTTTGCCCGCTGAAGCGTTGTTTTTAGTTGCTGACAAAGACATTAGTCGTATTAAAAAACGTATTAGTGAAGGTGACAACCCGCAACGTGTTAATGTTGAAAAGCAACGCTTTGCTGCCATGAGTGCATTTATTGACGCACAAACGTGTCGCCGACAAGTTGTTTTAAACTATTTTGCAGAATATACCCAACAAGGCTGTGGTAACTGTGATATATGCTTAGACCCCCCAAGCCAGTTTGACGCAACAGAGCCAGCTCAAAAAGTACTATCATGTGTTTTTCGTATTAAACAACAAGGTGATATTAACCATGTTATTGATGTTTTACGTGGGGAAAATACCAGCCAAGTATTAAGCCAAGCACACGAGCAGGTATCAACCTTTGGTATTGGTAGTGGAAAAACACACGGCTATTGGTTTGCGATTATCGGGCAACTCATTCACTTAGGTTACTTACAACAAGATATTGAGCAACAATCTACTCTGTGTTTAACACAAGCATCGCGCAGCGTACTTAAAGCAACAGAGCCATTAATGCTAGCGAGCCCACGTTTACAAAAAGCCAGTTATTGGCAAAGTAAACACCAGCAAAAACCTTATGACAGAGCGTTATTCAGCAAATTACGTGAACTAAGAAAAAGTATCGCCGATGGTGAAGATATTGCGCCATTTATTGTCTTTAACGATGCAACGCTGTCAGAGCTCGCTAGAGCTCAACCCAAAACAGCAGCACAAATGCTTGCCATTAGTGGTATTGGTGATGTCAAGCTAGCACGTTATGGCAGGGCCTTTTTGCAAGTGATTAGCGAGCATTGTCATTAACCTATGCAACCTTATATTTTAAGATCAAAAAAAGCGCTAATTAGCGCTTTTTTAACTATTACAGATTGGCAAGCTTATTTTAAGCTGGCGTAGTATGCTGCTAAGTTATCCATATCAGCGTCAGTCAATGCTGCAACCATACCCTTCATGGTTGGATCATTACGTTTACCTGATTTGAAGTCTTTAAGTTGCTTAGCAAGGTAAGCTTCTTTTTGACCAGCAAGGTTAGGGTACATTGGAACAGCTGAAATACCAGCAACGCCGTGACATGCACTACACATCATTGATTTACCTTTACCAGCGGCAGCATCACCAGCAAAAGCAGGAGATGCCATCATTACGGTTGCAGCAACTGCAAGAGTAAGTTTAATCATAGTAATTATCTCTCTTTATCTATAAAGTTAATTTTCTTTCTAAAGCCAGTATAAATAAAAACCGTTCTGCTGTCGTTATTTTTTTAATATAATGCTTTTTTTAATGTGAGTAGCATAGCAATGGACTATAAATGAATACCATTCTCATAAAATCAATTGCTTATAGAGCAGAGATTATTGATATTTTATTTAATAAAAGCTGGTATCAAGAAGATATCAATTTACTGACAAAATTACTGTTAAATAAAGTAACAGCATCTCAAATAAAAGAAACGATATTAGGGGCAGATAGAGAAAACATTCGCTTTCAATACTTAGATGCCGAGTTTGTATTAAACTTTGATTATTACAGTCAATCTTGTTGGATTTGTCCTAATGATGAAGCTAGCCAAAACAAAACCCATCAACTTTTTGAACGTTTAAAGGCATAACATGTTTGACAAAATACTCATTAGCCGTTGCTTTTTAGGTGAAAACGTTCGTTACGATAGTAAAGCGATTCCCTTAAAACACCCATTGTTAGCTTTATGGCAACAGCAAAAACGTCTAGTTGCTATCTGCCCAGAAGTATCAGGGGGCTTGCCTGTGCCAAGAGAGCCAGCAGAGCAGCAACCTCATAGTGGCAAAGTGATTACCCTATCCAATATAGATGTCAGTGCACAATTTAATGATGGTGCCAATCAAGCATTAGCTTTATGCAAAAAGCACAATATTCGCTTCGCTTTACTAAAAGAGTCTAGCCCTTCATGTGGTAGTTCGTATATTTATGATGGTTCTTTTTCCAATAAAAAAATTGTCGGACAGGGCATTACTAGTCAACTCTTGCACCAACATGGAATTACTGTTTTTTCAGAACACTCGCTAGATAAGTTAGCCACTTTGTTAGATTGTGCTGACCTAACTAACCACCAATAATTGCTTTACGACTTCTATTAATAAATTTATTGAGTGGCTCTTTGTTTTTCATTTCGCCAACGCCACATGAAACACTCATTTTAGGTAATCTTACACCAGACTGCACACTCACAAAGCGAAGCTTTTCAACACCTTGTCTTATTTTTTCGGCTATTTCAGTCGCAATCTCGGTTTCAACGTCAGGTAACAACACAATAAACTCATCGCAAGCAGAGCGTACAGGTAAACCACTATCATCAACATAACTAGCCACTTTTTTGGCGATTTTAGATAAGATAACATCGCCAATTAAGCTGCCAAAACGTTCTTTAAATTGACTAAAATGATCGACACTAACCACAATAGCAACAATACTTTTATTAGTCTCATCACCAAGCCATACATCAACATGTTTAGACATAGCTTTTCGGTTATGTAAGCCAGTGACTGGGTCGAGATATAATTCTTCACGAACTAGTTCTAGTTCATCCTCCAAGGCTTTTGTTTGCATTTGAGCTTGCTCTAAATTAGTAGCTAACTCATGTTGACGCATTTTAAAGGTGGTGGATGCTTGATGAAGTTTAGATAAGGCTAATTTAACTTTCTCTTTGTCACCAGACATCAACTCAGGTAAGTAATCATCAAATTGTTCAATAAGATCTTCTGCACCAGAAACTGATTGTTGGCAACGCTGCTGAAATTGAGTCAATAGGCTAGATAAATCAGAAAGGATTTCTTCACGAAATTTGCTTTGTTCAAGTAAGTGCTCTTTATAAAGTTGCTCCATAAAGAAATTATCTAACGCTCGACCTGACAACAAAAAGCGTTTAATACTTGCTATTAATTTTGACTTTTTGTTCTGGCAATATTCATAACTAACGGCGTAATTAATAGGATTAACGGGTAGATGCCATTGCTTCAATTGACTGACAGCTAAGGCCATGGTTTTACTTGCTTGCTTTACGGAATCGTGATACTTCACCGATCACCTCTATGAAATTAACACGTCCATGATCTGCGGCATATGTGGGTGCTAATTCTCTAGTATTTGAGTAAAAATATCTACTAAATTTATAATTATTTTATCTCAAAATACTGCTACAGTACCCATTCGTCTTTAAGTGAGTGAATAGAATGAAAAAAATTTTTTCCTTATGCTGTATTTTTTTTCTGTTAAGTTGCAGTCAAACTAAACGCATCGATGATAAACCCGTTATCAGCTCTCGAGATCAACAGTTACATCAGTTAATTCGTACCTATCAGCAATTTTATCAACAAAGCAATCCCTTTAACGATCCTCAAGAGGGAGGTAATAATGGCAAGCTGCCCGATCTATCCGCTAAGTTTTTAGCAAAGCAACATAAAAAACGACAAAAGATCTATAAAGCCTTAACTCGTATTGATAACGATGACCTCAGCGCCGCTAACAAAATCAATAGTGCTGTTTTAACTTATGTTTTAAAAAATCAAATTGATAGTTATAACAATAAAGAACACTATATGCCGCTAACCGCAGAGTCGGGTTTTCATGTGTGGATTGCTAACATTAGCCAGCAGGTAAACCTAACAAGTGAACAAGATTACCGCGATTATCTGTCAAAGTTACGTGCTCTGCCTCGCTACTTTTCTCAACAAACGGCGTGGATGAATCGTGGTATTGCCGAAGGGATCACCCAGCCTAAAGTTGTACTTAAGGGCTTTGAAAAATCAATACAGGCTTTTATAAAACAAGATATTACTGACAGTATCTATTATAAGCCTTTTAAAAAGATGTCTGTTCATATCACAATCGAAAAACAGAAAAAGTTTCAGCAAGCAGCCAAAAAAATTATTGCTGAGCAAGTAATGCCAACTTACCAAAAATATTATGATTATATGGTCAACCGTTATCAACCCAATGCTAGAGATAACATTGCCGCCATTTCATTACCTAATGGTAAAACTTATTATCAAAACCGTGTCGCTCATTACACCACCTTGGATATAACCGCAGAACAAGTGCATCAAAAAGGCATAGCCGAAGTTAAGCGAATCCGTGCTGAAATGGATGAGATTATCAAGCAACTCAATTTTGATGGCGACTTCAAAGCCTTTGTCAGCTTTTTACGTAATGATCCGCAGTTTTATGCTAAAACTCCTGTTGCCTTATTAAAAGAGGCATCCTATATCGCAAAAAAAATGGATGCAAAACTGCCCTCCTTGTTCAAAACTTTACCTAGAACTCCTTATGGCGTTATCGAAGTGCCAGCGAATATCGCACCTAAATACACCACTGGTCGCTATTCTGGCCCAGCTCGTGACGATCAAGCGGGAAACTACTGGGTCAACACTTATCGATTAGATAGACGACCACTTTACGTTCTCCCCGCATTAACCTTGCATGAAGCCGTACCCGGTCATCATTTGCAAGGCTCTATAGCCCGAGAAATGAAAGAGGTACCAAAGTTTCGTAATCAAACCTATATCTCAGCCTTTGGCGAAGGTTGGGGGCTGTATTCCGAATATCTAGGCATAGAAGCTGAGATTTACGAAACGCCTTATCAAGATTTTGGTCGATTAACCTATGAAATGTGGCGTGCCTGTCGACTTGTTGTTGATACAGGTATGCATGCTAAAGGGTGGTCTAGGCAGCAAGCTATCGATTATTTAGCTAATAATACAGCCCTCTCATTGCATAATGTGCAAACAGAAATAGACAGATATATTTCATGGCCAGGTCAAGCTTTATCATACAAAATTGGTGAGTTAACAATTAAACGATTACGTAAAACAGCAGAAAAAGCCTTAGGCGAGCATTTTGATTTACGGGACTTTCATGATCAAATTTTGAAGAATGGTTCAATGCCATTAAGCATGTTAGAAAGAGTAATTGAACAATATATTCAGCAACAACGCGCAAAAATAATACAAAAGCAGATATTGGAAGAAAATAAATAGGAATTATTAAGGATGTTAGCAGAAGGCAAGGAAGCCACGCAAAGCAGACCGAGGAAATAAACTTGAGACTGTTAAAATAGAAGAGCCCCCACTACATCTAAATTTGGCAGTCCCGCTGTCATAGGTTTCCCGTTAGACCGGTTACTTTGCGTCTCTAACTTTCATTAGATTTGCCCTTGTCGAGCTTTAGAAGCTCAAATTCATTATAGCGCTTCTCTTTTATTTGTAAACAAAAAACTAACATATTAGGGTTAATCGCGTTAAAATAAGCACTGATTTTTTTATAAGCCTGTGTTTTTACTGATGTTAATAATTAAAAAAATAATTAATTTTTTTGCATTTATACTGTCATTTTTTCTGCTCAGTATGAGCTTTAGTGTCTTATCAGCAGAAGCTGACAGGTTAAGCCCTGAGCAGTTGATTGCGCAAGTAGATGCATTAGTTCAAACAGATCTCGAAACACTCAACTATCGGCAAATTGTTGCGTTAGGCAATGCCATCATAATACAAAGATCATTGTACCCAAGTGAAACCTTAGCCAAAACCTATTTATTATTAGCCAATGTTGCTAACAATAAAGGTGAATTTTCAACCGGATTTCAATTTATTCAAGATGGCTTAGCTATATCAAGTGTAAATGAGCAAACCAATTTAGATTTATATATTACCCAAGCAAATATTCATAACGCCCAAAATCAAGGCGAAGCTCTACTTTCCACTGCTGATAAAATAATAGATAGACCAAACATCAAAGAAATCACCCCTTATTATTTATTAGCAATGGGTTATCGAAGCCTTGCTCTTATCATGTTAAATCAGCATAAAATTGGCTTAGCTGATTTACAAAAAACAATTAATACCGCAAATAAACACACTGATTTCAATGAGAATATTGCGCTATTATCAATCCTAGCCAAAGCTTATTTTCATTTAGGTGACTACCAAGCTACACTGACCATTCAGTTGAAAATACTCGCATTGCGTTTTGAGTTAGCGCGACTGGGCAATGTTAACCAAACCTATCAACACATTGCTAATATCTATTATCGCTTACACCGTTTTGATGATGCATACAATGCCTATTGGGAGGCAAAGAAACATGCTGAGAAAAAACAAGCGCCTATTTTTATAGCTCATGCAACAAAAGGCTTAGGCTTAACACTATTTCAACAAAAAAATTATGCTGAAGCAGCAATTAAGATTCAAGCAGCAAAATCACTCTTTTATCAGAACAACTTAGCAAGTCCCTTTTTAGAAACCCTCGTTATCTTAGCGCAAATTAGCAAAGCCACAGGACAAGAAAATGAAGCTATCAATAGATTATTAGAAGCAGAGCAAACGGCTAAAAATATTAAGTTAACAAATGATTATGCCATATTATATAAGATGCTTGCTCAACTTTACTTGGATAGATCCGAGCTCAATAAAGCCTATTTCTGGCAAAAAGAGTACAGTAACAGTCTACTAAGAAGTACTAAGACCGCATATTATGATGACAAGCTACCACCACTAACTTTTTTGAATGCAAACAAGGTAGATAGTGTCAATGCCGGTAGTCCTTTAATTCAATCAACGGATAACATCACTCAACCCGATGAAATACAAAACCTTCCAGCAGAGGCCAACTCGCAAACCTCTATTGTTTATTCCCTATCACTCCTTATCTTTGCATTATCTACCCTAGTGCTATTTTTATGGTTAAAGCCGCGTCAAACAAAACAAAACAACAATGAAGTAGTAACTGCGATACCAAGCAATATAAATAATTGTCCGATTCAAACCAAAAAATGCTACCAAAAGCAAGTCAATATGGCCAAACACTTCAACTATCCTCTCACCCTAGGATATATTTCCATCAGTAATTGGCAAGACTTAACACATCAATTCAATAAACGCGTAGTAACTGAGATTACCGATGAAATCGCCAACTTAATCGGCATATATATTAGTGAGTTTGATGATGCAGGCTTGATTAACGAAGGAGAATATTTGATCTTTTTTGTACATCAGCACCAAGCGGAGGCCGAGTTTGTTATGGAAAAAATAGCAGAGGTATTAAGATTGAGGTTTTTTGCCAACTTAGGTAATTTTTCTCTCGCTATGAATTACTCAGTTGCAAGCCCGAACTTTACTGATTCAGAACCCGAGGTTTCGCTATCTCATCTACGTGATATTGCTAAAATAATTTAATCTGTTTCGACAAAAGATGAGAAAAGATAATACGGTGAAAAATGCTGGACTTTGAAAAAGCATAATTAAAAGCAGCAATGGCTAAGCCGAGTGCTGCATTAACTATAACTAAGCTGTGTTTGTGGCTTTATCTAGGTAAATTATAGCCACTGATTTAGTGTCGAATTTGTATACTGGGAAGCGTATCGATTTCGCCTTCACTTGATATAGTTGCTGCGTTATCATTACAAATCAAAATGGCTAAATCACCCACACTACTTGAGCGAATATAGGCAAGTTTATAGCCAAACTGCAGCAGGCTACTTGCAGCAAACTTTTGAGCCAAAGAAAGCTTTTCCCATAAGCCGTCAACATTAACAGTCGGTTGCTGTCTTCTTTCTAATAATGTTTCTCTCAGCGCTGATGTCTGCATAAAAACCTCAACGTTTAAATGTATTAAATCATTCAAACTAATAATAAGCTTAAAATTTAAGCGTAGATGAAGCTAAGTTAGCTCAAATTTATCTATACTTCAAGACATTTATTGCAAAAAATAGCACAAAAAAACTGTTATCATGGTTGGAATATGAGGTAAGAATGCGCTTTCTTTTGATAAAAAGTGCGTAAGGCCATTAATTTATAATAAAGTATTAAGTATGAAACTAATGAGTATAAAACTATGAGTCACGTGCTAGATGAACTACTTGCACTACTAAAATTAGAGGTAATCGAAAAAGGCATATATCGGGGGCAAAGCCAAGATTTAGGCTTTCGTGCTTTGTTTGGAGGTCAGGTGATGGGGCAAGCATTATCTGCCGCTCAAGAAACTGTGGAAAATGGCCGTTTTGTGCATTCGCTACACTCTTATTTCCTCAGAGCCGGTGATGCTTCTAAACCTGTGGTTTATGAAGTAGAAAACATCCGAGATGGGGCTAGTTTTTGTACACGCAGAGTACAAGCAATACAAAATGGCCAAGCTATTTTTTATATGACAGCTTCGTTTCAGCGGCCAGAGCAAGGGTTCGAACACCAAGATACAATGCCCAAGGTGCCTAATCCTGAAGGCATTATGTCATACCGAGATTTTCTGACCCAATATCAAGATGCACTGCCTGAAGGAGTGCGTGAGATCTTTTTAGCAGAAAAACCCATTGAGATCCGGCCTATTCAGCAATATAACTGGTTTAATCCTGAAAAAACTGACTCTGCGTGCCAAATTTGGTTAAAAGCCAACGGTCACATGCCGAATGAATTACCGATTCATAGCTGTATGTTAGCTTATGCGTCCGATTTTCACTTTCTACCAACGGCGTTATTGCCCCATGGCGTTAGCCATTTGCAACCTAACTTTCAAATAGCAACCGTTGATCATGCCATATGGTTCCATCGCCCATTTCGTTTTGACGATTGGTTGCTATATTCTATGGACAGTCCTTCTGCAAGTAACGGACGTGGCTTAGTTCGCGGGCAAATTTTTAACCGTCAGGGTGAATTAGTCGCCTCAACCATGCAAGAAGGTGTCATTAGGCAAAGGTAAATGCCATACTCATGTTAAGTCGCTTTAGTGCTACTTTTCCAATCAAAACCGCTGGGATGTTGAAAAACACGTAAGTCAAAGTGTGGCGCAATGGCAAACAGGTGATCAAAAATATCTGCTTGAATTGCTTCATACTCCGTCCACACGGTAGTGTTGGCAAAACAATAGAGCTCTAAAGGCAAGCCACTTGCGGTTGCAGGTAGCTGCCTGACCATACAGGTAAGATCATTACGTACTCGTTGGTTTTGATGCAAGTACATTTCAATATAAGCACGGAAAGTACCCACATTGGTTAACTGACGAATATCAATTACATTTAAATGCTCATCCTGGTTTAATGCCTTGTTTTCATTTTCAAGCTGTTGCTTTTTATCAGACAAATAAGTTTTCAACAGCGCAGTACTTGCTAAAAAGTCAACTTTTTCAAGTGAATAAAAGTCAATACTGGCAACATCAATAATAATAGTCCGTTTAATGCGTCTTGCGCCACAATGGTACATATTACGCCAGTTTTTAAAAGAGTCACTGGTTAACGCATAAGTGGGTACTGTGGTAATAGTTTTATCAAAGTTTTCAACTTTAACTGTATTTAAGCCAATCTCTATCACATCGCCATCCGCACCGTATTTAGGTAATTCAATCCAATCGCCTGCCACCACCATTTTATTCGCTGAAATTTGTATACTTGCCACCAACCCCTTAATAGTATCTTGAAAAACTAAAATTAAAACCGCAGTTAATGCACCTAAACCACTAAGTAAATAAATAGGTGAACGGTTTAATATTAATGACACAATAACAATAGCGGCAACAAGATAGATGGCTAACTTTATGACTTGAATAATGGCGTTGAGGGGTAAATATTTCTGTTTCGCGGTTTCTTGATACAAACTCTTACTAACATTAAGTATCGAGCTCACGGTACGGGCAATTTGAAATGTTAGTAACATTTTAGCAAGCAATACTAAAACCGTTGCAAATAATAGCTCGCCGGGAAAAACAATAGGGGTCAAAAACAAAATAACAATAAAAGGCAACAGTAAGGTTAAACGCGTTAATACCTGATGTTCTATTAAGGCATCATCCCAGGTGTTTTTCGTTTTCAATATGACCCTATGAACCACTTTTATGACTTGATGCTTAGCAAGGTAATAACTCATTGCTGAAATTAACACAATAATAAGCAAACCAAGCGCAATACCGCTGGTTTCAATATATTGTTCTCTTATTCCTTGTGAAGCTAACCAAGCAGTCATCAATTCATTCATCGTTATTCCTTAATATTACCATCACCTTGTTTGGCATTTGTCAGCATTTTATCGAGCCTAGCATCTTTTTCGGCCCAAAATTGCGTCAGCCATTTTTGAAAAGCTATTTTATGAGTGCGATCATTGAGGTAATCGCCACTCAATTGCCCGTCAATTGCTTGAGTGTGCACTTCTATATGCACTTGTTTTATTCGACCACTAAGAAAATCGACAAAGTTTGGAATATCATCAGGATAATAAATGGTTATATCAACCAATGTTGTTAAATGCTCGCCCATAGCATCAAGCACAAATGCGATCCCGCCCGCTTTTGGTTTAAGTAAATACTTAAATGGTGATTTTTGATTGTCATGTTTAGCTTGGGTAAAACGGGTACCCTCGATAAAGCTCATTACACTGACTGGCTTATGCTTAAATTTACCACAAGCTTTACGAGTAGTTTCTAGATCTTTACCACGCAAATGGGGATTTTTTTTCAAGAACGATTGGCTATACCTGCGCATAAAAGGAAAATCTAACGCCCACCAAGCCAAACCTAAAATGGGCACATAAATCAGCTCTTTCTTTAAGAAAAACTTTAAAAACGGTATTTTACCATGCAAAGCGCGTTGTAAGACAACAATATCAACCCAGCTTTGATGGTTTGCTAAAACCAAATACCAGTCTTTTTTATTTACCCCTTCTAAACCTGTGACTTGTAGCTTCATTTGCGTAAATAGCTTTTGGTTAAAGGTATTCACAGCCACCCAATTACTTGCCATTAAGTCTAACAAATAGCTAAATAATTTTTGAGAAATAGCGATTGGAATTAACGCCTTAAGCAAAGAAAACACTAAAATCGGAATCAACCAAAAAATAGTATTTAGGGCATAAAGGCTAAAAGATAATAAAGCAATAAGGGGTGCAGGTAAAAAATTAAGCATCTTAGGTTGTATGATTAAATAATGTAAAAAGGTGATAATAGCTATATTTAATCATGCTTTGCCATCAATTTATATTGTTATTGTCAAACTAGGTCGACTTCTATTCCTAAAAGCTATTGAAGAGCGTATTTAACTCTATTAATTCGCTTGTATATCTTAGTAAACCGGTTGAATGCCTGCGCAGTTTTTTGCATACTTGCACAGGATTCAATCGTAGGAGAGATAATGAACTTTAATAGAGCCGTGATCAAAGTTGGCAGTGCCTTAGTCGCACCGACTAAAACGGGTTGTAGCGGACAATATACATTAGCAATTGCACAATTTATTACTAAGTGTCAGCAACAAGGCAAGGAAATCATCCTCGTTTCTTCTGGCGGCGTTGCCGCTGGCCGAAGTATTATTCATCATGGTAGTCCCGAGTTATCTATTGCCGTAAAAAAAGCAATGTCGAGTGTTGGTCAAATGAAAATGATGGCTAACTGGCAGCGCTTTTTTGATAGACCATGCAGCCAAATTTTGATTAATCAAAGCGATCTTGAAAATAGAAAACGCTTTATCTCTATTAAAGAAACCATACAGATCCAATTAGCCAACGGTATTTTGCCGATAGTTAATGAGAATGATACCTTAACGTCTGAAGATTTAACGGTTGGTGATAACGATAACCTTGCCGCACTAGTTGCTCAAGTATGTAAAGCCGACAGTTTATTTATTCTAAGTGATATTGATGGTGTCTTTACTAAGGATCCCAAAGTTCACTCCGATGCAGTATTGATTCCTGACATTGAACATATTACCGATGAAATTTATGCGTTAGCAGGTACCAGTCGCAACCATCTCGCGACTGGCGGTATGAAAACTAAAATTCAAGCTGCAGAAAAAGCGGTAGAACACGGTATTAATACCTATATTGTCAATGGTACTAAAAGCGAAGTATTTGCTTCTCTGTTGGCGCAACAAAATCCAGGCACACGTTTTGCTGCCGATAAGGATATTATTAAAGCAAAAAAACATTGGTTAAAGCACACCTTGAAAAGCCAAGGTAAGATCACTTTAGACTCGGGGGCCGTAAATGCCTTAGTCAATAAAGGTGCGTCATTACTTCCCTCAGGAATAAAAACGATTGAACAACACTTTAAGGCAGGTGATGCTGTCGATTTAATCGATCATCAAAACAATCACTTCATAGCGAAAGGGATCAGCCTGTACAGCCATTCTGATTTACAACGTATTATGGGTAAGCATAGCGATGAAATCGCTATCATTTTAGGACACAACCAAAGTAATGTTGTGGTCCATCGTGATGATATGGTTATTTTATAGCTAACGCTACTCATGATAATTAAGGGGTAATATATATGACGAACGTAAATACAACGAATTTCTCAATGGAAAAAATGGCACTTAGTGCAAAGATTGCCAGTCGAATTTCCGCACAACTAACTACCTCTGAAAAAGATGCGTTACTTAATGCCATTGCTGATGCCATTGAAGCAAATAGCGATCATATTATCAGTGAAAATGCTAAAGATATTGACGCTGGCCGTGCCAAAGGTCTAACACAAGCAATGCTTGACAGGTTAGTACTAACCAAACAAGGGGTCAAAGATATTAGCGCTGCTATTCGCGAGATTGTTGCGCTAGCCGACCCTACGGGTAATGTCAGTAATTTAGCACTTCGACCAAATGGAATACAAGTTGGTAAAATGCGTATTCCATTAGGCGTAATTGCCATGATCTATGAAGCTAGACCAAATGTAACCGCTGAAGCAGCAGCACTGTGTATCAAGTCAGGCAACGCCGTTATTTTACGTGGTGGCTCTGAAGCCATTCATTCCAACTTAGCCATTGCACACTGCTTACATAATGTATTAACTGAACACGGCTGTGACAAAAATGTGGTCAGTGTTATCCCTGATACCAGTCGCGATGTGATTGAGCAGTTATTAAAACAAAAAGAGACTATCGATCTAGTGATCCCTCGTGGCGGTGAAGGGTTGATACGTTATGTCAGTGAAAACAGTCAAATTCCAGTAATACAGCACTATAAAGGTGTATGTCATTTATTTATTGATAAGTCAGCTGATTTAACTAAAGCAGTTAACATTTTAGTGAATGGCAAAACCCAAAAGCCTAGCGCCTGTAATGCTTTTGAAACCGTGTTAGTGCATCAGGCTATTGCCGCAGAGTTTTTACCACTAGCAGCCAAAGCACTCGAAGCAGCGGCTAAAGTACAAGTTCACGCTTGTGAAAAAAGTCTAAGCTACTTCGACGGCGGACAGTTAGCCTCAACAGATGATTACCATGCTGAATACTTAGCTCAAGAAATTGCGGTTAAAGTTGTTGATGGCTTTAATGATGCGATATCACATATCAATGAATATACCTCAGATCATACCGAGGTTATCGTGACTCAAGATATCTCAAGAAGCCAAGCCTTTATTCGACAAATCAATTCATCTGTTGTTATGGTCAATGCCTCTTCACGCTTTTCAGATGGTAATCAACTAGGTTTAGGCTCTGAAATTGGCATTTCTACCAGTAAGTTACATGCATACGGGCCAATGGGTCTAGAGGCATTAACTACTGAAAAATTTGTGGTGTATGGCGACGGTCAAGTTAGAGCATAGCTACAAACTGTTTGACCCTAGTGATTACTAGCCATCTTAGCGGTAGATAAATTTAGCTAATAAAGCTACTTCACTCTTGTGTGTTGTAGCTTTACTCAGTATCCTACGCGACCTTTTTTCATTTGAATGGTTTACTATAAATGATAGGTTTTGATTACGGCACGTCTAATTGTAGTGTTGCGAGAATGGTTAATGGTCAACCGCAAATCATCCCCTTGATGATTGATGACAATCACCAAAGCAACACCATTGCCTCTAATTTATATGCCCCCGATCGCGACATTATTTGCCATTGGCTAAATCAACACTTAAGTGTTGAACAGCAAGCGCTATTTAAAAAATCCCATTCCTTGGTGCTGCAAAAAGCACAACGAGCTTTGCGTGAGCTAAATTTTGATGGTATTGCCACAGATCTACTCTTTGGCAAGTCCGCTCTTGAAAAGTACTTAGAAGACCCTGAAGAAGGCTATTACATTAAATCGCCAAAGTCATTTTTAGGTGCTAGTGGATTAGCCCCAACACAAATTCAGTTATTTGAAGATATTGTTGCCGCCATGATGAGCAATGTTAAACAATTAACCGAGGCACAATTGCAGCGAGAAGTCACACAAACAGTCATTGGCCGTCCAATCAATTTCCAAGGCTTACATGGCGAAGAAAGCAATCAACAAGCTATCACTGTTCTCACCAATGCCGCTAAACGCGTCGGTTTTAAGTCGGTTGAATTTCAATACGAGCCCGTAGCAGCCGGGTTTGAATTTGAAGCAAGTTTGCAACAAGAAACGCGGGTTTTAGTGGTTGATATCGGCGGCGGCACCAGTGATTGTTCAATGTTATTGATGGGGCCAGAATTTATAAATAGTGATGATCGTGTGCAGCACTTGCTTGCCCATAGCGGTGTGAGAGTAGCAGGTAATGATTTTGATATTCAGCTAGCTTTACAAGGAATTATGCCAAGCTTAGGCATGCACAGTTATTTAAAAACTGGAACGCCTATGCCTACGGCCAGTTTTTATCAAGCCGTTGCCATTAATAACATTAATGAACAAACCAAGTTTTATAGTGCCAAAAACAGGCGTGATTTAATTCAGTTAGCACGTGACGCTAAAGATAGCGCATTGATTGAACGTCTCATAACTGTGCATGATCACAAGCTGAGCTATCAGCTTGTCAACGCTGCTGAGCAAGCTAAAATTAATTTGTCTGGACAAGACTCACACCTAATATCATTAACAGATATTGATAATGGTTTAACCATTGAAGTAGACAATCCCCTCTTTAAACAGGCAAATACTCGCACTTTGGCAAGCATAGGGGAGTTAATGCAATCAGCGGTCAAGCAAGCACAAGTGCAACCTGATGTAATTTTTGTTACTGGTGGCACCGCAAAATCGCCTGTTATCAGCGACTATATTCAACAACAAATGCCCTGCACCCCCATGGTGATTGGAGATCACTTTGGTAGTGTTACCTCGGGTTTAGCGCGGTGGGCTGAACAAATATATCGTTAAATGGTTAATTACTCGAACGTATAGCTATAGCCTGAACTATACTCATATCAACTGACTCACTATTTGAAAGACGTTATCACGTTTAATGATTTTTTCAATCACCCGAAATATTGTTTTGTTAACTGCGCTATTGAGTTACATTAACATCGCCTTTGCTACCGATATTATTCGCTATGTCGAGTCTCAGCAGTTCCCCGATCCTAAACAGGGCTATTTTGTTGATTTATTAATGTTAGCCCTTGAAGAAACAACGAATGAATACGGCAGTTATCAATTACAGCCGGTGCATATTGAAATGACTCAGGCTAGAACATCACTTATGCTTGAGCGTAATGAGTATGTTAATTTAACATGGCGGATGACCTCCCAAGCATTAGAGCAACAATTACAGGCAATTTACTTTCCTATTTTAAAGGGCTTAATGGGCAGTCGGATTTTCGTGATTAATAAAGGTAGTCAAGGCAAATTCCCTAGCAACCTACCTTTGAGCGAATTAAAAAAAATCCCACTTGGTCAGGGTATTAACTGGCCTGACGCCACTATTTTACTTGCCAATGGGTTTAATGTCGTTAAAGGCCATGATCCCTATTTGGTGCGAATGTTGAAAAGTGGTCGCTTTGAGTTTTACCCCAGAGCATTGCATGAACCATGGTCTGAGCTGGCAGAAGAGAGCGAGCTTGTGGTTGAAAAAAACTTTATGCTTAAATACCCTGCCCCAACCTTCTTTTTTGTTAACAAGCAGAACACTCGCTTGCATCAAAGGCTAGACTTAGGATTTAAGAAACTACTTAGTTCAGGGAAGTTTGAACAATTTTTCTTAAACCACCCGATAACGGCTGGCATTTTAACCAAAGCCAATGTGAATCAGCGTATTATTTTTAAATTAGAAAACCCACTCCTATCTAACCAAGTGAAACAGCTATTAACTGATAAACGCCTCTGGCTCACAGCCAAATAAGGTTCGCATAAGCCCTCACCATAATAAGTCGTTAACTTGTTTAGCGCTCTTTATGTTGATAGTATCTCTGCAATTCAAACAAATAAAAAACACCATAGCAGGTTGAATATAATGGAACTATCTAAGGAGATACTATGAAGGGTGCAGGTGGAACATCTGGCGGATTGAGTCATTTTTTTATTGGCCTAATCATGATGTGTGGCGGCTTTTATATGTTGTTAAATGCCATTACGGTGACATCAAGTTTTGGTATGGGCATGAGATTATATGGATTTTCTGCTATGGGTGGGCAGTACAATATTACCAGTGGCATGATAATGATCCCATTTATGTTTGGTGTCGGTCTTATTTTTTACAATGGTAGAAATTTTCTTGGTTGGCTGCTAGCTATCGGCTCAGTGACCGGACTTATTTTTGGTGTTATTTCATCAATTCGGTTTAGCTTTAGAACCATGAGCTCTTTTGATTTAATTGTTATTCTAGTATTAGCTATAGGTGGGCTAGGCTTATTTTTACGATCACTAAAAACACTAGATGCGCGTTTACCAGATGCATAATAGGCAATGATTCACCTTACTGTTACCAATCAAAAAGTGCGCTGAAATAGCGCACTTTTACCTTCAGACAATCAGTACTAAGTTCGGCTTTAGTATTATCTAAAACTATCATTTATCCCCGATAACACACGATTACCCGGACAAAGCACATCTTGGCTGAGTTGATTTAATGGCGTATTGTTGGTGTCATTGATCTCATGAAAATCACTGGCCGTAGGCTCTAAATAAAACAGCCCGGTAAGAATTTTTCCTGCTTGCTTATTTTGCTCTATATCGATAATAGCCTGACTTGCATTGCTGCTATCATAATCTTGGGTTAATTTTTGAATTCGCATAATTGAACCATCATGTAAACAGACATCATCACACTCACCACTGTTGCTATGACTCGTGATTTCTGTTTTCACGGGAACAAAATCAGCAACGGCTGCAGTAGTAACATGATCATGAACATAGTCGTATGATCGGGTTGACCCCGCATGATTATTAAACGTAACACACGGAGAAACAATATCGATAAAGGCAAAACCTTTATGGCTCATTGCCGCTTTTAATAAAGGCACCAGTTGGTGTTTGTCTCCCGAAAAACTTCTCGCCACAAAACTGGCGCCCAGTTGTAAGGCCATCACACACAAATCAATATCGTTAAAAAGACTCAAGTCACCGGCTTTATTTTTCACGCCTTTATCTGCTGTGGCCGCTAGCTGCCCCTTGGTTAAGCCATAAACGCCATTATTAGCAACCATATAAACCATATTTAACTGTCTGCGCACCACATGAGCAAACTGACCAAAGCCAATAGAAGCACTATCACCATCCCCTGACATGGCCAAATATAACAGCTCTTGATTAGCTAAATTTGCCCCCGTAGCAATCGAAGGCATTCGGCCATGCACAGTATTAAATCCATGGGCTTTATTCAGAAAATAGTTCGGCGCTTTAGACGAGCAGCCAATACCTGACAGTTTAGCGACTTCGCTAGGTTGAATGGATAACTCATGGCAAGCCTGTATTATTGCGGCAGTAATTGAGTCATGACCGCACCCTGCACATAAAGTAGATAAAGCACCTTCATAATCACGATAGGTTAAACCTAAATCGTTAACAGGAAGGCGAGGATGGCGAAATGTTGATTTAATAAAACTCATCGGTATTCTCCTTAACCTGTTTTAGTGTTTTTTTGGTTGCTGGCCAGTATCGATAACACCGACTCTACAATAAGATGACTAGTCACGGGTAAACCATCAAAATTAAGAATACTGGCGAGTTTATTGGGATCAATTTGTAGCTCATTGACTAATAGGCTTTTCATTTGAGCATCCCTATTTTGTTCAATAACAAATACCTGTTTATTATTACAAGAATGCTCTTCAATAAACTGCTCAATAGTTTGATGAAAAGGAAAGGCTCTAATACGCAAACAATCTGCTATTAATCCTTGTTCTTTTAACTGGTCAACAGCTTCAGCAATAGGATGACTACTGGTGCCAAAGAAAATCAGTCCTAACTGGCCTCGGCTCTTCGCTTGTTGTATTTCAGGCTCAGGTAAAAACTTAACACTATTGATAAATTTTTTTGTTAACCGCTCCATGTTATCAACATAATCGGCAGACTTTTCAGTGTAGCCAGCAAAATGATTACGCGAGGTACCCCGATTAAAATAAGCACCTTTATCAGGATGCGTACCAGGCAATGTGCGATAACAAATACCATCGTCATCAACATCTAAATAACGCCCGAATACTTCCACTTCATCTAGTTGCTGAGCTGATAACACTTTGCCACGTTGATAGGCTTTATCATCTTGCCATGAAAATGCTGTTGTTAAATGATCATTCATCCCTAAGTCTAAATCGCTCATCACAATCACCGGTGTTTGCAGCTGCTCGGCAATATCAAATGCTTGTGCGCTTAATGCAAAGCATTCACTTGGACTATCGGGAAACAACAATACTTGTTTGGTATCACCATGAGAAGCATAAGCACAAGCAAGAATATCTGACTGTTGAGTACGGGTTGGCATTCCGGTTGATGGCCCTGAACGCTGAACATTCACAAGTACCATAGGGGTTTCAGTAAAATAGGCTAAACCTAAAAATTCTGTCATTAAGGAAACACCTGGCCCTGAAGTAGCAGTAAAAGCGCGAGCACCATTCCAGCCTGCACCAATCGCCACACCAATAGCGGCTAATTCATCTTCTACTTGCACAATGGCATAGTTTTTTTGTCCACTTGCGGGATCTATACGTAAGCGATGGCAATAACTGGCGAATTTTTCAATTACCGATGTTGAAGGAGTGATAGGATACCAACCCACCACAGTTGCACCACCAAACACAGCACCCAAGCCTGTTGCTGTGTTTCCGTCCACCAAAATACGATCGCCCACTAAATTTCGGCTATCTACTTGAATAGCCAGCGGACAAATAAAATGCTCTTTTGCATATTGATAACCAAGCTCTAAGGCATAGATATTGGGGGTTATTAGTTTTTCTTTACCCTTAAACTGATCTCGAACCAAGCCTTTTAGTAAAGTAAAATCCATATTTAATAAGGCTGCCAATGCGCCAACATAAATAACATTTTTAAACAGTTGCCGCTGCCTTGGATCGGTATATTCTTTTAAACAAATATTTGAAATTGGCATACCTAAATAATGAATATCGGTTCGTATTTGGCTATCTAGCAAAGCTCTACTTGAATCATAAAGCAGGTAACCGCCAGCCTGAACACTACTAATATCATCATTAAGGCTTTGCGCATTCATGGCTACCACCATTTCTGAGTTGCCACCACGCCTACCTAAGTAATTTTTTTCGGAGATCCTGACCTCATACCAAGTAGGCATACCTTGTATATTCGATGGAAATATATTTTTCGCACTTACCGGTATGCCCATACGCAAAATAGCTTTAGCAAACATATTATTAGCACTAGCTGAGCCAGTACCATTGGTGTTTGCAAACCGCACTACAAACTCATTAATTAATAAATGTTCTGCTTTAACATCGTCACTATTATTGCCATCCGTATTGTTTACCGTATTTGTTAGCATAGATTTCATACCTAATTCTCTTGCTGATCTTAGCGTTATTTAATCGTGGCGTTAATATTATTAATGAGTAGTTTTTTCATATCCCAAGCGCCAGTTGGACAACGCTCTGCACACAACCCACAATGCAAGCATACATCTTCATCTTTAACCATGATGTGTCCTGTTTTTAAAGGGGCTGATACCAATAAACTTTGTTCACTATTAAGCTCGGAGACCCTAAACTGCTTAACCACTTGTTCATCTTCACTTTGTTCTTCAACAAAATTGATACAATCCATTGGGCAAACATCTTCACAGGCCGAGCATTCAATACAGGTGCTTTCTGTAAACACTGTATGCACATCACAGTTCAAGCATCGACTTGCTTCTGCTAATGCCAGTTTTTCATCAAACCCTAATTCGACCTCGGTCGATAAGGTTTTTACGGCTTCATCCCATGAAATGTGTGGTACAAGATTACGTGCTTGGTGATCAATGCCACTTTGGTAGCTCCATTCATGAATACCCATTTTCTGACTCACTAAGTTAAAGCTGGTATCAGATCTATCTTCAATAGGGTCAGCATGTTGACAAAGTAAATCAATAGAGATTGCCGCTTGATGACCATTAGCCACGGCTGAAATAATATTTTTAGGACCAAACGCCGCGTCCCCGCCAAAAAAGACATTGGGCAAACTAGATTGTAGTGAATCACTGTTTACTTTTGGACTATCCCATTGGTTGAACTTAATGCCAATATCGCGCTCTATCCAATCAAATGCTGTGTCTTGGCCCACCGCAACCAGCACCTGATCACATTCAACCAACAAGGTTTCACCAGTAGCTTGCAAGCTACGATTACCAACTTTGTCATAAACTGATGCCACTTGCTCAAAGAGCACAGCCACTAATTTGCCATTGTCAATTTTGTATTCCAAAGGATTATAGTTTGGCATGATAGTAATGCCTTCTGCGGCTGCATCTTCTTTTTCCCAAGGTGATGCTTTCATCGCGTCAAAGCTTGAGCGTACCAACACTGTTACGTCATCGGCGCCTAAACGTTTTGCAGTGCGGCAGCAATCCATCGCGGTATTGCCTCCCCCTAATACCACCACTTTTTTGGGACTGGGATTATCCTTGTCATAGGTTAAATGACCAAAAGAAACCTTTGCAAGCCAGTTGATGCCAGTGTCTATCTGTGGCTGAGTCACAGTGGGGTCAAGCTGATCATGACCAGGAATTTTTAACCAACGACCATTGGGTGCCCCAGTACCAACAAATATGGCATCAAAATTTGCTTTCAATAAATTATCTAGTGACGTGATCTCTTCACCAAAATGGCACTCTAACCCCATATTTATAATATAATTAAGCTCTTCATCTAGTACGGTTTCGGGTAATCTAAAGGCAGGGATTTGACTACGCATCATGCCGCCCGCTTTGGCATCACGTTCAAACATAACCACGTCGTACCCCAAAGGGAGTAAATCTCTAGCAACGGTCATTGATGCAGGGCCTGCACCGATCAGTGCAACCCGTTTACCATTTTTTTTATGGGGGATCTTAGGAAGGAATGCGCTAATGTCATCTTTATTATCAGCGGCCACACGTTTTAATCGACAGATAGCAACAGGGGTGTCTTCTACGCGGCCTCTGCGGCATGCTGGTTCACAGGGGCGGTCACATACCCTACCTAAAACCCCCGGAAATACATTAGACTCCCAATTAATGAGATAGGCATCGGTATAACGTTTTTCGGCAATGAGACGTATATACTCGGGTACAGGCGTATGTGCTGGACAAGCTTGCTGACAGTCAACAACTTTAAGAAAGTGTTGGTAATTATCAGTATCAGTTTTCTTCAAAGCTAACTCCTTTAATTGTGCAAGGTCTTATTTGAAACAACTTATACTTTCATTACATCAATATACGAACGGGCTTATGTGCTGACCTCAGGAGAAAAAAGCATGCTATGTTAAAAGGTAATTTATTACCCTTTGTCGGACTAAAGTCCAACCTACATAGATTTAGTAGCGCCTAAGTAAGCGACATAAGCATAAATACCATGGTATAACTGCTTGATGCTATTTGTATATATTCTAATCTAATCTATTTAGTGTACCTTGTTAATAATTAATTTGATTTAATACCTTAGTGGTATCGCTTACCCTCATCTACCCATGGTATTTATCAAAATAGATCTTAGCTTGTTCAGTTACTTTTGGTGCCAACAATACGGTTGAAATCATGGTGGGTATTGCCATTAAGGCGTACATAATATCAATTAAGTTAATCACTAACGCTAGCGAAGAAACCGCGCCAACAATAATCAAACATAAATAAAACCAAACATAGCCTTGTTCAAAACGTTTTCCTAACAAAAACTCTGCGCATTTACTGCCGTAATACCAAAATGTTAGCACGGTACTAGTGCTAAGAAAGAACACCACCAACGTTAGTAAGTAGCCACCAATATTGGGAAACGCTTGCTCAAATACTTGCGCAGTTAAACTCACGCCGGTTAGTTGAAGATCACCGATATCCGTCACCAAAATCGCTAACGCTGTACAAGTACAGACAATTAAGGTATCTACTATCGGGCCTAAAGTTGCAACTAGGCCTTCACGGGTTGGCTCATTGGTTTTAGCCGCGCCATGCGCCATTGATTCAGTGCCAATACCCGCTTCATTTGAAAAGGCACCACGTTGAACGCCTGTCAGTACTACGGCACCAATAAAACCACCAGCAACTGAACTACCGCTAAAGGCTCCAATGAATATTGAAGAAAAAGCACTAGGAATAGCAGAAAGGTTCTGCAATAACACCCCTAAGGTTAATAAAAAATAACAAATAACCATCATAGGAATGACTTTACTGGTAATTTTAGCTAAACGTTCAAGCTTGCCCATTACAATATAAGTAATTAAACAACAGAGGAATATGCCCGTTACTAAATCAAAACTAAAGTGATCATTGGCAGTTGCTAAACCATGTGGAATGGCAATAAAGTCTCGCATGACTTGTACCAGCTGGTTTATTTGAAAGATAGGCAAAGCCCCAAACATACCGCCTAAACAAAATAACCAAGCCAATGGTAACCATTTTTTCCCTAACCCTTCACGAATGACATACATAGGCCCGCCTTGTATGCGCCCACTGCGATCTACACCTCGATAGTTTACGGCTAACGTTGCAGTATAAAACTTAGTGGCAATACCTACCAAGGCGGTAACCCACATCCAAAAAATAGCCCCCGCACCACCAATGGTAATAGCTACAGCAACCCCAGCTATGTTACCTAAACCTAACGTGCCTGATAGCGCAACCATCAAGGCTTGAAAATGGGTTAAATCACCTTTGGCCTTATCTTCTTTTGAAAACTTACCTAAGGTAATGTCCAGTGCGTGTTTTAAGTGTAAGTAGGGTAAAAAACGGCTATGAAATACAAAAAACAGCCCGCCACCAACAAGTAAGATAACTAAGGGTAATCCCCACATAAACGCGGAAATTTCGCCCAGTATTAATGTTAATTCTTTCATATAGTTATAATTTTATAGTGTTAATTTTATTAGAGCAGCAAGCTTTGCTTAATTTCATGGTATTCATCGGCCGCATTAATCAATGACTTAGCGGTTAAATTAGGTACACCATACACTTGGGTTTTAACGCCATATTCAGCGTTAATATGGCTGAGTAACAAATCAAAATCTCCATCACCAGACAACAAAACCACAGTATCGATCTCTTTATTCGCGGCGACTGTCATCACATCAATTGTAATACCAACATCCCAATCACCTTTAGCTGAGCCATCGCTGCGTTGGATAAAGGGTTTTAACTTAACATCAAAGCCAATATGTTTCAGCGCTTTTTGAAACTTGTGTTGTTGATCATCGCTTCGTTGAATGGCATAAGCATTTGCCATAACAACGTCGCCTTGAGCCATTAGCTCTTGCCATAATAGACGGTAGTTAAACTGTCGCTGATAGGCATCTCTTGTGGTGTAATAAATATTTTGAACATCTACAAACACAGCAATTCTTTGCAAAATAAGTCCTTTGTGTAGGTTGGTTATCGTTAAGGCGGCTATGTTTATAATATAGTAATAAGGAATGAGGTAAAGCAGTTAACGCTATAATGAATGCTATTTATCTGGGCTCAGCGACTAAAGTGCTATACCAAATAAGCGAATGAATTCGGTAAAATTACTAAAATGAACTTAGCGATTAATAAGTTATTCGCTAAAGGGTTGCATTTGTGCTTAATTGTTCTACATTATTATCAGTCAGTTTTGCTGTAGATACACTTATAATGCTAAACTCCTTTTTTTGATTTTTTCACACGGTTAATATTAGCGCTCATGGTATCTATATTGCGTTCTTTTTTTTATTTATTATTAAAACTTCCTCTTCGTTTATTGGTTCGTAGCAAAATAGTACTTGATGCCAATACGCCTATTGAAACATCGTCACGACCAATATTCTATGTGGTGAGTTATCAATCTGCGAGTGACTTAATCTCATTACAACGCGCCTGTAAAAAACAAAATTTGCCCGACCCATTAGGCAAAGTAAAAATCAAAGACAAATTATTTGATCGCACCCTGTGCCTAGCAAAGCCAACCTCAATATTTGGTTTTAAACGCAGTAAAACCAATGCTATACAACAAGGCCTTGAGATGTTGAATCAACATCATCTTGATAGCGAGCTTGATGTACAGCTAATTCCGGTTAACTTGGTTTGGGGCAGAGTTCCTACGCAAGAAAAAAACAACGCCAATGTTTCGTCTTTATTAGCAGAGCAAGCAGCCCCAACATGGTTGCAAAAGTTTTTTATTGTGATGTTTTTAGGTCGCGATAATTTAATCCGTTATAGCGACGCATTTTCCTTAAGAAATATGTCTGATGACCATGGTCATGACGAAGCCACCGCACGTAAATTATTACGAGTGGCTCGTTTTCACTTTCACCGTCAAAACATTGCTGCCAAAGGGCCTCGGCTTATTCATCGTCAGCAAATGTTTACCGCATTATTTGCTAATCCCTCGGTAAAACGCATTATCAATGACGAGGCAAAAAGTAAAAACATCAGCCCTGACAAAGTAAAAAAGCAAGCACACGCAATGATGCAAGAAATTGCTGGTGATTACAGTGTGTCATTAGTACGACTAGGTGAAAGATTGCTACGCTGGTTATGGGGCCGTTTATATAGCGACATTAAAGTCAATAACTCACAGGTACTGAGAAAGTTAGCACAAGAGGGGCACGAAATTATTTATGTGCCCTGTCATCGTAGCCATATGGATTATTTATTACTCTCATATGTTATTTTGCAAGAAGGACTTGTAATGCCGCGCATAGCTGCCGGTATTAACTTAAACTTCTGGCCAGCAGGCCCTATTTTTAGAAAAGGCGGTGCCTTCTTTATTCGCAGAAGTTTTGCCGGAAACCGATTGTATTCAACTATTTTCCGTGAATATTTAGGCTTGCTTTTTGAGCGTGGTTACTCGGTAAAATATTACACAGAAGGCGGCCGAAGCCGCACTGGCAGATTATTAAGCCCTAAAACGGGAATGCTAGCGATGACGATTCAAAGTTTATTGCGTGGTATCGATCGCCCGTTAACCTTAGTGCCTGTTTACATAGGGTACGAGCATGTAATGGAAGTGGGCACTTACTATAAAGAATTAAGCGGCAGTGAAAAGAAAAAAGAGTCTATTTTTGGGGTGCTTAAAGCAATTAAAAATTTACGAAATTATGGTAACGGTTATGTTAATTTTGGCGAGCCTATTAATATTAATAACTACTTAAATGATAAAGTACCTAATTGGAAAGAATCAATTGACCCAATAGATCCGCAAAAACCTAACTGGTTAACACCTACCATCAATGACATGTCTTATCAGCTGATGACCCAAATTAATCAATGTGCTGCTCTGAATGGCGTGGCCTTGGTTGCGCTAATTTTACATGCCAGTGAAAATAGAGCCTTGGCAAAAGCTGATTTAGAAAAACACTTAGACTTTTTTCTTGATATTCAGCGCAAAGCCCCTTTTAGTCAACAACTCACTATTCCAGAGCAAAATGGTGCACAACTGCTTGAACATGTTCTTTCACTCAATAAAATCACCGTTTCGCAAGACAGTTTTGGCACTATTATTTCGCTAGATGACTCGGCAAGTTTAGAAATGCGCTATTACCGAAATAATATTTTGCACACCTATGCGTTAATTTCGTTAGTATGCAAACAATTAACCCATAGCAATAAGATTTCTCACCAGCAAATAACCCAGCAAACTGTTAGCTTATTAACCACATTAAAAGATGACTTATTTTTATGGCAAACGCCTGAACAAATAGAGCAACAAGTAGAACAAGTATTAACGGCGCTTGAAAGCAGTGACCTTGCTAAACAATCTGCGGCGCAATTTTGGTCATTAACCGATGACACACAATTGCTTAACCATGTTCATTTAATGGCTGAATGTATTGACGAAAGCATACAACGCTTAGCCATAATCACCTCTCTTACCACACGATTAGCCCCGATAACAAGACGCGAGCTTGAGCAAAAAGTAGTTGCCATTGCCAAGCGTTTAGCGGTGTTAAATAATATTACTGCACCTGAATTTATTGATAAAAAAGCCCAAGCCACATTGATTAACACTTTACGTGAACAAGGCTATTTAACATTAAATGAAGAAGGGTTACTCACTACCAGTGAGTCTATGGCTGAATTAAAGCAAAAAGTTACCCGCTTAGTTTCAATTGAAGTTTTACAAGGTATTGCTAGGTAACTCTATTTGTACTTCACCTAAATACTAGCCAGAGTGCCTAAGCATAATGCGACTCTGACTTTATCAGCGCTTTTTTGGCTAGTAATAAGTGAATAAAGGTGGCTAACGATTTTTGTTACTTACCAATAGACGCTAATTCTATGGCAACTTGTTCAACACCTTGTTTTGCAATTCTGGAGCTTAATTCTGCCTTTTTACTACTCAGTAAAGATATCCCTTCTACCACCATGTCATACGCCTTCCATTGCCCAGTTTTCTTGTTTTGTCGCATTTTAAATACCACATCAATGGTGGGCTTGTTGGTATCAACAATTTGTGTTTTTATCGCAACAATACGCTTATTTTTTACGGGTTTTTCCGATTCAAAAATCACTTGCTGATTGTTATATTGCTTTAAAGCCGTGGCATAGGTTTTTGCTAAATAATGACGCATAGAGCTGACAAACTGTTCGCGCTGTGCCGGTGTAGTGTTACGTAAATTTTTACCCAGAATGCGATACGATGCATATTGATAATCAATAGACGGCATCAACTCTTCTTCTACAATAACCTGCATAAGCGCAGGAAACTTTTCAATTTCTTGTTGATTTGCAGCAATGCGGGTAAATAATTTATTACCTATGTTTTGCAACACCACATAAGGAGAGGTAGTTGAGGTTTCAGACGAAAATGCTGAACTAGTAAACACCAATAAAAATATCATCAAGGTTTTGGTTATGGGTTGCATTGGGTCGCTCCTATAAATTTAGAAAAGTGCGATGATTTAAATAAAATCACAATATACCGACCGCTCGGTATGTAAGATAAGTGAAGCATAGCACCGACCGGTCGGTTTGTAACCTTTTTTATTTATAAGGAAAGCGTTTAACTAAGAACTTTTAGCGTTAAGCTACTTTTTCAATGCACGAATATACAAACAAAGTTCAGTAATAACCTGTTGAAATAATTCTTTATTACGCGAACTTTTTGTTAACGATGTTGCCCCATGAAAAGTCGCAACAATAAAATAAGCGACTTGAGAAAAAACTAGGTTATCACGAAGATCGCCCTGCACTCGCTCTAAAGACTCAACAATAAGTGCATTTAATTTTTCTTGCATAGATAAAATTCGCAAACGAAAACCTTCATCAACATTGGCCATTTCTTCACAAAGATTATTCAATGGGCAGCCACAAACCGCCTCATTACATACCATAGAATTACACATTGAGGTGAAGAACTCACACAATCCTTCAATTGGGTCGTTTTGACTTAACGCCGGCTGCCATGTGCCCAGAAATACTGGAATATAGTTCTCTTCAAATACCGCATAACCCAATTCAAGCTTATTGGTAAAATGATAATACAAAGCACCTTTAGAGATACCACATCGATTTAATATGGTAGACAAGCTGGTTGCTTGAAAGCCATGCTGATGAATTTCTTCAGCGGCCACAGCAAGAATTTTTTGACGGGTTTGTTCGGCATCACTCATTTTACGACTCTTGATATTCTCAGAATTTAACCTGTTCACAATAACAAACCGATTGGTCTGTTGCAAGAACAGGGTTAGTTAAAAAATAAACGAGTTGCCACCAGTTTTTATTTATTATGCTATATTATTAAACATGATACGTAAAAGTTGAAAAGCTAAAATGAGTAAATTGTTCGCGATAGCACTATTAATATGTTCTGCAATTGTTAACGCTAATACGGTAATAGACATTACTTATTATATTTCAGATAAATCATCTTCTCCTATTCAAATTCCTTCGGAAAATAGCGGTATCGTAACAGATGTGCTAAAGCAACTAGTTCTGCCTAATGTAAACCTAGAGTATAAAACATTGCCTTTTAAGCGCATGATATTAATGTTAGAAAAATCAAAAACGCCCTGGATTACTTATGGCTCTGTTCAATGGCCAGATTCAAGATCACACAGTTTGTCAGCCACACCGCTAATGACAGTTCAACATGTATTAATGACTACTTCAGAAGTCCCTTATAATTCAATAGACGATATTCTAGATAAAGGTTTGGTCTTAATACGGGGCTTTAATTACCCGGGTTTGATAAATTATATAAACAAAAAGCCTGAAAATGTTTATTATGTCAAAACTCATGAAGCGGCAATAGAAATGGTGCTAAAAAATAGAGTGGCTGCATTTGTCGAAATGAAATCAAGGCTTATCTATCATTTGAACAAGTTGACAATTAATAGGGAATCAATAGCCTTCCATAACTTTTCAAGTATCATCCCAGATTATGATGTAAATTTAAGCTTTTCCAAGGACTTCCCCAAAGTGTATAGGAGTTCAATTGAAAGACAGCTATACGAATTAAAGAAAACAGGTAGGCTAGAGGCAATATTGCAAAAATATAAATAATTTTCCTACCGGCAATATCCCAAGTGCTACCCATAATCTAATCAAGGATAGCACCTGCAAAACCTATCGAGAAATCACAAATATTGATTATGTTTACTACTTATTATCACATCAATAAACGCTAATAACTAAGCACCGCTTAACTATTTTTAACTACGGCACTATTCACCAACTTTTGATACCAAAATGAAGCGATTAGAATAAAAACACCAATCCCCATAAATAAAATAACTTTTTGCCAAAGCACGGCGTTAACAGCATCCACCAGTGACAACTTAACAATACCGAGCAAAATTAAACCAAAGCTGTATTTAACTGTAGTAATACGCCTATCTTTTAGGAATAAAATTAATGCACCATGCACTGCTAATGCTGGAGCAATTAATAGCTCAAGTCGGTAGTTAGAAAATCCATAGCACAGAGTTATGTAAGTTATTGCGCCTACAGAATGCAACAGTAAGTCACCATTTAATTTTAACATTCCCCCTAATTTTGACTGTTTAAATCGTTGTTGTTTTTGATATAAAGCTGCCATTAAAAAGATCACTGGAATAATGGCATATTCTGCACTGGATAAGGTCATGAACCACGCACCAACAACTAGCAGCAAGTTAATCACCATAATGGTGGTTTCATTCCTTTTTAAATGCGCTGAAAGTGTCAGTGCATTAAACGCAAGCGCCCAATAAACAGCGGCAATCACACCACCATACAATAAGCTACTGGTATGAAAGCCAACGATATTTGGCAAAGCAAAACCAAGGGAAAATAGCCCCCAACTACACACATAACGATAAAGCGAGGTAGCGTCTTTACAAGCGAAGTAATATGCAATGGCGTAAACACTGAAAAAGCCAACGAAGGCAAGCAAGCTGTACAATAGTGATAGCTGACCAATGGCTATAATGAAAATCAGGCTAGCTAAACCGGTAAGCACTTTTGCTTCTTTCACCAGTAGGTGGTGCTGTATGGTTCGAGCCAATAACAATGCTAATAATGGTGAAAGCCATAAAAGTAAAAGTGCTGCTTCATCAAATCGACGAATGACCGAGCCAACCCAACAAACCGGAATAAGTAAATAGAACAAAATACGTGCCGACTCAGCAACATGCATAATAGCGCTGTCTGGTTGATATTTTCGATAAAAAACCGACCATAACCACAACTGGGCAAACGCTGAAATCAGCGCAAATTTGGCAAATAATGGCAGCAACATAAAACGATAGCTATTTGCTGATAACGCGCCTTGATAAGCATAAAATAATGGCACCAAAATAAGTATCGCCGCAAATACTTCTATACTGACTTGTTTACAATTTTTGGCTCTAAACAGTAATGCTATTTGCACTAAAATAACCAGTGCGCCAGTCCAATTACCTAGTCCTAGGTTAGCACTGGCAATGACCAACACAGATATCCACACAGCTTCTATTAATTGCAAAAGCGGTTTAACCCTGTTTTGGGTGTAGTCATTAAATACCTTAGTATTGTTGATGAGTCGTAGCCAAATCGCAATAATAGCAACAATGGTTAAAGATAATACCCAACCGTCTACTGATTTCAATGCGGGTAAAGGGAAATAAGGCGCTAATGCTGACCAAGAATATACCAAGGCGATTGCCGTTAGTATTTGCCCTTGATTAATGACCGAACTAAGTTTGTATTTGCGACCAATAGCTAGTAATAATATTCCCTCTATTGCCCAAGCAATGCCCCAATAAGCATTACTTACCGCACTAATAATAGTTAATATACCCCATGTTGCAGCCAATAATATAAAGCAATGGCTTAACTCCCGCTTGATCCGATAAAAGAACACGCTAGTCACAACAGCTACCAAAGCATTCAATGCAAAACTAACACTCATTGGTTGAGTAAAGATATCAGCTGATTGAAAGCACATTAATACGATGGCACCCACCAGTGCCGCAATAAACACTAATGTGTGTTTTATCGGTGCTTGCTCTTTAAGTATTTCGGCAGTGGCATAGGCTAAAAACAGTAAATAAAACAGGTTTATCACCCATACAGATACTATAATAGCTTCAAAGCCAAGCACCCATTCAAGTGATACTAGCGTAAATGCTAGGCTTAACTGTGCGAGCCACTGACCAATATATCGGTAGGCTAAAATTAAGCTACTGCCAACAACAAAGGCCAGAGATAACAAATAATAAAGCGGTTCAATGACAATAGTATTTGAAAGTATTGGCATAGTAGCGATACCAATAACGCCAAGCGCGGCAACAATTTTGGTGTCTAACCACAATGCCAGCCAGTGACAAACCATGGCAATGGCCAAATACAAAGCTAATACCGCAACATTTGGCAATAAGCTGTAGACACTGCCAGCAAAGTAGACCGTGCTATAAGAGAGTAGAATTCCCAAGGTAACAATGGCTGTAGCAAATTCACCAAAGCGTGTTTTTATTTTTAATACTATACCCAATACCATTACAAAAACGGCGGCAAGGCACATCAGTAAAGCTTTAGAGCCAGCTCCTAGCTGATCAATAAGCAACTGCATTAAATAGCCAAACCCAGCAAGGGTTAAACCGATACCCACAAGGGTAAGGATAAAAATCCCCAACATACCTCGTTCTTTATATGACTGATATATTTTGGCAACAGGTGCAAACCAATCGAAAAGTGACGCAAGTAAGCCTTGAAAAAACAACATGAAGAAAGCTGGCGCACGAGCAGTATTGCTGGCTGCAAAGTCACTAGATGTTGACGCTAAGTAGGCATCTTCTGGTATTGACTGAGCTTGAGCGTAAGCTACTTCTGTAGCCTTATGTGGTTCTACAAAAGCAGTAGACTCCTGCTCAAGCACAACAGGTTGCTCATTTAGCTCTGCTGTTTGTTGCGTCTGCACAAGTAAACTACTCAAACGGCTTTCAACCGCTTCAATTCGCTTACTAAATTGAAGTTTAAGCAAGGCAACTTCAGACTTTAACGCTTTAACTTCTTCATTCATTATTACATCCTGTAACTTATTGCTAATTAACAATAAACATTTGAACATCGACGGTTTTAAGTTGCAAGAACTTCTCTAACTTTATGCTACAACATTCAATAGTTTTAACCTTGTTACTTTGTGCGACTGGCCGCTTCACGGTTAAACTTATTAGGGTGAATGTTAAGGGGTTGACTGGTTAGGGTTGAACTCGAAGATGATTTCGTAGCTGCGTTGCACATTAGTACTTTGTTTATATTTCCACTTCGCTAAAGCTTGTTTGGCTGAGCGCTGTAACTCTCGACTAACTTCAGAGTTAACTATCTTAATATTTTTAACACTTCCCGTAGCATCAATTTCATAACGTAATCTAATCGTACCATATTGTTGTGCTTGTAGGGCTTGGTGTGAATATTTAGGCATAACCTTATAAATTGGCTTCATTAAAAAGTCAGGCTCTTTCAGTTGTGGTAGTTTAACAACTTGTACAGTGTTGAGCTCAACATTTTCAACGCTACTAACTTGCACATTATTTTTTTCTGGCGCTAACACCTCATGACCTGATGCTAATACTGGAATATCCGGCTTAGGTGGCAACATAGGTTTAACTACCACAACCTTATCTTCAACCTTTTTCGGTGTATCCTCAATGATATTGATCTGATGTTGCGTAGAAAACGATTGTGTTTGCTCTTGGGTATTTTTAGTGAAGTGGGACATAATAGCCATAATCCCAAACGAAGCGACGCCTCCCACCGCAAACATTGACAGCAGCTTCACTACTGAATAACTCCTTTTAGTAGAGATACTAGTCATAGGGATGCTTGGAGCAATGATTTTCGATTTACGTTGCTGATAAAGTGCCGATAATTCTTTATCAAACTGTTCATTGTTCATGAGGCGTTCCTAACATTTCTTTTAAGTTTTTACGTGCATAGCGCAAACGGCTTTTCACTGTTTCAAAGTGCTCATTTGTTACGTCACATATTTCAATTATTGAAAGCCCTTCTTGTTGAAAAATAAAAGCTTCTCGTTGATAAAAAGGTAACTGATTAATAGCAAAGTTAAAGGATGCCAACCGGTCATTCATTTCAAACTCTTGTGCTGGTGAGCAACAATTTAGATGATGTGCCTCTAACGCTTGCCACTGCCATTTTTGTTGACGTCTTAACTCATCAATCAAAGTGTTTCGAGCGATCGTATAAAGCCAACTTTTCACATTTGTGTGTTTTGTTGTCAATGATTGTACTTTCATTACTTTAAGCCATGTTGTTTGTAACACATCTTCAGCTGTCTCTTTGTCAGATAGACTTATTAAGTAGTGATAAATTGATAGATTGAACTGCTCTACCAGTAATGTTAAGTACTTTTCATCATTGGTAGAGACATAATGCTCAAGCAACCTTTCTGGGGTGATAGTGGTATTTAACCAACCTTTTATCATTGAGGGTAGCTTCAAATAGATATCCTAAATCTGCTGTTCCATAGTAAAATCTAATTGCACGGTAAAATTTTTCTGTTGCACTTGTTTACCATCAATTGATTTTGCGCGATATTTCCATTTTCTCAATGCCTGTTTTGCGGCTTTATCAAAAATACGTTTTGGCTGTGAATCAAGTACTTTAACATTAATTACTTGCCCTATTTCACTAATATCAAACGCTAATGTAACCCAACCTTGAATTCCCTCCCTAAGTGCATTGATGGGGTATTTAGGGTTTACCCGAACAACAGGTCGTGCATCTTGGTTTGGTTGAGAGTTCATAGCCAAACTACTCGTATTATTACTTATCATTTTTAGACCCGTCGGGGTATAACTGAAGTCGGTATTTACTTTAGTTATCTCTGGCGAAACCTTACTTAACTCCATCACTGGTGGTGGCTCAGGTGGTTGTAATAACTTGCGAGCCTTGATTTCTGGCTTAGAATCCTCAGGTGTTTTTACAATATCAACAATAACCGGAGGTGGACCTAGCGTTGTTTCTACCTGGTCACTATTGATCAAAAACGCCATAAAAGCGAATAAGCCAAACGAGATTACCCCTGCCATAGCAAATATAGATATTACTTTCTTCATAGTTTTTCCTCGCCTAATAAAATTAAAGAGGTGTGATCACACAGCAAATAACCCAATTAACTATTTGCATACATGTAAAACGATGAAGAACTTAAAATGGGGTTAAAATATTTTTAGTTTTATATATTTATCTTTACAGAATGTGCTTTGGTACACATTTCCTCAGCTTGAGAATTAAATTAAGCCTCAGAAAACATTGTAATCTTGGTGGTAAAACTTCCTTTTTCACTAATTTTTATGTCAATCGCTAATTTCTCCGTAACGCTTTAAATATTGACATTTCCCATGGGCGCATAGCTAAAAGAAGACCAAAATGCTTTCGATTATCTAATGGTAATAACGCATCTTCTTGGTTCAATAAGGCAACTTCTTTTTTCAATTGTTTGAGTTTTCTTTCAATAATATTGATAGACGTTTCACTATAGGTACCTCTAATATAAAACCTGATACAATTATCTCCAACAAAACTTGATGCCATAAACTTTGTAATACCATTTTTATCCATATACTTTTCTAATGGACCATTGGGTATCCACTGAAAATTTTGCGAGATTAGCATCTTGTATTTGTTGTTGGGTAAAAGTTGAATTATTTTCAGCCGATCTAATTTTGCCATTAATTGAACACATTCAAATTGATCTATTTGGTAGTGATGAATTATCTCATCAAAACTCCAACCATCTCGAACACAAGCAGCAACTAAAAATAATTTGGTATCATCAATCAACTCTTGCTCTTGCACAGCGGTTAACTGAATAAGCTTTTTTCGTTGATTTTCTACTAAAACAAATAAATCAGATAGGCTAATACCCGCAACTTCACAAATCTCTTCTAGCCGCACTAACGAAAATTGCTTCAATGAGAACATCCTTTTTACATTCGCTTCACTCATACCCAACTGTTGAGCAAGGGCTTTATAGGTAATCCCTTGCTGTTTAAGTGTCGATTTTAGTATCTCACATACTTCTATTAGCTGACTCAAGTATTGTAATCCTATACTTATAGTTGATTATTTTAATACATTACACACGTTGGTTTATTTTAACAATTCCATTGTCATAATCATTTCTGTTTTTAACACACACTTTTCATAAGTAAATAAGGAAGCAAGATGAAAACATTAAACAAAGTATTATTAATCACATTAACAATGACGAGTTTACAGTCTTTTGCGGACAGTGGAGCGTCACAGAATGCCAGTGCAGCAAGCAAGCATTCTGCTTTAGCTACATCTCATGGCACAGTAGCAAGTGCTAAGTTGGGTAGTGCAGTCATTGCTACGCCACTTATCGTGGTCGGAGCAATCGGAAATGTTGCGTTACAAGCAGGTAGTGCATTAATGGAAAATGCAGTTGCTGCCACGCCTTTAGAAGTAACAGATAAAACAATTACTGCTGCACCTTCGCCTGCTCAAATAATGAAGGTCAATAGACAGGAGAACTTATAATGAATAAGCTTTTAAACATCCTCTTTATTGCAATGATGACCATCACACGACCAGCCATAGCTGGAAGTGCTCAAGACACAGAGATTCAATTTACAGTTGCAGCGGTTGAAAAATTTGCTAAAGAAGTTGAGAAATTTGCAGCTAAAGAAGGAGCTAGAGCATTCATTATCGGTCGAGTTGGCAGGCCAGAAAAAGAGTTACCTAAGGGAATTAAATTTACCCATACTGCAGTCGCAATTTACTCATCTATCAAACTTGATTCAGGTGAAACCGTAAAAGGCTACGCCATTCATAACCTTTATCAAAAGAAAGGTCAGTTAGATAAAAGTGAATTAATCATTGACTACCCTGTTGATTTTTTTTGGGGAGTTAACAGCTTAAAAGCAGGTGTTATTATTCCTACACCTGATTTACAAAAACGTATTTTAGACGTTATCGCTAGCGGTAAAGACAAGCTGATACATAATAAAAACTATTCTGTCATTGCTAACCCATTTAATAATATCTTTCAAAACTGCACTGAACACACGCTAAACATTGTCAACTCAGGTATTTACCAAACAACAGACATACAACAACTAAAAAGTAATACTAAACAACATTTTAAACCTCAAAAGGTAAAAGCGAGTCCGTTTAAGTTATTGTTAGGTAATTGGTTTGTAGATGATGTTTCTACTAAAGATCACTCTGGTAGCGTTTATACAACAACGTTTACAGCCATAGGTAAGTATCTAAAAAACAATAATTTACTATCTAAGGCTGTTGTTTTAAAAACTGATGGTTCGACAGAGCAACTATTGTAAATTATCATGTCTATGTAGATCAATTAGGAACAATTCAACATTTGTCGAAAACGTCATTCCAGTGGTGTTTTCGGCTGGAATCTAAACAAAAATCTATGGATGTTCGACAAAAGACTTCGAAGATGACGTTATCAATGAACTCCTGAGTAAAGTACATTGGCACGAAAAGTCATTTGATATTGTTAATAAGCTTCATATCCAACCAATAAAAAATCATGTCATATTCCCACTTAAGACAAATAGCAATTTCAACTGTTTTTAACTATCAACCATACATTATAAAACATTCAAACATACAACAAACCAATTTAAATAATTGTATTTTAAGTGTATAAATTAAAAAAGATAAAAAATAATTATTTCTTCTTGTTATATAATAGACGATCGGTCTATTATATAACAATGAACTTACCTACACCAAAACCACGTCGTGGCAGACCACCTAAAGTATCACGAGAAAACCATGATACAAAAGCGGCATTGATTCGCAGCGGGCTTGAACAGCTAACTGAAAGCGGCTTTGCTTCGTCAGGAATCGATCAGATCTTAAAAAGGGTCAATGTACCAAAAGGTTCTTTTTATCATTACTTTGCCAGTAAAGAAGCATTTGGTCAGGCAGTAATTGACAGTTATGCCAGTTACTTTGCAGATAAATTAGACGCCTGTTTATTAGATGAATCATACTCCCCCTTAACTCGCCTAAGTAATTTTGTTGAAAAAGCTAAAATGGGGATGGCGCGTCATCACTTTAAACGCGGCTGTTTGGTTGGCAATCTTGGTCAGGAAATTGAATTATTACCTGAAAGCTTCAGGCAACAATTAATTACTATATTTAATAACTGGCAACAACGCTTAAGTCATTGTTTTATAATGGCACAAAAACAACATGAGCTATCAAGCAGTGCAGATTGCGAACGACTCGCTGAACTTTTTTGGGTTGGCTGGGAAGGCGCAGTTAGCCGGGCAAAATTAGTGCAAAATAACCAACCTCTAGACAATTTCTTTCAGCATTTCATTGCAACATTACCTAAATAATTTTTTTAACCATTTATAGACGATCAGTCTAATTAAGGAGAGTACTATGTTCCAAGGTATATTAATCGAAAAAGATGACCAAGGTTACCGTGCAACCATTAACAACATTGGCGACAGTTTATTACCCGAAGGCGATGTAACTGTGAATGTATCGCATAGTACGCTCAACTATAAAGATGCATTAGCCATCACGGGCAAAGGCCCTGTGGTTAGAACATTTCCTATGATACCAGGTATCGATTTAGTGGGTATTGTTGAGCACAGTGAAAGTGATAAATTTAAAGTCGGTGACGCTGTATTACTTAATGGTTTTGGCGTTGGTGAAACGCATTGTGGCGGTTTAGCTCAAAAGGCGCGCTTAAAAAGTGAGTGGTTAATTCCACTACCAAAAGCCTTTACATCACGTCAAGCTATGGCTATTGGTACTGCAGGATACACTGCGATGTTGTGTGTTATTGCCCTTGAAAAAAATGGTATAACACCAGAAAAAGGTGACATTATAGTGACAGGCGCTAACGGTGGTGTAGGTAGCTTCTCTATCGCTATTTTAGCAAAACTAGGCTATCGAGTGGTCGCTTCTACAGGACGCGTTGATCAAGCTGAATACTTAACAAAATTAGGCGCGGCAGAAATTATTGATCGTAACACTTTATCAGAGCCTGGTCGTCCGTTAGGCAAAGAACGCTGGGCTGGTGCAATCGACTCAGCAGGCAGCCACACATTAGCCAATGTTTGTGCTGGTATTCAATATGGTGGTGTAGTAGCCGCATGCGGTTTAGCACAAGGTATGGACTTTCCAGCAACTGTTGCCCCGTTTATTTTACGTGGTATCACCTTGGCAGGCATTGATAGCGTAATGCGCCCATTGCAAGACAGAATTGAAGCATGGCAACGCCTTGGTGATATTTTAGACCCTGAAGTATTTGAAGACATTTGTACAGACATCAGTTTAAGCGATGTGGTAGAAACCGCTGAAAACCTAATTGCAGGTAAGGTGCGTGGCCGTGTGGTTGTTGATATGACTCAGTAATCGCTTAAAAAAAATAGGATGCTTGATTTAGGGATTAACCCTAAATCAAGCTTGTTAACATCAAGAAATGATCAAGTGATCAGGGAATAGAATCACTAGCAATAGCACTAATATTTGCATAATGATGAACGGTATTACCCCTTTATAAATTGTGGTTGTTTTCATCCACTTTGGCGCAACCCCTTTTAAATAGAACAGACTAAAACCAAATGGCGGGGTTAAAAAGGAAGTTTGCAAGTTCATTGAAATTAATATTGCGAACCACACTAAATTAATATCTAAAGCAACGGCAACAGGCAATAAAATAGGGACCACCAAGAAGGCAATTTCAATAAAATCAATGAAAAAGCCTAACACTAATATCGCCAACATGGCCAAAGCAACAAATGTCCATTTACCGCCGGGTAATTCCAAAAAGAAGTCTTCAATTATATATTCACTACCCGAATAACTAAATACCATAGCAAATGCTGTTGCACCAATAAGCACCGCAAAAACCATCGAGGTAACTTTCACCGTCTCTTTTGACACATCATGCATTTTAGCAAAAGTAAAACTGCCATAAAAAATAGATAAAATGACCGCACCTACAGCACCAATTGCCGCAGATTCAGTAGGCGTTGCAATACCAGCAAAGATTGAACCTAATACTACGAGGATAAGCACTAAGGGGGGAACAACATCTTTCAATGCTTGCAACAATAATTCACGTTTATTTTCTGTCACCTCAATAGGCGGCATAAACTCTGGTTTTACTTTACCTAATATCAATATATATAAGGTGTAAAAGCCTACCAACATCATGCCAGGTATCACCGCAGCACGAAATAAATCACCAACAGGTACGCCCATTACATCACCCAAAATAATTAAGATTATAGAGGGAGGGATAATTTGACCTAAGGTACCTGAAGCACAGATTACCCCAGCAGCAGTTGGCTGGTGGTAGTTATTTTTCAACATAACAGGCAGAGAAATAACCCCCATGGCAACCACACTTGCACCTACAACACCAGTAGAGGCGGCTAATAAGGCGCCAACAATAATGGTTGAAACAGCGACACCACCAGCAATACCACCAAAAAGTTTGGCGGAAGACTCTAATAAACGTTCGGCCAAACCTGTTTTTTGTAAGACAATACCCATAAAAATAAACATGGGTACGGCCATTAAAATGGTATTTTCCATAATTGCCATTATGCGGTAAGGCATGAATTCAAATAGCTCTACCCCAAGTACAGCAACGCCAACAATAAGTGATATGCCAGCAAAGGTAAACGCTACCGAATAACCTAAAAACAAACACACCAAGGCGATACCAAAAAGTACTAAACCCGTCATTATAATTCTCCCTGATGATGCTTATTAGGCAGCTGTGTGCCTAACAGTATTTGAATATTACTCAGCAGCACATGAAAAATAGATAACACTAAAAAGAAAGATGAAAGTGGAATAACAGCGCGTACTACCCAGCGATGTGGCAAGCCACCGGGGTCGCCACTGCCTTCACCCATAGCATAAGCATCTAAGGCATAGCCGTAACCGTAATACATTATTAATAACGTAATAGGTAAGGCAAGGAAGATTGAACCAAAAATATTAATGATTGCCTGCTTCTTAGCTGACATCACATCGTAAAATATATCCACGCGCACATGCGCATCTTCCTTTAATGTATAGGCTATACCAAACATGAACATTGCAGCAAATAAATGCCATTCAAGCTCCTGCATCCCTATATTCACGTCATTAAAAAAATATCGCATGACGACATCATAAAAAACATTGGCAATCATCAGTAGCATTAACAGGCTACAAAAATTACCTAAGACATCAATAATTTTAGTAATTAATTTCAGACTAGCATTCATATTTGGCTCTTTTTTTTCTAAAAAAAACGCGGTTAAAAACCGCGCTTACTTCATCTAAATAGACATTCTACTTGGTATCAAAGTTATCAAGATAAGCTCTATCAGACAAGTTTGTCCATGCACGCACTTTCTCTTTATAACTATTCAGAGATTTTAATATCTTTTCTGTCATTGGATCTTTAGCTGAAAATTCAGCTAATAAATCATCATTAGTTTGCTTGATTTTGTTCATCAGGCTCTTAGGAAAAGAACGCATTTTTACATTAGGGTAATCTTTTTGTAAGGTCGCTAAATTTTTTCCACTTTCATGGTAAGACTGAGTGTACATATCATAGGCAGCTGTTTTCATTGCTACTGTTAAGATTTTTTGTAAATCTTTAGGCAATGAGTTATATGCTTTTTCATTGACCATAAATTGCAACTCGGCAGCCGGCTCATGCCAACCGGTATAATAGTATGGCGCTATTTTATGAAAGCCCATTCGTAAATCTAAAGACGGACCAACCCACTCTAGCGCATCAATAGTATTGCGCTCTAAGGCTGTATAAAGCTCACCTGAAGGAATATTGGTTGGTTTTGCACCTAGTTTTGCTAACACTTCACCAGCAAAGCCTGGGATACGCATTTTCAACCCTTTAAGGTCTGCTACGCTGTTAATTTCTTTTTTAAACCAGCCACCCATTTGGTTACCGGTATTGCCACCAGGAAATGATAAAATTCCATATTGATCATAAACTTCTTTCATCAATTCCATACCACCGCCATGGTAAAACCATGCATACTGTTCAGGTGCTGTCATTCCAAACGGAATTGTAGTGAAAAAGAGCGTATTAAAGTTTTTACCTTTCCAATAATAAGATCCTGAATGACCCATTTGATATTGACCACTTTTAACAAAATCAAATATCCCCAATGCAGATTTATGTTTATTTGAAGAGTCAATACGAATATCTAAACGTCCGTTGGACATTTCTTTAACCATTTTTGCCATATTTTTAGTGGCGTCACCAAAAATAGGAAAGTTTGGCCCCCAAGTTTCAGCCAGCTTCCAGCGATATTTTTTCCCATCATCTGCCATGGCTAGGCTTGATAAGCCTAACGAAGAAAGCCCAAGCGACACAATAAGTGCGGCCTTTAAAAAAAGTGATTTTTTCATCTATTATTTCCTTTAGCTTATTGTAATTTAATTAGTTATTGTTTTTAAAATTGTGTTTATCTATCTACATATGCTTAGTTGCACTGCTTAACAATAGTATAAATCTTCAAGCATGGCTATTCGTGCGAACACCTAAGACTAAAGTAGTAGATGCAATATATAATCTAATCGCTAGTGCTTTTATCATAAATTTGTAATGATAAATAATACTCTTATTTCTGGTGATTATTTCATGATTCTCCCTTTACGCCTCCTTTATATTACTGTGATACAAGTAATATTAACGTCAATCGTCATCTTTTTTTTCGTCACTAATGAATATCGCACACTGTCAAATAACAATTTGCAGACATTAAAAACCTTTTTATTAAATCAGAAAAAGCAAGAGTTACAAAACTATACCTCCCTTGCACAAGCAGCGATTAAGCACACAAACCCTATCAATACTGATGAAAACGATAAAAAAGCCAAGCAAAATGCTGTAGAAAATTTACTTAATCAATTACTGTACAACGGTAATGATGGTTACTTTTTTGCTTACAATGATGAAGGGGTCAATATCGCTCATCCAAAAGAACCCTATAGAATAGGCAAAAGTTGGTGGACATTAGAAGATGATAGCGGCAAAAAAATCATTCAATTGCTCATTAGCAACGCTAAATCAGGCGGAGGCTTCTTGCAATATCAGTGGAGCAAACCTTCTAGTCAACAAACGTCGGATAAAATCAGCTATTCAACCTACCTAGACGAATGGCAATGGATGATAGGCACTGGTGCTTATCTTGATGATGTAAATCAGCAGTTAGGCTCCCTTCAGCAAAAAATAGATCAGCATATTAATAAAACCAAACAAATTATTTTAGTTATTTCGCTCAGCTCTATCTTTATTATTTTTCTATTAGGCTTTGTCATTAATTTGAATAATAAAAAGAAGGCCGATCAAAAAATTAATGAGTTAGGCCAAAAGATAGTTAACCTGCAAGAAGATCAACATCAACATATTTCCCGCGAATTACATGACGGCATAGTACAAATATTAGTTTCAATTCAATATTCTATCGAGGCAACTAGCATTTTTTTAAGACAAACTAAGCAAGAAAAACCTACTTCCTTAGCTGACGCAGAAAAAAATCTGAGCATCGCCATTCAAGAAGTAAGACGTATCTCTCATAATTTACATCCTAGAATACTTGATGAGCTAGGTTTATCCTCGGCAATTGCAACACTAGCCAAAGACTTCGCTAAGCAAACAAACATTGACATTAGCTTTACCAAGCCTAAGTTAAGAAAACTGCTACCCAACAACATAAATATTAGCCTGTATCGCGTTGTACAAGAGTCGTTAATTAATATTGAAAAACATGCCAAAGCAACACATGTCGATATTGACTTGGCGGTTAAAAACAAATGGCTTACCTTAACCATTACTGATAATGGCGTTGGCTTTAGCGGCAGTAGTAACAACAAGGCTGGCCCGCCTATTGACTCATTAGGTATTGGTTTGCGCAACTTAACAGAACGTATAGAATACCTTTGTGGTCAACTCAAAGTGTGTACTTCGAATAAGGGTACGACAATTAGTGCTATTATACCTGTTCATGTATTTTCTTATTACTTTAACAGTGAAACCAATAAAAATAATAATTACACGAACAGTCTATCTGCCGCTGATCCTAATAACAGCCAACCGCTAGACTCTTAAAAGGACGAGATATGCCTAAATCAGCAACAAATGAAGGTATAACCACCGTATTACTGGTTGATGATCATCCTATGGTTCAAGATGGTTTAACCGCCTGTTTATCTTATTACCCGGACATCGAAATAATTGGCAGTACACAAGATGGTAAAAATGCACTAGCCCAAGCGCTTAAAGTACAGCCAGATGTTATTCTTATGGATATCAGCATGCCTGACATGAATGGTATTGATGCCACTGAAATGATTACCGAACAATTAACCCACACAAAAGTGCTTATTTTTAGCATGCATGACAGCTTAGAGTTTGTTAATAGTGCCATGCAAGCAGGTGCTTGTGGTTATATTTTAAAAGATACAGGATCCGCTGAAGTGTACGCTGCCATTAAAGCTGTTGCCTCGGGTAACATTCATTTTAGCCCATCAATTGCCGCAGCCTTAGCCGATAACCCTCAAGAAGAAGAAGACGAGAAAGCTAAACTAACTACAAGAGAGCAAGTAGTATTGGCTTATATAGCGCAAGGATTATCAAACAAAGCCGTAGCAAAAGTTCTCAACATTAGCTTTCGTACTGTTGAAGCACATCGGCGAAATATAAAAACTAAATTACAAATAGATAGTTTGGCAGAGCTTATCCGCTATGCTGTTAATAACGGCCTCATTGATAGTTGATTGGTTAAGGGGTTATACCCAAATTACCATTATAAATACTCAACAAATATACCAATAAAAATAACCATTCCTACCCAATGGTTATGTAAAAAAGCGTGAAAACATTGTTGCCGCTCTCGATTGCTTATCAACATTTGCTGATAGCTAAATAATCCCGCACTAATGACTAAACTTAATTGATAAGGCCAGCCAAATGCCAACATCTCACCAATGGTGAATAGCAAGCCCAAAACTAATAATTGCAATATCCCAATGATTTTTTTGTCATATTTGCCAAATAAAATAGCGGTTGATTTTACCCCTATTTTTAAATCATCATTGCGATCAACCATTGCATACATAGTGTCATAGGCCACAGTCCATAATAAATTGGCGGTCAGTAATAGCCATGCAATGGGGGGAATCTGACCTTGTGCTTCTGAAAATGCCATTATCATTCCCCAACTAAAGGCCGCACCAAGTACCACTTGCGGTAACTGGGTGTAGCGCTTCATAAAGGGATAACAAGCGGCTAATAGTAAGGCAACAACGGATAAATAAATGGTCGGCCAACTTAACGTTAGCACTAACCCCAATGCGATACCAATGAGCACACCAAATAGGCTTAAAGCCTCATCTTTACTTATCATACCCGAGATTAACGGCCTATTGTTGGTGCGCTCTACCCTGCCATCTACTTTCATATCGGCAATATCATTAATTACGCAACCTGCGCTGCGCATGACAAAAACGCCAAGACTAAACACCAGCAATAAATGTAAGTTTGGCCAACCATCACTGGCTATCCATAACGCCCAGTACGTTGGCCACAGTAGTAAATACGTGCCAATGGGCTTATCCATACGCGTAATTAACTTAATCGCTATCGCTTTTTGTTTTAAAGTGTTCATTAAAGATTCAGCCATTTTTGCACGCTAAATTAGTGTTGGGTTGATAGGCAAAGGCCTCAGGTAAAAATACTTCGGCTACCATCAATGGTTTGTTCTCTAAGACAAAAATAGAGCGTCGACCCCATAGATTATTTTCAACCTTTAAGGCTAAGTCTTTTGCTAGTTGAGCAACACTGCTATTTTGATCAAATTCTGCTACTTCAATTGCTTGGCGCTCAAGCGATGGGCTATTAAAAAGCACTTGCCCTAATGATTGTGTACCTAAATTGGCTAAAGCCTGTTCTGCTCCAGTTAAACTTGATAAGGGTAACAAACTACGGGCAAAAACTTGCGGCTTATCATCACAGAAAAGTAACACTTCACGCACTAATACTTGTTCATTTGGCTTAATAAGCGCAACAGCCTCATTACTTTGACAACGCTCGACCTGTTGACCAAGCAACTCCACCCTAAAATGCTGACAATGTGATTTTAAACGAGCGGTAAGTGAGTTAGGATCAAGCAACCAAGACTGTAAATTTACAGGTAAAACGCTGTCTTGCGCATCGTGCCAATGACTAGTCAAGGTAACGGGAAATAAAGATTGCAAATTCATAAACTAAAGGCCAAGTGAAAACCGAAAAGATAATAACATTGTTTTTATCAGAACTCATTTCACCTCGGGTACTAAATCAGAAAAAAGTAAAAATATTGCAGCAAAAAATTCATTTCAGGTTATTATAAGTGTCATACGATCAGTTTTGTAGTTATTACCCAAATCCAAGAAGTAGCCCTTATGCTAAAATATTTATTAGTGATATCGTGTTTATTGATCCCATTGACCAGTCAATCATCTAATTATGCTTATTATGGATTTGAGCCTGATATTGTCACTAATTATGTGGCGGTAAGAAAAAATTTAGGGTATGTGCGCTTAACCGTTGAGTTAATGGTGCCCAGTGAAAGTATTGATATCGTTGAACATCACTCGCCCTTATTGCGCGATGCCATTATTGATATTATTGGCAAACAGCCTGAAGAAAAAGTTAAATCGATAAAAGGTCGTTCTGAAATACAATTAAAATGTGAAGAAAAAGTTAAGGCGCTGCTGGTTAAAGAAACCGGTCAGCCTTTGATCAAAAAATTATTATTTACCCAATGGTTAGACAACTAATCACTGCACAGCAGACATTTAATATACCCTATACTATATATTGAACTTTAACCCAACAAACTAACAAAGCGTGCGGTATCAATCTCACATTGATACCCACATGAGCAAAATCGAAGAGCTAGGCAAAAAAGATGTTAACAAAGAAAACTAAGGGGTTTACCTTAATTGAACTGGTTGTTGTAATTGTTATTTTAGGTATTTTATCTGTCGTTGCCCTACCTCGCTTTATTGATTTATCGTCTGATGCAAGAATTTCAACCCTGACTCAGCTAGAAGCTAGCGTGAAAGGCGCGAATAATTTGCTTTTCATGAAATCTCATATGCCAAGTTACACCACTCGCGCGGTGCCTGGCAGACCTGATTTACTAGATATCGACATGGACCACGATGGCGATTTTGAGGTGTTTTCTCCAGACAACATCGACGTAAGACTAAAAGAGCGTTATTTAGATAATACCGACGTTATTAAACGCATTGATATTTCAGATGTGTTTAAATTTGAGTACGAAGGCATTGACTATACTTACATTGGATATGATTTAAACAATGATAGCCAAGTGAAAAACGATGCGTGTTATTTTAAATACACGCAAGCTCAAAGCCCTACTGTACCCGCAGCCTATGAAATAGTTAACACCGGCTGTTAATTGTCTTTAATTAATTTGACTTTATAAACCGCCAATAAACTGCCTGATATTAACCCAAGTAAATGTGCTGTATTAGCAACATTAACCGGCAATAAATCAACAAAGCCTAATAATAACCAAAATAATAAAAAGCCAATAATAGGTTTAGATAAAGACAAGCCTTGCTCAGGCGCTAAATGCCCGAACCACCAAACAAAGCCAACCAAAGCATAAACCACTCCTGACAAGCCGCCAAAGTTTGCGCCAGAGACAAAAAATTGTCCTAAGTTAGAAAATACCGCTGAAATTAACAATAAGTTAATGAGCATGCCTTTTCCTAACGCTTTTTCAATACTGCCGCCAAGCTGCCACCACCACATGGTATTAAAGACAATATGTAACCAAGAAAAATGAAAAAAAGCAGGCCCAATAAGTCGCCAAGGCTCAGTAATTAGTAAATCAGCAGATAAGCGGGGATAAAATTGTAATTGATTAAACAGCGACTGCGCCCAGCCTAAATTACTGGCGAGAAAAACCAACCAACACAAGACAAAAACAATTAAGGTAACTGCTCCAGCGTGCGCCAAAAAATTCTCTTTGAAACTAGCAACAAGAGGTTGCTCGTTACTCGTGACTGCAACCGTTTCACCATGCTGCCATGCTGCTTGTTGATATTTTGTATCAAACGGCTGTTTTATAAACTGTTCAAACTCTCGTTGTGCTTGAGCCATTTTGTCTGGGTGACAACAGACAATATACTCAAGCTTACTCTGGCTAACTTGTGCCTCACTGCTATTTTTACTAATCACGTTAGCTTCAATGCCTAACGTGACTAAGTAATTAGCAAACAATAATGCAATATTGTGCTGTTCAAGCTGAACTAAAGGTTGTAAGTGCTGATGTTCCGTCATAGGCTGCCCTTCAATCCCCCTCTTAACGAGAGATTTTATTAGGGTATTGTAGCTGCCATTGTGTAAACCCACCATCAAGAGAGTAGACTTGGGTAAAGTCTTGGCTAACTAAAAATTGCGCAGCTTGTTGACTTGAATGCCCATGATAACAACAAACAACCACTGGGGCATCGGGATCCGCATCTCGTAAAAAATCAGCCAGATTTTCATTGGTTAAATGAAGTGCATCACTAATACGACCATTGTTAAATGAAGTTTCGTCACGTATATCAACCACTACATGCGTTTTATCATCAATGACTTGAGCTAACTGTTCTACTTGCATATGAGCAAAGCTTTGCGTTTCAATCACTTTTTATTCCCAATTTAAAATAACTTTACCTGACTGCCCTGACCGCATGACATCAAAACCTTGTTGAAAATCATCAACGCCATAATGATGGGTAATAATAGGAGATAAATCCAAACCAGATTGAACTAAACTCGCCATTTTATACCAGGTTTCAAACATTTCACGACCATAAATACCTTTGATAGTTAAGCCTTTAAAAATTATTTGACTCCAATCTATCGCCATATCTTTACCTGGAATGCCTAGCATAGCAATTTTACCACCATTATTCATGCTATCTAACATGCTAGTAAATGCAGACGGCACACCTGACATCTCCAGGCCAACATCAAAACCTTCTGTCATGCCTAAGCTGTTCATGACATCTTTCAAATTTTCTTTAGAAACGTCAACCGCACGGGTAGCACCCATTTTTTTAGCTAGATCAAGTCGATACTCATTAATATCGGTAATCACCACGTGGCGAGCACCAACATGTTTAGCAACAGCAGCAGCCATAATACCAATAGGGCCTGCGCCAGTGATTAAGACATCTTCACCCACTAAATCAAATGACAATGCGGTATGTACGGCATTGCCAAAGGGATCAAAAATAGCCGCTAAGTCATCGGAAATTTCATCGGGTAACTTAAACGCATTGTATGCAGGAATCACTAAATATTCAGCAAAAGCACCGGCTCGGTTAACACCAACACCTACAGTGTTACGACATAAATGGGTGCGACCGCCACGACAATTTCGGCAATGACCACAAGTAATATGACCTTCACCTGAAACACGATCTCCCAAAGCAAACCCTTTTACTTCTTGGCCGATACCAACGACCTCTCCCGCATATTCATGCCCTACAACCATAGGCACAGGAATAGTGTTTTGTGACCATTCATCCCAGTTATAAATATGGATATCGGTACCGCAGATAGCGGTTTTGTTAATTTTTATTAACAGATCATTATGGCCCATTTCAGGCTTTTCTGTTTCGGTTAACCAAATACCTTGTTCTGGTTTGATTTTAGATAATGATTTCATTGTCTTGTTCTCTGCTTTAAATGACGCCCATCTCTTTGCCAATTTTTGTAAAGGCTGCAATCGCTTGATCTAATTGCTCTGTGGTATGAGCCGCTGAAATTTGTGTACGAATACGCGCTTGACCTTTAGGTACCACAGGGAAAGAAAAACCTATCACGTAAATACCTTGTGCCAACAATTTATTTGCCATTTCGCTGGCTACTTTAGCGTCTCCTAGCATCACGGGAACAATGGCATGATCAGCACCGGCACAAGTAAACCCGGCAGCTTCCATCTGGCGTCTAAAATATTCAGTATTGGCTTTTAAGGTTTTGCGTAATTCTCCACCTTCAGCTAATAGCTTCAATACTTGCAATGATGCGTTCACAATAGCGGGGGCAAGTGAGTTAGAAAATAAATACGGACGAGAGCGCTGACGTAACCATTCAATCACCTCTTTCTTTGCTGAAGTATAACCACCTGAGGCACCGCCCATGGCTTTACCTAACGTACCCGTAATGATATCCACACGCCCCATTACCTCACAATATTCGTGACTGCCTCGGCCATTTTCACCGACAAAACCGACAGCATGTGAGTCATCAACCATTACCATAGCATTGTACTTGTCGGCTAAATCACAAACCCCTTTGAGGTTAGCGATCACACCATCCATTGAAAATACCCCATCGGTGGCAATCAATTTAAAACGAGCACCAGCGGCATCAGCATCAATCAAATTTTGTTCTAACGCTGCCATATCATTATTGGCATAGCGATAGCGTTTGGCTTTACATAATCGTACACCATCAATAATCGAAGCATGATTAAGGGCATCGCTAATAATCGCATCTTCAGGCCCTAATAAGGTTTCAAATAAGCCGGCATTGGCATCAAAACAAGAGGAATACAAAATAGTATCTTCCATGCCTAAAAATTGACTAATACCTTGCTCTAGTGCTTTATGTATATCTTGCGTTCCGCAGATAAACCTAACCGAAGCCATACCAAATCCATGCTCATCTAAACCAGTTTTGGCCGCAGCAATAAGCGCCGGATGATTGGCTAAACCTAAATAGTTGTTAGCACAAAAGTTAATCACTTGTTCGCCGGTATTCACAGCTATTTTGGCTTGCTGTGCCGTAGTGATAACACGCTCAGCTTTATATAAGCCCTCAGCTTTAACTTGCGATATCTGTTCTTGAATATGACTATAAAAATTAGTGGACTGGTTATCTGACATCAGAGAGCCTCAACGATTAAATAGAGAAGTAGGGTGCATTGTACGCTTTTAATGTAACAAACACAGTCACTATCCGAATACTATTTTGTTAAAAAGTCACTTTATGTAAAATTATTCTTACTAATTATTGCTAGTATATATACCCAATCCACCCCAAGATGCTCGTTTGAATCTTGAGGTAGTTTTGGTATAGGTATATAGGTAAACTCAGGTATAATCTTTAGCAAAGTCATTATTGAAGATTTTATGCTTGCTCTACTAATTTACCGCATACTTTTATTGTTATTACTGCCATTGTTATTGTTAACGTTATTATTGCGCTCAATCACTAACCGCCAATATCGTCAGCGCTTAAGCGAACGTTTGGGTTTTTTCCCTTATCCATCACCTGAACACGGTAAAGGGGGCATTGTAATTCATGCCGCTAGCGTCGGTGAAGTCATTGCCTTAACTCCCTTTGTTGAGCAGTTGCTATCAAAGTATTCGCATTTGCCTATCACTATAACAACGTTCACCCCTACAGGTTCAGCACAGGTAATAAAACAGTTTGGCAACCGGGTGCAACACGCGTTTCTCCCATTAGATGTGTTGCCTTGCACGCAACTATTTTTAGCTCGATTACAGCCTAAGCTAATAATTTTTATGGAAACAGAGTTATGGCCAAACTTAATTAACCAGTGTGCCAACAAAAAAATTAAGCTACTACTTATTAATGGCCGTTTATCCACCAAGTCTATGCAAAGCTATCAAAAAGTGAGTGCGCTTATTAAACCTAGCCTAAATCATTTTGATCAAATTCTCTGCCAAAGTCAGGATAATTTAGCTCATTTTCTACAGCTAGGTGCACATACTGAACGTTGCCAAATGTCAGGCAATCTTAAGTTTGATATTAGCGTTAGTGACAGCACCTTTGAAAAACAAACCACACTCGCCAGGTTATTACCTAAACATCGCACGCTTTGGTTAGTAGCAAGCACCCACCAAGGCGATGAAGAACTTGCATTAAACGCCTTTACCACCATAAAAAAACACTTTCCTTCAGTGCTATTGGTCCTTGTACCAAGGCACCCTGAGCGTTTTAGCTCTGTTGCCAAACTGTGTGCTAATCAAGGGTTTACTTTAACCAAACGCAGCGAAAACACTCAGGTTACTGAGCAAGATATTTGGCTCTTAGATACTCTAGGAGAGCTTATGGCTGCCTATGCGCTCGCTGACATTGTCACTATGGGCGGGAGTTTCAGCCAGATCGGCGGCCATAACCCATTAGAGCCAGCATTGTTTAAAAAGCCCATTATTGTTGGTCATGATATGAGCAATTTTACTGAGGTCTTACAGCAGTTACTCGACAATCAAGGCATTGTGCAATTAGCCGCAGATAGCAATAGTGATGTTAGCCAGTTGCTTTGCGAAGCGGTAGTAAATTTATTAGAAAATGACGCTGTGGCATCAGAGCTAGGTAGCAACGCTCATCAAGTCGTATTAAGTAACCAAGGCGCTAGTGCGCGTACATTAGCGCAAGTGCAGGAGCTGATTTCATGAGCATAACTCACACGGTTAAATGTTTTCAACATCAAAATGAATATTGTCTCTATGATGCAAAACAGATCGACGATTTCAGTCCGAACATGCTCAGCGCATTATATTGGCAAAAAAACAAAGCTGTGACTGGCTCTGCACAAGGGCGAGGTACTACATGGTTTGTAAAATATACCCCTAAACATAATAAGCAAACTCAACATTGGGTATTGCGCCATTACTATCGGGGCGGCCTAATAGGTAAATTAATTAATGACAGTTATATTTTTACTGGGCAAACACGCACCCGTGCGGCTCAAGAGTTTTCATTATTAGCGCATATGCAAGCGTTAGCATTACCTGCGCCTAAACCTATTGCGTATCGTGTTGTTCGCAGCGGGTTAATCTATCAAGCCGATCTGCTCAGTACGCGTATTGAAAACGCCCAAGATCTGGTTGCCATACTAACAACAAAAAGCATATCACCTCATTTATGGCAGAAGATTGGTGCCACTATAAAGCGTTTTCATCATCATAATATTTACCACCATGACTTAAACGCCCATAATATTTTAATTGATGAAGCTGAAAATGTATTTTTAATCGATTTTGATCGTGGTGAGATTAGAGCCAATAACCAAAGCGGTTGGCAAAAAGATAATCTAGATAGGCTTCAACGCTCATTTTTAAAAGAACAAAAGCAATTGCTTAATTTTCATTGGACGCATGAAAATTGGCAATTACTACTTGAAACTTATCTCAGCCATGCGCCCTAAATTTTACCGCACAGATTACTGAGATTGCGCGTCTTTACATCGTTGTAAGTACATATCGCGCGCTTTTAATAACTCTGGCATTGCCTGTTCAGTGGTGTAAGGACGTAAAATAACTAAAATCTTCAATACCCCCTGATAAAACACCGAATCATTAATTTCATTGTCAATATTCTGAGTTTGATAAAAACTGACCCAAAACGTGTTAATAATTCGCAAAATACTGACAATATCAGGTAACTCTTCATCTTGAAAATGAATAATGTTTGCACTTCTTAGTGAAATTAACAATTGGCTAACCCGCTCAGCAATTGAGTGTTGCACTTCCACGTATTTTTCTCTTAAGCTCGGATTTTTATCAAGTAAAACAGGTAAGTTACTATAAAAGAACCTAAATTTTAATAGCATTTGAAATACTGCATCCATATAGAGGATGATCGCATCAAGAGGTTTTACGTCGCTACTGACCGTAGGAAAGGTATCTAGCAATAAATTACGCGCATATTCTTCGTAAATAGACAAAATAATGTCTTCTTTATTACGAAAGTGATAATACAAATTACCCGGACTTATCCCGAGATGCGCTGCAATATGGTTAGTGGTAACATTTCGCTCTCCTTGCTCGTTAAATAATGCAATGCTTGCCTGAATTATCTTATCGCGGGTTTTCATAAACGTTACTTCTTTGTTATGGTTTAGGTAATTAAATTTTAACGATCTTTGTATAATACTATCAAAATTCAATAAACTTAAAGTCTTTTTGAGTAAATACTTTAAAAAAATCTTCGCTATTTTCTCAATTTATCGTGTTTTTGCGGTTTATACTTGTCACAAACTCCGCTAACCCGATACAATGCTTCGGCATTATCCAATAAATGAAACGCAAAATATGACTATAAGAGCAATTTACCCAGGCACATTCGATCCTGTTACTAATGGCCATTCAGACTTAATTGTTCGCGCAAGTCGCTTATTTAATGAAGTAATTATTGGTGTTGCCTCAAGCCCAAGCAAAAAACCGCGCTTCGCACTGGAGCAAAGAGTTGAAATGATTAAGCAAATAACCAGTGATTTAGATAATGTCACTGTGGTGGGTTTTAGTGGTTTATTAGTAGATTTTGCTAAACATCACCAAGCAAAAGTTTTGATTCGTGGTTTACGCGCGGTATCAGACTTTGAATATGAATTTCAACTCGCGAACATGAACCGACGTTTGTCACCTGATTTAGAAAGCGTGTTTCTAACCCCAGCAGAGGGTAACTCTTTTATCTCGTCAACCTTAGTAAAAGAAGTTGCCCTGCACAAAGGTGATGTTAGCCAGTTTGTTCACCCTACGGTTAAAGCCGCCTTAGAGCAGACACTAAAGTAGTACTACTTTAGTGAGTCAATAAATGCTTGAGAGTCAGCAATTGAAGCATTCATATCAACCACTAAGGCGTCAATATCTTGTTTGATCAATTTATATTCGCCTTTTAATGCCCCTACAGCTTTGGCATTTAAGTTGTGTTTTAGGTACAACATATTATCTCTTAAAGCACTTAAGACCGGCTCCATTTTTCTTTCTGCGCTGTGCATGGCACGAATAACCGTTTGATAACGCTTTTGTGTTTGTCTTAGTTTTTGCTGGCTTTGTCGCTTCAAACTTGTGCTTGTATACTGCTCAATTTCAGTTTGCCATTCATCAAATAACGCTTCGGAAACCCCTTCAATCGCTTCAATGCGTTTAGATAAATCATTGGCTGCATTTTCACTGGCGATATAATGATCTTCACTCTTTTCAAATTGTGCCTGTAACTCACCACCATCAAAAGCGATCAAAGTTGAAAACTGTTCCAAGGCGCTTTTAAACTCTTCTTTTACCTCTTCTTGCGATTCAGTCGCTTCTTCAACGCGATCAATTAAAATGTCACGTTTGTGAATGCCAACTTTTTCCATCGCCGAATAATAGGCTGATTGACAACCAGTCATCAAAGTAACCATAACAATTAACAAAGGTATTGTTTTTAACATAAGTCTATCCCAAGGTATAAGTTTTATCTGAACGATTAATTAAACAGCGCACGATACATTGTACCTTTATACCCAAGCCACCTCAAGATGCAGGATTGTGCGTGAATTAAGACGTCATTAGGCAACCATTGGTAGCGGTGATAATTTTGCCTAAGATCCATTACCTGAAATGTACACTATAATTAATATAAATCCAGGTAGGGGGATGTATTAGCATCTAAGATGATTAATATAAAAAATTCACGATATATTGTTGCAATACTATTACTAGTGCTCAGTATTAACTCAGCCGCTAAAGAAGAGCGGGTCATCACCCTTGAGGATGGTAAAGTACATTATATACTTGAAGTGATGAGGCATATTCTTTGGCCAAACGACAGTAAAATAGATGAATTCAACCTAGTTATTGTAAGTAAAAACATCCAGTTACTAACGGCATTTAATCATAGGGATAATAATCAGGTTCGTGGTAAAAACACCATTATTAAACAGGCAGAATATCTTGATACTATTAGCCAAAATGCCAACGTTATTGTCGTCGACGCGTCGCAATCTTTTGAAATAGTTGCAATTAATGAACGCTTCAAGAATGCCTTAATCATTAGTGATGGACAGGTAAGTAAAGCACACTTGATGGTCGCGATATTAACCTCCAGAAACCAAATAAAGCTGACAATAAACCGTGACAACATTATCAATCGTGGGTTTAAAATCACTAACAGTTTACTAGATTTCGCCGGAACCAAAGCCGATTTAGTTAAACAATTAACCGCCAAGGATCATGATTTCAACCAGCTGCTTGAGAAAGTTAAATCCAAAGAAGCACTGCTCACCCATTTAAATCAATCGTTGGACACCAACAAACAACACTTACAGCAAGTATTACTCAATTTAAATAAACAAAACAATCAGCTACTGGTAGCGCACCGTCAGTTGGCAGCCGTAAAAGAACAACTAACAGCACTACAAGCCAGTAAAGAAGCAATAAAGCTAGAATTAGCAACGCATAAAAGTAACTTAACCGCTCAACAACAATTGATGGCAGAAAAAGAGGTTGAGCATCACCAGCAACAACAGAAGTTAACCGTCCTAAATCAAGCGATCGCTGCTAATAAAATAGCGCTTGGCCAACAAGTCGCTCAACTTGAGCAGCAAAACTCTACCATACAACACAAAGAAGAAAAAATTAGTCAGCAACAGACGCTTTTATATGCGAGTACCGGTATCGCCTTAGTTATTTTATTGTTGATATTTTTAGTGCTGAGAATCAATATTAAACGCAAGCAAACTAATATTAAGCTTTATCAATTGGCAACAACAGATGACATGACAAAGCTGTTCAACCGCCGACACTTCCTCTCGCTCGCCCAACGCGAGCTCAATAAACTACACCGAACTCACAGTGATGGTGCCGTATTAATGATTGATATTGATCACTTCAAAAAAATTAATGATAGATTCGGACATGCTGCTGGCGATCAAGCGATTATTAATGTTGCCAAAATATTACAAGACAACTTAAGAAGTTATGACATTGTCGGCAGAGTGGGTGGGGAGGAATTTGCCATGCTATTTACTAACTGCGAAATCAATACCGCAACGCAAATTGCCGAGCGTATACGTCAAAAAGCTGCTGATTTAACCACTAAATTCCAGCAAGAGCAGATAAAGCTAACGGTGAGTATTGGTATAACCGCTCGATTACAAGAAGAAAAAAGCATTGAAAGTATGCTACATCGTGCTGATGAAGCTTTATATCAAGCAAAACAGTCCGGAAGAAATAAAGTGGTACTCCTTTAGCTGGTGATTTAGCGCTATCTTTAGTTAGTTAATTTCAGCCACTAGACCGACTGATTAACCCTATATTTGTTGGCAGCTAGGACAATACACAGAACTCCGGTTTGATTGTCTTACTTCTAGCAACGTTTCTTTACAATGCAAACAAGCTTGCCCAGCCCGGCCATAAACAAATAATGATTGGGCAAAATAGCCAGGACGACCATCGGCCTGAGTGAAGTCTTTTAAGGTAGTGCCACCTTGTTCAATTGCCGCACTCAATACCTGCTTAATATTATCGGTTAATCGGTTATAGTGCTTCTTACTCAATGCCCCTGCTTGCGTTATTGGTGAAATACCTGAAAGAAATAACGCTTCATTGGCATAAATATTACCCACACCAACCACGACATGGTTATTCATTATAAATGTTTTTATTGGTACTGTTTTTTTACGGGATTTTTCATATAAACAATCGGCTGTAAACTCAGAAGATAAGGGCTCAGGACCCAGCTTATTAATTAACGGATGCACATTAATATCTTCTGTGATCCAAAGAACACAGCCAAAACGACGCGGATCATTAAGTCTCAATGCTAGACCATTTTCTAACACTAAATCAAAATGATCATGTTTGGCAATCGGTGTATTTTTATCAATAACTCGGATAGTACCCGACATGCCTAGATGTAGCATCAATACGCCTTTTACTGTGCCCAGCAGCAAGTATTTTGCACGTCGATTAACTGAGATGATTTTTTCACCGCACATATCTGAAATGGTTGGCGTAATAGGCCAGCGCATTTTTGCATTCCGAACAACGACATCAGTGACATTTTGGTTTAATACATGTGGTGCGATACCTTGCTTGCACACCTCTACTTCTGGTAATTCTGGCATATAATTCTTATGTGCTACTCTATTGAAGGAATAAGTTGATGACTAATGGCTGCAGGAAAAGCAAGCCAGATATCACTTTGGTGATTATAGATAAGTAGTTGGTCGGTTAATGAATACAAGGTATAGATCTGCTCTTTATCTATCGCAGCGACACTTACGGCCACTTTAACACCCTGCACACCCTCAACAACAATCTCTGCGGCTTGCACTAAGCCACGGCTTTGTTGCCAAGTAAACATAAGTTGCTCTATCTGTTGATTACTTAAGTTGAGCAATACCCCTTGGCTGGTCATTTTCCATGCTCTGCCAACACGCTCAAATATCACTTGTTTATCCTCAGCCAAATCTATGGTCAGTGTTAAAATCACACTTTGCTCAGGTAATAACAAGGTATCGTTGGTATTGCTGTTTTCGGGGAACAAACGATCATTGGTCGCGTTTATTAATAAAATAATAATCATTACCGAAAATATAATGACATTATTCCAAGCTGTTTTAGAGAGTTTCACAATCAGTATCATATACCTGCATAATCGATAACCCTATCATACTGAAGTTTTGATATAAAAAACATCACGAAAATTCAGGTGCGGCCTAAGTAATACCAAATTACGCCCATAAAAAAACCCAGTATAAACTGGGCTTTTTATTAGTATAAAGCAAAATTAATTACTTAATTTTAGCTTCTTTATACATCACGTGCTTACGAGCTTTTGGATCAAATTTTTTGATTTCCATTTTCTCTGGCATAGTCTTTTTATTCTTGTCTGTAGTATAAAAATGACCTGTACCGGCACTAGATACTAAACGAATCTTATCGCGCATAATATTCTCCTAGAAAAGTAATTAAACTTTTTCGCCACGGGCACGGATATCAGTTAATACTGCATCAATACCTTTTTTATCGATAATACGCATTCCTTTCGGAGTTAAACGTAATTTAACGAAACGATTTTCACTCTCTACCCAAAAACGGTGAGATTGAAGGTTAGGTAAAAAACGACGACGAGTCGCGTTTCTTGCGTGAGAACGGTTGTTCCCTACGACTGGTTTCTTGCCTGTAACTTGGCAAACTTTAGACATTTGAGTCACTCCAAAATTAATATTAGCTCGAGCTTATTTCTTCCGAGAATTTCCCCAAGACCGTCGCCTCAGGATCCTGAAAAAGGTGGCATATTATAGAGAAACTGAATTATGAATGCTAGCCCTAAGCGTAAAAAGCTAACAAAAAGACAGTAGATATCTTTTAAGCTTTATTAAACAATAAGTTATGGCATGGTTTTTAAGTACAGGCGAGCGAGCCAGCTTTATTTTTAAGCGTTTAACTGGTTTTTTGCTTAATCTATCAGCAATGAATGGACAAAATCAACCAAGTTAGTGACTAACTTTTAGTCAACATCGGAATCAAATAACTTTTCAATTTGCTCTTTTTGTTCTTTACTTGAGAGTTCATCAATTAAAATACGAATAATATGTGATTTGGCTAAATCTGTTCCTTCAGACAGCGTTTTTAATTGCTCTATAGTGGTCTCACTCAAAGTGAAGGTTGCTCGTCGAAACGGCTTTCCCTGATTTTCTGCTGACTTTTTCCGCTCAATCAGCATTTTTGCATCATGGATAGCCTGCTTAAGATTCATTTTCCCATGATTTTCATTGCTCACTATTTGCGGAGAGCCCTTGGCGTAGTTATCCGCGTCAGCAATAAACTCATCGATAGTAAAATGCTCTTTTACATTTTCTTCCTTCGCATTAGGCCTATCCTTGTTTTTCTTTAAATCAATTAAACTCATGGGCATTATCCGGTTTCATTGCCATTAACTCTTCAGCTATGGCTATCATTTCGGTTGCTGCTTTGCCGTCGGGATCGATTTCAATAACCGAAGAGCCTTGCTCTTCACTGTCATCATAAATATTACGACTAAACGTTACGGCATCAAGTACATTGATCCCAAAGGAACGACATACTTCTTTTGCTTCTAGAATTCGACCCGCTTGATTAGGTAATGACGGACATTGGGTAATCACAAAAGAAGCTATCATTTTTGGATTAACCATTTTACAGGTACTGAGCATATCTTCCATATGAGGAACGGTTTTCAAATCACGGCGCTTAGGCCTTAATGGAATAATAACATGATCGGCAACCGACATTGCTGCACGAAGCGCTAAGTTATCTTGTCCACCACAATCAACAATTACATAATCATAATGCTGGCCTAGGCTCAGTAAATCATTACGAATTTTTCCGTAAAGCTGAATACAGTTAATGGCTGGCAGAGAAGGGGCACTATTACGGGCTTGTATCCAGTCAGACGTAGTGCGTTGCGGGTCACAGTCAACCATTAAAACTATGGCATTTTTATTTCGAGCAAAGTGCACCGCTAAGTTTTGCGCTAAACAACTTTTACCACTGCCACCTTTTTCACCACCCACTAATATCATCATATGTTTTTCTTCCTAAAATACTACCTAGTTGTTAACTCGTGAAAACACTAAGCTAAGTGTTAATTATAGTCTATTTTAAATAAAAGCTAATTTGTATCATTTTGCTATGATTTTTCTAATACCAAAGCTATTTCAAACCAACCATTATCTTGTTGAATACAGCGCAAAACTTTACCCTGTAGCTTCTGATTGTTTGCGCTAGCTGATTTAAAAACAATCGTCACAGCGGTTTGTATGGGTAACTCAATATCGCAATCCACTCTTACCCCACCACGAGCAAAATCTAAACAAGCAATTTTTTTAGTTCTTTCTTGGCCACTATCATCAGTCCATACAATATCAACCAATTCCTTTTCCATATCGAGACGAAAAGAACTACGACGTTCCATGTCATTATCACTACTATCTGTCATAAGATGATCCTTTGTTACCATGAAATACTTGCTATAGATTAAAAGTAACTGGCATTTAGCTTTTTATCAAGCTAATTCATACCGATACCTGACCATGTTCTGCAAAAGAATAACATTGATGGCCAGCAACGATGATATGATCTAACACGCGTACATCAATAAGTTGCAAGGCTTGCTCTAGTTTTTGAGTGATATGCTTATCTGCTATACTCGCTTCAGCCACACCCGATGGATGGTTATGTACTAAAATCACAGCAGCAGCATGATGCTTTAATGTCTGCTCAACCACAACCCTAGGGTAAACAGTTGCGGCATTTAGTGTGCCAAAAAATAATCGTTCAAACTTCAATACTTGATGCTGATTATCAAGAAAAAGTACCGCAAACACTTCTCGCGTTTCCTGACGAAGTTCACTCACAAGGTAGTCACGAGTTGCTTGTGATGAGGTTAGTGCATTACCTGTTTGCCTAAGTTGCTCTGATAAATAGCGTTTTGACATTTCTAAACATGCTTGAAGCTGAACGTATTTTGCACTACCCAAGCCATGTTGCTGACAAAACTCCTGTTGATTGGCGCAAAATACATTGGCTAGGCTACCAAAGTTCACTAATAACTGCCGCGATAAATCAACCACATTACAGCCTTTTACTCCGGTTCTTAGAAAAATAGCTAATAACTCAGCATCACTTAGGCTTGCTGGCCCTAGTGACAATAATTTCTCCCTTGGGCGCTCTGAGCTTGGCCAGCTTTTAAGGGTTTGTTCCTTGTTCTCATGAGCGAGTGCTAAATCTACTTTACACATTGTCGGCTTCCTTGCTGTTTGGAGGATGATTTTTTTACAACTCTTTTTTCAAATTAAGCGAATAAATGCTATCTTACTCACACTATTGATAAGTATAAGATTAGCAGGTTATGGAAATTCTACAGGGCAAAAAAATTGTTCTGGGCATTAGTGGCGGTATAGCCGCGTATAAAGCCCCTGAATTAGTCCGCCGTTTAAAAGAACAAGGCGCTGATATTCGTGTTGTGATGACCGAAGGTGCTAAAGCTTTTATTACTCCTTTAACGTTACAAGCGGTATCAGGCAATGCAGTTGCTGATAGTTTGCTCGATACTCAAGCTGAGTTAGCAATGGGGCATATTGAGTTAGCCAAATGGGCCGATCTAATCATAATCGCCCCAGCAACCGCTGACATCATAGCAAAAATCACCGCAGGAATGGCCAACGATTTACTCACCACACTTTGCCTAGCAACGAGTGCTCCTATTGCTATAGCGCCCGCAATGAACCAACAAATGTGGCACGCCTTAGCAACTCAAGCGAATATCACAACACTTAAAGACCGTGGATATCATATTTGGGGGCCTGGTTGTGGCGAGCAAGCCTGTGGTGATGTTGGCTTAGGACGAATGTTAGACGTGGACGACTTAGTGAGTTTAAGTGGTGATTTTTTCGTTGAAAAATACTTACAAGGCCAGCACTGGGTAGTTACCGCAGGACCAACACGCGAAGCTATCGATCCTGTGCGTTATATTTCAAACCATAGTTCGGGTAAAATGGGTTATGCTATCGCTCATGCAGCGGTTCGTGCCGGTGCTAAAGTTACCTTAATATCTGGTCCAGTGACCCTTAACGCGCCCTTTGGATGCGAATTAATAAGGGTCAACAGTGCTGATGAAATGCATCAACACGCGTTATCATTGGCACCAACCTGTAGCACCTTTGTTGCTTGTGCCGCAGTAGCAGACTACCGTGTTGCTAATGTGGCTGCACAGAAAATAAAAAAGACTAATGATGCTATGCAGCTTGAATTAGTTAAAAACCACGATATTGTTGCTGATGTTGCTCAGTTAACTGACAAACCCTTTATCGTTGGTTTTGCCGCCGAAACCCAAAATGTAGAACACTACGCTCGCGGCAAGCTCGTGCGTAAAAACCTTGATTTAATTGCCGCTAATGATGTGGCAAAATCGGGACAAGGCTTCAACAGCGACGATAATGCTTTAACCTTATTTAGCGCAGTTGATCACATTGAAATCCCTTTAGCCAATAAAACCATTGTTGCCCAGCAGTTAGTGTCTTTAATTAATCAACATTATTTAGCCAAACTAAACTCGACCGAACTGTAAAGTGATCCATGGCAAACAGCATTGCTAAATTGACACAACATATAACAACAAACCCAATATAGATAAGAGAACACGTTACCATGTCCGCTACCTCAAAAAGCTCACAAAAGATTAGCCGTAAACAACAAATACTAGAATGCTTAGCACTAATGTTGCAATCTAGCCCAGGTGAACGCATCACTACGGCAAAATTGGCTGGAGAAGTGGGAGTGTCAGAAGCAGCGTTATATCGTCATTTTCCTTCAAAAGCACGTATGTTTGAAGGCTTAATTGACTTTATCGAAGAATCAATCTTTTCACGTATTAATCTTATTTTAACGGATCATAAAGAAACCTTGGTGCGCTGCCACCACGTATTACATGTGTTACTAGTGTTTGCTGAACGTAACCCCGGTATGTGTCGCATACTATCTGGGGATGCTTTAATGGGTGAAAACGAGCGGTTACGTGTCAGAGTGCACCAATTTTTTGAAAAACTTGAATCACAATTTAAACAAATCTTGCGCGAGCGAAAACTGCGTGAAGGCAAGGCATTTACTATTAACGAACAAGCGCTTGCTAACATTTTAGTGTCTTTTGCTGAAGGTAAAATAAGTCAATATGTTCGTTCTGGCTTTGATAAAAAGCCCAGCAGTGACTTTAATGACCAATGGCAATTTTTAATGGCAAGCAAATAAACTTAATAAAAAAGGAATATCATGAGCGAACTATCACAACTAAAACCAACGAGTTTATGGCAGTTATTTGAAAAAATTTGCAGCATTCCACATCCGTCTAAGCATGAGCAAAAAATCTCGCTGTGGATTCAATCATGGGCAACAGAGCTGGGGCTTGATGTCAAAGAAGACGCTGTAGGTAATTTATTTATTAAAAAACCCGCAACTTCAGGCATGGAAGATCGTCAAGGCATTGTTTTACAAGCCCATATGGACATGGTGCCACAAAAAAACAATGATACTAACCATGACTTTCTCGTTGATCCTATTCGCCCGTATATTGTCACCGAAAGCGATGGTGACTGGGTAACGGCCGACGGCACCACCTTAGGGGCTGATAATGGTGTTGGTTTAGCCTCAGCATTAGCCGTGTTAGCCAGTGATGACATTGCTCATGGTCCGTTAGAAGTATTAGTTACAATAGACGAAGAAGCGGGCATGTCAGGGGCTTTCGGGCTTGAATCAGGCTGGCTTGAAGGCGACATTCTGATTAACACCGACTCAGAGCAAGAAGGCGAGGTCTATATGGGCTGTGCTGGCGGTATTGATGGTTTAGCCACGTTTGCCTTAACCTTTGAAGATGTGCCCGCAAATTACCAAGGGTTTAATTTATCAATTTCAGGCCTAAAAGGTGGGCATTCAGGTGTTGATATCCATACTGGCAGAGCCAATGCAAATAAACTGCTAACACGTTTCTTGCTTGATGCAAGTAACGATTTTGACATTCGGTTAACTGAATTTAACGGCGGTAGTTTACGTAATGCCATCCCTAGAGAAGCCAATGCCAGCTTTGTTGTTGATAAAGCACAAATTGAACCGTTAAAAACAGCCTTATCTTTATATTTATCCACTATACAAGCTAATTTAGCTGCTATTGAAACTGATATTGATATGCTGCTTATTTCACCCGAAGACTTTGAACAATGTTGGGATAGCACTACTCAAAGTAATATTCTACTTGCGCTTAACGCCTGCCCTAACGGAGTGATCCGTATGAGTGATGATATTGAAGGAATAGTGGAAACTTCTTTAAATCTGGGCGTTATTCAAACTCGTGGCAACAAGCTTAATGCATTAGTGCTTATTCGCAGCTTGCATGACGATGGCCGCGCAGAAACACAACGTACGGTGCAATCAGTGTTCGAACTCGCCGGAGCTAACGTTGCATTTAGTGGCGCTTATCCCGGCTGGAAACCCAACCCTGACTCAGCCATTATGAAAACTGTGAGTAATACCTATCAAGAACTTTTCAATAAAGTGCCTGCTGTAATGGTGATTCACGCAGGTTTAGAATGTGGTTTATTTAAAGATGCCTACCCGCACTGGGATATGGTCTCTATTGGCCCTACCATTAAATTCCCTCATTCACCTGATGAAAAAATTGAAATTGCCACCGTTGAACAATATTGGCAACTGTTAACAGCGGTTTTAGCAAAAGCCCCAAGAAAGTAGTCTCATAAAACTGAGATTAGTGATTAATTATTTTTCACCGATCTCAGTTTCAATTTTGACATGGATATGTAAATATCTTAGGAGCTTTAGGTAAAAATTTATATACACAAATGCATTGGACTTCAGCACAACAAAGGGAGTCAAAATTCTCTGCTACAATAGTTCATGAGTGAAGCGTACAAGCAGGTTTTTAGTGGTTATAACTCAATTTACAACAATCTAAAAAAGTAAGATTGGTCATTACTACTTTTTCAGTTAGAATAGAAAGCTAACTCTTAGAGGAAATGTTTTTATGACTCAGCCAGAAAAAATAATAATAGCTGACGACCACCCCTTGTTCCGACAAGCTTTATTAGGAACATTAAAAGTAAAATTCAATCAAACCAAATGGATTGAAGCAGAAACCATTGCTGAGCTTGAAGATCAACTTCAAAATAATAGCGATAGTGACTTATTACTCTTAGACTTAAATATCCCCGGTGCACATGGTTTTAATACCCTGATTCACATCCGCAATCATTTTCCACAAATTCCTGTGGTTGTCGTTTCAGCACATGAAGATCATAGCACTATTAGCAAAGCAATGGGGTATGGCGCAGCAGGGTTTGTGCCTAAATCAACACCGGTTGATGATATTATCAACGCTATCATGACAGTACTATCAGGTGAAACTTGGCTACCAAGCGCCTATGAAAACGTGCTTGAAGATAATGATAACGCTGATATTGCCGAACGGGTTGCCAGCTTAACTCAGCAACAGTACCGTATTTTGATGATGTTTGCCCAAGGCTTGTTGAACAAACAAATTGCCTATGATTTAAATGTTTCTGAAGCCACTATCAAAGCACACGCTACTGCAATATTTCGTAAATTAGACGTTCGAAACCGTACTCAAGCAGTTATTGCCATAGGTCAATTAGATTTAACCGAAGAAAACTTCAAATAAACAGTCGTTGAACTTTAACCTTGCTTAATCGCCATAATCTACTTGTAGTTTTTGTGCTAACTTGGCACTAATCATCGCTCGAAGTGCCGCCGGTTTTACTAACTTGCGCATAAAGCCAACATCGGCTTGTTTCGCTTTTTCTTCTATGCCACTTTCAATGGTTGCGGTAATCAATATCGCAGGAATATAATGATTGCAACTTCGACGCATATCAGCAATTAAAGTTAGACCGTCTGCCTGTTCGCCAGCAGGTAAGCCCGCTTGGTAACCTAATTGATAATCTACCAGTAAAATATCAATATCATTATGGTGATTTGCAAACTCCGCTAAAGCGGTTTCACGTGAATCAGCCGCTAAAATATTACATTGCCACGCAGAAAGCAGCTCAACCATGCCACTTAATACATCAGGATCATTATCAATACACAATACGGTAATGTCTTTTAGCCCACCTTTTTTCTGCGATGCCGGCTTACTTGGTTGCACAGCCAGCTGACTAGCCCGTTCAACCGTGATGGAAAATTTACAGCCTTGCATCTCTCTCGATTGTAAACTGAGCGAGTGTCCTAACAACTGCACTAACGATTGGGTGATATTGAGCCCTAAGCCTAAACCACGGCCAGATTGGCTGCCCGCTGAATCTAATTGGGTAAATTGCTCAAACACTAACACTTGTTTCTCTAAAGGTATCCCAGGACCATTATCAAGTACCTGTATCACTACTTTATTTCTGAGCGCACGCACACCTAATAACACTTTTCCCGGGCTAGCATATCTAAATGCGTTGCCCACTAAGTTTTGAATAATGCGCCTTAACAAATGTTTGTCCGATTTGACCCAAACCTTGGTAGACACTAAACGAAACTCAACCTGTTGCTCAACAGCTAAGGCGGCAAATTCTTGCTCTAAATCATCAAATAATTCATTTAACGAGAAGACTTCAATATGCGGTTTAATATTGCCACTTTCTAAACGCGCAATTTGTGCTAAATCGGCCAATAAATCGTTAGCTGCTCTCAGTGATTTATCAATATTGTTCACTTGTCGCTGTTGCTCGGGAGTCAACTCATTTTGCTCTGTTAAAGCTGAGGTAAATAAACGTGCGGCTTCAAGTGGCTGCATTAAATCATGACTACAGGCTTTCAAATATTGGCTTTTTTTAAGGTGCGCTTGCTCCGCTTTTTCATGGGCTTTAGCTAGGGCTTCATTGGTTTTTGCCAACGTTAAAGTACGTTCAAATACGCGAGTTTCTAAATCAAGGTTCGCTTCTTTTAATACCTGCTCAGCTTGTCGGTAGGCAGTAATATCTGAAAAAAGCATAACAAAACCACCATCAGGTAGAGGATTACCTTCAATACGAATAGTTTGTCCTGTCGCTTGTTGTCTTTCTGAGCGATGCGAGCTACCTTTACGTAAATATTCTAAACGCCTGAACACTTGATTATCAATATCTCCTGCACCACACAAGCCTCGCTTAACATTATGGCGAATTAAGGCCTCTACCGGGCTACCAACATAAATAAGCTCAGGTGGGTAATCAAACAAATCTAAGTACTTTTTATTCCACGCAACTAAGTTTAAGTTCTTATCAACAATAGAAATACCTTCACTGGCATTTTCAATCGCACTTTGCAGCAAGGTCTGGGAAAACTGTTGTCGTTCACTCGACGCATCCTCAACTAACACCGCTAACTCGTCTAAAGCGATGTCTCTGCCATCGAGCGCTGAAGACAACACTAACCTAGCTGAAGATGCGCCCATAACCATAGCAAGGGTATTCTCAGTGTGTTGTAACAACAACTGGTTATAGGTTTCGTTGCCTAAGCGTTTCTTATTGTGTGATGCGACAAACACGTTAAAACTTGTTTTAGCCTTGCTTTCACCAACAAAACGAGACGCAAGTAACTCTAATTCACTAACATCTAACTGACGCCGCTTTTCCATATTCAGCAATGTGGGTGACTGCCATTCTAAAAATAATGAAGCTTGCACACGCTCTTGTACACTTTGGCGACTAATTTGTGAAAGCGCCCACATCACAATAATATTGGCCGCTAAACTAAACAGAGTTGCCGTAGTTTTAGTCGGTAAAATCCCTTCGGCAAACGGCGATGCGTATAAGCCAAACTGAGGAAGGAAATTTAAACTTAGCCATAAAATAAAGCCAACCAAAATACCGGCATAAACCCCCATTAAGCTGGCGCGACGCCAATAAAAGGCAACTACAAGCGCCGGTGTCAGCTGTGCAAATGCGCCAAAGGCGACCTCACCTGAAGCGGCTAACGTATCTGGTGGTGCCATAATGAAAACACCGTAACCTGACATAATTATAAATAATATCAGTAATTTACGTATGTTTAATAAGCGTTTTCTAAAGTTATCATAATTGCTTTGTGCCACTTTTTGTTTGCGATAAAGTAATGGAAAAACAATTTCATTACTGAGCATGGTACTTAAGGCAATCGCTGAGATAATGACCATTGAACTCGCCGCAGAAACAGCGCCAAGAAAGGTAAACAAGGTTAACCATGTTTGCCCTCCAACTCCGGGCAAAAAGAGCACATAGGCATCAGAAGGAACCGTATCACCTAGTAATAACTGCCCGGCCAAACCTAAAGGTGCAGCAAAAAAAGCAAATATTAAAATATAAATAGGAAATACTCGCCGGCCAAGCCAAGTATCTTTTTGATCTTTCAATTCAACTACCATAACTTGAAATTGTCTTGGCAGCGATAAGAATGCTGCCATCACAATCACTAGCATTGCCAACATTGAGCTTACATTACTGGTGTTCATTTGAGTTTCAAGTTTCAAGCTAGCACCAGATTGTTGCCAAATATCTAATGGGGAGTCAAATAATGAAAAGCACACAAACAAGCTCACCGCTAAAAAAGCCATAATTTTAACTAAGGATTCAAAGGCTATGGCTAGCATAACCCCAGGGTGTCGCTCTGTTACATCTATGTTGCGAATACCGAATAAGATGGTAAAACCAGCGAGCACTAAACTTACCACTAGACCGATATGCCAACTACGCAGACTTTGATCAATTTGTAACTGTTGAAAGGAGTAAACCATGGCTTTTAATTGCAATGCGATATATGGCATTGCACCGACAAACGCCACGATAGTCACCATAATGGCAAGGTTATGTGATTTGCCAAAACGGGCTGCTAGTAAGTCAGCAATAGAGGTTAAATTAAGTTTTAAACTAATGCGAATAATGCGTTGAATAAACGGCCAAGCAAAGACAAATAAAATGATGGGGCCAAGATAAATAGGGATATGAGATAAAAAATTGGTCGCTGCCTGCCCGGTTGTTCCTAAAAAACTCCAGGAAGTACAATACACCCCTAAGGTTAGAGCATAAATAATACCCTGACCTTTTTTTGCCAATTGATGGCGATATTTATCTCCCAAATAGGCAATTAAAAACAACAAGCCGATGTAAATTAAACTAATACTAACTAATTGCCAATTGGGGAACATAATTACTCGCTATGCCATATAGCCTAAAAAATGATGGGAATGATATCAAACGGATAAAATAACCTTAACAATATAAGCAAGATAATTCACGGAGATAAATACGACTTTTGGCTATTTCATTAAGTATTATCCTAAAAAGTTTGTTAAAATATTTCGCAAACCAAGGAGTGCGGTTTTAGAAAGTATATTTTTTTCTGTTAAATATACCTCTAAATAACTGCTGAGATGTTGATGAAATCAACAAACCCTTTGAACCTGGACGGAAATTAGTGTCTGCCGCTACGGTAGCAACTAATACAACCGGCGTAGGAATGGTTAGTGATCACATCACAATCTACTCAAGATAACCTCCCTGTGCCGCATCTCTATATGTTCAATTACCCGAGTATACTTTTATCATAGTTATGAGATCTTTATGAATTTTTGTAAATCAACACGTTCAATAGCCACTGCTTCATTGTTGTTTTCAGTTGCTAGCTTATCAGCCAACGCAGCAGAAACTAACACCACAACGACTGATGAACTAGAAGTTATCACGGTGACCAGTGATTTTAGACAACAAAACCTAATGAAAACCCCCAGTGCGTTATCCGTTTTATCTGCGCATGATATACAGCAGCGTAATGCCCAACATCTTGAAGAGTTAGTTGCTATTACTCCCAATGTCAATTTTGCCAGTGGCTCACAACGAGCACGCTATTTTCAAATTCGTGGGATTGGCGAACGAAGTCAATTTAAAGAGCCAATTAACCCCTCTGTTGGGGTGATCATTGATGGTATCGATTTTACCGGCGTTGGCAGTATCGCCAACTTATTTGATGTACAACAAGCAGAAATATTTCGCGGCCCTCAAGGTACACGTTTTGGTGCTAATGCGCTGGCCGGCATGATCAACATAACCACTAAGGCCCCTACTGATGAGTTTGAAGGCGCCCTTAAGCTCAACGCAGGTAATTACGACACGTTAGGGTTAGGCTTAGCACTTTCTGGTCCAGCTTCAGAAGCCGTAAATTACCGCGTAGCTGCCAATACATACCAAAGTGACGGTTTTATTGAAAATGCCTATTTAAATGAAAGTGATACCAATAATAGAGACGAGACCACATTGAGGGGTAAACTGTCGATTCAAATGAGCGATGATTTCACGATCGATTTGTCAGCATTCTATTTTGATTTTGATAATGGCTATGATGCTTTTTCATTAGATAATACTCGTACCACTTTGTCAGATCAGCCTGGTGTTGATCAGCAGCAAACCAGTGCCTTAGCAGCAACACTCACATACCAAGGTTTTAATCCGTTCACACTCGTGACATTATTGAGCCATGCCGATTCAGAGTTAACTTACGGTTACGATGAAGACTGGGCTTATGCTGGCATTTCAGATCCCGGTGTCATTGAAAACCAAGAGTATGCCTATTGGGAGTACGCTTCAACAGACTACTATTTCCGTGATAAATCCACACAAACGTTAGAGTTTAGAGCGCTATCAAACGACAATAGCAAATTGTTTAAAGACACCACAAATTGGGTGGTCGGCCTATATTTCAAAGCAGATGATGAAGATTTGCAGCGACAATACACCTATTTAGACAGTGATTTCACTTCGACCTTTGATACTCAAACCATGGCTATTTTCAGTCAATTTGATAGTCAGTTAGATGCACAGTGGGCTTTAAGCACTGGGCTTAGAATTGAACATCGTAGCGCTGACTATCACAACTCTAACGGTTTCATTGATAGCATTAACGATACTATGGTTGGCGGTAAGTTAGTGCTCAGCTACCAACAAAATGACGATAGTTTTTGGTATGGTTCTATCAACCGAGGTTATAAAACCGGTGGCGCAAATACTGATGGTACCTTACCCGACGATTTACGCACTTTTGAACCTGAATACTTAGTTAATTATGAAGTGGGTTATAAGCTATCTTTGCTTGATAATGCCGCTTATATGCGTGTCGCCGCGTTTTATATGGACCGAAGTGACGTACAGGTACGTAGTTCTAACACCGTTATGCGTGATGATGGTAGCTCAGAATTTATTTCATACTTAGGTAATGCCGCATCGGGTCATAATGTCGGCGTTGAAGTTGAAGCAGATTGGCAACTTAATGACGTGTTTGCAATATACGGCACATTAGGTGTATTAGACACCCAATTTAGTCATTTTATTAACGCCGACGGAAAATCACTCGATAACAGACAACAAGCGCATGCTCCCAATTACCAATTTAACCTAGGGACTAACATACAACCAAGTGAAGATTGGCTAATTAATGTTTCAGTTGATGGTAAAGACGGGTTTTATTTCTCTGATAGCCACAATGAGCGCGCTAAATCTATGGTGCTAGTCAACGTTTCTCTGAGTTATTTACAAGAACAGTATCAAGTAAAAATTTGGGTGCGTAATTTAACCGATGAAAACTATGCAAACCGTGGTTTTTATTTTGGCAATGACCCAAGAGATGGTTATGATGCTAAACAATATACCCAACTATCTGAGCCGCGTGTGTTTGGTGTAACATTAGATTATCAATTTTAATCAGTAAATTAGCCGCGAGCAATACTGTTGCTCGCTGTGAAGTCATTTTCGCGTAGCACTTATTAAGCAGAGGTTTTATGAAAATATCTATCGAATTAAGTTTATATCCGTTAGCTCTCGATAATTTTAAAGCAGAAATTTGGGCGTTTATTAAGCGTTTACGTCAAGTTGATGGCTTAACAGTGGTCACTAATGGCATGAGTACACAGGTATTTGGTGATTATGATTTAGCTGTTACTCATGTTATGGCTGAAATTAAACATGTGCATAGCACTATAGGCTCAGCTGTATTTGTCTGTAAATTTATCAGTGGTGATCGCTCGCAACCAGAAGCCGAAAGTTAATGGCTGAGTTGCTTGCAAGCTTTATGACCTATAGTGCAACCTTGCCTTGGCTTGAATTGCTAGCAATGCTATTAGCTCTTGCATATGTTATTTTAGCCGCGCTTGGCTCTATATGGTGTTGGCCTGCTGCTTTTTTTAGTACCGCAATTTATACTTATGTGTTCTACGATGTTTCATTGTTGATGGATAGCGCATTAAACATTTATTACCTAATAATGGCGCTATATGGTTATTGGCTATGGAAAAAAGATTCCACCAATAATGAACACGCATCATTAGGCATTGTTTCTTGGCAACTGAGCTTTCATCTCAAAGCTGGTGCTTTTTTAACCATGGTTTCTGTTGTGTTGGGTTATGTAATGGCTAATTACACTCCCGCTCACTTCCCTTACCTTGATACTTTCACCACAGTTTTTGCGGTATTTGCCACCTATTTAGTTACACAAAAAGTACTGGAGAATTGGCTTTATTGGCTAGCAATTGATGCAGTTTCAATCTATTTATACCTAGCAAAAGATTTAACCCCCACCGTGGTGTTGTTTAGTATATATATGGTTATTGCCACATTTGGCTACATTAAATGGCACAGCTTATATAAAACCAATGCAACTAATTTACCCAAACTTGATGTTAGTTAAGTGCTATGGAGCATCCTTTATCTTCATTACAATGTTTTAATAATGTAGAAAACATTATCCCTATTGCTTCTGGGTTAAGTAGCGAGTGCTATCAGGTATTTGCCGATAATCAAACATTCTTCGCCAAGAGAATAGCTTCAACAAACGAAGTAGGTATTGCCCTACACGCTGCGACACACGGTATTAGCCCTCACGTTGTCTATCATGACAAAAATTGGCTGATCAACCAATTTGTTGTTGGCGAAAACCTTGCACTAGCGTCGCTGGCTCTTAACCGCAAGATCACCGTTGCATTATCATTAATGGCACAATGCCATCAATTCAAGGCAAAACCCAGTCTACTTAGCCCCAAACGCATAGTTGATGACCTTATCAATCATGATTTTTATTCAACTCATGAAAAACTTGCACTATCTCGCACAGCTGAGCAATTAATTGCACAATTAACATTGAGTAAACACTTAGTTTGCTGCCATGGCGATTTAAATTTTAGCAATGTGATCATTGACCAAAACAAACATTACTTAGTTGATTTTGAATGCACGCACACAGCACCTGCCGAGTACGATTTAGCCATGTTTATCGCAGTAAACAATCTCAATCACAGTCAGCTAGCAACCATTGTCGAAGACTACAACAAGCACTCCTGGCTTGCTGTTGATCAAGCACTAGTTAAACACTTTTTACATTTTTGTTACTTCATTAATGCCTTGTGGTATCACCAAGCGTATCAAAAAACTAAACTTGCGCAGTTCTCACAGCTAGAACAGCAACAATGGCAATATATTTCGCATTTAACCGATTAAGCGCCCATTTAGAGATTTTCACTATCCTTTAAAGATTACCAAAATGCATCTTTGAGGGTTTGCAAACCCCTCCTAGTTCTAGTAGGTTAATAGCAATAATAATTACAAAAATACTCATAGGATTAAAATATGTCTATCGAAACCATTTATAAAGTCACCTTACATCCATTTATCAATGAATCAATTGCCAGCCTAAAAGCAATGACTCACCTTTCTGGCGCGGCTGCTGATGCCTTTATGGATCAAGTCGATGATTTTCGTTTTAAAGGTTATGCTGTTTGTTCAGAGGTAACTGGCTGTATTAATGGCGTGATCATGATGCACCATTATCCCGAAACAGCTATTGCCATAGGTAACTCAGTTTGCGAAACCATGTTTGATGAGAAATATAATCATACCCAAATGAATGAAGAATTGAGTAATGCATTGGCTGAATGGGGTAATACCATTGTTGGTCGCTCTACCGATTTACTCAGTCGACATAATTTAGAATTCAATTTCTCCAGCCCGTACTTTGTCCACAACCTCGAAGATATGGAAAAATATCTCTCTGGCGTAAAAGAAATAGTCACGGTACCGATTACCGTTGAAGGCGTTGGCCGTTATTATTTTAATTTATTAGTGCGCGATGTTAATTTTCAAAAAGGTGGCGCGAAACGTGAAGAAAGCTCAGGTATTGCTAACCCTCACACAACCCCATTGCCAACCGACAAAAAAATACTGCTGGTTGATGATAGCGCTATGATTCGTAAAGCGTTAAAGCGATTCTTAAATAATCTAGGTTACCAAAATATTATTGAAGCTGATGATGGCTCAAGTGCAGTCACCATGGTAGAAAATGAAGCGCCTGATTTCATGTTTATGGATGTGGTCATGGGTGAAATGAATGGTGATGAAGCATTAAAAACTATACGTGCTAAAGGCCATGACGTACCTGTAGTAATGCTATCATCTGTCACCGACCAAGCATTGGTCGATCAATGTAAACAAAGTGGAGTGTCTGGTTTTATCTTTAAACCCATTCAAGCAGATAATGGCGCAGAAATAATCCAGTCTTATTTGAAAATTGCTTAAATATATACCAAATTAACTCAGTTCAAGTCATCACTTGAACTGAGTTTTCATCTGCTTTATTTTCACCTTTCAAGCGTATTTAACTTTTGTCTAAGACGGATGAATTACCAGCCAAATTTGATCTATGTTAGCTTTTGCTCAATTACCTCTTGTTCCATGTTTGTATATAATTTAGCCTGTACTGCACTAAAAACAATAATGGGACAAATATGTATTTTCAAACAATCAAACAGGCAATTTTTAGCACGTCTTTTGTTTTAATGCTCGTCAGTTGTGGTGGCGGTAGTGAAGAAAGTAGTAACAACACAGTAACTCCTCCAGTCCAGAGTACTCCAACTATTACACCGCTTTCTCGTGATATTATTACTTACAAACAAGCAGTGCAACAACTTACCCTGAGTAATGAGCACTATCACCTGGCGATAAACGAATTCACTCAAAAAGACCTATCTAACAATACCATAGAACAAGCCAAAGTAAGTTTTGAGACTTTTTTTGCACATCAAGAAGCGTTACTTGAAGCGTTAACCGCTTATAACGCATTGGTTAGCAAAAATGCAAAGTTAGCATCACCCAAAAAAATATTTAAAAATTCTGACCAATGTGATGCCTCTACTGAAAACGGCGATGTTTTGACCGAGTTAGCTAATGCAAGCCCGGGGTTGATTGGTGGCGTGAATATTGGTGCTGTTATTTCAGCTGGCAATACCATCAAAACAGCCCGAGAAAAGATTGCAATTTTAGATACCAAGAAATCCAATGGTGAAATAGACGATATTGACTATATGCTCGCCATGAAAGAACTACAAAAACAAGCTCTTAAAGATGGCGTAAAAACCGGTATTGGTGGTTATGTAGGTGCGGGTACAGGTCTTGTTGTGGGTATGGTGGCTGGCGCTGCAAGCTTAACGGCAGCTCCTGTTGTATTATTAGGAGCTGCCGCTGGTTATGTTGCAGGTACCACCTTTAATATGCTATTTGTAAATAATACCACCCAAGAAGTTACAACAGCACGAGTATCGGCTGAATCTGCTCAGTTTGCTGTGCCAGATTGTAGTGAAGGCACATTAGTAATATCTACCGATGTCCTTGATAGTAATGACGATTCAGAACCCACACCATTGATCATCGAAGATTTTGCCACGCCGGATACGGGTTGGAGTGCAAGATATGACAGCGAGGTTACTTTAACCTTACCTCCTGCTAAACCAATAGAGCAAGTAAGTGCGGACGACAGTACTTTAGATATAGAGAAAACAGTATCTACACCAGCCAACGTGACTAGCTGTAATGACATCCAAACCATACATATTACACCTATAGTATCTGCAATTGATAAAACAGCAATATTAAGTATTAAGACACAGCCCGAAATAAGTGACTGTTTAATCACCCTATCTGGCACTAAAATTATAGACAGCTATCATACACCTGTATCTGAAGTCGTTAGAACTAGCAATAACGCCATGTATTTTCACAATATTAGCGGCCCTCAACAAGGCATTATGAATGTTTCTGTGTCTGTTACTGCTGAGAATGGCGCTAGCATAAGTCTTAATCATGATTTTGATTTTGGTTTAATCTCATTAGTTGGTATTACATCCGAAGCTACTGTAAATGTTGAATTAGACAGCACCTTAACTCTAAGTGAATTAAATGTTGTTGCACAATATGAAGATGGCAGTGAACTATTGGTATTTGATACTGATTTAACATGGTCACTTATTAGCGGCTGTGGGGAAATAGAAGGCAATAAATACTACGCACCTGAGACTGAAATATGTACAGCAACTGTTATGTTGAACCATATCGACTCATTTCAACAAACTGCGTCACAAACTTTTACCATTAATATCATTCCTGCCTTTGGTATTAACCTTATCGGCCTTGAGACTGACAAGCCTGCAAACGAGAACTTATTGATTAGTTTTTCAGTCGATGTAGCTCGTGATGACTATACAGTTTACTTATCAGTGAACGGCACAAGTGGATATACAGTACCGGAAAAAGCACTTGTTTCTCTCGGTCGGAATTCTTTTGTTGAAGGAGTATGGATGTCAAATTACCTTGAACACCCTGATGTTTGGTTAAATGGTGATCTTTTAACCATTACAGTGAAAGTAACTGCGCCAGAGACTGCCACGCTAGACAAACTTGACATAAGCAAAACTTTCGAAGCAAATTTGCTTCCGGGTGAAGAATCACCTTTCGCAGGCAACTATCTTGGTGCTATTAGCGGTGACGATAGCGGCGCATTATCTTTCACTGTTGATTTTGCTGGTTATATAGAAGGTACTGTTTATTCCAGTGTTGACGAACAAAACTATGCTATAGATGGTTATGTCGCTTATCAAACTGGTGCTGTCAGCCTTGGTGCAAGTGGCGTTTCTGGATGGGGTATAGGCACTATTGTCAATGAAAGGGTAACAAACGGAACATGGACTTCAACAGATGAAGGCGTTACTGAGAGTGGTTCTTGGACAGTAACCAAACAATAAGGCTTATTAGTAAACCAATAATGTTTCTAATCTATTTAGGAGCATTATTGGCTGCACTACAACTGTAACCTCAAATGTTCCTTATTTTGTGGTTTGCGTGTAAAACTCAGATATATACTGCCCGCCTTTAATCTTTGCAATTAAACGTAGCTTATAACTATCTCCTTTATTAGCAACCAAACTACGTAAAGGCGTTTTGTTGCGCCAATAATAGGGGCTTTTTTTCATCCCTAACGGGTATGAGGTCATGTTGTCTGATTTATCCACTAAAAAGAACGTCGCGCTGTCTAATGGGAAGGTTGAGTTGACTTCAATAAGCCCGTCTTTATCAGCAACGTTCACCTTAAATTCACCTGATTTAAGCACGCAGCTTTGATTAATGACATCACAATGCCCTTCAGGAACTAACTGAATTATTTTTTCTTTGGCTGCTTCGTTTTCTTCCCATAAATCAGCTAATGCAAAACCTAAAATGGTAAGGATAGGGGCAACGATAATAGCTACTTTTGTATGTTTATTCATAAGGTTCCTGTGGTGCTTTATGCATCTCATAATATTTTATTTATTTTACTTGTTTCTTGTGCAGTAATGAATAAATTAAATAAAAGATTATCAATATTGAGCGTTATAAAATAAAGGCTCCAATTCAAATGAAGAGGAGCCTTTTACTATCAGTTAAATAGTATTCTAGAGAAACTTAGTGAGCGTGTGCAGCACTAGTTTTACCAGGTAAACGCATATGGTCAACCATTTCTTGGATATTCTGCGGAGCAGGACCTGTCACTTTAAGCATAGCAAACGCTACCACAAAGTTAACAATTGCACCCACTGAACCAAACGCATTAGGTGAAATACCAAAGAACCAGTTAGGACCCATATCACCTAAGAATGATGTACCAGGAATAAACATAATACCTTTATGCTGGAATACATAAAGCATTGTTACACCGATACCTGCAACCATACCTGCAATCGCAGCTGTGCCTGACATTTTTTTAGAGAAGATACCCATCATTAACGCTGGGAAGATACTTGATGCTGCTAAACCAAAGGCTAGCGCTACCGTACCCGCGGCAAATCCTGGTGGATTCATCCCTAGATAACCTGCAAATAGAATGGCTACCGTCATGGTTATACGACCAGCAAGAAGCTCATTTTTCTCAGACATATCTGGAACAAAGACCCCTTTCATTAAATCATGGGATACTGAAGACGATATTGCTAGCAATAAGCCCGCTGCGGTTGATAATGCTGCGGCTAAACCACCCGCTGCAACTAGAGCAATAACCCAGTTTGGTAAATTAGCAATAGCTGGATTCGCTAGTACCATAATGTCACGGTCAACTTTAACCATTTCATTGGTTGCTTTATCAGCAGTGTATTGTACTTTACCGTCACCATTTTTATCTTCAAACTTTAATAATCCTGTTTGTTCCCAGTCTTTAAACCATTGTGGACGTTCAGCATACTCAAGGTTTTGACCAGCAGCTGGTTCAATAGTATTCATCAAGTTAAGACGAGCCATTGCACCTACTGCTGGAGCAACTGTATAAAGTAACGCGATGAATACTAACGCATAACCTGCAGATTGACGTGCTGCCTGTACTGATGGAACAGTGAAGAAGCGCATGATGACATGAGGAAGACCCGCTGTACCAATCATAAGTGACATTGTATAAGCGAACATATTCAATGTACCGCCTAAGTTAGCAGTAGTATATTCTTTGAAACCAAGATCAGTTACTACCATATCTAACTTATCAAGCAAGTAAACACCGCTTCCATCAGCAAGCGTACTACCTAAACCTAATTGTGGAATTGGGTTACCGGTCAGTTGTAATGAGATAAATACCGCAGGAATAGTGTAAGCAAAAATCATCACACAGTACTGAGCGATTTGGGTATAAGTAATACCTTTCATACCACCTAATACCGCATAAACCCATACTACAACCATACCAATCATTAACCCAAAGTCATAATCAACTTCTAAGAAACGAGAGAAGGCAACACCCACGCCCTTCATTTGACCAATAACATAAGTTACAGATGCAATGATCAAACAAACTACCGCAACAATACGGGCTGTTTTAGAGTAATAGCGATCTGAAATAAACTCAGGAACCGTAAATTTGCCGTGCTTACGCATGTAAGGAGCAAGCAACATGGCTAGTAAAACATAACCACCGGTCCAACCCATTAAGAATACTGAGCCACCGTAACCTAAGAAAGCAATCAAACCAGCCATCGAGATGAATGACGCGGCACTCATCCAGTCAGCACCAATTGCCATACCATTTTGTAATGGCGTAATACCACCACCGGCTACATAAAAATCACTGGTTGAGCCTGCACGCGCCCACCAAGCAATAGCAAAATATAAAGCGAAGGTGCCGAATACGGCAATATAAGTATATAGTTTTAACTCTTCCATGCTTATTCCTCCACTTTATATTTTTGATCAAGCTTATTCATTTTGGCACCATACCAAAAGATTAAACCAAGAAATGAGTAAATAGAACCTTGCTGTGCAAACCAAAAACCAAGTTTGTACCCACCTAGACGAATTGCATTTAGTGGCTCTACAAGTAGTAAGCCTAAACCAAATGAAACTGCAAACCAGATTGCAAGACATATAAAGATTAGGCGAAGATTTTCCGACCAATAGGTTTCTTTATTTTCCACAATAGTCTCCTAGCGACGTTATAGCCTTTATTTCACATTAATGTGAGTTTTTTTAATTAGGCTTATTTGTAATAATTTTAGTAAAAGTGTGGATATTGATTTCAGTCAGTAGTTACTTAAAAGTAACAGTGGCAAAAATCCATATTCAACTTCAACTGTTAATAAATCTAACAAGCTTTAATTTTCACGGGTATTACACTTTAGTCTAGATCGGTGTTTACATAGGTTTTTTTATAATAAATTAACCTTCATTAATGAGCTAGGTTGCACCTTAGCGCTTAGATTCAATAACAACTGCAACTTTAGTCTACTTTGTTCTATCTTTGGTTGACTACCTGCACATCCGCCCCTAAATTATTAGCTAACTAATCAAAACCTCATATTTATGTCGTGTGATTTTTTAAAGTTAACTAAACAAGCGCTATCGCGCGGTAGGATACAAACAATGGACACTGAACTTTCTGAAATTCATAGCTTTATACAAAGTATCCCACCCTTTGATAGTTTACCTGACCCAGCCTTAGGTCATTTAATTCGTGAATTGACCATTAACTATGTTCGAAAAGGTGAAGCACTGCCACCCAAAGGTATTGTAGACTCGCGCCTATATATCGTGCGCAAGGGCGCGCTTAGCTGTTTAAGCCTTGATGGTGAGTTGATTGCTAGGTTAAGCGAAGGTGACTTATGCACAGAGTTTTGCAAACACTGCTTTCAATCATCACCTGAGCATAAACCCGTTATCAACCGACAAGTTACTACCGACGAAGATTGTTTAGTTTACAGTCTTGATTGTGAAATATTAAAAGACCTTGGCGATAAATATCCAAGTATTAATGACTATTTTAGCTATAATTCTGCGGAGCGCCTAAAAAAAAGAATGACAAAAGTTAACGAAGAAGCAATTATTTCTTCAACGTTAATGAACACACCTGTCAGTAATTTTTATCACACCCCTATTGCTGGAATAGACGCAAACAAAAGTATCCAAGAAGCTGCTATCAGTATGACTGAAAAGAGTTTTTCCTGCTTGGTGGTATTAGAAAACAACCGTTGTGTTGGCATTATCACTGATAAAGATATCCGCCGACGCTGTGTGGCAGAAGGTTTATCTACTGCTACCAGTATTAGTGAAATCATGACCCGTAATATGAGCACTATTGATATTAAAAATAATGCTTATGATGCGTTAATGATGATGACTGCAAAACATATCCATCATTTACCTGTGACCAAGCAAGGTGAAGTCGTAGGTATGGTCAGCGTTACCGATTTAATGAATAATGAAGGCCATAATGCGGTTAACTTTTCTAGTATTATTCATAAAGCAAAAAGTCTTGCCGAGTTAAAGGAAATCAGTGCTCTATTACCCAAATTACAAATTCGCTTGGCTAAGTTAGGTGCCAGTTCTGATCATGTGGGTAAAAGTATTAGCGCTATCACCATGGCCTTTACTAAGCGATTAATAGATATGGCTGAAGAGAAGTACGGTAAACCTCCGGTGCCTTATGCTTGGTTAGCTGCGGGTTCTCAAGCAAGGCAAGAGCAACTTGCCCATTCAGATCAAGACAATGCCATTATTATTTGTGATTCGATGAAGCCTTATGATGATGCTTGGTTTGAAAATTTAGCGCATTTTGTCTGTGATGGTTTAGCCGATTGTGGTTTTATATATTGCCCGGGCGATATCATGGCAACCAACCCCAAGTGGCGTCAGCCGCTTAAAGTATGGCAAAAATATTTTGATGGCTGGGTTGATACGCCTAGCCCAAAAGCATTATTACATTCGAGTGTGTTTTTTGATTTAGAAACCATCTGTGGTGATGTAAGCTTACTTAATACCGTCAGAGCAAATTTACTCCAAAAAACGAAAAAAAATAGCCTGTTTATCGCCCACCTTTCTAAAAACGCTTTGGGTCTGCGCCCTCCCCTTGGCTTCTTTCGAGACTTCGTATTAATACAAAATGGCAAACACAAAGCGACTTTAGATCTAAAGCATAACGGTATTGCGCCCATTGTTGACTTAGCACGTATTTACGCCTTATCTCAGGGGATCAGTGCCGTCAATACAATCGAACGAATTAAACAAGCGGCAGGAACGGCAGCCATTACGCAATCATCAGCCAACAACCTACTAGATGCTTATGAATTTTTAGGCATTTTACGGGTGAAACACCAAGCAAAAAACTTAATGCTAGGCCTAGATGCTGATAATTATCTATCACCCAAAGAGTTGTCAAAGTTAGAACGTGAGCACTTAAAAGACGCGTTTAAAGTTATTAAAACCCTGCAAGACTCAAGACAGGCGACTTTCTAGTGGCCGTTAAAGCAATTATTAACTATCTGGCGGGTTACGAAGCTAAGCGCAAGCGTTTATTAAAAAAAGCCCCTGCCGGACCTCTGAAAGATTTTTTATCGGTGCCTTTTCCCCCATTAGATACCCCTATAAGCGAACTACCTATTTTAGCGGTCGACTTTGAAACCACTGGGCTTGATGCTAAAGCTGACAAGCTTCTCAGTGTTGGGTTTGTAGCTCTTACCCACGAACAAATTCAGCTAAGCAGTTGTTACCACCAAATTATAAACACCAGGGTAAAGCTTGAAGAAAGCAATGTGATTATTCATCAAATAACCGATACCCAAAAAGAGCAAGGGCAACCGTTACATCTAGTGGTTGAACAGTTATTGAGTGCATTGGCCGGTAAAGTTATGTTGGTTCATTTTGCTCGTATTGAACGCCAGTTTTTACAACAAGCCTGTCTAGAGCTTTATGGTTTAATACCCGACTTCCCTATGATAGATACCTTAGTAATCGCTAAGCGTCAACTCGATAAGCGTGATGTTGCTTACGATCCCTCAGAACTGCGTTTATCAAAACTACGCCATCGCTTCCAGTTGCCTGACCATCACGGTCATAATGCACTTAATGACGCTATTGCTACCGCTGAACTGTTACTTGCGCAAATAAATAACAAGCCTAAAGCTGATAAAATACAGCTAAAAGATTTAATTTTGTAACTATTTTGTCCGCTCAAGCCTGATAGCCCTTTCGCTTTTGCTAACTTAGGTTACAATCTTACTCATACATTTCCCTGATACAGTAAAGGCAACCAATGAACACGCTTCTTTTAGTTGGAGATTGTGGTACACCACTCACCATTTTAGAAAAACCGGCTTACTCACAATGGTTAGCGAGCCAAAATCAATTTACCCAACACTGGCTAAAGCAAACCAATTTCCAAGGTGATGATTTAGCACTGATTCCTAACTTCTCATCAGGTGAAGAAGGCGCATTAGGCCAAGCCATATTTGTTGTTGAGGATGCTGAGCACTATTTTTCCTGTGGTGACTTAATCAATAAATTACCTGCGGGTCAATATAAACTGAATGCCCCAACAGCACATCAATCTGCCATTTGTTTTGCCTGGCTCATGGGCGCATATCAATTTTCACCTTACAAAACTTCAGTTACCAACAAAGTTTTGCCAAGCTTGGTGGTGGAAGACCAAACGCTGGTAGAAAATACAATAAAAAGTGCTAAAGCGACTAACCTAGTGCGTGATTTAGTCAACACCCCTGCTGCCGACATGATGCCTAAAAACCTTGGTGATGCCGCGCAATTACTAGTGGACACGTTTGGCGGCCAGTTATCACAAATTATTGGCGATGACTTACTTGAACATAACTATCCAACCATTCATGCCGTTGGCAGAGCCAGCGCAAACCTTCCTCGTTTAATCGATTTAACTTGGGGAGATATCAATCACCCTAAGGTTACCTTAGTGGGTAAAGGCGTTTGTTTTGACAGCGGTGGTTTAGATATCAAACCCGCTGCTGGCATGCGCAATATGAAAAAAGACATGGGTGGTGCTGCCCATGTGCTCGGTTTGGCACACTTGATCATGGCACACAACTTACCTATAAATTTACGGGTATTGATCCCCGCGGTTGAAAATGCCGTATCAAGTAATGCCATGCGTCCGGGCGATGTTATTACCACCCGAAAAGGGCTAACCGTAGAAATCGACAACACTGATGCAGAAGGGCGCTTAGTGTTATGTGATGCTATCGCCGAGGCCAATAATGACCAACCCGCATTGATGATTGACTTCGCGACATTAACGGGTGCTATGAGGATTGCTTTGGGCACTGAATTACCTGGTTTTTTCTCTACTAGTGACCAAGTTGCAGCAGGTATTACTGAGGCAGGTAGTAAAATTTCAGATCCCGTATGGCGTATGCCTCTTTACAGTCCTTATAATGATTTATTTTCTAGCACCATCGCCGACATGTCAAATTGTGGTTCAGGACCATTTGGCGGGGCTATTACCGCAGCACTTTACCTACAAAGATTTGTCGAGCAAGACATTGACTGGGTGCATTTTGATGTGATGGCATTTAATGTTCGCGCCTTATCTGGCCGACCTTTAGGGGGCGAAGCCTTTGGTGTTCGCGCAGTATTCAACTATCTCCAAACCCGATTTTGTGAATAAAATCAATCAGTATAATGGATGCTTTGTTTATAAAGCATCCAACTAAAGTATAGTTGCCTATGTCAGTATTCGATCTATACTGATAATAAACAAGCGCCTATTTCGCTGTGAAAGAGCAACTATAATGAATAATAAATTAAGCAACACTTTGTTCCTAGCACTAATTGTCTCCCTAGTTATTGCTGGGCTGCACTACCTCAGCAACGCTTTGTTTAGCTCTTTGTTGTTGTCCACTTTCATTATTGCGGCCATTAGCTTTTGTTTAATTTTTTTTATGACAAAATCAAAACACTCTAGTGATGCGTCTTCCCAAGACAATGAAACAACCCATTCTGAACGATATTTTGCTGATGTTGGCGAGCTGCTGGGCAATCAAGCCAGTGGTTTAGCCATTAATTCAGCCGAGGTGAGTTTTTTTCTCACGCAATTAAGTAAAGCCATAGAAACATCGAGTGAAGACGTTGACCGCTTGGCTACAGCGGCTGAACAAATGTCGATGAATAGTAAGCAAATTAACGACAATGCTGAGCGTGCGTCACAGCAAGCTAGTCAAGCCATGGATGCCAGCTCTGCTAGTTCACAACAATTACACGGCAGTATTGAGGTGGTGAATTCATTAAACGAGTCCGTCAGTGATGCCGCGAGTAAAATTCAATCGTTAGAGAAAAAAGCATCAGAAATACAGAGCATTACTGATGTTATCGATGGTATATCATCCCAAACTAACTTGTTAGCTTTAAATGCGGCTATTGAAGCAGCGAGAGCGGGTGAACAAGGCCGTGGCTTTGCCGTTGTCGCCGATGAAGTTAGAGCTTTAGCAGCTAAAACGGCTGATGCCACCCAACAAATTGGTGAAATGCTTAATCAAATAAGTAACGAAACCAGCAAAACCACCTCAGTAATGACCACCATAGTGCAGCAAACTGACAGCGTGGTAAATACCATGACCGACTTATCACAGGCATTAACCAGTATCGATCAATTAATGGGAGATGCTTCTTCTGCCAGTGATCAAATTAGCAAGGCTTTGCAAGAGCAAGACCTAGCTGCTGCTGAAATATCCACGTCAGTGGTGAATTTACATGACTTCCTAGTAGCAAAAAGCAATGAAACCAGCAGTGTTTCCGAACAAGCTCAAACGCTTTCTAACAGCACAGAATCTATTTTTGTCCATTTGTCTGAGTTTGATGGCGACACCTTAATTAATCGCATATGTCAACAAACAGAGTTAGCAGCTAAAAAAGTCGGTGAATTATTTGAACAAGCTATTATTGATAAAAAAATATCTCAACAACAACTTTTTGATTTTAATTATAAAGCCTTAGGTAACAGCGAGCCTCAAAAGTACACCACAAGTTTTGATGGTTTTACTGATAAATACTTGCCCCAAATTCAAGAGCCATTACTGCAAAAAAATAGCGAAATGATTTACGCAGGTGCGGTAGATATTAACGGCTACTTTCCAACCCACAACAAATGTTTCTCCAAACCGTTAACCGGTAACCCTGAGATTGATATGGTTAACAATCGCACTAAACGGCTATTTAACGACCCTACGGGTATACGATGTGCCAAGCACACAGATAAATTTTTACTACAAACCTACAAACGTGATACCGGCGAAGTCATGCATGATGCATCTGCACCTATTTATGTCAATGGCAAGCACTGGGGCGGTTTCAGAATTGGCTTCAAAGCTAATTAATTCATTAAATAATAACAATTTAGACTAAAGTCTAAGCTTAATTATCTAAATTTTAGACTTAGGTCTAATTCCTTTCATCGACTAATAATTCTACTTTATTAACAGAATAAAAATTAGTCATTGTTTTCTGATTTGATTTCGAAATAAATAATGCTATTGAAAAAGTTAAAGAGGCATAGATCTCTGCTTTTAAAAAATAAACAAATAAGAACTAAAACACAAAAACCTGCCTTAAGCAGATATAGAATGGGGATATAAAATGTTTAAAATTAATAAAAGTAAATTACTATTAGCAACTGGCTTACTAACAATGGCAGGTGCTGCCAACGCCGGTTACGATATAAAACTATCTGACCAAGATAAAATTTCTTTTGGTGGTTATATTAAAGTTGATGCACGTTATGTTGATGGTGATGTTGCCTATAGACCATTTTGGATTGGTACAGGAACAAAGCTAGAAGAAAGTGCATCGCAATTTAACCTTTATGCCAATGAAACTCGTTTTAACATGAAGTATAGCCATGGTGATGTCATGGGCTTTATTGAAATGGATTTTTGGGGCGGTGGCGGTAATGAAATTGTCTCTAACTCAGCAAATCCTCGTATTCGACACGCATTTATTAAATACAAAAACGTACTGGCTGGCCAAACCTGGACAACCTTTATGAACACCAGTGCTATTCCTGAAACTGCTGATTTTGCTGGTGCTACCACGGGTTTAGTGTTTATTCGTCAAGGCCAAGTGCGCTATACCGCTGGTAACTTCCAAGTGTCTGTTGAAAACCCTGAAACATGGGGTGGTGATACTGCTAATGACAGTATGCCTGATGTGGTTGCGCGTTATAACATGAAAGGTGACTGGGGTAACGTTTCGGTATCTGCCCTTGCTCGCCAATTAAACACCACCTTAGGCAACACAGAAACAGCTATTGGCGCTTCAATTGCTGGTCGCATTAAAACCTCAGGTAAAGATGATTTTAGATTCCAAATTCACCAAGGTGAGTTAGGTCGTTATGTTGGTGCCGCATTTGCTAAAGATGTTGTTGGTGAAGAAGTTGAAGAAACCACGGCTTATCTTGCCGCTTACCGTCATTTCTGGAATGAAAGCTTAAGAACAACGATAATGTATGGTGCCGCTGAAGCCGATGTCTCAGGTGCTGATCGCAGTCAGTGGAGCGTTAACTTGTTTGATAATTTAACCAAACAATTATCAGTAGGTGTTGAATTTGGGCAGTTCATTATGGACGACCAAGATGCCGATTCAAACTACGCACAATTGTCATTGAAATACGTTTTATAGTACTTAACTATAAAACAACGCCCTTGCGTTAGTTAACCTCCAACCGGGGTTATTTTTTGGGGAAGCCTTTGCTTCCCCTTTTTTTTATTTAATTTACAACTTTTTTCTCTGGTAAGCTCCTGTCTTATCAATATTATTCCCATATATCAATTATCTGTACTACACTCAATTTATAACCATAATAATTTAATGAGGCACTTATGACCTTTTTGAGAAAATACACGATTCAACTGCGTTTTGTCTTACTTTTGCTGTTGTTTTTGGCTAGTTTAATTATTTTGAGCATGATTAGCTTATCACAAGGGTATAATTCATTACTGCAACAAAAGCACGTTTCAAATCAACAGGTTGTTGAAACAGGCTATAGCGTTATGGCGCATTTTTATCAATTACAAACTCAAGGTGCTTTAACCGAAGAGCAAGCACAAAAACAAGCCATTGAAGTACTTAACGCCACTCGATATGACCAAGGTAATTATTTTTGGATAAATGATTTTACCCCCACAATGATTATGCACCCCATTAAACCTGCACTCATTGGTAAAAATGTTGGTGGTGTTAAAGATCCCGACGGTACTCCGTTATTTATGAATATCGTCAAGGTTGCTCGTGACCAAGGACAAGGTTTTGTACCTTACAAATGGCCAAAACCTGGAGTAGATGAGCCTGTAGAGAAAATCTCTTTTGTTAAAAGCTTTACTCCATGGCAGTGGATTATTGGCTCTGGCACCTATATAGATGATGTTGATGCAACCTTCGCCGCACAACGAAATACATTACTCGCTTATGTTGCAGTGCTAATCATTTTTATTAGTATCTTAGGTTATTTTATTGGCCAAAGTATCATTGTTCCTACCCATCAAGCCTCTAATCTCATGAAAGATATTGCCCGCGGCGATGGTGATTTAACACATGTACTAGATCACAATGCCCAAGATGAAGTTTCACGATTAGCGCACTACTTTAATGAGTTTACCAAAAAAATGCGTGATTCATTAGCTGATGTTGCTAATAACTCCGCGTTGGTGTTAACCAATGCTCAATCACTCGGCAATATTAGTGACCGCGCCCAAAATTTATCTCAGAGTCAAACTGACATTACCTCACAAGTCGCTACAGCCATGGAAGAAATGACCTCTCAAATTCGTGATGTTAGTAACAATGCCAATGCTGCAGAACAAGCCGCTAACGATGCTAGAGATAACACCTCACAAGGTAAGCAAATTATTTCCAGCACTATCGATCAAATGCAATCACTTTCTAGCAATATAGATGGTGTTTCTCAAGTTATAGACAGCCTTGCCGCAGAAAGTGACAATATCGGCTCTGTACTTGATGTTATTCGCGGTATCGCTGAACAAACTAACTTACTTGCCCTTAACGCTGCCATTGAGGCTGCTCGCGCAGGAGAACAAGGACGTGGTTTTGCCGTAGTTGCTGACGAGGTAAGAACACTCGCCAATAGAACGGGGCAGAGTACCAATGAAATTCAGCAAATGATCCAAAAACTACAAGCGGGTGCCCAAGAAGCAGTGTCAGCGGTAAAAATCAGCCAAGACATCTCCAGCCAAACGGTTGAACAAACCAGTAAAGCAGATGATTCCTTATCTAAAATAGATACCTTGATGGAGTTAATCTCTGAAATGAATACTCAAATTGCCCGAGCAACTGAGCAACAAACACAGGCGGCCGAAGAGGTTAATTTACATATTAATGATTTGGCCGGTATAACTGATGAGTCTCTAGATACTTCAAGCAAGCTCAACGAAGCAAGCACTCAATTAGAGACAAGCAGTCACAGCATGTCTGAAATTCTCAGCCGTTTTAAATTTAAATAAAAAATAGCCAATGCTGATAAAACATCAGCATTGGCTATCTTAATAAAATTTCTAATCATTCAACTTGGGAGAAGCCAAAATCATGGTACAAAGAATAAACTTAGCGGCTATGTGTCCTGAAGCATAACCACTAAGTTACTCCTTTGCTATCGGTGAAGACAACTGAGAGAGCGTTCATTTGCCCTCACCGTTAAGTTAATGATAATGATTCCCATTTACATCGTCAAGCGTTTTTTCTGCTTTTTTACTTAATATTGATTATTTTTTCAACTTAGCAAATGCATCAGCAAAGGCATTACCCATAGCCTCATTTTCTATTTTGTGCGGTTTCGCCTTCTGTGGCTTTCTTTGATTCGAATTTTTTTGCTTGTTTACCTGCGTTTTATTGTCTGCTGTCTTCTGTGAGTCTCTACTGTGCTTATTGACTGCGGCTGATTTAGGCGCATGGCTATCAACCTTTTCTCCTAAACGCATGGTTAAACCAATACGTTTACGATCTGCATCCACTTCAAGCACTTTAACTTTGACGATATCACCGGCTTTTACAAACTCCCGTGGATCGCTAATAAACTTGTCAGTAATTGCTGAAATATGAACTAATCCATCTTGATGAACACCTATATCAACGAAAGCGCCAAAATTAGCGACATTTGAGATAACACCTTCAAGCACCATGCCCACAGATAAATCAGAAATTTTAGCTACACCCTCAGCAAAGGTAGCAGTTTTAAATTCTGGCCTAGGATCACGATTAGGTTTTGATAGTTCAGCGATAATGTCTGATATTGTTACTTCACCAAATTGGTCAGTGATGATTTCTTCGATATTAAGCTGTTGTAATTGTTCACTGTTATTTAACAAACTAGCATTATCAATGTTAAGCTGCTTAATCATTTTTTCAACAATAGGATACGTTTCAGGATGAACTCCACATTGATCTAACGGGTTATCGCCGCCAGTGATCCGCAAGAAGCCTGCGGCTTGTTCAAACGCTTTCGGCCCTAAACGCGCTACTTTTTTTAATTGTTTTCTATTTGTAAATGCACCCTGCTCATCACGAAATTTTACAATATTATTAGCCATGGTTTTATTTAAACCTGCCACGCGTGTTAACAGCGGTGCAGATGCTGAGTTAAGATCAACACCAACCGCATTTACACAATCTTCAACTACATCATCAAGACTATTGCTTAACAAACTTTGACTAACGTCATGCTGATACTGACCAACACCAATGGCTTTTGGGTCTATTTTCACTAACTCTGCTAACGGGTCTTGCAAGCGTCTAGCAATAGACACTGCACCACGGATAGAAACATCAAGATCAGGGAATTCATTCGCTGCAAATTCTGAGGCAGAATACACCGAAGCGCCCGCTTCACTTACCAACATTTTTTGTGGTTTAGCCTCACTCGGCGACACACTCAATTGCGCAATAACCTCAGCAACTAATTTGTCGCTTTCACGTGAACCGGTACCATTTCCAATGGCGATTAACGCAACCTTATGCTGACGGCAAATATTCACTAATGTGCGCACCGATTTATCCCAATGGTTTTGCGGTGCATGAGGGAAAATAGTTGTAGTATGTAATAACTTACCTGTTTGGTCGACTATGGCAATTTTGCAACCTGTACGCAAACCCGGATCTAAGCCTAAAGTGACTTTCGCACCCGCAGGTGCTGCCATCAATAAATCACTCAAATTTGATGCAAACACCTTAATGGCTTGCTGTTCAGCCTGCTCGCGTTGTTTGGTTAAAAGCTCATTACTCAAGCTCACACTAAGCTTATTTTTCCATGCTAAATGTACGGTGTTGGTTAAAAAGTTAGCCGCTTTTTGCTTGGTTAGTCTTAAGGTTAAATGTTCACTAATAATTTGCTCTGCGCTAGAAACCGTAGAGGACTCTTGGCCTGGATCGACATCAATTTTTAACTGCAACAAACCTTCATTTCTGCCGCGAAGCATCGCTAGCATGCGATGTGACGGTACGTTTTTTAATTTTTCACTGTGATCAAAATAATCACGATATTTAGCCGCTGCTTGTGCTTGTCCCTTAACTAATTGGCTGGTTAAATGCGCTTGTTTTAACATATGATTGCGCAGTTTCTGTAACAAATTGGCATCTTCACTCAATCGCTCAGCCAAAATCGCACTTGCCCCTTCTAATACTGATTTAACATCACTGAAAGTGGATTCAATCTTATCGCGCTTATCTAAATAGGTTTGCGCTTCTTGCTCAGGATCAAGTTGCCAGTTATTAAATAAATTATTTGCTAACGGCTCTAGGCCTGCTTCAATAGCGATTTGACCTTTGGTTCTGCGTTTAGGTTTATAGGGCAAATACAAATCTTCTAAACGGGTTTTATTATCTGCATTGTTTATTTGTTTACTTAACTCGGGCGTTAATTTTTTTTGTTGCTCAATACTTGTTAAAATCACTAAACGACGAGCCGCTAACTCACGCAAATAGGTAAGCCTTGTTGCTAAGGCTCGCAAGTGATTATCATCCAGCCCTTGAGTCGCTTCTTTTCTATATCGGGCAATAAAAGGCACTGTTGAGCCTTCGTCTAATAAGCCAATAGCTGTGTTTACTTGTGAAGTATTAACCTTGAGTTCTTGAGCAATTTGCTCAGCAATTGATGACATTAAGATATAAGTTCCGCGTTAACTATGCCTTATCGGCCTTAGCGTTAATAAAAATGAATTCTATCGGGAATAATAACAGAAACTGATACACAAAAAAAATAGCTGAAATATCGCTAATTTTTCACACTAATAATCCCCGTCAGAGGTGTTATCTTTACTCGATGCTTTGCGCCATAGTGTGGTACTAAGGTGCTAAATATAAATGCCAAGGTTTAAGTTAAAGTTATAACAAACCATTGTTAGCTTTGTCATATTTTATAAGGTATTGCAAAAGCGAAATCACAACTCAACAACAGGAATTAATTATGCTACAAGGTAAAACTGCCCTGATCACAGGCTCTACTAGTGGTATTGGTTTGGCAACAGCCCACGCCTTAGCAGAGCAAGGCATAAATTTAGTGTTACATGGCTTAATGGGGGAAGCCGAAGGTATCGCCCTAGCTGAAAGCTTTGCAACTCAATATAGTATAAATACAGTATTTGACAACGCAAATCTAATGGATAGTCAGGCGATAATTGGCTTGTTTGATAGAGCCACAAAAATCATGGGTTCAATTGATATTTTAGTGAATAATGCCGGTATTCAACACACAGAAGCTATTGATACTTTTCCAGAAAACAAATGGGATGCAATCATCGCTATTAATCTCACAGCCGCTTTTCATACCATTCAAAAATCATTGCCCGGCATGAAAGCCAATGGTTGGGGGCGCATTATCAATGTTGCATCGGTTCATGGCTTAGTCGCTTCGCTAAACAAATCCGCTTATGTATCAGCAAAACACGGATTGATCGGGTTAACCAAGGCGGTTGCTTTAGAGTGTGCTGAGCAAGGGATAACTGTAAACGCTATCTGCCCTGGCTGGGTAGACACTCCACTGATAAACAATCAAATCAATGAAATTGCACAACAACAGCAAGTCGAATTTGACCAAGCAAAATATAACTTAGTGACCGCTAAACAACCCTTACCTGAGATGATGGATCCTCGTCAAATAGGTGAATTCATCTTGTTTTTATGCAGTGACAGTGCCCGTAGTATGACAGGTTCAGCCTTACCTATGGATGGAGCCTGGACCGCACAATAATGCTCCTACCAAAATCAAATGTAATAACACCAACCCAAACCCCCTGAGAATGCCAATTCTGATCTAAGGGGTGTTTGGAGATAGCACTAAAGAGCCACTTATTTTTGTTCATTTTTTAGCTAACCTAGTATTGTTCGAACTTTAACCAGTTCGAATGTGTCAATGAAAAAAGCAATACAAAAAATAACTAAAAATAATTCAACAATAGGCTTTTTATGAAACAATTATTATTCAAAAAACTACAAAACTCTAAATCCAAAATAATACCTGGGGCTTTAATCAGCCTTTGCTTATCGCTATCACCACAAAGTATGGCCGGAAGTTGGCAACAAAATGTCTCAATCGGCGGCTTTAACAATGTTCATATTTATACCCCTGACTCTAACTCAAGTATAGGTACAGGAAAGTCTCTTTTAATCGTGCTTCATGGTTGCGTACAACCTATTGATAACTTTCTCACAGCTAATTTAGAAGATGCCGCTGAAGAACACGGTATGGTTATTGCCGTGCCAGATGCAATGAATAAAGCGGGCTTTAACTGTTGGTCATACTGGCAAGGTGCCGTTTCACGGACAGCCGGTGATTATAAAAACCTAATCAACTTAGCAAACACTATGAGTGGCGATGCCAATAGAGAAATTGACCCTAAACAAGTGTATATTGCCGGTTTATCTTCAGGCTCTGCCATGACAGCCCAAACGGCATGTTTAGCCCCAGATGTATTTGCTGGTGTTTCACCCAATGCAGGCCCAAGCATAGGCACAAGTGCCAGTGGAGCTGGTAGTTGTGAAACAGTTTCACCAAGCACATTTAAATCACGCTGTGAAAGCTATGCAGGTTCAGCTAAAGATCATTTAAGCACACAACTTGCTGTCGTAGGGCATGGAACACAAGATACTACGGTACCAACATGTTATAACCAGCAAAATGCGAATGGTTATGCACAAACATATGGGGTAAATCAATTACCTGGTACCAATACAATATCTGAGGGTAGTGGACACACTGCCTCAGAAACGCTTTGGTCTAATGGTCAATTAAGCATGCTTTGGTTTAATAACCTTGACCATTCATGGTCAGGTGGCGCGGGTGCTTCGGGTAGTTATATCGATGATAGTAGTATCAATGTCGCTAGTTACTTAGGCAAATTCTTTGCTGAGAATAATAAACGTGTTGACCGTAATGCTGGCCCTGTTATTAGTAATTTTTCGGTAATAGAAGACAACAACGCCTTAACCATAACAGGCGATACCGCTGATGCTGAAGGAAGTGTTGCAAGTGTTAATATCACTATTGCTTCATTAGCGTCGGGGACTCCTAGCGCTATACAAACAATCAGTGCGACTTTAGCTAACGACGATTCATATTCAGCATCGTCTATTTCATTGGTTGATGGTTTATATCAAGTTACCGCAGTAGCAACAGACAATGAAGGAAAAGCAGGAGACAGTGTTTCAATGACAATATATGTTGGCACACCACCACCTCCAGCAGCACCTGAACTGTCAGGAATTAATGCTTCTGTTTCCGGGCAATGTGCCACAATTACCGGTACTGTGATTGATCAAAACCTAAACCTATCAAGCGTTGTGGTAAGTTTTGCAAATGACGATATCACGGCAACGGTTAATGGTAATCAATACACTGCAGAAAAATGCTCACTGCCCGGTGGAAGCAATACTGCCACAGTAACAGCAAGTGATTCAACATCGCTAACAAGTGTTGATAGCGTGCAGTTTACTATAGATGCAGGAGTTACCGGCAACTATAACTTACATATCAATGAAGGCCATATTACTTGGGGATCAGGATACTCTGCTTGTTATCTTGAATTTGGTACAGCCGACTTTACTATGCGTGAATATCCTACAGGAAATGAACAATGTAACTGGATAGCTGATGGTGCGCCTAGTTGTGCTGGGCCAAACCAAGCCTGTTTAGGTGGCGGTACGACAAATACCGATAACGACAACGACGGTATTCTGAATACAGTAGATAACTGTCCTGATGATGCTAATTCTGATCAGCTTGATAGTGATAGTGATGGCCTTGGCAATGTATGCGATCCAACACCATACGGCTCTACTTTCAGTTGTACTGAAACTACAGCAAGTAATTACAGCCATGTGCAAGCCAATAGAGCTACAACCAATGGCGCATATGTGTATGCCATTGGCTCAGGAGAAAGTATGGGATTTTATAACATATTCTCCACTGCTACATTAGCTGAAACCTCAGAGAACTATTATGAAGTTGGCAACTGTCCTTAAACAACCCTATTAAAACAGCAATGTTCACTTTGTCACAAAAACAAAGTGAACAGTCTATATCAAACAAGGTGAAAAAATGAAAAATATAATAATCACGCTATTCAATAAAACATTGCTAATTTTAGGCTTGCTAATAATGACTTCAACAGTGCAGGCAGCCTGTGTCGATAATGTGGTATTAGTACATGGCAATACCGGCTCTCCCTCAGATTGGGACAATACCTACGAATTATTACTGACTAACGGTTATAGCAGTAGTCAAATATACCGTCCTGTCTGGGGCAGCCGTTATGCCTCAAACAATAATCATAGTGGCTCAGAAGAAACCCCAGTTAACAATGCGATAACCTCAGCATTGAACTCATCGTGTACGGGAAAAATTGATGTCATTGGCCATTCTATGGGCGTTACTTTAGCTGCCCAACAGATCCTCAAACTCAATAAAAGTAACCAAGTAGATACCTTTGTCGGTGTTGCCGGTGCGTATCGAGGTTTATGGACCTGTGGCACTTATCCTTGGAATATTTGGACACCGACTTGCGGCAGTAATGGCCTATCAATATCAAGCCCTTTTCTTGATTGGCTTGGCAATAAAACGATTGCTAATCGCATCTATTCAATAAAAAGTTGGAATGATCAAATAGTCTGCGGAAGTGGCGTGTGTACAGTCGGCGGTATTCACTCAAGCCGTATACCCAATGAAAATGGGAGCTATACATACGTATTAGGTCACTTTGGCCTGCAAACCGATACGGCAAGTAAACAAGTAGCCTTAATTCAATAATATGCCTTTGAGCGTTAGATTTACAACAATAAAAGGGGTGATAAATTCCCCCTTACACCACCAATGTAGGGCGGAATTTATTCCGACAAGTATTCATTGATCATATGGCGCTTAACAACAAATATGAGTTTTGTTCGAGCAAGCAAGAGAAGGGCGATTGGCTGCCTCTCTCTGCTGACTAATATACCGATCATAAAGAGAGTAAATTTTTCTATAAATACGCTTGGCCTTATACTGGTATTTAGTTTTTTATTAAAAATGCATAAAGGAAATAGTATGACAAAAGTATCAGGGGAACAAACTCGCCGTAACGTGATGGGAGATGAATTTGTCGACCGTGCATTAAACAATGCCGATGACTTTACCCAACCCATGCAAGATTACATTAATGATCACGGTTGGGGCTCAACGTGGCAACGGGAAGGATTAGATTTAAAAACCCGCAGTTTAATCACCATCGCCATGCTGGCCGCGTTAAAGGCTCCTCAAGAAATCAAAGGTCACATTCGTGGTGCTTTAAATAATGGTGCAACCAAAGAAGAAATTCGAGAAGTGCTATTACATAGTGCGGTCTATTGTGGCGCGCCTGCTGCACAAGAAGCATTTAGAGCAGCAAAAGAAGTACTTTAATACCACGTCGATTATGTTCTATCCTACGGAGCAAGTATAAAGAATTTATAGGCAAGGTATTGATTGCATTAATTTTTTAATACAAAACCCTGTGGTTTATACCATACATTGACCATTCAGTTCCGATTTTGGCTAGTTTCAGTTATTTTTATAGTAAACTCTTTATATTGAAATTATGCAGAGTAGATTATGAAACTAGGTGAGATGCAGGCCGCTCGGCTATCTAAAGACCCGCGCTTTGATGGGCTGTTTTTTGTTGCGGTTAAAACCACAGGCATCTATTGTCGCCCAATTTGCCCCGCAGTTAGCCCAAAAGAAGAAAATGTCAGCTATGTTAAAACCGCCATTGAAGCTGCACATTTAGGTTGTCGCCCCTGTTTACGTTGTCGCCCCGATAGCGCCCCAGACTCTAATCCTTGGAAAGGTACTCATACTACGCTTGAACGAGCCATTAAGCTCATAAATAATGGTGAATTGATTGATCATTCTATTGAGCAACTGAGTGAACGATTAGGTATTAGCAGCCGTTATTTAAATACCTTATTTCAAAAAAAGTTGGGGATCAGCGCAAAAAAATACGCGCTTTACCAGCAGGCATTATTTGGCAAAAGCTTACTACAACAAAGTCATTTAGCGATCAACGAAGTCGCTTTTGCTTGTGGCTTTTCAAGTGTTCGCCGTTTTAATGACTATTTTTGCAAAAACTTGAAAACTACTCCGTCTAACATTCGTAAAAATTCATCCAACAAAAACCAAACGATTGAGTTATTTCTGAGTTATCGCCCGCCGTATAACTGGCAACATTGTCATAACTTTTTGCAAACCCGCGCCATCAAATCGATGGAATGGCTTAGCGGTGATAGCTATGGCAGAACGTTTACATGGCCGAGCACCCGAGGCAAAATATGCTCGGGTTGGTTTACTGCTCGCCATCAAGCACACAAGCATGGATTTATTGTTAATATACAGCTGAACGATTCAAAACAATTACTGCCCGTGGTAAAAAACATACGTCGGCTATTAGATTTAGATGCCAACAGTGAGTTGATAGATCAACACTTAGCCACAACATTGCCGTTACACTCATTCGTGCCGGGGTTACGATTACCAGGTACATGGAATCTATTTGAAGCGGGTTGCAGAGCAATTTTAGGCCAACAAATTTCTGTGGTTGCCGCATTAAAACTTGTGGCTACCTTAGTGCATTGTTATGGCACCACTGAACACAGCAAATCCTTTTTTCCAACGCCAGAGCAAGTAGCAACAGCTGACCTACTCTCATTAAAAATGCCAAACAGTCGACGTGACACATTAACCCGTTTTGCCCAATTTATGTCGCAACATCCACAGGCTCAACAACCTGATTCTTGGCTAAACCTTAAAGGTATAGGCCCTTGGACAGTAAATTATGCCAAAATGCGTGGCTTAAGTGACACTAATATATGGTTAGGTACTGATTTAGTCATAAAAAAAACCTTAGCCGAACATCAAATCGAATTTCAACCAAGCGATTATGCGCCATGGCAGTCTTATTTAACCTTACAACTATGGAATTTATGATGCGATTCTCTACCGATAATACCTCAGCACAATATCGTAGTACCTTATCGACACCGATAGGCGATTTCTTTGTGTTATGCTCAGATCATAGCGTTCATTGTGCCGAATTTTTTGATTCTAAGCCTGCACTTAACAAAGCTAGCGCGCAATGGCCTGAAAATCATTTAAGCAAACTAGCGAAGCAACAACTACAACAATATTTTAACCAGCACAGACAGACGTTCGATTTGCCTTTAACTCCCAAAGGCACTGATTTTCGTCTACAAAGCTGGCAAGCGTTGTTACAAATACCGTTTGGTCAAACAGCTTGCTATAGTGAACAAGCTCAACGAATGAACAACTCCAAAGCAGTTAGAGCGGTTGGTGCAGCAAATGGGGCCAATCCTATCTCTATCATTATTCCCTGCCATAGAGTCATAGGAAAAAATGGCAGTCTTACTGGTTACGCGGGCGGGTTATCAAGAAAACAATGGTTGTTAGCGTTTGAAAAAAATGAGGCGTTGCCAAACCCATAAAGGGTCTAGGAACGCCTTTGTTAATATTAGCAACTTACTGTGATGTGCTCCCTACTCGCCGCCACAACTGCCACAGCAAACACCATCTTCGCCATGAACCTTCTTCTTTTCTTCAGGTGCTTGCTTAGCGTCATTTTCATGCGCATTTGATTGTTTTGCTACGTCGGTGGTTGATTGTGCTTTGTTTGCATTAAAAAATTTAAACATAATATTTCCTCTTCTTTGGTTTCGTCTGGTTTGGTTTGGTTTGGTTCTTTTTGGCTTAGTTAAAGCCAGTTAATAGGTTTTGCTTGTCCTCCTTATTCGTTACTCTCTAGCCACTTCGACCATCTGGTCGAGCGGTGATAAGCATCGGGGTGTAATAAACAATAAACAGGGTAAAACCTAGCGCCCAACAACTGGCCGCTAAAATATAGCCTGACATAAACAAGTTTAGGGTTGGCAACAAGAAGCGCACCAAGGTGGCAATAAGCAACACAATAAAAGAGAGGCTAATCCAGGTATTAATTTGCAGCGCCCGTCCAGTATGGCCTAACGATACTCTCGACATCATGGCAATGATCATGGTACCTATTGTGCCAACCGTGACAATGTGGATTGCCGATGAAAAACTAATAGTAGTGATGAAATAGCTAATGCCCATAGTAATAAAGCCGATGCCCATATTTAAGTAGGAAAGGTGTAGCGACCATAACAGCGGTGTTTTCGCTGTTTTTACCGTTTGCCAGTTAAACATTCTTATTATTTGCAAGCAGCCGGTCACCATCAACATACCGGCCAATAACTCACTAATAGCAAAGCGATAACTGACAATGAAAGTGATAAACGTCATTGCCATCATCAAGGCAATAACTCGCTCTAACACGCTATGCCCGTTAATGGCTGGCAAGTTAAGCGCTCGGGTGGTGAAAAAAGGGATCACTCTACCGCCAACAACGGTCACCATTGTGGCCATCATAAATACTGCACCATAGGATAGGTGACTGGCTAACCCAGGATTGCCCATCAGTGCAAGCCATAAAGTCGCCACATCAAGCATCATGATAATACTGAGCAGCGGAATAAAAATTAAGTTGCGACGATTATTGGATTTGATCACCATATAGGCCAAATAGCTAATGCCCATTGACCACCAAATTACTTCACAAATCACGGCAAAAACTAGCACGCTTGGTGTGGATGAAAATAGCGCGATCCTAGCCGCTAACCAAAAAAATACCATGGTAGCTAACTTCCAACCATGAATACTTCTGACACCGGTCCAGGTTTGTGCTGCAGATAACAAAAATCCTATGGCAACACTGGCAGCAAAACCAAAAATCATTTCATGGCCGTGCCATATATTGGCAGGCAATATTCCCTGCCACTGTAAATTGCCACGTAAAACAGTAATCCATATCACGACGGCAATAATCGAAAGTAACGCAGGTAACAGAAAAAATGGCCTAAAAGCTAAACGGAAAATGGGAATGATCGCCTGCTCTTTTTCTAATATTTCAGGTTGTAACATGGCTTTAGCCCTTAACTGTAAATAGGTGAAATTTGCCAATATTAATTCTATCGTCCGAATCAACATTGAGCTGTCTTATAGCAAACCGATTATTCCATCAAATCCTTAAGCTCAACTTCGACGCCCATTCGTTGATGAACAATGGGACTAGTAGTGGTATACAGGGTTGGCACTCTTTCTTTATCTAATACATTTTCAGCAATCGAAAATGCCGCTAGTGCCGCTTCATGAAAACCGCTTAAAATTAATTTACGCTTCCCAGGGTAGTAATTAATATCGCCCACCGCATATATGCCCTTAATAGAGCTCTGAAATGACTGAGTATCCACTTTAATCTGATGCTGATGCATGGCTAAGTTCCACTGTGCAATCGGCCCTAGCTTGGGCGACATACCAAAACAAACCACTAATTCATCTAACGACACACTGCGGGTAACACCATCTTTTGCGCTAACGCTAACAGTGGTTAGCTGACCGTCTTCTTCATTAAAACCAGTAACTTGACCACATAAAAATTGCATTTTTAGCTCTGCACACAAGCTATTCATTTTATTTACACTGCTAGGTGATGCCTTAAAATTGGTACTACGGTGAATTAGCACCACACTTTGTGCGACTTTTTGTAATGTTAAACTCCAGTCAAGTGCTGCATCGCCACCACCGAGTACCACCACATTTTTGTTACGGAAATGATCTAGACTATGAATACGGTAAAACAATTGCTGCTCTTCATATTTATCAATGCCCGCCACTTTTAATTTCACCGGTGAAAAGGCTCCATTACCCGCAGCAATAATCACAGCTTGGCAGTGTATAGTATTGTTTTTACTGGTAAACACTGAAAATGATTTGTCTGATATTTTTTCAATATGCTCAACTCGCTCACCTAACATGAATCTTGGATCAAAAGGTGCGGCTTGCTGCCACAAGTTATCAATAACAGCACTTGCATTGGCATTAGGCAAAGCTGGAATATCGTAAATGGGTTTGTCTGGATAGAGCTCAGTGCATTGACCACCAATTTCTGGCAAGCTATCGATAACAACGGCCTTTAGTCCTTGTAATCCCAGTTCAAATACTTGAAACAAGCCCACGGGCCCTGCGCCAATAATAACGACATCGGTTGTGATAGTTTTCATAACTCTTCCTCCTTTGCTTTCAAACAACTTTAACTCTGTTCAGCTTGTAATATGAAATAGCACAAGTCATGCCAGAAAAAATACCTATTAATATCAGATAGATAAAGACAGCAAGACCATAACAATAAAATATTGATGTCTAATGAACACGGTGTTTTGAGTCAAAATGACTACGCGTTAACTTTATTAAATAAGAATAATAAACAAGCACACTCCTTAGGTTGAGCGATGAACCCAAGTTATATAGTGCTAGAAAAAATCACTTTGTCATTTTTGGGCTTAATATACGCATCAAAGATCATCGCCACATTGCGCAATAACAATTGTCCGGCATTAGTCACCTTGATTTCTTTGTCATTAAAAGTAACCAGCTTGTCTTCAACCATCGACAGTAAATTGGTCATTTCTTTTTCAAAATAGTCAAAAAAGTTAATCTGATATTTAGAGGAGACATCCGCAATGATGACTTTGTTTTGGCACATCAATGCTTGAATAATATCTCGGCGCATACAATCATCTTTGCTTAGTTTATAGCCGCGTCTAACGGCTAATCCCGTATCCTCTATTGCATCAAAGTACGCTTCTTCGGTGTGTTGGTTTTGGATAAAGCAATCATTCACTTTACCAATGGAGGTCATGCCAATACCGATTAAATCAGTATCTGCGTGAGTAGAATAGCCCTGAAAATTTCGTTGTAAGGTGCCATTTTGTTTTGCCAGAGCAAGTTCATCCGTAGGCAAAGCAAAGTGATCCATGCCAATATAAACATAGCCCGCTTTTTGCAGATAATTAACAGTCATTTCAAAAATAGCGAGTTTAGTCGCCGGATCAGGTAAATCATCCGCATTTAATGTCCGTTGTGATCTGACTTTATCAGGCATATGGGCATAGCTATAAATCGACATACGATCAGGCATTTTTTGTAGCACAATATCGAGTGTTTTCTTAAAACTTGCCACCGTTTGGCAAGGTAACCCATAAATTAAATCGACGCTGACCGATTTATAACCTGCCGCTCTGGCAGCGTCGAGCACATCAAAGGTTTGCTCTACCGACTGAATGCGGTTTACCGCTTTTTGTACTTTGGCATCAAAATCTTGCACACCCAAGCTGATCCGATTAAAACCAAGCTCGCGCAGCAAAGGGATGGTACTTGCTCTAACCGCTCGCGGATCAATCTCAATAGAGAATTCCCGCTGTTCAACTGGCGCTAAAGTGAAGTTTTCTCGAATATTGTCAAACAACACTTTAAACTGTTCATCACTTAAAAAGGTTGGCGTGCCACCACCAAAATGTAGCTGCTCAACCACCCGCCTTGAGCCTACCAGTGCGCCTTGGTGTTGAATTTCTTTATACACTCTTTCTAAATAAGGAATAGAGCGCTCATGCTTTTTGGTAATAATTTTGGCACAGGCACAGTAAAAGCACAGTGATTGACAAAAAGGTATATGAAAATATAGCGACAGCGGTTTGCTACTTTGACGACTTGTATCAAGCTCATCAATATAAACATCATTGCTGACCTCGGCATTAAACTCTACAGCTGTTGGATAAGAGGTATAGCGAGGCCCGTGGCAATCATACTTTTTTATCATTGCGCTATCAAAATTTATCATCGTGTTCATAGTTATTCACTTATCTGGGTAAAACCTAGCTATAGCAAATATAAAGCCAAGTAGATAACCTTATGAAAAACAATAACTTTATTTAGTAATAGACTTAAATGACATCACTATTGATGACAATAAGACACTTGTTGATGTCAGCAGCTCTGTAGCTATCGCTCTGTGCCCGAGCCTTGCTGTTGTTACTATCACCGCTAGCATTTCATCGAAAAAGCCCTTTTTCAATGAGGGTGCCACGCTGGGGTCACCTTTGTAATTTCCCCACATGTAAACATGGTTTCCTTTGATGTACTAAAGACATCCTTTGCTGTCTATTTAACACAGTATTTTTCAATATAAAACCCGAGTGAATAATTAATCCTTATAAAACAATAGGATAAACATTGGCATAACCTTTGCCATTAGTCAGATTGAGTAATGATATTCACGAGGAGTCTTAAATGACTGAAAAATTTACAAAGAGTATGGCGAGAAATATTTATTATGGCGGTGGCTTCTTTTTCCTACTACTGCTATTTGGTTTAACCCTAGACACGGTTCGGCAACTCCCAAAAAGGGATCACCGAGAGAACATCACCGCGGAAGTCGCTCATGGCAAAGAGCTCTGGGAGAACAATAACTGTATTGGTTGTCATTCTCTGATGGGCGAAGGTGCATATTATGCGCCTGAGCTGGCTAATGTATTTGACCGACGAGGAGCAGGCAATGAAAACGCATTTCGTGGCTATTTACGCGCGTGGCTCAATGCTCAACCGCTGGATATCCCTGAACGACGTAAGATGCCGCAATTTAATTTAACTGACAAAGAAATAGATGCGCTGTCTGAATTTCTTATTTGGACGTCGAGAATTGATGACAACAACTGGCCACCCAACATTGAAGGTTAAGGAAATCACATGAAATTTGAATCTCAACTGGTTGCAAAGCCTTACTTTATATTTGCCCTGATCTTATTTGCAGGACAAATCCTTTTTGGCCTACTTATGGGCATGCAATACATTAACGGTGATGTTGGCTTTCCCTACATCCCCTTTAATGTTGCCCGTATGGTACACACTAATCTACTGATTGTATGGCTGTTATTTGGCTTTATGGGCGCAAGTTATTACCTTGTTCCTGAAGAAGCTGAAACAGAGTTATACAGCCCACTACTGGCTAAAATCACTTTTTGGGTATTTGCTGTAGCGGGCGTTGCCACCATCTTAGGATACTTACTTGTGCCTTATGCTGAATTAGCCAAATTAACCCATAACGAACTATTACCCACTATGGGCCGGGAGTTTTTAGAGCAACCAACCATTACTAAAATTGGGATTGTCATTGTCTGTTTGGCTTTTGTTTTTAATGTTGGTATGACCATATTAAAAGGCCGTAAAACGGTCATCAATATGGTGTTAATTACCGGCCTAATTGGTCTAGCCGTGTTCTTCTTATTCTCTTTTTATAACCCTGAAAATCTAGTGTTAGATAAGTTCTTCTGGTGGTTTGTTATCCATTTATGGGTAGAGGGCGTTTGGGAACTAATCATGGGTGCCCTACTAGCCTTTGTGTTGATCAAAGTCACCGGGGTTGATCGTGAACATATTGAAAAATGGTTATATGTCATTATTGCCATGGCGCTGATTTCAGGGCTAATTGGTATGGGACATCATTTTTTCTTTATTGGTCCACCTGAATATTGGTTATGGATGGGCTCAATCTTCTCAGCCTTAGAGCCGGTACCATTTTTCATGATGGTGTTATTTGCCTTCAAAATGGTTAATGAACGTCGACGTGAACACGCCAACAAAATTGCCGTGACTTGGGCAAAAGGCACAGCAGTAATGGCCTTTTTAGGTGCAGGTGTCTGGGGTTTCCTTCACACACTTGCCCCCGTTAACTATTACACTCATGGCTCGCAATTAACCGCAGCCCATGGACATTTAGCCTTTTTTGGCGCCTATGCCATGGTAGTTATGTGCGTTATTTCTTATGCCATGCCCATTATGAGAGGACGCCCACAAGGTAATTGTGAGAAAGCACAAAAAGTTGAAGCCATTAGTTTTTGGTTAATGTGTATCGCGATGTGCTCAATTACGCTTGCACTGACTGCAGCAGGTGCATGGCAAGTTGCCTTACAACGCATTCCTGATTCAGGAGATGCATTAAGCTTTATGGCAACCCAAGATGAACTCGTTTCATTTTATTGGGCTCGCCTAGTCTTTGGGGTGATGTTTGCGTTAGGGCTAGTCGCTTACTTTATCAGTTTCTTTATTAGTAAGTACCCTGAACCGATTGAAGCAAAAGTCGCTTAATCTTATTTGAGGTATCAACCCCCCTAGCGTTGTTGATACCTCACACTCACTAATTGATATAAACACAGAGGTTGAAATGGAAGAAGTTGTAGGAAAACTTTGGGATAAATGGTTAACCAAACAAGTATCGACTGATTTCCCGGAAAGTCAGTTCAACTTGGCCGACATTCAATCTCAATTACAGGTTTTTTATCGCTCTTTAGGCGGAGATAAAACCAAAATACTTGAAGCATGTGAGCCGCGAAGCGTTAATGTTGAACGTTCTATCATGCAAAAAGTGGCCGGCAGTCATCAGCGCTTTTATCTTAGTTGGCAAGATGAAAACAGCCTTAGATTACCACCCAATATCGCAATATTTCCAGACGCGTCCTTAAATGAATTTTTATATTTTTGGCTGGTTGCTTTAGCAGCCTATATGCCAACAATGCAACACTGGTTGCTTGACAACCAACAGGCAACAAAACAAATACTAGCCCGTTATCCTGGGCTAAAAAAACAATATCAACAGCTTGTTAACGGCTACCTATTATCACGAGGAAACCCCGACGATATGGCGCCTTTAACCGGACAAAACGAACGTGCTCTTCAACAAGCATTACAAGGTGACGTTATCGTGTCAACAATTACAGCCACCACGTTTCAACCCAGCCCTGTCGCGCTATGGTTATATCCTGCCCCAGCAAACAGTCGACAGGCTGCAAACGCTATAGCGCCGCCAACAACCAAACGATCACCGGCTAAAAATAAAGAAATAAAAGAATTACCACAACGTAAAAAAGCACAATATGTTGACGAGAAAAAAGCAACCGATGGCTTGATGATATTCCAAGCAGAGGCTTTGTCTACGTGGACAGAACAAATAAGTTTAGACCGTAGCCAGTCTGATGACGAAGACGATGCGGTCGATGAGATAGCTAAAGACATGGAAGTCATCAACCTATCAAGGCAACGTAAAGCTAGCGCCGCTGGGATAAAATTTAATTTAGACTTACCCGCTGAAGAAAATGATGACCTCTACCTAGGTGAAGGTATTCAGCTGCCCGAATGGCATTACAAAAAAAACCAGTTGGTCGCTAATGTATGTCAACTGCAAACTTTGATCGCAGATGAGGTAACGCCAGTAGAGCTGAGTAGTGAACAAGGCAATTTAGCCCGAGAGGTTCAGAATTTTTTATCGATGCTTGCGATATCAAGCTCCGCCAAAAAAGCTCAAATCAATGGTGCTGAATTAGATGTAGACGCATGGATCGATCACTACACTCGCCCCGTAAAAGACAGCAGTGAACAAAGGTTCTATATAGATAATCAACACAAATACCGAGATATTAGTTGCTTGTTGCTTGCTGATCTTTCGCTCTCAACCGAGAGCTATATCAATAATGAACAACAAGTTATCGATACCATTCGTGAGGCATTAATTATTTTTTCAGAAGCGATGCATACCTTAGCTGATCCCTTTGCTATCTATGGGTTTTCATCTATTCGCAGTAATCAAATTCGCTATCACATCCTTAAAAATTTCAATATGCGCTATGACAAACACGTAAGAGGTCGTATTGCTCGTATTGAACCCGGTTTTTATACCCGCATGGGCGCGGCCATACGCCAGTCTAGCCAAATACTTACTAAGCAACAAACCAAGGATAAGTTGTTGTTAATTATCTCTGACGGCAAGCCCAACGACCTTGACCAATACGAAGGGCGTTATGGCATAGAAGATACTCGTCAAGCGGTGCTAGAAGCCAAAAAAATGGGAATCGAGCCCTTTTGTATCACCATAGATAAAAAAGGCAACGACTACTTACCTTATCTATTCGGCCAATTTGGTTTCACCATTGTCAAAGACCCCGCTTTACTTGCCAAAGCCTTACCAAAAATTTATGCCCAATTAACCCTAAATAAGGAGCGATAATATGCGCAATAAATCACATAAACAAATAGCAGACAGTGACGCCGCTTTAGAAAGCATAATGCAACCCAATTGCTGCTACCACTGCCAAGATATTGCAACCATTTTCGAATCATGCCGAGCAAATAGTTTGGCAAATCCACTAGCAAATAACGACACTTTTTTAAGAGACCATTATGATGACTAATACGGCGATACCTGAGATTAAAACATCCAATACTGTTTTTCACAGCACTACACCGTCAACTACTCTTGCGAGTAATGCGGCGTCAGCGAGTGATTTATCAGCGATTCCTTTTTATCAGCCCCACGATGATGAAATTGATATGTTTCATTTTGCACGAATTAACCACCTGCCTTTATTACTAAAAGGACCTACAGGCTGTGGAAAAACCCGCTTTGTTGAACATGCCGCAGAGCAAATCAACCGTCCTTTATATACTGTTTCCTGCCATGATGACCTCAGTGCCGCTGACTTAATTGGGCGACATCTCATCGATAGTTCAGGTACTTATTGGCAAGACGGCCCCATGACCAAAGCAGTGCGAGAAGGCGGTATTTGTTATTTAGATGAAATTATTGAGGCGCGTAAAGACACCACAGTATTATTACACTCACTTACCGACCACCGTCGAGAGCTTTACATAGAACGTACTGGAGAAGTAATTAAAGCCCATAAAGATTTCATGCTGATCATTTCTTACAACCCATCCTATCAAAGCGTATTAAAAGGGTTAAAACCCAGTACTCGACAACGATTTGTTAGCTTAAATTTTGATTATCCGAGTGTAGATAATGAAATCGAGATTATTACGAGTGAAACGGGTATTGCTCCAGAGAAGGCCAAGCAATTAGTTGCCATAGCCACAGATCTTCGTCGGTTAACCGATATTGATATCAAAGCGGCGGCTTCAACCCGCTTATTAATTTATGCGGCCAAAATGATCCAGTCTGGCTGCCCAATTCATAAAGCATATCAATACTGTATTGTTGAGCCATTAACCGATGAACCCGAAACTATCAAAGCCTTAAACCGAGTCGTTCATGCCTACTGCTAATGCCTTGCCTTTATCGCTTGAGGGCCAGCGATTAGCTGCGCTTGCAAATAAGCGCATAAAAAATAATGCCCTACCTGGCTCTATAGCGGTGTGGATATTTATTTATGCTGAGCTTTTTGAGTTTGGCTTGTTTTTTATCGGCTTTTTGCTCGCTAAAATTTACTATCCTCATGAATTTTACCAGGGGCCAAATCAGCTAAGCACTACCACAGGGCTGTTAAATACATTGGTATTATTAACCAGTAGTTTTTTTGTGGTGCGTGCAATGAAAGCGATTAAACGAGGAGAACAAAAACGCACTGTGATGTGGCTATGTTTAACCATCGTGGCAGGTCTGAGCTATTGCGCAATTAAAACATGGGAATATCAACTCAATGAGAGTATTGGGGTAACACCGCGCACAAACTATTATTTTGCTAGCTATTACTACATAACATTCAATCACTTACTTCACGTGCTAATTGGCACCTGCACTATCGCCTTTGTCGCTATTTTAACGGCGTTAGGCTTTTATACTAAAGACAATCACGAAGGATTAGAAAGTGCTGCAAGTTACTGGCATATGATTGATTTGGTATGGATCTTAATTTTCCCACTTATCTATGTTTTAAGGTAAAGCCAATGAACACTAAACTCGCGCCAGAACCGCAACATCAAGCTAACGATAACACCTTTTCGATTTGGTTGAAGTTATCAGCACTCAGCCTAATAAGTGCTGCTATCGCTGAAACAAACAACACCTTAGTAGCCGCAACTATTTTTGTTTGCTTGATCGTTATTATCAAAGGGCGCTGGATTATAGATGAATTTATGGGGCTTAAACACTCAGCGCCCCTAACTAGAAAAATCGTGAAATGCTACTTCTACGCCATGACCACAATTGTTGGCCTGACGGTTTCATATTCACAAATCACATTTCAAGGCCTTTAACCCTACAGGGGAAATAGCCAATGAAATACCAGAAAAAACCATTAACTTTAATTTTATTCTAAGGAATTTTATGAAAAACATACTCTTAACTTCACTTGCTTTGACGGCTTTAACCTTATCTTTTACCAGTAATGCCGGGGCTGATATTGCTGCAGGCAAAGCTAAATCAGCAATGTGTGTGGGCTGCCACGGTGCAAAAGGCAAAGCGCTCATTCCTACTTACCCAAATCTTGCAGGCCAAAACCAGCAATACTTGGTTAGTGCGTTAAAGGCTTATAAAAGCAAAGCCAGAAATGGTGGGCAAGCGATGGTAATGCAAGGCCAAGCGTCAGCATTATCAGAGGCTGATATTAATAACCTTGCTGCATATTATGCTAGTTTAAAATAACTAAATAAGCCTAGATAAAGTAAAGCCAATAGTAAACTATTGGCTTTACTTATTCTGATGGGTTGTAAAGTTTAACACCTAGTTCTACGGCGGTATGAATTTTTATTATGGAGCTAGTCAGCTAAGTGACACTACTTAGTTACTAGGTACAATCTCTACACAGAATCTATGCCTGATTCAATAATATAAAACCATGTCATTCCAAAATAGTATATAGCGTAGACAAATGACACCATTATTATCGATACTAACTTCTTTAACAAACTAAGCTTTTGTAGAGAAAAATAAATAAATATTATCGATGATACATAAATACTTAAATGCATGATAAACCAAACAGCCTCGGGCATGCCAAGACCATTAAAATCACCTGCTTTTCTTAAAATGTAACTAATAATGATACTTAAAGGTAGACCAATAAACCAAACAAGAAGCGCTATAATAAATCTTTTTTTATTCATCTCACACCACCAAGTTTAATTTACTTTAATTCTAGGTTTTGCCGTACAAAAGGGCATAAAGTATGTTCTTGGTACTCTTTTTGAGTTTGATATATCAAGGCCTTTCATGTCACCAAGCACTTTCCCGCCTGAATATTCAATAACTGATTGAGCCCAACTATTACTATTTACACCAAAGCCAGCAGTAGGATATCTGATTGGATCCGTTGTTTGATTTAAAATATAATTTCCAATCAGATTAACAACTCTTCTTTTAGCCTCATGCTCAGGTACTGAGCCATACTCAACTTCAATTAACTGGGTATCATAATCTGAAGTGTGCCAATTAGTCTCAACACCACCAAAGAACTCCATTGCAGCAGTTAAATCTCCCTTTTCATAAAATTCAACGGCTAGCTTGCCTCGATTTTGAGCACCTATAACAATACCCCTAACATCTTTTCCCAGTAGTTTTGCAGGGACTTTTGAAACACCAATCTTCAACGGTGGAATTGGGTTCTCATAAGTAATTACAATAAATTGATGAGTACCTACTGCTAAACCACTTAAATCTCTTGCTCCAACATAAATTGCCATGTATATCTCCTTTATTACATGATTGTATTAACGCTTATTCGATATCAATTTGGGGGATTAAAACACCCCCAATAATTCCATTTAACAACTCCTATGTAAACAACTGATTATATAACTTTAGTAATTTTTGTTGTTAAATACTCTAGTTTTGTTAACAGGTAGTTTCTTTGTGGTACATGCAATGAAAGTAATAAAACAAGCTAAGCAAAAAAGCACCAAATGTTCACAAACCTTCTTTCAAGGCTTTGAGTTCCAAATTGATTATAATCAAAAGCTCATAATCAGGTTAACCCTAACCTTTTTGCCTGACGATACAAATTTCCTCTATCCAATTTTAGCTGTCTAGCTGCTTTGGCCCAAACATGATCATTGTCTTCCATCGCTTGTGTAATCAGTTGCCGTTGAAAATCGCCTAATAAATCATTAAATGACTTATCCTCTGTGACAACTAATGAAACACGTTTATCAGCCTCAGCATGGTTGGCAGCAGTATTATTCACATCAGTATTGTCATCATTAAAGTCCATACCTAGATGTTGAGGTTCAATAATTCCGACGTGGCCTTTAGCATCAGCTGCCGCCCTTAATGCCGCACGCATCAGCACATGCTGTAGCTCTCTAACATTGCCGGGCCAGTCGTATTGCATCAATTTATGTATCACGGTTTTACTGGCCCTGACGTTATTGGTGCCTATTTTTCCTTTTATGTTATTTAAAATAAAACTGCTCAGCAGTGGAATATCATCAATCCGTTCTCGTAATGGCGGAACATTTAGCGGAAACACACTTAATCTATGGTAAAGATCTTCTCGAAAGCGACCTTGAGCCACTTCTTCAGGCAAATTACGATTGGTGGCAGCAATAATACGCACATCAACATAAATATTCTTATCCGCTCCTAAGCGCTGGATTTCGCCCTCTTGAATAGCACGTAATAACTTAGCTTGAATATTAAGTGATAGCTCGCCAATTTCATCTAAAAACAAGGTGCCATGATTAGCCAATTCAAACTTACCCATGCGATCTTTATTAGCTCCGGTAAACGAGCCTTTAACATGGCCAAATAACTCACTTTCTGCAATATTTTCCGATAGCGCGGCACAATTTATTTGCACAATGGCTTCTTCGCTACGACGAGAATGGGCATGAACGGTACGCGCTACCACCTCTTTACCAACACCCGTTTCACCGGTAATTAATACTGACAGCTCTGAGCTAGCAACCACGGTGATTTCATTTTTTAGCTCCTGCATTTTAGGGCTTTCACCAATAAATTCACCCGCTTTTTCTTTTTGTGCATCTTTAACCAATTCGTTAGTTAAGCACAGGGCTTGCTGGTTTTGCTGCTCAAGTTGGGCAATCAAATTAGCATTACGAATGGTTGCGGCTGCCAGTGCCGCCAAGGTTGCTACCGAAATATCATCAACATTACTAAAAGCGCCAACATTTAGCGCATCTAAGGTTAACACGCCGACAAGGCTTTCTTCCACGTACAAGCAACACCCCATGCAGTCGTGTACATCTAGTACCCTTTTGGGGTCAACGGCAAGTAAACCATCGTAAGGATCTGGATAACTTGAATCGGCGTCAAAACGTATCGGTTTATGAGAAGATAAAATCGCCTTAAGCCGAGGGTGTTCGTCGGGAGAAAAGCGCATGCCCAACACCACAGGTGATAAACCGTCAATAGCGACAGGCACTAGTTCATCGCCTTGTAATTCTAACAAGGCAACCGCATCACATGGCATCACCTCATTAACTGCTTGCATTAAGCGTTGATAATGGGCTTTTTTAGGTAGGCTTAGGCTCAAGTCCAAAGCGATTTTCAATAAGGTTTTTTCAAGCACTAGAAATATTCCAATGAGCATAAGTACAACCGCTAAGTATAACTCATAATTTTATTATTTTTTCAAAGGTGATTGGGTATACACTGGCAATTATTATAGCTCCTGCCAATTAGGATCATTAAAATACACCGGGTAGGCTTTTAAGCTTTGAATGATTATAATTGCGCCTTGCTTTTTGTTGTCTGCATTTTTTATTTTATCTACACCCTGCATAATATTTGCTAATAAACTATGTAATTGCGCATCGGCAAGAGGCGTTAACTTACAATTGGCAAATAAAAAGGCTAGGTGTTTATCTAGAGTAACCGCTAAATCAGCATATTGCTGTGTAGTAAAACGCTCATGATGAATGTCATCTAAATTTGTACTGATTGCTTGCTTGATATTACTCATACCAATATGCAAGCTATCATCAATTGCCCACTTTTCCCCCTGATTAAGCACTAACTGATTACTGTTTTTTTGGTGATGATGATGCTCTGCAGCTGTTGCAGAAATACTGTAAGACACGGCCAAAACGCTGGTTAATAACAGCATTGCTCTTTTGTTTTTCATAGTAAAAATCTCCTGTTGGGTGGGTATGAAATATCTGTAATCAAATGAGTATTTCAATATTATTGGTCAAAACATCAACTATAGATAATGATTGCCAAGATTAGCGGCACCAGTACAACGTAGCTTAATAACACATATCGCCACTTGTTAGGTGCTTGATAAAGCTCCATAAAAGTATCAACAATGAGCTGCCCCTTAACCATAACAGACAGCGTCACTAAAATAACTAGTACATTTTGCTCTATCGTTGATTGTGCCAACCAAACGCTGATAAAGGTAAGTCCTACCAGTAGGATTGTTGAAATATGGTTATTGGCAATGAGTGTGCTCATACTTTCCTCGTAAACCGATCGGTTAATGAATAATATAAATTAAAAAGAATACGATAATCCACACCAAATCAACCATATGCCAATAAGATGCACCTGCTTCAAACCCTGCACAATCGTCAGGTAAATAGGCATTTTTTTGTGCCTTTATGCCCATATAGCCTAAAATAACCATACCTAACAGCACATGCAAAAAATGAAAGCCGGTAATTAAAAAATACAAGGTATAAAATGAATTACTGGACAGTCCATAACCCAATTCAATCAATGCACCATATTCTGTTAGTTTCAACACTAGATAAAAGCAAGCGCTGAATAAGGCAATAAATAACAGCCGCTTTGCCTGTAAATTATTTCCATCTTTTACCGCTTTAACAGCTAACGCGACTAAATAACTACTGATAATCAGCGCTAGCGTACAAAACAGTCCTACAGATCCGTCCAATGAAGCTCGCCCTAAGCTGAACATAGATTCATTAAAACGCTGTGCCACTGCAAACGCGATAAAAAATATAGCGAAAACACTTAGCTCCATCACAATAAACACCCACATAGCTAAATCACCGGGTAAGTGCTTATTAATAGGGGCACCGCTGACATCATGCGTTAACCTCTCATACTGAGCTACTGCATTACTGCTCATTGGCTTAACTCTCTCAGTAACAAACGAACAAATAACATTATCTTTTTCCTAAGGTTAAATCTGATACAGTAAGTGCTGATACAAAAATCAAGCCAGAATTAAATTCATTAAATATTAATAGCTTAAGATAGGTCGATTTGGAAAAACCAACGAACGATGTCATTTTGATAGCAATAAGGGTCAATATGACACATATTGACGACAAGTTAATTAGAGCTATTAGACTGCCCAACCTGCAGGTCATCACTTGTACCAACAGGAACTGCTGACGGTAAATCCATCTTAACGTCTATTTTCAGTTCCGCTAAATCGTGACTTGGGCTAATGCCAATTAAACGGTCGGGGTAAGTTCGTCCATTGTTGGGTTGAGTATTAGCCTCTGACGCACATTCAACATCATGGTAGTTCGTGACGATATATCAAAACTCATCCCAAAAAACCAGAGTCTGTTCCGTGAGGAATTTTTAGCACATCCCGACTTCAAAAGCTTCTAACCGTTTTGGTTGTCGATTTATACATGGCAACAATCAACCATAGTGCTAATGGTAGGAGTTTTAATAAATTTCATTTGCTGTCAATATTCACCTTCTTGAAATTACCTTTAACTGTTTAGCATCACTAACTTTTGCTTGAGCTTAGCAAATGCTTTTTCTTCTATCTGCCTTATCCTTTCTTGAGAAACACCATACTTTTCAGAAAAGTGCTTGTGGGTTAACTTTTTGCTTACCAGCCATCTATTTTCAATAATATCCTTTGTGCGTTCATCTAGTCCTTCTATCAAGGTATTAACTTGTTTCAACATTTTGTCAGTAAAATCTTGTTGTATTAGCTTCGAAGTAAATGATTCAGATTTGTCCTCCAGAATTAAATCGACACTTGCTTGGTTTTCGTCTTCATCAGAAGCAGATGAATTGATATAGAAATCTGACTGTGTAAGTTGAACTTCCATGCCGTTAATGTCTTCTTCAGACACTTGCAATTGCTCTATAATGTCTTGTTTTTCTTCATTGGATAACCAACCCGTAGTAGATTTTAATCTTCGTAAATTAAAAAATAGCTTACGCTTCGCTTTTGTTGTTGTGGCTTTCACTAAACGCCAATTTCTGATCACATACTCTTGAATTTCAGCTTTAATGTAATGCACAGCAAAACTAGACAATCTCACGCCAAAATCTAAACTAAATTTCTTCACCGATTTCATCAAGCCAATAGTGCCTTCTTGCACTAAGTCATCTAAAGGTAAACCGTAGCCTTTATAGCTTCTAGCAATATAGGCTACGAACCTTAAATGCGAGAGTACGAGCTTTTGTGCTGCTGCTAAATCATTTCGTTGCTGATAGTCTTCAAACAACAACGTTTCTTGCTGCTCATCCACTACGGGCTGGCTATTTACATAGGATAAATAAGCTTCAAAGCTGCCTGTATTTTTTAGCACAGGTGTTAGATGAGTTGTCATACTTGCCTCCTTACTTCTGTGAACTGTTTGCTAACACAAAATTAAGAAACCGAGGATTAAACTGTTTGTTCCACGGCATTAACATACTAAGCTCTCTATGTATTTTTTTCTCATACTGAGATTTAGGCTGGTTAGATAGCCTTTTACTGTCGCTCTTCATGCTCGCTTGTGCAAGAGAGTTCGAACTTGCTTGACTCTCTTTAACTGTCGAGAAGACAGATAGGCCCATACAAGCAGTAATTATCAGTGAAACAAGTAATACTTTAATTATCGGTTTGTAAACTGAAGTCATGATATATCCTCACTATAAGCAATATAAAATAAGTTCAAAGCATCGTGCTTATGTGTAAATTAACTGTTTAAGCAACGAATTGAATTTCAATCATAGGTAATGGGGAAGCGTACTTCCCCATGCGTTTTAAATACAATCTAATTAGATAGTTACTTATTCTGATGTAGCGCCAGACTCTTCCTCCTCTTGTTGTGCTTCTTCTGAAACAAACTTGTCTAATGATAAATTCGCTAAAGCTTCATATTTAGGCTTTGCCAATGTGAACCATTGATTGACATCATCTCTTTTCACAAAATAGCTTTCTTCGACAGTCGCAAATGAAAATACGTATTGTGTATTTTGTTCATTTTTTACGGTCAAAGTATTCGTTGCAGTAGGCGTCTTTTTAGCGATACCAGATACAGACAAGTTGGTTAACTGATTGACGAAATCCTCTACAGAAGATTCATCAAGTGCTTGTTGATTATCTAGAGCTGAAGAAGGTGCTAATTGCCAACTTTCTTCTCTCTTGGTGAGATTAACAACTGAGTGGTTTATCTCTTTAATACTATCAATAGATAACATTGACTTATCGAGCCAACTATCGGGATCGATATCGACTTGATATGCACTGTATTCGATCGAATAAACGTCATTGTCAGCTAAGTTTCTAGCATAAAGTTGCTTAAAGCTTGGTGACTTGCCAAGAAATAAGGTTTGTTTGTGTCCATCGCTGTCAGTAAATTCCACTTGCTTTTCAAAGTCGTTGACACTGACCTTAAAGCGTTCATGGCTATTTTCTGTACTAGTTACAGGCCAAGATACTTGCGTATTTACTAACTGGTTGGCTATCGCATCCACCTTGCTATTAACGAGTGTAATTTCTGGGTAGTTTTCGAGTTGCCAACGCTCGTTTTCTTTGACAAGCGATAGCGTTTCATCTCCCTCCGTTATATTTATTTTGTTAAGTTTATTTGAATCTACTTCAACCAATAATCTTGACTTCACACTGCTCATGGCATTGGAATCATTGAAAATCAATACTCCTGCTAAAGCGAGTTGCAATGTGAGAAATGCGGTTAAAACGAGTATTTGTTTGTTCATGCTCTATCTCCTATTACATTACTATTGTGTTAACCAAGTTAAATATTGACGCTGTTTTCGCCTTCTTCTTTGACGATCCCACAAAGCAATACCTGACAGTAGGGTAAAAGCTAGGACGTAATTACCATATTCCCAAAATAGCTGCTCGCTATGTTCCATTGGTGGCAGTGTGCGATTGAAGTTGCCTCGTGAACGGATACTCATTAATGCTCTGTCCTCTAGTGACCAATCGATTGAATTCACTAAAAGCTGTAGGCTATTTAAGTAACCTGTTTGAGATACTCCACCAGTAAACTGTAATACTTGATCTTGAACAAAATCATTTGAGCTAAATAGAATAATACGGGCACTATCTGGTGCATGTTTAATCACACTGCTGACATCCAATTGTGCCGTGTGTTCAGTTAGAGTATCTTCGCTTTTCACTTGTGCATTAGCATCATCTGATGCTTCTTCACTTAGCGCTGATTTTGCCCCCTCATCAACAAGCAAAGGTGAGTCTTTGCCGGCAAAGTAGGAAGAAAACCTTCCTTGTGCGATAACCCCCATTAGGTGCTCTTTTGTTTCTCCTTCAGCCGTATAACTTGTTTCTCCTAATTGGTTTACTTTAGGCATAATATCTAGTGATGATGAAGTCCATGCTTGATCAGAGCTAGTAATTAAGGGCGTAAAATTAATACCTCCTTTGGTTTCATCAAGCGTAATAGGTGATGTCCATGCCATCGTCAGTTGAGGTAGTTCTGATGTGATAAGGTTATCTTGATTCAAACCTTTGCGTACATCAGCAAAGTAGGGATAATCCAACATACGCATTTCTTGTAATTGGAAGCCGCCTACATTTCGTGTAACAGGTACGGGGAAAGCCGCATTGCTTGCATCCATTACAAGTGCATTGTCAACGGTCAACCCATGATGTGCTAACCAATCTTCAAGACCACTGCTAACTGGTGACATTGATAGACTTCTACCCGTTAAATTAACGCTGTAAGGTGATGTAGCCGCGATAACCGTGCCGCCCTTCATTAAGAACTGATCTACAGCAAACAACTGCTTTTCATCTAATGATTTTGGTGATACCAACATCAGAATGTCTGCCTCACCTGATACAGAGCCATCAGATAAATCTTCATTGAGCACATTTAACTCAGCGCCCAGCATTTTTTCTAATTGGTTAAAACTTGCTTGCGGCATACCGTATCCACCATATGGTGCAGCTTGTGGTGTGACTAAGGCGATATTTTTAGTAAAGCCAGAAGCAAAACGTTTGATTGCAGCATCCAAGTTGCGCTCAAAATTTGATTCACTAAAGTCACCAAGCGGAATTTGAACGATTTGTTCGCCACCAGATAACGTTAGATAAAAATAGAATGCGTTATCTGAAAAAAGGCTAGTTGCCATAGGCTGGAAGCCATATTCATCGGCAATTTTTTGAGCAATTTCACCTCTACCTGCTTCTGGTTCAATAAACTCTACCTTAAATTTATTAGCAGATTTTTGACTAACACTTTCTAATTGCTTGGTAATAGAGGTTTTGAATTGTGCTAATTGCTCTGGCAGTTTGTCGTTTGCTGAAATATAACCTGTAAAAGTAAGGTTTTGTTTTACCGTATCAAAAAGGTTTCCTGCACTTTGGTAATCTTGTAACACAGTTTTAATCGCACGTGTTACGTCATGTTCAGGATTACGAAGCAATACCTCAACGTCAGACTCGGCACGTGCATTCACTTCAATAAGGTCTCTAAAACCAAGTACTTTGTGTTCATCACCATATTGCACTAATACATTAAAGTATGAGCTAACAATGGAAGCTTGATAACGATCTGCAACTTGGAACGGCATTGGCTTGATGCCAAATTGGGTGTTCGCTTCTTCTTCCAACTCGGGGTGCTGTTGTGGATCAACAAACTCAACACGCACTCTACCTTTAGCTGCCACTTCATACTCTTGTAGTAAATCTTTCACTTGAGGAACAAGTGGGGCTAAAAGTGGGTGGGTCTTCTGACTAAAGTAACCTCGAATGAGCATTGGCTCTTGAAGTTGTGATAAGTAAATTTCAGTCGCTTCAGAGATAGAATACTGTTTACCAGCCGTTGTATCTAAACGTAATTGCGGTAGTTGGCCTAACCATAAATTAGCGGCAAGTAAATTTACACAAAGCAAACCAGTGATAAGTTGCCACTGTTTATGATAGCTTACCTTTTGGTTACTCTTTTTCTCGGCATTGCTCCAGCGTTCTTTCTCTATGAAGTATGTATTGAGCGCTAAAAAGACGATGGTAAGCGAGATGTAGTAATAAAGATCTCTTACATCAATGATTCCTCGCGTGATATCTTCGAATCGAGAACCTGTACCAAGCTGACGTAAGAACTCAGCACTCTGATGAGAAAAGAAGTCAGTGATTGCTGAAGTACCAATAAAGTAGAACAAACCACCAATAATGCAGGCGGTGATCAAACTCACGATTTGATTATCACTTCTGGCTGAAACTGCAAGCCCAATAGCTATATATGCACTACCCAACAATAAGACGGCTATATAGCCTGAAATAACAGGTCCCCAATCAAGCTCACCAATAATACTGACCATTATAGGTAAAGGGAGTGTGATCAACAGTGCAATACTTAGCAGTGCTAGGCATCCCAAAAATTTCCCAACAACAAAATGCCATAGTGGAACAGAAAGAGTGTGAACATATTCAATCGTTCCGCTACGTCTCTCTTCACTCCATAGTTTCATTGTTAATGTCGAGCATAAGAAAATAAGTAACAATGGCATCCATTCAAACATTGGGCGCACATCGGCAATGTTTCTAGAAAAAAACGCTTCTCCCCAAAAAAAGATAAATAGTGTTACCGCAACAAAGGCACCGATAAACAGGTAAGCAATTGGTGAGGTAAAAAATAGCGCTGTTTCTTTTTTCGCAATACGAAGCGTATTGAATTTGGCAGATTGGTTAGGCTGCATTTTGCACCTCCCTATCTGTTTTTTCGCCTGAGATAAACTGGTCGCTATTGATTTGATTAAAGACCGTTTCTAGGTCACGTTTCCTTGAGTACAACGCAAATAAACGGGCACCTGATTCAATAATGGTTTTACTGATATCACTACCAATGACACGAGAAAAGCCTTGTTTGGACATTTCAACAAGCAATGTTCCTTCCTCAATTTCAGCGACTAATTCTACACCTGATATGTTCTTAATCAGATCGATATCTGTACAGTCGGTTTCAACAACAAGGTGTCTGCTATGTTGCAAAGCTTCGAGTTTTTCATCGAGCACCAATTGACCTGATTTAAGAATCAGTACTCGGTCGCATAGTGCACTGACTTCCTGCATGATATGCGTTGATAAAATAACGGTCGCCTGTTGCGCAATATCTTTTATCAGCTTACGCATATGTTGTGTTTGCTCTGGGTCTAAGCCATTTGTAGGCTCGTCAAGAATAAGCAGTTTTGGATTTCCTAATAGAGCTTGAGCAACACCTACTCGTTGTTTATAGCCTCTGGATAGCGTATCGATAGGAGCAAGCAGCTTGGCTGATAAATCTGTTGCTTTAATTACTCGTTTGATTTCTGTTATTTTGTTATTTGCAGTTAACCCTTTTAAGTCGGCAGCATAGTCTAAATACTCTGCAACAGTCATTTCAGGATAAACGGGTAGATTTTCCGGTAAATAGCCCAAGTGTTGTTGAAGTGATTTTGCATTATTGCCAAGTGAAATGCCGTCAAGAGATACTTCTCCTTCATCAGCTTCCAAATAACCACTGACTATCTTCATAATGGTGGTTTTACCTGCACCGTTATGACCTAAAAGACCAATGATTTCGCCTTTTTTTATTGAAAAACTCACATCATCTACAGCAATAAAGCTGCCATAGCTGCGAGTTAAATTTCTCACATTAAGCATGGTAGTCTCCAAATTTACTGAATGATATTTTTAGTTTTTATAGTGTTTGAATGTTGAGTTGCACCATTTGCACATGCACCTTTAATCGGTACATTGGAAAGGGTCGAAAAATACATTGTTAAAGTCTCCATAGTTGCAGGGAAAATTCCCAAAAACAAAGTACAAAACGAGTTCGATTTTTTTGATATGGGCAAAATTTAAAAGTTCAAGTTAACAAAAGTAAATTTTTTAACCCTTTAAAATATATGGGTATTGTTGGGTACTAATTGATAAAATAGGGGGGGTAATTAGTACCCCCCCTATAATTACCTAAGCAGCTTTATTTGCTTTCATTACTTTCTGCTCTGAATCAGTTTTATGATCTATCGCTTGCGCTGTAGTGTTAATCGCAATTGACTTTGGTTTCATTGCCTCTGGAATTTCTTTCACTAGGTCTATGGTTAGTAGGCCGTTAGCAAGGTCTGCATTAGTCACTTCGACATAATCAGCTAAGTTGAATTTACGCTCAAAAGTTCGATTGGCAATGCCATGATAAAGATATTTACTGTCATCCTTATCACTATGACTACCACGTACCATTAATACGCCTTTTTCAACCTGAATATCGAGGTTATCCTGAGAAAAACCCGCAACAGCAAGGGTTATCGCGTAACAGTTTTCATCGATAATTTCGATATTATAAGGGGGGTAACCGCTTGGTGTAGTATCAGAAGTTAATGCGCTATCTAACAATGACGCTAAACGATCAAAACCAATGCTACTGCGGTATAAAGGGGTTAAATCAACTGAGTTCATGATATATCCTCCGATTGAAGCAAAATAAAATAAAAACAATTAAGGTGACTTGGTCTCTTGATAAGACAACACCGCCACAACTATTTATTTAGGGATAAAAAAGACAATTCCAAGGTTTTTTGTTTAATATTTAGGAGACTCAAAATGTCGGCTTCTGCTCATTGCTGACCTAATCAACTATACGGTTAGTTCAAATCCGAAATTGAAAAGTGTAGGGGTAAGTATGAGCTTATTACTTTCTCTCAGGTTAAGTGAAACTCTGGTATTTAATAATGTCAGATTAAGTTTGAGTTACACCACTAATATGCGATTAACAACAAAGCCGCTCGGTAATCACACCATTTAAAGCGCAATAAATTCACCGATTATCTGATAGGTTTGTTCACACTCTTGTGCTACCAAGCTATCGAGTAACATATAAGCGTGAATCATACCGTCGAATGAATGCTGCTTTACGTTCACGCCAAGTAGGCTTAACGCTTGGCCATAGGCAATACCTTCATCTCGCAGCGGATCGCAGCCGGCGGTAAATATAAGAGTTTCAGGCATGCTCGCAGCCATCGGCATAAACAAAGGAGAAACAGCTCGATAAGATTCGTCATGCTGAAAATATTGGCTGAAGTACCAAGAAATTTTGCTTTGTTCGAGTAAAAAGCCCTGTCCATTTTCCTCAATAGAATCGCAACTCATGGTGTAATCTACACTAGGGTAAATAAGGATTTGTTTATCAATGCTAACGTTCGGGTTGCCAATATTGTTACTGGCTAAGGTAGTGCAAATTGCGCCACCGCCACTATCGCCAGCGATAATCAATTGTTCATTAAAATTGAGGTCTGATAACAACTCACGATAATGAGTGAGTGCATATTGGCAATCGTCTATCCCCGCAGGATAGGGAAATTCAGGTGCTAAACGATACTCAACGGCAATAACAATACAATGACCCGCTTTAGCAATTTTTCGGCTGATAGCATCATATAAGGCAATATTACCACACATATGGCCGCCACCATGGTAATGCAACACCACCGGCAGAGCTTGTTCAGGCGCGGGGCTATACACTCTCACCCCAATGTGATGTGTGGGTGTAATTAGCGCACTTTCTTTCGCATAAGCAAGTACTGGCCCCTGACCGATAAACACCGCCAATTTTTCAATGTTTTCACGTACTAAACTTGGTGTTAATTGCACATTATCAGCTTTTGCTTGTTGCGCAGCAATATTAGCTTGCTCAATAAAATGTTGAAGTTTTTCTGAAATTATCCCTCGCACTTGCTCTTCCCCTGCTGTGTTGAAACGTTATGCTTTATGGCTTGTTGTTTTGCCGTTTCTGGTAAAAAGAAACTGCCAAAAAAGAAAGTACTACTGACCACAGTGATCAATATAAAAGCTTCACTAAAGTCACCTTGGTTGATATCAACCAGTTTACCAAAACTCCATAACACCACAGTGGCAAACAAGTAACTTATAGAATAAAACAAACTAAAAACTACCGTCACTTTTTGCCCTGTCATGCTAGGCAATTCATGGGGAATGGTGACGAGTGCCGTCACCGGGAAGAAAATGAAAAAGCCCAATACCATAGCGCAAATGGTTTGCAATGAATCCGACTGCCCAAAAGACAAGCCTAATACCGTTATAGTAATAATTAAACCAGACCAACGAATAACAGGCACACGAGTACTGACTTTTTTACTATAAATAATACCCGCCAGCGTACCAACAATACCCGAGGCTATGACTAAAGCACTTTGACTAATACCCGCCTTCGGATAAAAGGTAAATAAACAGATGTAAAAGGCCAAAATTCCTGAATAAGTCAGCGCATATACCCAATTAAACTTATCTTTTAAGCCATCAATATATGAGTAATGCGCTATCGCTTGTGCTTCTTGTGTTGCAGCTAAGTTAGTGACGCTATTTTTATCCTGCACCAATAACCACGCAATGCTAAGCAATAAACTACACAACGAAAAAATAATTAGCGTGCTCTGCCAACTGCCAGTTAGCTGATTAAAGTTGGCCATTTGCCATAATATAATACCGGTTCCGACATTAAAGGCGACAGCATTAATGCCATTAATGGTAGGCCGTTCTTCTGGCTCGAACCACGCCATGACTATCGGGTTGAAGTAAACAATCATAAACGCACCACCAAGCCCCATTAAAAAACGGCTTAATAATAATAATTCATAATTTGGCGCTAGAGGCGTTAACACGCCAATAAAAATTAATAACCCAGAAACAAAAAACGCATTTTTAACACCTAGCTTCAATGCTAGACCAGCAGCAATAAAGGTACCTACAATTTTGGCTAGCGTTACCGCACCACTAATAAAACTAGCAGAAGCTAAACTATCCACTTGCATCGCAGACATGATTTGGCCCATGCTCGCAGTACCGCCAACCCAGGCCATAGCAAACAAAGTGTAGCTAGTAAAAACAAGGCCTGCTACAAGGAGCTTATTGGTGATTTTAGGTAATTTCATTAACTATTTTCTACTGTAAATAACGATTATTTATCAGCTTAACCAAATAAATAAAACAATGATGTACTACCTTCGTTCACTGCCTTTTATCACAGTGCATGTTATGCTGTTGATTGCATTATAGTGAAATAGACACCGAGGAATTTTCATTGTTAGTTTGGCTTTCTCTTGATACTTGGTTGATATCCTTATTATCTATTGCTTACTTGTTATTACTTTTTGTGGTCGCATACTGGGGCCAAAAGCAAACTAATAGCAAATGGCTTTCTCGCCCGTGGGTATACAGTTTATCCCTAGGAGTAAGCTGCACATCTTGGGCTTTTTACGGTACGGTGGGACAAGCAGCAACCACAGGGGCTTGGCTAGCACCTATTTATATTGGCTCTATTTTATGTTTTGTGCTCGCTTGGCCAATGCTCCTGAGAATTTTACGGATAAACAAAGCACAAAACTTAACCTCTATCGCTGACTTTATCGCGTGTCGCTATGATCGCTCTCACCTTATTGCCGCAACCGTTACTATTGTCGCGCTCTTAGGCACAATTCCCTATATTGCTTTACAGTTGCGCGCTATTAGTAAAAGCTTTGATTTGCTTACCGGGTCGTATCAATCGGGCATTAGCACCACCTTTGTAATGACACTGGTGTTAATAATTTTCAGTATTTTGTTTGGTGCTAGACAAGTAGTGGTCACTAAACAAAATCAAGGGTTAGTGTTAGCTATCGCCTTTAGTTCCATCATTAAGTTATTTGCATTAACGGCTATCGGTATTTTTGCCACCTTTTTTGTTTTTGACGGCATAAATGATTTATTTACCCATGCCGAAAATATCAAACACGTGCCACAGGCTAACAGTACCTACTTTGCTATCTCACAAGCCTTACTGGGTATGATTACAATTTTTATTTTACCGCAACAATTTCATATGATGATGATAGAGAATCATCATGAAAATGAGTTAAAAAATGCCCGTTACTTATATCCTTTATACCTGATTGCCATCAATGTATTTGTTTTGCCTATCGCCTTGGCGGGTCAAAGTTTATTCCCTGGTGGTAATGTAGACGCTGATACCTATGTGATTACCATTCCGTTATTTTTTCAGCAAGCATGGCTAGGTGGTTTAGCTTATATTGGCGGTTTAGCTGCCGCTACCAGCATGGTTATCGTAGCGACCATTGTACTGAGTACCATGGTAACCACTGAAATAGTTAACCCATTATTGCTCCATTACAATCGCTATGTCAGTGAGCAAAAAACTCAACTTTCTAGTGTGCTATTAACAATTCGCCGTATCGCCATCGCCTTACTATTATTACTGGCTTTAGCGTTTGAGCGGGTGATTGATCAACAAAACCACCTTGCCACTATTGGCTTATTATCTTTTGTATTATTGTCTCAATTAGCGCCCTTGGTGGTTGGTGCATTATACTGGCGAAAAGCTACCACAAAAGCCGCACTGTTTGGCTTAATAATCGGCAGCGCTTTATGGCTTTATACCTTGTTGCTACCAAGTTTACTGCCAAATTCAGCATGGGTAGCCTCGGGGCTTTGGCAAATTACTTGGCTTAAACCTTATGGGCTTTTTGGCTTAACTTTCCTTGACCCTATTAGCCACGGCCTGTTGGTAAGTTTACTGGCTAACACTGGCTGTTTCATTATTATTTCGCTATTGAGCCACCGAAGCGTTTCTGAAAAACTACAAGCCGAATTATTCATTTCCCAACAACAAGATGCATTAGAAAAAAACCTATCTAGTAAAGATTTATATCACCTTCTACAAAGGTTTGTTGATGACAAAGCCGCTGGCATTTTTTTACAAAAATACGGCAAACCTTTGTCAAACGCTAAAGCCAGTCATCAGTTAATTGACTATACCCGCTTGCAGCTTTCTAGCGTATTAGGCTCAGCATCTACTAACATGGTGATGAAAGCGATAACCACCCAACAAAATATGCCATTGCAAGACGTGGTCAGTATTGTTGATGAAGCCAATAAACTATTTCAATTTAATCGCGAGTTATTACAAGCCGGTGTTGAAAATATCGAGCAAGGCATTAGTGTTATTGATGCCGATATGCGCCTTGTCGCGTGGAACAAGCGTTATATTGAGTTGCTTGATTACCCTGAAAACTATGTCACCGTGGGTAAGCCTATTGCTGATCTTATTCGTTACAACGCTGAACGTGGGGTTATTATTCCCAGCAAAAATAATACAGACAAGCCTCATAACAATGATGATTTTATCAATCGCAGAATAGCCCATATGCGCCAAGGCAACAGTCATCATTTTCAGCGAGAGATGCCGAGTGGGATTGTTTTAGAAATTCGTGGCCAAGCCATGCCCGGCGGTGGCTTTGTCAGTACTTTTTCTGATATTACCGCTCATATTGAAGCGGCAAAAGCATTACAACAGGCCAATGAAAATTTAGAACAAAGAGTCATTGAACGTACCCAAGAGTTAAGTAAAGCCAAGGCTGAAGCAGAAGCGGCTAACACCAGTAAAAGCAAATTTTTAGCCGCCGCTAGTCATGACTTGATGCAGCCATTCAATGCGATGTCACTATTTACCAATATGCTTAATAAAAAAGTACAGCATACTGATTTAGCTGAACTAGCCTCTAATATTCAACACTCGCTCAGTGCTGCTGAAATATTGCTTTCAGATTTAGTGGAAATATCTCGACTCGATAGCAGTTCACAAAAAATCGATCAACAACGTTTTTTAATTGATGATTTATTGATGCCTTTAAGTAAAGAATTTACTTTACTAGCACAACAAGCCAACCTTGAGTTTAGTTATGTAAAATCAAGTTGTGTTGTAGAAACAGACCAACAATTATTAAGGCGGGTGGTGCAAAACTTTTTGTCAAATGCCATTAATTATTGCCCACAGCCTGACAGGCAAGGAAAAGTATTACTTGGCGTAAAACATCAACAAAACCATTGTATTATTGAGGTGTGGGACAACGGCCCCGGTATTCCCAAAGACCAACAACAGACAATATTTAAAGAATTTGAACGTTTGAACCCAAATCAAGCAGCAGCAGGGCTTGGATTAGGGCTAGCTATTTCAGAACGTATTGCTAAACTTTTAGGTTGTAGTATTTCGCTAAGATCGAGCTTAGGTAAAGGAACCTGTTTTAGCATCACCATCCCTCGAAGCTTCACCACACTTGCCACCAAATCTATAACCGCCAATACCTCCCAGTCATCAAGTGCCAATGAATTTATAGATTTATCCGTGATACTCATTGATAACGAGTCGTTAATGCTCAAGGCAATGCAAACTCAACTCAAAGAATGGGGATGCAAGCTCGTTGCTGTTGCAGACGAAATTAGCCTTCATGCTGCATTAGCTAACGCGCAGTTTGTGCCTGATATGATTATTTCTGATTATCATTTAGACGATAATAACAATGGCGTTGCATTAGTGCAAAAGTGCACCGAACAATATCAATGGCAAGCGCCGGTAATCATCTGTTCAGCCGATCCGTCAGAGCAAGTCAGAGAACACACCAGTAATGCCAAATATCATTTTATGCGTAAACCTATTAAGGCCTTGGCGTTGAAAAAGTTGATGCGACGGTTATTAAACTCAGGTTAGCCCTTAGTTTATGTTCTCGTTTTGCTGCGGTGCTAACATTAATTGCTGATATACCAACCCAGCTTGGGTACGATTATAAACACCCAACTGTAATAAAATAGCTGACACATGCTTTTTCACGGTATTTTCTTTGATATCTAAAATACCCGCTATTTGTTTATTTAGCTGGCCATCAGCAACGAGCGATAATACGGTGTATTGTTGTGGGGTTAACTGCGCCAATTGTTGTGCTAACTTTTTATGCTGCTGCGCCAATTCATTATCACGGGTAATTGGCATGCTTGCTGGTAACCATGTATCGCCTGCTAGAACCGTATTGATAGCTAATGCGATAGTTTCTAAATCGACCGATTTAGGAATAAACGCAGCTGCACCAAAGTTAATGGCTTTTTGCAAGATATCAGGGCTTTCATCGGAAGACACCATAATAACAATGAGGTCGGGGTGATTGTTTTGTAGTTGAGCTAAACCGGTAAAACCATTGTTACCGGGCATGTGTAAATCTAGAAATATAATCTCTAAATCTGGAGATTGCGCGATAACATGCAGTAAATCATCAAAATTCGACGCTTCTTTAATACCGGCATCAGGCATGCAATCAACAACCGCTTGTTTTAGCGCGGTGCGAAACAATGGATGATCATCGGCAATGGCAACTTTGGCTTGGCTCATAACAACACCTTTTAAGGAAAAATTTATGGTTTGTGCGCTTATGTACTTCTTTCAGGAAAATGTTGATGTTTTGTAGGGGGTAATTTATTGCCCCTTTACCGAGCTACAACTCAACCTACAATAAATTTTTTAACTGTCATTTACTTTGTATTATCAAAAAAAGAGCTGGTAAAAACCAGCTCTTTCTCATCTATCGTCATTTTTATTTATAAATGTTCAAATGAATATCAATTAAAAACGATAGCCTACCGTTAAATGCATTGTTCTTGGGTCATTAAAGTAGCCAATTAAGGTGGTATCTCCGCCTAAACCTGGGCTATATGTACCATCGCCATTGTCGGCAGCAAAGTTATAACCGCCCACCATGGCTTCTTCATCGGTTAAGTTTTTCAGGTGTAAACCGCCATACCAGTTACCCTCTAAACTTTCCCAAGTCACACTGGCGTTAAGTGTGCCATAGCCGTCTTGAAGCAATGAATCACTATCTTCAAATAACAAATAGTCATCACGGTAGTAATATCCACCAGTCAACACGAAGTAGCCCATCTCAGTATCTAGCGTGTAGTTTGCCGCTAAATTCATGGTGTAATCTGGTGTATTAGATAAACCTACTAGCGGTGTTGCCAGCGTTGGGTCTTCTTCAATTTCTGAATCTATATAACCAATTGAGTAATCAATTCTTAAGTTTTCTGAAGCAGCCCAAGTGATCTCAGCTTCAATACCTTTTGCCGAAGAGCCTTTAATATTGCCTAAGTTTTGGTTTAATACCGTTAAATCATCTGGATCAGGGGTTACCGTAATATATTGGCGATCTGTATGATCTAACGAAAATACTGTCACGTTAGTACGGATAACATCATCCCAGTCTTTCTTGAAACCTAGCTCAATTGAATCAACAATTTCAGGATTGGCTGCTGATTCGTTAACCGTTGCTCTAGGATTAAACGTACCCGATTTAAAACCTTGCGAGTAACTTGCAAAAAACATAGTGTCATTATCATAATGATACTCTAACCCAACTCTTGGGGTAAATTGAGACCAATCTTCTTTTTTAGGTGCATCTAAAATATCATCGCCATTGGTGTCTGTCCCCAAAACTTGAGGAAAGGTTACATCACCACGTACATAGCCCGGTATCCAATTATCGCTTGGGTAAACATTGCTAAAGGCTAAGCCATTATTAACATACGCTTCTTTTTCTTCTTTGGTATAACGGCCACCAACAGTTAATGACAATTTATTTGTAATATCAATGCTACTTTGAATGTAAGCCGCGATGCTGTTGCTGTTATTACAACCTGTCACTTCACGAGTCAAGCCGGTTGCGCCAAGCGATGCGCCATAAGCTGCTCGACCTAAAAAGCCTAAAACAGCATCAAAATGACCACAAGATTCACCATCATAGGCATATATCCCACTCACTAAGCTAAAACTATCGCCAATATAGTTTGCTTGTAATTCGTGACTGGTATTTTCGTCTTGATAAAAAGCAGGTACGTCAAATATGTCTAGCTGGGTATTATCAAAATCGATATTAGTATCTGAATTACCTTCTCTTGAGGTTGCTACATATTTTAATGATAGTTCATCGTTTACTTGCCATGAGGCTAAAAAGCTTAGCCCCTCTAACTCAACAGCGTTTTTAGTTGGCATACTGGTATAAGAGTCATAAACACTATCAGGAACCGGTGCATCCGTTAATAAACTAGGTAATAACCGATAACCGCCTTTAGCATTCGAATCATCATTTGTTCTATCCCATGCTAAACGCATAAAGAGATCGTCAGATGCATGATACTCTAGGGTTAAACGCGAAGCCGATAAATCTTTGTTGTAGTTTTCAGTGTCTTGTCCGGCAAGTGCTGAAATTAAGAATTCACCATAGCCATCTCTATTTAACTCAGCATGACCAAAACCAAAATATAATTTGTCTTCCACTAGTGGAATTTGCCCGGTTATTTTAAGATCTTTTTGATTATAGCTACCGACTGTTCCCTCAATAGTAAACTCTGTATCGCCTGACATTTCCCTAGTAACATATTTAACCGCACCACCAATGGTATTTTTACCATACAGTGTGCCTTGTGGCCCACGAAGTACTTCAATGCGCTCTACATCTAATAAATCGAGCACTGCACCTTGTGGGCGTGCCATATAAACATCATCGATATAAATACCTACCCCTGGTTCATAACCCCAAAGTGGATCTTGTTGGCCAACACCACGTATAAAGGCAGTAAGGGTTGAGTTAGTACCTCGGCTAGTTTGCAAGGTGGTATTGGGTGAAAACCTTTGTACTTCAGTCATCACTGCAATGCCATTCTCGCTAAGCTCTGCTGCACCAATTGAAGTTACGGCAATTGGCACCGATTGTAAGCTTTCAACCGTTTTACGCGCGGTAACTTCAATACGCTCTAAACCAGGCTCTTTTACTTCAGCAGAGTTATTGTTTGTTTCTTCTGCTAAGGCGACATTTGCGGTTAATGCTGTGGCAATTGCCAAAGCTAAATAACTTTTATTGCTGTTGTGTTGTTTCATGTGGGAACCCTTATTCATAATTATTTAGTGATATTTGTAAGTTTGCTTTTATTTTATTGGTAGGTTTTTTGCCAACTAATAACACTCTATATGATTATTTTTAAAAAATATTTAGCACTATAGTGCCATAACTAACGCATTGTTTTTATTCGATATTACATGCTCAATGAGACTTAAGGCTGCCAAAGTTCAATAACATGTTTAGCTGTACTTAACTCAGACGCGAGCAAATAGTCTGCCGCCTCACCGCCATTCTCTACATTAGGGTTGACCATAATGCCATGGTCTAATTTTTTCACTTCAATCAACTCTATTTGTACTTCTTCGGCTGCGTTTTGCCATCGAGTCATGCGATAGGCAGGTTTTTCCTCTATTTTTGGTTTAGTCGTTAATCTTGATAACTGTGTCCATTGCTGTGCTAGAGAAAGTGAGTTTAGCGGGTTAACAATGCTATCTTGGCTGCCTGTCCACACCGATAATTTAGGCCAGGTTTGTTGTTTAGGGTTAAGCGTTTGCGCTTGTGCAACTAACTCAGGCACCGATTGAGAAGGACCATTTTTCATGCAAGATATGCCCGTAATCAAGCCATCGGCACAGGGAAAAGGAATGCCTGCAACCACGGCGCCGGCGGTAAACAAGTCAGGGTAATTCACCAGTAAGCTACTTGCCATAGCGCCACCAGCAGAGAGCCCAATAATATAAACATTATCTGCCTTTATTTGCTGTTTCAGCGAGGTGATCATGTGTTTTATTGACAGGCTTTCACCTTTGTTTTTGCTAAAATCATCGGCAGAATACCAATTGAAGCAGTGTTTAATATTGTTAGTTAGCCCTTGCTGCGGCAACAGTAAAGCAAAACCGTGTTTGTTAGCTAAACCAAGCAAACCGCTTTGTTTGGCCAGCGTTTCACCTTGTTGAGCGCAACCATGCAGTAACACCACCATAGACAACGATTGGCGATTTGATTTGTTTTTTTGCGGGAAGTAGTAACTCGCACTGAGCTCCCCCGGGTTAGCACCAAAGTTTTCTAATGGTGACCAAACTTTAGGCATGGTAGCGAGTGCTTGATGACTGAGTAATGTCAGCACCATTGTGAAAAACAGCGTTTTCAGGTGTTTTATTGCAGATATAGTAAGAACAGGCATAGTAAGATAACCAAAAAGAACAGATATCTGATAATGACTGATGATTAGTCAAAATTGCAATGGCACTTTAGTGCAGGGGGATGCAGTTGGTGAATAATCTATAAGTAATTGATGGTTAACACGGTCCAGTATTTTTCACCCGCAGGGGTAGTCACAACCGCTTCGTCGTCTACTTGTTTTTTCAGTAACGCTCGTGCCATGGGAGAATCGATAGAAATATAGTCATTACGACCAAAAATTTCATCGGGCCCTACTATCTTAAATTTAAGTTGTTCACCCTCATCATTTTCAATTACTACCCAAGCACCAAAAAATACCTTACCTGCTTGCTGTGGGTTGTAATCAACAACCTTAATATCTTCTAAGCGTTTAGTAAGATAACGCACGCGGCGATCAATCTCACGTAAACGCTTTTTATTATACTGATAATCGGCATTTTCTGATCGGTCACCTAAACTCGCCGCCCAAGACACTTTTTTGGTAGTTTCAGGGCGCTCTATCTTCCAAAGGTGGGTTAACTCTTTTTGAAGTAGTTCAAAGCCTTCACGGGTAATTAAATTAGTTTTCATTGTATGGTAGTTCTTAATTTTTTAAGCAACACTGAGAGTAGTGATATTAACCGAAATTTAACCTTGAGGGTATTAAACCCAAAACAAATAGCAAACTAATTTGCTTACTTAATGAGGGGCACAAATTTAGCATCAAGGCACTGAATAATACCTTTATCAATAGGCTGTACAGTGCCCAGATTCACCATCATGCCATTTACCGGTGAGCGTATGGTGCCATATACTATTGTTTGATGATGGCTTTAATCGTATAATCAAAATCTTTATATCTTGAACACGTAGCTGAAATGAATGGGTAATAAAAATGGATTTTTTATTAATAACTACAAACTCAAAATGTGAGTACATACAGAAATGATAGTTATTTGAAAAACACTAGCCTTTTTCCTTGTAAATATATTAATGAATTATCACTTTATTTTATCGAGGGTATAACTTGTTAAATTTTACGTGGAAATATTAATGAAAATAATATTTAATATGATATATAGCTCTCACTTTATTCACGGAAGAATGATGAATAACCACTGTAAAAGTTACATATGTCTTATAAAACCAAACGTATTGTATCAAAAAAAAGTCAATACTAATGAATTGTGGTTAGAGTTTTTTATTATATACTCATTAATAAAAGGCTCTATTTTAAGGGAAGGTATACTTAAATTAATAGGATTGTTTTTTTTAGCTATTTTGTCAGGTTGTGTTTCTTCACCTCAAATAGCTAAAAATGAAACTAGTGCAAGTATATTTGTTACTAGTTCAGATTTAGAAACCAACTCAATTTATCCAGATGAAACTATATTTGTCCGTGTATTTACACCTGAACAATCAGTATTTTATGACGCACCATTGAGTGTGATTATATTAAACCCAAAAAAAGCAGGTGGGAATTTCTTTTTAAACAGTGAAGTTACCTATAAAATCATGCTTAATTCTAGTAATTCAGGTCCTTTTAGTTCAAGTTCTTGTTCTACCTTGTTAGCTGTTACCCCAAGTAAAAATGGAGTATATAAAATTCAATTCAATGTGAATGAACCAAATAATAAATGCTCTTTAATTTTAAGTGATCACAATAGTGAATTAATTAATAAGTCTTTTGTAAAAAATAAAACTTATTATATTCCTATTCCTATTCCTATTCCGTTTTAATCATAACATCAAGAAAATAAGCTAGGACTTAAGGCGGAGTTATCAGGCCACCCATAATAACTTTTGCAACTTTCCCGCATAAACTACACTTAACTTACCTCAATCAAGTATGGACGCTATGATGCCTAAACCCCGATCACAATAATTATCATGGGTGGCTTAGTTAATTTTGTTAATTTCAACTTTTTCATCTGTTGTTAATTAATACGTCTAATAATTTAGCTGCCACTTCCGAAAATGGCGAGTAATAAGTCATCAGATTTATATAATCATATTCTTTCGTTTAAAAGGTAAGCGTCCGAAAATCAAAAGGGTCAGAGTCGTTGGTTTCTAACAAATGAACATGGTTTGTCATCAAAACATACGCATGAATAGCGACTTGGTACTTTTTGCCATATTCCTTTAGCTTATCCAAGTATACCGCGTAGTCTTCATCACCAAAAAAGGTTACCTGTCTATTATTTCCTCTTTGCACCACATGTTGTGCGACACCTGGCATATTTAATCTTGGTAAACGAGGCATTAGGTCAACCACTTATTAAATAAAATCAGCTTACCTCACAAACAAGTCTAAATCAATTACTCTGACCCCTTTGATTCTCTTATTAAATAAAATCAGCTTACCTCACAAACAAGTCCAAATCAATTACTCTGACCCCTTTGATTTCTTCAAGGAAATAATTCCAAAAGATTAGTTGTAACAATATTATAAAGGGTAGAAGTGTCCTTATTTAACCACTTCGCATTATATTCTAAAACTTTTTTCAGTGTAGTTTCAAACAAAGGATCCTGCTTTATTTTGTTATAAATAGGTTTATACAAAAAAGCCTCAACTGGTTCAAAGCCACTTTCGCTATGTGACCTAATTGTTTTATTAAATGCTGAATTCAGTAAAATGAATTTCTCATTTTCATCAGCAATTAAAAAAGAATGAATAAAACCATCCCTACTTTCTATCCTTTGTTGATAGGATTTTTCCCTAAAGCCAACTCTTCGAGTTTAGTCATTCGTCTTTTTCTATAACGTGCACCTTTAATATAAGAAGTTCTTTCGCCATCTTCAAAAACTTGCTCAATCAATACTTCACTGCCATTGTCTTTATTTACTTCGACTCGACAAACCATTGTCTTAGTTTTATCTAACTGCTCATGCCATTCCTTGTTATTTTCTTGCATGTAACGTTCTTCAGCATTAATTTTTAATAATGTGTCAGCGTTAAAAAATGTCCAAAATAATAAAGGGTCACTCTCATTTTTCACCCACTCCTGTACTAAGATAACTCCCTCATCTTCAATATATTGACAATCGAGTATACTTCCTCCTTTATGCTCTGCGATAAAATCACTTGTAATCAAAAGGGTCAGAGTTGTTGATTTCTAACAAATGAACATGGTTTGTCATCAAAACATAAGCGTGAATTGCTACTTGATACTTTTTCCCATGTTCCTTTAGTTTATCCAAGTATACGGTGTAGTCTTCATCACCAAAAAAGGTTACCTGTCTATTATTCCCTCTTTGCACCACATGTTGTGCGACACCTGGCATATTTAATCTTGGTAAACGAGGCATTAAGTCATCCACTTATTAAATAAAATCAGCTTACCTCACAAACAAGCCCAAATCAATTACTCTGACCCCTTTGATTTCACCCCTTTGATTTGAAAGAGTACGTTTTGGCTTAAGCAAATGTTTTATTTCATTATTAATATTATGTAATTTACTCATTATCCCCCCGGGGTAATTGTATCAATAAGTAATTTATCCCAAGCTGTACTATATAAAACCAAGGTTTGAGTAGCCCCACCAACTGTTTCATAGCCTCCTTGAACAGTTGGTGCCACTTTTATCAGGCCACCCATAATAACTTTTGCAACTTCCCCGACATAAACTTTAATTCTTTTTACGAGTGATTTTTATTTGCATTATATAGGTTGTTTAGTACTATTAAAATGGTAGATAGGCATAGCTAAACATGATGTAAGGTGTCTATTAATTTAAAAGACAAACTATACAATGCTAGGAGCAAAAATGAATAATTTTAAATATTTCATGTTATTAGGTCTTTTTTTTATAATTACTTCCTGTGGAGGTGGTGGCGGAGGCAGCTCAAACGAAACGCCCTCTAACCCTACACCTACCAATACACCACCAACAGTAAATGCAGGATCAGACCAAACGGTTGATGAAGGGATGTTAGTACAGTTAGTAGGAGCGGGTAATGATACCGAAGGCTCTGTAAGTTATCTTTGGCAACAAGTTTCAGGAACCACAGTTAATCTATCAGACACTACTATTAGTAATCCTACTTTTACCGCTCCGCAAGTCACTGAAACTGTAATAATAGAATTTAGTTTAACGGTAAAAGATACTGAAGGGCTAAGTGTAGTCGATACAATTAACGTTACAGTTAATAACCAAGTTAATGCTGGCAACACCGAGTCTTACCTTTTTTATACACATGGTTTGCATGCGGTTGATTCAAACTCGCCAGCATCTCCTGTTTTGGTTGAGGCCACTGAAAACCTTATAACCGAGTCGTTGTTTGGGATAACTATACCTTCTCAACGAGAAAGTATTATCAAAAATGCCGTTTATAACCAGGCAACAAAGGTGTTAACCGGCGTCCATAATTATGCCGTTATTTATCCAAAAACAGATGGTCATCTATATAAAATCAGTGCATTAAAAAGTGGTTCGCTTACGCCTGTGCAAGTGTCTAATGAAAATTCAGCACAAAAAATGTGTAATACTCGTAGCGATCGTGCGAAATCAGATTTTTCTAATGTGGAAAACTCCCAATATGTTTATAGTTTACCGGGTAATGATAATACCTGTGATACTGCAGATGATGTTTGGAAAATGGTAACTATCTCAATGGATAGTACACAAGCACCCATTATCGCGAAAACACCCGTGATAGACTTTATGAATTCTACAACAGGCGCTATTGATGGTTGGTTGGTAAATGATGCTAGTGCGTTAAAAAGGTGTGATGCAAGCTTTGATAATTGCAGTTTAATTGCTTCGGTAGTGAGTTCGGTAAATTACAAACTTAAAATGGCCGATAATTTTTATTTGCTAGATATTGATGGCCAACTGTTTTCCTATAATATTGCGGATAACACTTTATCTTCGAGTATTTTTACGCCTACCAATGGTACCAATATCACGGTTGCAGCGAGTGATGGTGTTAATACTTATTTTGGCCATGAAAACTCGCTTTATCAATTTCCTGTTGATGGCTCCAGTGTAGCAACTGTTTTAACAACTGATACCAATGAGATACAGATTGTTACGCCTGCCGTTAATTCTATCGTGTATCAGGTTGGAACAAACGGATTAGGTCAAGCAATACAATCCATCCCAAAAACAGGTGGTACGGTTATAAATCTAGCGATGATATCAGCAAATGATGATCTTGTTATGATGGGTGTAGATAATAACCTTATTTATTACAATATTAGAAAAACAACAGCTAACCAAGGTGAGGTCGTGATAGAGCCTGTAATAGCCGGGATTATTAATGAAATAGGAAGCAATAAAAATGAGAGAGTCAGTGCGGCATGGGTAGGCGGCGCTTGGAGTAGTGAATTTAATCTCAATACGAATAATTCTTACGGTAATACTAAAACAGCATTCTTAGTTGAAGGTTTTAATATTAACAACACTGGAGGAGGTCATGCTGGGGCAACCCTTACTGCTGTAGATGCAAGGTCAGGTGTTTCAGGGGTAGTACTTGGTCAATTTGAGACAACTGAAGAATTACAATATATATATTGTTTAGGGTTTGAACCCAGCGTGCTCTGTAGCGTTACACATACTATTGATCCCGCTCCGGCATTACCAAATTTGCCCATTCAGACTGATATATATTATTTAAACACTGAAACAGCAGGTTCATTAACGCGAGTTACTAATACGGAAGATGAAAATGAATTGATAATGCCGTAATAAAAACGATCCAAAATAATATCAACAATTACACCTTAGAGCGAACTAACCGCTCACCTATATGGTGTTGATATTTTGTCGGTAAGTAGTTCACGTTTTATTCTTGAATACTTTAGGAGCAGCAAGCAGAATAGGTGGAATCAAAAGGGTTAATGGCTGACGCCCCTTACAATTAACCCCTTTGATTAAGAAACTACCATAGCAATTGTAGCTATGGTAGTTAGGGGGAGCAGCAAAAGCAGCACGCAATGCACAAAAGAATATGAAGAATTGTTACAACATTCTTTACCTTTTAATGGGCCTAGATTGTACTTTTCGATCGTTCTGAATAGTACGATTAAATTTCCTCCCTTTTTGTCTAGCACGTAGTTGTGTTTAACCGTTATTTATTCTGTTAATAAATAACTATAGATGTCATGTAACTTTTCTGGCAGATAGCTTGATTCATGAGCCACATTATTCATTTTTGACAATGCTAGGGTTTTGACACAATTATTGTAAAACTCTGTAGTAGTGCCAGCACTTGATTGAGTAACACCTTCATGAGCAACGGCTTCAAAAGTTTCATCACAACCATTTTTTTGTCGCCAATGCTCTATAGTATCTGGTACCGATAATATATTGCCTATAGTACGACCACTAAAGGGGACTTCTTGATCGGCTTCACTATGAAAATGATGAATATCGACAGAAGTGGAAGTTGAGCAGATGTCTAAATCACCTCTAAATTGGCCAGCGAGAGAAACAATTGCACTAATTTTCTCTGGTATTACACATGCAAGTTTATAAGCCATAAAGCCTCCGGCAGAGTATCCGAAGATATAAAGCTTGTCAGATATTATTCCATAGTCACCTGTTACTTTAGTGAGTAACTGATTCAAGTAGTCAATATCTGAGTTACCATTCGCTTCATTATTATTACTTAACCAACCCCAAGTGCCTTTATTACCATGCGGGCTTAGTGCAAGTAAGTTGTACTTATCAGCAATCATTTCTGCATCAAATATATTCATAACTTTTCTAGCATCGCCCGGCGCACCGTGTAAGAAAAGTGCTATTCCATCAATAGTTTGGCTACTTGGTTTATGAACAATGACCTCTCTATCACTGAGTGTAATGCATTCGTTACCTGTGGCTAGCGCTCTACCTGCACAACGGTTTTCTTCAGCTTCATTGCCCCCACCGCAGGCTGAAAGCAATATAGTGGTAATAATACTAATCCAGACCGTTTTAATATTCTTATTAAAGTAAGTATTCATTTTTGTTGTATCCATTATTTTCTCTTTTAAAATTAGAGGCACATAATGTTAAGGTGATACTATTAAGGCAACTGACAAACCATAATGAAATCATAATGGTTTTGTAATGCTATAAATATTAAGGGTATAGAAGTAATAATGCGGTTTTACTTTCAAGGATTCATGGTTGATGATTCCTTATTTTTAGTTGAAAAAAATGGGCTGGCGTTAGAAATAGAGCCACGTATCTTTGAATTATTAGTTTATTTTTGTCAACACCCTAATATCCCAATATCGAGGGATGAGCTTATTCAATATGTTTGGCAACAAAGAATAGTAGGCGATGCTGCTATTAATAGAGCAGTGAGCGAGTTAAGAAAGCTATTGGAAAATGAACCATCCAAACCTCAAATAATAAAAACGATCAGTAAAGTAGGCTATCAATTTAACGTTTCTCCCAACACGCAATCATCTTCAACCAAGGAAGATGATACGACAAATAGACTAACCCCTATTAGTACGCTAAACACTGAAGCAGACGTTGAAAATTATAATACAAACACTAACAATATACCGTTAGAAATCAACTCGACAAATGGTTGGAAATTATCAGGTGTATTTACTATTTTGGTTTTCTTTGCCTTGATAGTTATCACTTTTTATCTATTTTTTCCTAAGCAAACAATCAAGGTCATCCCAAGTAAAATTGAACGCCCACTAACATCTCTTAAAGGCACTGCATATAAGGCTGTACTATCTCGTGACGGTAATGACTTATTATTTGTTCACAAGGATAAAGCAAACGGTAATACTAGAATATGGCACAAGCGTAAAGGCCAAGAACCTTTAGCTATAACCAATGATGACTTCTATTACACTTTTGCCATTTTCGGTGCAGATAATGAAATAATTTCATCTCGCTTTAATAATGTACAACAACGAAAATGCGACATTGTAAGTATAAATTTAACGACCAAGAAAATTACCAAAATACTAGATTGCGCAGACAGAGCACAAACTATGTTGGCATATAGTCTTGAGCGCAATACGCTTTATTTCAATTCAAGATCGGCGGTAAATTCGCCCTATTCTGTTTATGCTTACCAACGCTCTACAAAGCGTATACAACAAGTCACGTTTCCATACCAAGCTGGAAATATTCGTGGAGACTATATGCTATCGCTTTCTCCCACAAATGATCGTTTAGCTGTATTTGAGTATAAGAATAATAATACATCATTATTAAAAATCATTAACTTATTCACTAATGAAATAGAATCTCATTCACATGAATTTGATGTAAATTTAACAATATCATGGCTTAATAACGATGAGATTGTACTTTCTGACCATAGTGGCGTAATAACTTACAACGTTAGCAGTAAAAATGTTCAACCGTTATTAACTAACAGCAGTATCAGCTACGTGTCTGCTAATCCTCTAACAGGAAAGATGGTATTTGATAAATTCATTTTAAACGCAAATATATATCAATACGTTATAGGTAGCGAGAATGTTTTGCAAAGCAAACAAGCCGTTACGTATTCAAGTTTTGTTAACTATCAACCTCAATTTGCAAATAGTTCTAATAAACGCGCTTACCTTTCCACAAATGAAGGAGAGTCTGTCATTATGATGCAACCACTACAAGGACAGGCCTACAAAGCAGAGTTCGCAGGTAAAATTAATAGTTTAGCCAACCTTCATTTTTCGCCTGATGACCGCTTGTTAGTTGCCAGTATTAATAGCCAACTTCAGTTGTTCAACGAAAAAGACAAACAATGGAAATCCTTAATACCAGGCCGAAATGATATTCATTATGTTCATTATTCAAATAGTAAAAATATTATATTTAGCTCTGATATCAGTGGTGATTGGCAGATTTGGCGTTTAGATTTAAGTAGTGGGGTGTTATCCCAGATAACCCAAAAAGGAGGGTATAGTGCTCAAGGCAATATCAATGATGGGTATTTATACTTAACTAAGTTTAATTACTCTGGGCTATACCGTTTAAACTTAAATACAGGCCAAGAAGAAGTTGTGTTAGCAGATTTTCCGATTACTTCATGGAATAAATGGCAGGTGAGAAATAACACAATTTATTTTAATCGTGATAAAGGTATTTCAGCCCTAGACACCACATCAAATACTGAAAGAGTAATACTACCTAGTATTGAGGGCACTCCTTCAGCTTTTTCAGTCTCATTTGATGAGCAGTACCTGCAACACCCTATTATTGAAGAATCGAGTGCTAATATTTGGTTAATTGAAACTATAAACAGCATAAAAGCCCAAGATTGAGAATACTCCTTGAAAATTAATCACCTACACAAATCAGCCTTGGAGGGCTCATTATACAATTATCGGGCTCCAAACAAAGGAGTATGCGACATTGATCCCCTCTACTCACTTTAATTTCAAATTTTTCTCACAAGGGCCGCCCTGCTACTTAACTAAACGACTTCTAATTGGTACTTGGCACACATCCAGCACGGGTGGTGGCTTTTGGTAGAAAAATTCATTTTTTCTAGCGCGACGCTTTACTAATCGCTCGGTAAATTGAGTTGATTCGGTATTTTCAACTTCAATAATAATTCGCTCATTTATCGGTACGTCAGCCATTAATTTCATGTTAACTATTGGCGTATGCTTTCGGCTATCAACCGCATACTCCCCTTCAACAACCGCCGTGCGTTGAATAGCCTGAATATGTTCCATACCATACACCACTCGCCCAAAAATGGTCATTATTTTATCTAAGTAGCGCGGTGCCTGCCCAATAACAAAATAGAAGTGACTAGATGCAGAGTTGGCTTCATTACCTCTAGCCATTGCCAGTGTGCCTGGACAATGGGTTAACCACGCGCTGTCATTGTCATCTGTAGCCACAGCAAAGCCTTGCTTAAATCCTGTTTTCTTGGCAAATAAGTCGTCGGTTTGTACTGGGGTAAAAACCCAGTTTTTATCCGTTTCAAACTGCCCCTCAATTGCCAATGTCAGTACAGATTTATCTTTAGTACTGTTGTCTTTAGGTCCTGCTTGTGCAACAAAACCGTCAATTACACGATAAAATTTTTCGCCATCATAAAACGATTTTTTAACCAGTGCTGAAAATTGCTCAACATGCTTAGGCGAAAACTGTGGAGCAAGCTCTATCACTACTTTACCGTGAGGTAAGGTTAGCAAAACCGTATTATTGAGATCTAAAGCGCGCCACTCTCGTTCAGAAACATTATCCGCACCACAGGCACTGATAAACATAAAGGAAATTAAAACAAGCAACTTTGTAGTTATTGAATTCTTCATAATTATTATATCGTTTATTGCTAGTAAGCATTATTTTAGCTAAAACCAATGCATAGTCGAGCTTTTATTAGACAAATACGCTGCAGCACCTTGCCCAAGTCCATCGCCGACCTTAGCCGTTACTATGCCCGCCACGATAGAGGAACCAATAAATTCACATTTAGCTGCAACAACTCCAACAGTTACAACAGCACCAATAATAGTGACCCTGCCAACAAGTGTTAAAAACTAAGTTATCAATTAGCTTAGTATATCGTCAGGGGCGAAAAAGAAATAAAACACAATCAAAATAATAAAAAAACTAACCATGGTAAGGAAATAGAACCACGCGAGTTGTTTATCCTTTTTTCTGGTGTAGCGAAGAATTTCTTCATCAGCTATCGGTGAATGTTTGGCCGCCTTATTAGCTACAATAACCATAGAGTACATGATTATTCTTCCGCCTATACCTTTATCCCAAACAGCTGGCTCTAACCCTTCTTTCGCCATTTCACGTTCAATATGCTTAACGCTAATCCGACCAAATAAATATGTTGCAATGCCCCACATGAAAAAGACAAAAACACTAATTAAATAGAATCCCCCTTCAATAGTAATCTCGTCCATATACGTTAAAACCAATTCACAGTTGAACTTTTTTCATACAAACACCCTGCAGCACCTTGTCCAAGCCCATCACCGACCTTAGCTGCCAAAACCCCAACCGTTACAGCAGCACCAATAATAATCACCCAGCCAACAGGTGTTGCCAACATAGCAATCCCTAATGCAGTTCCACCTTTCACTGCGGCAGCCCCCACAGCTAAACCTCCCACAGTACCAAAACCAAAGCCTGTGGCTTCAACCGCGGCACGTTTCTGCCAATTACGTCCTGCCAAGTAATCATCATGCACTTTATTTGCTCGTAACCCTGCATCAAGAACAATCAAGCTTTTACCAACAACATTCGCACTCTTTTCAAACGCACGTAAATTATTAAACGCCTTGGTTGAGGTAAACTGGATCGGTTTTACGCCCTTGCCGCTTTTTGCTTTTTGCTTTTTATGACTCTAACTATCTGAGGCATAAGGAAAATAAACAATACCCCCAACAATAAAAATAATAGCACTAGAAATTTGTACGAATACAGCCAGATACCAATCGATTTTTCGACTAAAGCGTTTAGTAGCCTCTATATCAACCGTAGATGCGTGCCTTTTAACATTGGGGCGCATAATAATACTCGCATAAGCAGGATACCTAGCACCTATCCCTTTATCCCACTCAGGCGGTAATATACCTTCTTTCGCCATTTCTCGTTCAATATGCCTAACACTAATGCGGCCAAACAATAATACCGCAATGCCCCACATACAAAGGGTAATAAAAAACAAGACAGCCATCCAACTTTCAGTTGATAGTTCTGACATAAGTTCCCTGCTATAGACTGTTTAGCCAGTCTCCGAAATTAAAAGCTTTATTAGCTGCCCATTTTCCTGCAATATCTCCACTCTTAGCTGCCAAAACCCCAACCGTTACAGCAGCACCAATAATAATCACCAAACCAACCAATGTGATTAACAAAGTGACATCTATTCCCGAAACAATGAATGTTGAAAACTAAGCTATTGATTAGCTTAGTATATCGTCAGGGGCGAAAAAGAAATAAAACACAATCAAAATAATAAAAAAACTAATCATAGTAATGAAATAGAACCATGCAAGTTTTTTATCTTTTTTTCGGGTGTATCGTCTCACCGCTGCAAAATCAACAATTATTGGATTTAACTTTGGGAACACCATAATTAAGGAATAAGTAACGATAATAGAACCTATTCCCTTATCCCAAACAGGCGGTTCTAACCCTTCTTTTGCCATTTCACAATTAATATGTTTAACGCTAATACGCCCAAATAAAAAGGTGGCAATGCCCCACATAAAAAAGACAAAAAAACTCACGATAGCCATCCAATTTTCAGGCGATAGTTCTGACATAGTTTTCAATCCTCTGGCAAGCTGCTCAACCAATTACCTAAATCGTAGGCTTGATTAGCTCCGAATTTTCCAATCCCATCACCGATCTTAGCCGCCATTATGCCAACTGTTACGGCTGCACCAATAATAAATACCCAACCGACAGGGGTGGCCAACATCGCAATACCTAGACCCGTAGCAGTTGAAACAATGGTTTGACCTGCAACAATACCTCCCGCAGTACCAAACCCAAAGCCAGCAGCTTCAACCGCGGCACGCTTTTGCCAATTACGCCCAGCCAAGTAATCATCATGCACTTTATTTGCTCGTAACCCTGCATCAAGCACAATCAAGCTTTTACCAACAACATTCGCACTCTTTTCAAATGCACGTAAATTATTAAACGCCTTGGTTGAGGTAAACTGGATCGGTTTTACGCCCTTGCCGCTTTTTGCTTTATTAACCCCTCGTTCACTATCACTGTAAACTGTGCCTTTATTGCTTTTTACCCGACCTACAAATTTATTAATTTCTGTTTGAAATTTACGATTAAAATCTTTAGAAAGTGCGTGCACGCGTTGTTCGAGTTTCATCATTTTTGCTTTTGGCAGCTTAGCTTTTGCAACTTTTCTTACATCTTCTAATGCTTCTTGCAATTCTTTAGCGGCTTTTGCAAAGTTACTTAGCCGACTTTCTAAGGCTGTTGACGCAGCACCTACTGCCCCTAACATTTCTGTTTGAAAAAAATCAGCCAGTGCTTGAAGGTATTCACCACCAAGGATTGAATCCATCAAGGCTATTTTTCGTTTTGCTTGCGGAGGTAAAGATTTCATGTGATTAAGCGGGCAAATTAAATCAGGTCTGGATTGTCGCCAATCTTTACCATTACTGCTGCCATTACGCAAAATAAAAGGTGTGCCAGCCGAGATAAAAGTATCCGAAATATTAGGGTTATCTCGTTTGAAATCTGCAAAAGCTTTTGGGTTGTTACGATCTACCGGGTAGGTATTGTTACTGCTGTAACATAACGCTATGTTGTTTGGCATAGTTCATTCCATTAAAAAAGATCAATCCGATTGAAGCTACACACTTAGACTACAAGCCAAGCTTCAGTTAAGTGGCCAATATACTAGCACTTAAAAATAAGCTTGTGAATCATAAATTCTAGCAAGATAAAACGACTATTTTTTAACTATTGTGCTCATTTTCCTAAGCTATTTTATTCTAGCATGATGATTTGAATGTTATCATAGCGCCTATCGAACCGTTAACTAATATACCTGCTCACGGAGCCTTTAATGAACAAAAGTATCATCACCAATTTTATTGCCCTCGTTGCAACGCTATCAGGGTTTTACTTAGGTCATAATATTTTATATACCGTTGGTTTATTCGCCTTATCTGGCGCTATCACTAACTGGCTGGCAATACATATGTTGTTTGAAAAGGTGCCGCTACTTTATGGCTCTGGCGTCATTCCCGCACGCTTTGAAGAGTTTAAACTCGCTATCCGCCAATTAATGATGGAGCAGTTTTTCACTAAAGAAAACATCGACCGTTTTTTATCTACTGGTTCAGGTGCCGCCAGTAGTATTGACTTAACGCCTGTTATTGAGAAAGTTGACTTAACACCTGCTTTCAATAACTTAGTCACTGTTATTGAGGGCTCTTCATTCGGCCCTATGCTAGCCATGGTAGGTGGTAGTGAAGCCATACAACCAATGAAAGAACCCTTCATTGAGAAAATGAAAGCCTCAATAAAAGAAATCAGTCAAAGTGACCAATTCAACAAATTACTCCGTGAAGAATTAGAGCAGCCAGATATGATAGCCAACATGCAAGACAAGGTTAGCGATATTATAGAAAAACGCTTAAATGAGTTAACCCCACAATTAGTCAAAGAAATTATACAAGCTATGATAAAAAAACACCTTGGCTGGCTTGTTGTTTGGGGTGGTGTTTTTGGTGGCATTATTGGGCTAATTGCAGCAGTGACCAGCAGTTTTTAACCGCATTTAGCCCTAACTTCAGCAATGAATGATAAAACTCAGCAAATATGCCTAAACTAGGCAAAAAATAGTCAGGTTAGAGTACTGATTATATTGTTAAGCACTGGTGAAGTATGGTAAATTCCATTGCCTTTTTTTCTAAAGGCTAACCAACAACATAAAGGATTTATAAACATGAAAAAAATTATCGCTATCGCAGCACTTTCAATTTTACCTCTTACTCAAGCAATGGCTGACCAAGATATTGGTTGTGGTCTAGGTTCAATGGTATTCGCTGGACAAGAAGGTAAAGTTGTTAAAGTTTTAGGCGCAACCACTAACGGCACTTCAGGTAATCAAACTTTTGGTATTACTTTCGGTACTTTAGGTTGTGATGGTACAGGTCCTGTTACTTCAACAGCTAAACTTTCACTTTTTATTGACAATAACGTTGATCAAATCGCGCGTGATATTTCAAAAGGTGAAGGCGAAGCATTGGCAACGCTTACAGAATTATGGGGCTTTTCAGAACAAGATAAAGCAACTTTTTCTACTTTAGCTAAAACCAATTTTTCTGCAGTTTTCACATCTGAAAACGTAACTTCACAAACTGTTTTGGAAAACTTAAACCGTTTAGTTGCAAATAACTCAGCACTTTCAAGCTACACACTTTCTTAATTCGCTGTACTCGCTAATTTATTAAGCAACTTTAAAGCCCCTTTGTAGGGGCTTTTTATATTTATAAGTTCACCATGAAACTATTAAGCCAAGCTTTACTTTTTGTTCTTGCGATATTATCGTTCCCCTTATTGGCCAGTGCTGAAAAAAAACTTGCTGTTCAACCATATTGGCTTCAGCTTGGGCACTATCGTGCGGCGATTCTAACCGAATGGAAAAGTGAAGTTGACAGTGCACAATTTTTTTTGGCTTCATCAGGTAAAACAGATCCCCTGGCTGAATTAACTGCAACTATTGATGCTTTCAACGGTAAAGAACTCACTCCTGTACAAACCAATAAAGTTCGATGCCAATTTCCCGCTCGCTACACTTGGCTAAAAAGCAAAATTGATAATAGTTGGCCTGAACTTAATTGTATAAAACTAAATCAGTGGGAAAAAACAGTTAATCCTGCAGGAATCACATTAGTTTTTCCGACAGCCTTTATGAATAACCCTTCATCAATGTTTGGCCATACGCTCTTACGTATTGATGCCAAAGATCAAAACAGAAACAGAGAGTTAGTGGCTTTTGCCGTCAACTTCGCCGCACAGCCCAATGCAACAGATAATGCCGCCGCTTATGCTTTCAAAGGGCTTGTAGGTATGTATCCCGGCAATTTCACTGTTATGCCTTATTACCGTAAAGTACGTGAATATAACGATATAGAATCGAGAGACATTTGGGAATATAAACTTAACTTCTCTGAACAAGAGATTCGTCGTATATTACTTCATTTATGGGAATTACAGAACGCCACTTTTGACTATTACTTTATCGATGAGAATTGTTCTTATCAGTTACTGAGTTTATTGCAGCTAGCTAACGAAAACCTTGACCTAACCTCTTCATTTGATTTTCAAGCGATTCCATCTGATACCGTTCTTGCTCTTAAAAACAACCTCTTATTGCAACAACCCAATTACCGCCCAGCATTTGGTACACGCCTTTTTCATTACTCAACACAATTATCATCTCAAGAATTGCAATCTGCCCGTGACTTAATCAATGATGGTGATTTCGACCGCTCTAGATACAGTACTAACCGGCAAGCCGCTATTTTAGAAATGGCGTATGAGTGGCTAAACTTTAATTTTAACGATCAAAAACTCAATCGCGATAGTATCGCTCCTCGCTTAAAAAACTTACTTTACCAACGCAGTAAACTCGATACAACCTCTCCATTTACAGAGCCCTTAAAACCCATTGCATCACCCGAGCAAGGGCATAGCTCATCAAGAATGGGGCTTACTTTTGCCAACAATAACAATTACGATAATGAAATAAAATTATCATATCGTTTGGCCTATCATGACTTGCTAGATCATTCTATCGGTTACATTCCAGGAGCTAAAATTAGCTTTTTTGATATAGAAGGTAGCTTTAGTAAAAATAACAACAGCCGACTGGATCATTTCTACCTTATTGACGCTATGTCACTTGCTCCAGATAATGAGATTTTTAACAGTTGGTCTTGGAATATTAGATTAGGGTACGATCGCCAGCCTGATATTGATAAAAAAACAGGCCGTTATTTTACTCAGGGAGGGTATGGTAAATCCTTTGGCAACCCAAACAGTATACATAGTTTTGTATTGGGAACGATTGAATTAAATTATGGCGACATTACTGATAAATTAGAAATAGGTATCGGGACTGAGCTAGGAACAATTTGGCAAATAACCCCCCATAACAAACTCGCGTTAACGGGTAGTATTTTAAAGTTAATTGATACAAAAAACACCTACCATAGCCAAGTAGCTCTCTCTTGGAATTGGTCATTCAAAACTAACTGGTCATTGCGAAGCAATATTAATTATAAGTCATGGATTACCAACGACACTCAAGCCAAACTTACATTATATCATTACTTTTAACGCACTCATTGAACAATGGATTAGAGCGTTATTTTTGGTGGAGCTATTGGTTTGGTTGCTGCGTTAACAGGTCAATTTTAATCTTCAAATATAATCATTTCACTTTTGCAGTTACCTAAAATAAAAAGCCTAACTGGCGGCACCAATTAGGCTTAAATCATACAGAGATTAAGACGTTATTATTGTTTTTCTTTAATCACTTTATATGGCCCGTATAACAACCCACGTTTTTTTGCGTTAATGGCGTTATTATTTGCCATTCTTGACACTAGTGGTGTGTTATCTGTGATTTCTCCCGCTATCTGTGAAACAACGGCTCCCACCAAAGCGCCAACTAAACCACCACCACTATTAGCATTAGGGTTATATTGTGCAAAAATTGGTGCATCCCACAGTAATCCCCCCGTTTTAACTGACACTAACTTTAAATGTCCCTTAACAACCGTAACTGAAGATAATACATTATACTTTTGTCCCCAATCATCAATTGAAACGTACAACACAGCATCAGCACCAATAATTTCATCTATTTTTTCTAATGGCACTGAATTCATTTCAGCGGGTGTTGGTAAACCGTTTTCTTTTAAAAACGAATCGATTACTGATACCGGATATACATAATAACCGCTTTCAGCTAAAGGCGCTGTTATGGTTGATAAAAAAGAGTATGGCGCTGTTACTTCAACCGAGTTATTCATTGGCGGAATAACCAAAATAGATCTTGGCGCACTCTCTTTTAGTGCCGTGTAATCATAAGGCTCTACAGTTGTTGCACAACCGCTGACAAACATTAACAAAAATGCAATCTGAAAAAGACTTTTCAACATGTTTCAATCCTTTACTTATTATTAATTGAACGATTAATTAAACCATCAATAAAATGTGTTGATTCAGGAAACAATTCTTTTTCTTTATTTAGTGAATCTAAAGCTAACGATTTATCGCCATTAGCAGCATACATTAAGCCTAAATGTGCATATAACCCTGGAGGAATAGACTGGTTAGCAGATTTAGCTTTTTGAATATCTGCTTGCAGTTTTTCTATTTGAACAATAGGCAACGCCTCTTCAGGATTAATATGCGTTTGGTAAACTAGGCTCTCATATTCGCCCCAATAGTATTGGGTTTTATTGGTAGCACAGCCTGAAAGCGCCAATACACTCATGCCGAGACAGGCCGTAGTTAAAAAGTTTTTCATGTCGTTTGTTTCGCCCTTACAAATCAAATTTTAAAACGCCACTTTCTAAGTCAGTGGTCATATTATTAATACATTCTTTAATAGCAAAATCTAACACTTTACCATTTAAGGTTGAGTCGTAACCCGCTTTCGAGCCAAAGCCAACTACTTGTCTTTCATTTAAAGCAAACTCACCCGCACCTTGTGTTGAATAAATCACTTCAGAGCTTAAAACGTCAATAATATTTAATGATACTTTGGCATAAGCTATTTGGGATTTGCCCGCGCCTAAAATGCCAAATAATTGCTTATCGCCAACTACTTTTCGGCCAAACTCAGTTACGCCGCCACTCACCACATAACGAGCGCCTTTGATATTTTGTTTAACACCTAAAAGTTCAGCTTCTTTTTGTAAATTAGCTAAATTGTCACGATCAACCACTTTAAAACGATTCGTTTGTTGTAAATGCGTTTTTAGAATGGTTTTACCTTGATTACCTAATTTATCAATGTTCGACGAAAACAATCCTTGCATATAATTAGAACGATTATTAAATTCGCCCAATACCAAGGTTGATTTAGGGCCACTATAAACAGTTTTATTGGTTTCAACGGGGACTATTTCTACTTTACGTTGAGTTTGAGTTGCACAACCAGACACTAAAAGTATAAGTGTCACCAACAAAGTAATTTTACCAGCAAGATTAGAAAACATAATTTTACTCCTTTAAAAAAGGACGTATTATCTCCAGATGCACAATAAAAGCAAGGTAAAATATTGGCTTAACACAATGAACAACCTTTAAATTTGTGAATAATTCAACCTCCAAGCAGAGGAGTCAGGGTAAAGTTCAATAGCTAGTTTTCATCTTATAAAAACACTATTTTGCCTGCTATGTCATTTTAGAAAAATACTTGGGCAATAAACCTTATTTTTGTCGTTATTTTAAGCTATGCTGCTTGTTCATTTTCAGGTGTTTGATTAAACCACATCAAGCCCAACCATAATAAGGTAAATTTCAGTCATGTTTGCTAGTTTAAAAGCGTCGCCTGCCGATCCTATCTTAGGATTATTAGCTAAATACAACCAAGATACTAACCCTAAAAAAATTGATTTGGGTGTGGGTGTTTATAAAAATGAAGGAGGCGAAACTACCGTGCTTAATTGTGTAAAAAAAGCAGAGCAGCACCGAACTGACACTGAAACCAGTAAGGTTTATTTAGGGCCTACTGGTTCTACACTTTTTAACACCGAAATGAGTAAACTCATTTTTGGTGAAAATCATAAAGTTTTAAATGAAAATCGTGCGCGCACGGTTTCTACTCCCGGCGGTACTGGAGCTTTACGCGTTGCTGCAGAATTTATTAAATCATGTAAAGCAGGCGCTACTATTTGGGTGAGCAATCCAACATGGGCTAACCATACGGGTTTATTTGAAGCCGCAGGGTTAACGGTGAAAACCTACCCTTACTATGATTATGAAAATAAAACCTTGGACTTTGACGGCATGCTAGCCGCGCTTAAACAAGTGTCTGCCGACGATGCCGTGCTATTTCACGCCTGTTGCCATAACCCAAGCGGTATGGATTTAAATAACGAGCAATGGCAACAAGTGGCAGAACTTGCACAATCAGTAGGATTTTTACCTGTAATTGACATGGCATATCAAGGCTTTGGCCAAGGTTTAAATGAAGATGCTTACGGCTTACGTTTAATGGCGGAATCTGTCGATGAAACGGTAGTTTGTAGTTCATGCTCTAAAAACTTTGGTTTATATCGTGAGCGTATTGGTGCTTGTACCGTTATTGGCGCAACAAGTTTACAAGCAGATATTGCTTATTCTGTAGTATTGGCCGTGGTGCGAGTTATTTATTCTATGCCTCCCGCCCATGGCGCTGCATTGGTTGAAACCATTTTAACGTCTGACGAGTTACGTAATGAATGGTATGTTGAATTAGCACAAATGCGTGATCGCATAAATGGCAATCGCCAACTTATTGTCGATAAATTAATAGAAAACGGCGTAACCCGTGACTTTAGCTTTATCACCAAACAGGCCGGTATGTTCTCTTTCCTAGGTATAACCCCTGAGCAAGTGCAACAATTACAAGATGAATACAGCATTTACATGGTGGGCTCTAGCCGCATGAGTATTGCTGGCATTGCCAACAGTAATGTTGACTACTTAGCACAGTCTATTGCTAAAGTGCTGTAAAAATTCCAGATATTTTGTTCAAGGCTAGGCTTTTTTTATTCTAATAGCGTAAAATACTGCCTAGCCTTTTTTCGTCTTACTGTTTATTTTACTGAAACCAAAGGAAAACACTGTGACAGCTCCTGGAAACTTATTTATTCTTTCTGCACCTAGTGGTGCAGGTAAATCCAGCTTAATCAAAGCTTTATTAGAACAAGGTCAGCAAGAACCTCAAAGACCTATGCAAGTTTCTGTTTCTCATACCACGCGTGATCCTCGTCCCGGTGAAAATAACGGCGAACATTATCACTTTGTTTCTGTTGACAGTTTTAAGCAGCAAATCAAAAAGAACGCTTTTTATGAATATGCTGAAGTGTTTGGTAATTATTATGGCACCTCAGAAGCTGCAATTGACGAACAACTAGCCCAAGGCATTGATGTATTTCTTGATATTGATTGGCAAGGTGCGCAGCAAGTGCGGATGAAAAAACCCTCAGTTACCACCATATTTATCAGCCCGCCTTCTCGTGAAGAACTTGAAAACCGCTTACGTGGTCGTGGTCAAGACAGTGAAGACGTTATCGCTGAACGTATGGCACAAGCCCAACAAGAATGCTCTCACTTTCAGGAATTTGATTACATTGTCATCAATGACGATTTTGACCAAGCATTAATTGACCTTACCATTATAGTAAAAAATCAACGGTTAAAACGCAGCCAACAAGTGAGCCAACATAGTGTGCTTCTTAATGAGCTAGTGGCTAAGTAACGCACCTTGGTCGTGCTAAATAGTGAATGGTGAATTGAAATGTTTGTGATAACAGTGGCGGCAATTGAACTTTTCGCGCATACCTTTTGTTGCAACAAGCCGTTTGGGGTTAATCCCCAAAACTGGAGAAAGCGCAAGCAAACAAACAAGCTAAGCGTACATACTTAAACAAAGTGGTGACATAAAGCTAAATCGCCCCGACTCTGCAAAACTTAATAAGCTAAACTAATGGTTTATATTTTTCTACTGCGTGAGCAGATCCAGAATATAGAATAGATGTTTCCCTCCTTTAAAAAGTTTCATCACCGAATCAGGCTTTTACTTGCTATATAGTCTGACACTCAGTAAAATATAGCGCTATTTTATAAATTAACGTTGGAGTGCCCAAATGGCTCGCGTAACTGTTGAAGATGCCGTAGAAAAAATCGGTAATCGTTTTGATTTGGTGCTAGTTGCATCACGTCGTGCTCGTCAAATTGCAACGGGCGGTAAAGATCCTCTAGTTGAAATCGAAAATGACAAACCAACCGTATTAGCTTTGCGTGAAATTGAGGCTGATTTAATTGATACTGCTGTGATGGATTCTTCAGATCGACAAACACAAATCCAACAAGATACAGCGGAATTAGACGCCGTTGCCGCGATTGTTGGTGGTCAAACACAAGAATTGGGTTAATTAACGCGACCTTTCGCCTTATTATTAACCAATAAACGCGTAACTTTTCTCTATTTTTATAGAAATTAAGTTGCGCGTTTTTTTATGTCTTTTAATTTAACTCAAAGCCACGTATTCTATAGCTATTAGCTTTTACCTGCCCTGTTTATCATCTGTATGGAGTGATTGGTGTACCTATTTGAACCATTAAAAGAATTAAGCGCTACTTACTTATCTAAAGTTCAAGTCGATTTGCTTAAACATGCCTATGTGGTAGCAAGAGAAGCACATGATGGTCAAATGCGCTCTAGTGGTGATCCCTATATTACTCACCCAGTTGCGGTTGCGCTGAATTTAGCGAAAATGCATCTAGATCACGAAACCTTAATGGCAGCATTACTACATGATGTTATTGAAGATACCGATGTCACCAAAGATGATTTAGCCGAACTCTTTGGCAACACGGTTGCAGAGCTAGTTGAAGGGGTAAGTAAGCTTGATAAATTAAAGTTTGATAATAAAGAAGAAATGCAAGCGGAAAACTTCCGTAAAATGGTGTTAGCCATGGTGCAAGACATCCGTGTTATCTTAATTAAGCTTGCAGACCGTACACATAACATGCGTACACTAGGCTCCTTAAGACCCGATAAACGCCGCCGCATTGCCCGTGAAACCTTGGAAATTTATGCACCAATCGCCAACCGCCTTGGTATTCATGATATTAAAAATGAATTAGAGTTATTAGGCTTTCAAGCGCTCTACCCTATGCGTTCTCGTGCACTTAAATCAGCCGTTATCAGCGCTCGTGGTAATCGAAAAGCAATTATTGACAATATTCAAGCCGAAATCATCGCCCGCTTAAAAGAAAGTAATATAACCGCGCAAGTTGTCGGTCGAGAAAAGCACCTTTATTCTATTTATCGTAAAATGCTTAATAAAGAGTTAATGTTCAATGAAGTGATGGATATTTACGCGTTTCGAGTGATTGTTGATGATAAAATTGATGACTGCTATCGTGCGTTAGGCGCGATGCACAATTTATATAAACCCATTGAAAGCCGCTTTAAAGACTATATTGCCATTCCGAAAACCAATGGTTACCGATCGCTTCATACATCGCTAATTGGCCCACACGGTATTCCCGTTGAAATTCAAATTCGCACCCAAGATATGGATCAAATGGCAGACAAAGGTGTTGCCGCGCATTGGTTATATAAAGAAGGTGGCGGAAATTCCGATACTACAGCACAAATGAAAGCGCGCCGTTGGATGCAAAGTTTGCTAGAACTACAACAAAGTGCTGGTAGTTCATTTGAGTTTATTGAAAATGTTAAGTCTGATCTCTTCCCTGAAGAAATTTATGTGTTTACTCCCGAAGGTCGCATTATCGAATTACCTATGGGCGCAACGGCTGTAGATTTTGCTTACGCGGTTCATACCGATGTAGGTAATTCATGTGTTGGGGTTAAAGTAGAGCGTAAGCCTTATCCTATGAGCCAACCTTTACAATCAGGGCAAACCATTGAAGTCGTCACGTCAGCGGCGGCTAGACCCAATGCCACCTGGTTGAATTTTGTGGTAACAGCCAAAGCAAGGTTACAAATACGAACCTATTTACGTAGCCGAGAAAAAACTGAATCTAAAGCACTGGGTCAACGGTTACTAAGTCATGCTTTGGGTAAAATTAAACTCGAAGATATTAGTGAAGAAAAAATTGCTGAAGTCGTTAAACAAAGTGGCAATAAAACCTTTGATGATCTACTAACCAACATAGGTTTAGGTAATGCTTTAAGTATTGGTATCGCTAGGCGACTCACCGATGAATTTACCGAGAACAATGAGTTAGTTAACACTATTAATAAAGCCAAAATGCCCATTAAAGGTACTGAGGGCATGTTGGTTAATTACGGTAAATGCTGTCGTCCTATCCCAGGTGATGTTATTTTAGCTTACTTAAGCCCAGGTAAAGGATTAATGGTTCACCAGCAAGGCTGTCGCAATATTAAAGGTCATGAACAAGGCGCGCTATTTCCTGTGAAGTGGGATAGCGATATCAATAAAGAGTTTATTGCAAAGCTGCGGGTAGAAATTGTCAATCACCAAGGTGCTTTAGCATTATTAACCAATGTTGTTGCTAAATGTGGCTCGAATGTTCATAGCCTAAATTCTGGCGAAAAAGAAGCTGGACTTTATATTATTGATATGGAAATCACTTGCCGTGATCGTATTCACCTTGCTGATATCATTCGTAAAATTAAAGTTATGGTAGATGTGCAACGCGTTATTCGTAACAAATAAAAACAAGGTGTTACGACTTGCTCGTATCGAAAAAAACTCATAACAATGTAGGAATAAACATGAAAAGTATTATCTCAACCGATCAAGCACCAAGTGCTATTGGCACTTATAGCCAAGCCGTAAAAGTGAACAGCACTGTCTATTTATCAGGGCAAATTCCACTTATTCCTGAAACGATGACAGTCATTGAAGGCGGTTTTGCTGAGCAAACCGAGCAAGTGTTTAAAAATATATCGGCCGTGTGTGAAGCCGCTGGTGGATGTATTAATGATATGGTGAAAGTGAATATATTCATGACCGATCTCAGTAACTTCGCTACAGTTAACGAAATTATGGCTAAGTATTTCACTCAACCTTACCCTGCGCGTGCGGCAATTCAAATTTCTAAACTACCAAAAGATGTTGATATTGAAATTGATGGCATCATGGAATTACCCAACGTAGGTTAAGCATGGTGTCAACCTCAAGCCTATGACTCTTTGACTGACCTATTTTACTGACTATTTGAAACATTATGACTCCAGAAAGATTAGCACGCATTAACACCATGTTAGACATGCGCCAGCCAGATTTAACCGTATGCATGGAAGGCGTACATAAAACCCATAATTTAGCGGCGGTAGTACGCACCTGTGATGCCATAGGTGTTAGTGATGTACATGCTGTATGGAAAAGTGAAGAATCGGAAGTGCGTGGCGGTAGTGCTGCTGGTAGCCAAAACTGGATAGATGTCCATAGTCACTATAAAACTGCTGACGCTATTGCGGCATTAAAAGCCCAAGGCATGCAGGTGTTAGTCACTAATTTGTCTGATACCGCGGTAGACTTTAGAGAAGTTGATTACACTAAACCCACTGCCATCATTTTAGGCCAAGAAAAATTTGGCGCGTCTGAGGTTGCCCTTGAATTAGCTGACCAAGATATTATTATTCCTATGGTGGGTATGGTGCAATCTCTGAATGTATCGGTTGCCTGCTCTGTAGTGTTATATGAAGCACAGCGTCAAAGACAGCTAGCAGGAATGTATAATCAATCTGCCTTAAGCCATGAACGTCGCCAACGTACCTTATTTGAAGGTGGGCACCCTATTTTTGCCGAGGCCTGTCAGCGTAAAGGCTTACCTTACCCAGCCATAGATGATGCTGGACAAATAGTCGCTAATGACGACTGGTGGCAAAAAATGCAAATGAATAAAAGTGCTTGGCAGCATATCGATGATTAATTGGTAGCACCGCGATACCCGCGACTATATCTGAGAGTTATCATGGAAGCACTGACTAAATTATCACACGTTGCTCTTTCCACCTTGAAAGGGGTTGGGCCTAGCATGGCAGCTAGGCTTGAGCGTATCGGCTTATTCTCGGTGCAAGATCTACTGTTTCATTTACCGCTGCGCTACGAAGACCGAACTCGCGTGACCAGCATTCGTGACTGCCTCCCTGGCACCCACACTAATATCATTGGGGAAATCACCAATAATCAAATCACCCAAGGCAAACGTCGCATGCTGGTGGTCACCTTAAACGATGGCACCGGTGAAGTGCAGTTATGCTTTTTTAGTTTTTCAACCAGCCAAAAAAATAGTCTGAGCATCGGTCGTGCTATTCGATGTTATGGTGAAATAAAACGAGGGCCTCGTAGTCTGCAAATTGTTCATCCTGAGTATAAAGCCCTTGATGATGACAGAGTGCTAACGCCAGTTGAAGAAACCTTGACCCCAGTTTACCCAACCACTGATGGTTTAAAACAGTTATCGCTGCGCAACTTAACCGATCAAGCACTTGCGCGTTTACACCGCGGTCAAATTGAAGAGCTATTACCTACATCGTTATTTGACGAACAGTATTCTTTAGCACAAGCGCTAGCAGTTATTCACAGGCCTCCGCCTGAAGTGTCAACTAACCAACTTGAAAACGGTAAACACCCTGCTCAACTAAGGCTGATCAAAGAAGAGCTACTGGCCCATAATTTGAGTATGCTCAAACTCCGACAAAATAGTGATGTTCATCAGGCGATATCCTTAACTGGGGTAGCCAATGTTGAAAACTCTTTTTTAACGTCTTTACCTTTTTCTCCGACCAATGCCCAAACCCGTGTAGTGTCAGAAATCAAAAAAGATTTAGCTAAAAATCAGCCAATGATGCGATTAGTGCAAGGTGATGTAGGCTCAGGTAAAACCCTAGTTGCAGCATTAGCCGCCTTAACTGCGATTAGCCAAGGATACCAAGTGGCGTTAATGGCACCCACTGAAATTTTGGCCGAGCAACATGCCATCAACTTTACCAATTGGTTTGCTCCTCTCGAAATATCAGTCGGTTGGCTAGCTGGCAAAACCAAAGCCAAAGCAAGGAGAATAGCGCTAGAGCAAATTGAAAATGGTGATATGCAAATGGTTATTGGCACTCATGCGCTATTTCAAGCCGAGGTTGCCTTCAATAAATTAGTGTTAGTAATCATCGATGAACAGCACAAGTTTGGCGTTCATCAACGCTTATCGCTCAGAGAAAAAGGTGTATTCGATAACAACTATCCCCATCAGTTAATTATGACAGCTACGCCAATTCCACGTACTTTAGCCATGACCGCTTATGCTGATCTTGACACTTCAGTGATTGATGAATTACCGCCCGGGCGAACCCCAATCAATACTATCGCTCTCCCTGATAGCCGTCGTGATAAGGTGATTGAGCGAATAAAAGAGAGTTGCACTCAAGATAATCGCCAAGCCTATTGGGTTTGCACCCTGATTGAAGAGTCAGAAGTATTGCAATGCCAAGCCGCTGAAGACACGGCTCAACACCTGCAAGAACAATTACCAGAGCTACAAATTGGTTTAGTGCATGGACGAATGAAAGCATTAGAAAAACAAGCCGTGATGGATGAGTTTAAAGCAGGAAATACTCATTTGCTTATTGCCACCACCGTGATTGAAGTAGGGGTAGACGTTCCTAATGCGAGCTTAATGGTAATAGAAAACCCCGAGCGTCTTGGTTTAGCGCAATTACATCAACTTAGAGGCAGGGTTGGCCGGGGCTCTATTGCCTCTCATTGTGTTCTGCTTTATAAGGCGCCGCTGTCAAAAACCGCAACTAAACGATTAGCGGTGCTTCGCGACAGTAATGATGGTTTTGTCATTGCCGAGAAAGACTTACAAATTCGTGGCCCCGGTGAGCTACTTGGCACCCGTCAAACCGGCTTAGCTGAGCTTAAAATTGCCGATTTGATTCGTGATGGCTACCTGATTGCTGATATCAAACAAAAAGCCTATTTATTATCGCGTCAACACCCCGAATGCGCCCAAGCATTGATTCAGCGTTGGCTAGGTAACAAAGCGCGCTACTCTCAAGTTTAAGATTGATAACTTTTCAGATAAATGTAGCATCACCCTCTCGCACCAAAAATTTATTTTCAAAAATTACAACTGCTTAGCAATAATATCACGCTATCCTCAAAAAAAATTGTATACAAACCAATCAACATAAAATATATTGCATACAATATATTTTATGTTGATTTTCCCTTTTGTCTCCCTTATCAACAACAAAAAAATGCAATGCTGCGGCTTTACAGCACGTATACCTAGAAGGTGTACCAAGTTATTTATCCCCCAAAATAGCGTTAAAGCAACTTATACCTTCGGGTATCAAAATAATTATAAAGAGCTAGCCTGCATACTGGCTCACTAAAAAACGGGAGTTCAAATGAACTATCAATCATTAAAACAGCTATGTGCTGCCGCAACAGTGCTTTCTGCACTTGCTGCGCCTAGCCAAGCGACAGCAAGTGCGCCGCAAATGTGCGGAGCAACAACGACAACAGGCAATGCCTTAACACTTGGTCAAAATGAATGTGTTTCTGGTAATGGCTTATATTTTTACCTCGATGTTGAAAATGACGGAACCACGCTAGAGATCACTACCACAGGTGGCACAGGTGAAGTCGATATACTCACTAGTTCTCATAGTTGGGCAACGGGTGATAACTACGATACACAAACAAATAATGCCGGCACCACAGAGTCCGTACAGTTAACGGCTGATACAGGTAAGTTATACATCACACTTTACGGTTTGCATCAGGAAGTAACCTTTAACGTTGCAGAAGTAAGTGACGAGAACCCAGCCATGTGTGGTGCACATACACCAAGTGGTTATGCATTGAGTTTTGACAATCAAGAGTGTATCTCTGGCAATGGTTTATATTATTACGTTGATGTTCCTACAGATAATACTGATGTAACAATTACAACATCTGGTGGTTCCGGCGATGCAGATATTTTTGTTAACACCGGTAATTGGGCATCCAGAGCAAACCACATCGCCGCATCAGAAAATGAGGGTAGCGATAACAGCCTAACGATTAATACCAATATTGGCCGATTATATCTCAGTATTTTCGGTATTCATCAAGAAGTCAGCTTAATGCTCACTCAAGCAACAGGCGATAGCGGCCCAGGTGATGGCTCTGATCCTGCCACCGACGACTATATCGTGATTGATAAAAACGTTGTGGTTAATATCCCTACACCAATTTTAAGTTCACGTAGTGAATTTAGTGATGTAGTCAATACCATAATAGCAGGTACTTGGGACGACTGGGCAGCCATAGCTAGTGGTACGCCTGATCCCATCAGTGATGTTGCCGATGCGATTCATTTTTTAGCCGCGCAAGACGACATCAACAATAGTGAATTAGATCAGCTCGTTTATTTCTTACGAAACTATAGTTTTAACGGTCACTTTGAGAATTTTTCTCAAGATAAAGCGCAACGTTTAAGCAATGCATTGCATGCGGTTGCTAAAATGACTGATTTTCAATCTACCGATGCGCCAGCGGGTTTAATTCAGGAAGGTTATGCTACAGCAATGCTTAACTTGAGTAATTCGCCAGCCAGTGATTATTTTTCTGAGCATTTGCCGCATTTATTAGCATTAACTCAATATTACTCAGAGTTAAGTAACCCTTATGATTTTGCTAACTTTGGTTACAGCACAGAACAGCTATTAAGCGCGATTTATGACTTAGCTTTTTATGCAAAAAATGACAGTGCATTAAATGCCGCATACGCAGACAATATGCTAGCAACAATTTCAGTATTACGCAGTTACGGATTAGCCGAAACTGGCTTAGATATGCGTTGGAGTGCTGATACAGATCGTAAGTGGATTCTTGCGCACTTGTTTATCGCCTTAGGTAACATTAGCAATATTGCCGATGAAGCAACAAAAGCGCGTATTGATAGCATCATCATTGAAATTTTTGAACAAGTAACCAATCATATTTCAATTGCTACAGCAAAAGCTGAAGTTACGGCAACTTACCTTGAAACAACAGGAAGAACTTGTGATACAAATGATGCCCTAGCCAATTACTGTACACCAAAAGCAACGGTTGACGATATTCTTAGCATTACCCATCAGTGTAATGACAAGATCACCATTCGCGCTCAAGCAATGACCAGTACACAGCTTACTCATGCGTGTAATCAAATGGCTGAAACTCAAGGGAAATTCCATGAGTTTTTCGCAACCAATAATATTCCGGTTAATGACGACACCAATGTACAGCTTGAAGTGATTGCCTACGCCACACCTGAAGATTATGAAAAATACGGATATGACTTTTTTGGTCACAACACAGACAATGGTGGTATATACCTTGAAGGTAATCCATCAGAAGCAGGGAATATTGCACGCTTCCATGCGATGCAATGTCCTGAGTCATGGGTTGGTTATTCTTGCGTGCAAGGTGGTGATGTTTACAACTTACAACATGAATTTGTACATTATCTTGATGGACGCTTTAATTTATATGGCGCTTTTGAGTACCATGATAATACCGTTTCTTGGGCTGAAGGTTGGGCAGAGTACATTGCTAAAGGTGCAGGTAATACTCGCAACCTAGATTCTGTAGTGGGCGAAAGTATCCCACCGCTACATAATATTTTGTTTATGGATTATGGTTTTAATGATCTATATCCTTGGAGTTACCTTGCCATGCAGTATTTGGCAGAAGAACGTCCTAACGATGTTGCAACCTTAGCGCAGGCATTAAGAAACAGCGATATAAGTGTCTATCAAGCAGCATTAGCGCAAGTTTCAGCAACCGATGGTGATGGCTTCTTAAACTGGGCCCAAGCTAACTCTGAAGCAATTGCCCCTTCGCCACAAATTATTCCACCAGCCCATACTTTTGGTAGCTGTGAACTCGTTTATCAATATGCACGTGATGCTCAGACTCCCGCCAGCGTAACTATCACCAACACCACGAATACGCCTGTCACACTATATTGGATCAACAATAGCAGTGGTGAAATCAATTTCGACAACCCTTATCAAACACTAAACCAAGGGGAGAGTTATAGCGCTGATTACTGGTCTAAAGATGATCGTTTAGCTGTTACAGATCAACTTAAGAACTGTTTAGGTGTTGCCGTAATGACCGAAGCTGATAACAATTATACGATTGATGAAGCCATGGTTGTTGATGCCATTACCGAAGAAGTTTTACCTCAAGCTAATACATTAGGTAGCTGTGATTTACTAAATGCTTATGATCGCACTGCTGACGCTGCAAGCATCAGTGTGACCAATACCACAGATAACCCAATAAACCTTTATTGGGTCAACAATACCTCTGGCGAGCCAAACTTAAGCAATAATTATCAAACCCTAAATAATGGTGATACCTACACGGCCGATTATTGGTCACAAGGCGATCGCATGATGATTAGCGATAGTAGCAATAATTGCTTAGGCGTTGCTGTACTTTCACAAGCCCAAAATACTTACATCATTGATGCTTCACACTTTGAAACTAACCCTGACGATGGATCGGGTGGCGAACATGACACTTATGTTGGCTTAACTGATCAAGCCTTAGTTGATGAATTAACACGCAACACGACTGAAACTGTTAATGCGTTATTTCAATTAAGTGGCACAGATGCTGGATCAACATTCTCTGAAGCAAATATATTAACGGTGGTAAGTGCTATTGAAGAACGAGCCGCTACTTATTCAGGGGTCGATACCGATAATATTGAAAACTTAATCTACTTTTTACGTGCTGCATATTATGTACAGTTCTACACAGAAGATGTGCCCGCCTATAGCAGCGATGTAAATGAAATGATTATGGCAAGCTTAACGGTATTATTTGACAATGATAATACTTGGATTGCCACTGCAGAGAACGGTAAAGTGTTAAGCGCCGCTTTAGTACTGGTAGATTCTGCCAATTTAGGTGCTGAATTTAACTATGTCACTATCCGTGTTTTGTATGAATACAATGCGCAATGGCAAGCACATAGAGACATGAACATTGCGGCTAACTCTGTTTTCACAACGTTGTTCAGAAGTCAGTGGGATGACAATATGAAGGCATTGTTCAGCCAAGATGATAGCATTTTAGATGCGCTACAGCACTTTCAATCCAGTCACCGTGATTTATTAGGTACCGATGCTGAATACGTTTTAGTCAATTCAGTGCGTGAACTTTCTCGGCTCTATCATGTTGATGCCTTGAATGCTCGTGTACAAACGCTAGTAAAAGGTATTTTAGACACTACCAGCAAAGCGGATGAAAGTCGTGTTTTGTGGTTAGCCGCTGCCAGTATGGCCGATTATTATGACCGTGCCAACTGTGGATACTACGATATCTGTGGCTTTGCTTATACATTAGAAAAAGAGACCTTAGGCTTTAATTACAAATGCTCTGATACCTTAAAAATTCGCGCACAATCGCTATTTAACGATCAAGGCGCATGGATTTGTGAGGTTTTAGGTACTCAAGAAGCTAATTTCCATCAAACACTGGCAACATTAAACATTCCGGTTGCTGATGATAATAATGATGCCCTTGAATTAGTTATTTTTGATTCATCGAATGACTATAAAACTTACGCCGGACAATTCTTTAATATTAATACCGACAATGGCGGTATGTATTTAGAAGGCGCGCCAAGTGCTCAAAACAACCAAGCACGCTTTATCGCTTATGAAGCCGAGTGGAAACGTCCAAATTTTCATGTGTGGAATTTGCAACATGAATTCGTGCACTACCTTGATGCTCGCTTCAACTTATACGGTGATTTTGCCACAGGCATGGCAGTAAGCACAGTCTGGTGGACAGAAGGCTTAGCTGAATATATCTCACAACGTGATGGTAATACTTATGCAATTAGCATGGGGGAGAGCCAAGAGTTTGCCTTGTCTGAAATTTTCAAAAATACCTATGAATCAGGCCAAGATAGAGTCTATCGTTGGGGCTATTTAGCCGTGCGCTTTATGTTTGAAAATCATCGCGGTGATGTTGATCAACTACTCACGTATCTACGCAATAACCAGTACACAGAATATCAAACCTATATGGATAGTATTGGCACTAGCTATGACGCTGAGTGGTTTGATTGGTTAGTTAGCGGTTTGTCAACCGATGATAGTGGTATTGTTGAGTTTGGTCCTGCTGACGATGAAGCTCAAAATAGTGGCACAACAGGCAATTGGGCAGGCGACCCAGTTACTATTAGCACGGACTTTTCACCATGTGTAATTGAAGTGCCAGCCAACGGTCATGATCCTGAAAACAACGTTATTACTTTCAACTCCACGGTTGAGTGTGTCAACTCATCTGCAAATCGTGCCAGCTTCGTTATCGCTAACAGTGATGGTTTATCATCAAACCTCACCATCACCTCTACGGGTGGCTGGGGTAATGCCGATATCTTATATAAAGCAGATGGCTGGGCAACCGCACAAGACAATGATGCCTCTGCTGCTAACAACGGCAACGAGGAAAGCTTAACGGTAACTCTCGATGCTGATATTTACTGGCATTACATCACGTTAGCCGGTGAATTTGGTGGTGTTGAATTAACATTATCAACCCAGTAATTGAACTAGCAATCGTTTAAAAACGCTTAGTTACAAGGACGTAACTTTTTTAAATTGAATAAAGAGGAAAACACATGACCACTTTAACAAAAACTGCCACCATTACTGTTATTGTAATAGCTGCGGTTTACGCTATGACATTAATAAATCAAGATGAACCACAAATAAAAGCGCTTGATACCCAAACAACAAATGACGTAATAAAAGCGCCTGTTTCAATACAACCAGATGTTCAACCAGCACAGCAAGAAGCACCTCAACCAGCAAAACATAGCATGGCTAATCAAATTTTAAACAAGCCTGAAAAAACAAAAACTCAACAAAACGAAGCAGAGCCGCGAGCAGAACTAAGTCAGCACAGTCGTTTAGCTCCGCCACCACCACTTGCGCCAGGAGAAAGTCTTTCATCACGCCATAAAAATGCAGCTAAAAAAAGTGACCTCGGCCATGCCCATGACCACGCAAACATTGCCGAGGAGGAAGATAACAACCAGCCCGCGCCTCCGGCAGGTGTTCAACGTTAATTTTATTTCACAATACAGATAGGAAAGCACAATAATGAAAACAGTGAAAAAAACACTTACCTTAGCGGCAAGCTTGTTGCTCGCAGCATCAGCCAATGCGAGCCTAATAATCAATGATGAAATTAGAAACATTGATGGCGACTTAGATGGAAGCCTTGATGACTTATTAATTTCTCAAATTCAATTTGATGTAGCCGCAAATACTCATATTTTATTTGATTCACTGGTTTGGGAGAAAACAGGAGTAGATTTAAATCATGACGGCGAATTAACAGGTTTTGACTCTTACATGCGTTTATTTTCTGGCACTACCGCATTACATGTTAATAATAACGATCCCTCATATGGTACAAACAACAGTATCGATAATTCAGTCACGTATAAAGACAGCGTCTTTGATTATACCTTTGCCAGCGCGGGAAGCTATTTACTGACTATTGGTCATTTTTATTACTCAACCAGCGAAGCATTAATAGGTTACGATACCAATAAATTCTTTTCTGATGCAATGAAATTTACCCCTTACGCCAACAGTACACCAAAAGATCATGGAGATTGGCAGGTGAGTTTTAATGTGTTATCGGGTGATTTATCAAACGTCAGATTACTTAATCCAGTGCAAGCTAATCTCCCCACAGCAGTACCAGAGCCAAGTTCTATGATGCTATTTTTACTTGCGGCTTTAGGCATAACCTCTACACGCACAAGAAAAAATCAATAAAGGTAAAGATAAAAAAACTCCCAAACTGACAACAGTATGGGAGTAAAAAAATGGAACACACAATAACAAGGGGAATTGTTATCTAATATATAGGAACCGATTACTTAATAAATAATTTCACTCGGCTCAATAATTAGGTAAACAAAGTATCAAGCTTATTGCTCTAGATTAATGTGCTTCGTCCCAGTTGTCGCCAACGCCTGCCTCTGCAATCAATGGTACGCTTAATTCAACCGCATTATTCATTAAATCAACAAGTTTTGCTGTGGTTTCTTCAACAATATCTTGATGAATTTCAAAGATTAATTCATCGTGCACTTGCATGGTCATTTTGATACGGTCATCATTATTCTCATTAAGCCATGCTGCTACAGCTAACATCGCTTTTTTAATAATGTCGGCTGCGGTACCTTGCATGGGCGCATTGATGGCAGCACGCTCAGCGGCTTTTTTACGCATGCCATTTTTGGCATTAATATCAGGTAAATACAAACGACGACCAAAGAGAGTTTCTACATAACCTTGCTCACTTGCTTGTTGACGCGTGTCTTCCATATAGGTTAATACGCCGGGATAACGTTGGAAGTATTTGTCTTGGTATTCTTGTGCTTGATGACGGCCAATATTTAGTTGCTTAGCTAAGCCAAAGGCTGACATGCCATAAATTAAGCCAAAGTTAATCGCTTTGGCACTGCGACGTTGATCCGTTGTCACTTGGTCTAGCTCCACGGCAAAAATTTCTGCGGCGGTCGCCCTGTGAATATCTTTACCTGCACTAAAAGCAGTTACTAGGCCTTGATCATTAGATAAATGCGCCATAATGCGTAACTCAATTTGCGAATAATCGATGGCGACTATTTTATGATCTTTAGGGGCAATAAATGCTTGACGAATTTTACGTCCCTGCTCACTACGAATTGGAATATTTTGTAAATTTGGATCGGTTGACGATAAACGCCCTGTCGCGGTAACCGCTTGATGATACGAGGTATGCACTCGACCAGTTTTAGCACTGACCATAAGCGGTAATTTGTCGGTATAGGTTGATTTTAATTTACTCAGCCCACGGTTTTCTAAAATAACTTTTGGCAGAGGGTAATCCAGTGCAAGCTCTTGTAAGACTTCCTCTGCGGTAGATGGTGCGCCTTTCGGGGTTTTTTTAATAACCGGTATGTTAAGTTCTTCAAATAATATTTGTTGTAATTGTTTGGGTGAACTTAGGTTAAAGCTTTTTCCTGCAAGGTTATGTGCTTCAATTTCTAATGCATCTAAGCGTTGACCGATACTCTGGCTTTGCTGGTCAAGTATATCACTATCAATTAACACCCCTGTTTGCTCCATTTGCGCTAAAACAGGCATTAATGGCATTTCAATATCAGTAAAAACACTGAGTTGTTCAGGTAACTGTTCAAGCGCAGGGAAAATTGTTTGGTGCAAGCGCAGGGTAATGTCGGCATCTTCGGCGGCGTAATGGCCAGCTTTTTCAATATCAATTTTATTAAAAGTTAATTGCTTAGCGCCTTTGCCGGCAATATCTTCAAAATGCACCGTTTTATAGTCAAGATACTTAAGCGCAAGTGCATCCATATTATGGCGAGTTGCAACACTGTTATAACAATAAGACTCTATCATGGTATCAAAGGCAACGCCTTGTAACTGAATACCGTATTGGCTTAATACATTGGCATCGTATTTTAGGTTTTGTCCTATCTTTTTTATGTTTGTACTTTCTAGCAGCGGCTTTAATTGTGCTAATACCCAGTCTCGGTCTAATTGTTCAGGAGCGTCCGCATAATCGTGCGTTAAAGGGACGTAAGCTGCCTTACCTGCTTCTACCGCAAATGACAGCCCAACTAACTCGGCTTTCATATAGTCGACACTGGTAGTTTCGGTATCAAAGGCAAAGGCTTCACAGCTGTTTAATTTTGCTAACCAAGCCTCAAAGCTTGCTTGCTCAACAACAATATCGTATTCGCTGTTTGCAACGTCTACGCTAGCTAGTGTTATATCAGCCGCAGCGGTCGAGTTAACACTCTTTGTAGGTGGGGCAGTATCGCTGCCACCTGTTTTTTTAAGTAAATCGGCAAGTAAACGTTTTAGTTCGAATGCTTGATAAAGTGACGTTAAGCTTTCAACATCAGGCGTTGTCGGCTGCAACTGCTCTACTGTTTGTGCTAATTCAACATCACATTTTATCGTCGCTAATTGATACGACAGCGGAAGTTGTTCAAGCGCCTCACGTAAATTCTCACCAATCTTGCCTTTTACTTTATCAGCATTAGCAATCACTTGCGCTAACGTGCCGTGCTCTGCTAACCATTTGACTGCCGTTTTAGGGCCACATTTGACCACACCCGGAATGTTATCAACCTTGTCACCCATCAAGGCAAGGTAATCAATGATTTGATCGGGGCGAACGCCAAATTTCTCACTGACGCCTGCTTCATCCATTTCTACTGAGGTCATGGTGTTGATCAAGCGAACATGAGGGGTAACAAGCTGCGCCATATCTTTATCGCCAGTTGAAATGACCGTTTCAATGCCTTGTTCACTGGCCTGTTTCGCCAGTGTACCAATCACATCATCGGCCTCAACCCCTGGAATGACTAATAATGGCAGGCCCATCGCACTAATAATATTATGCAAAGGTGCTATTTGGCTGCGTAAATCATCAGGCATAGGTGGGCGATTAGCTTTATACTCAGGATATAAATCGTTACGAAAGGTTTTGCCCTTAGCATCAAAAATTACCACAATGTTGCCGTTGGGGTAGTCTTTTTTCAAACTCCCTATCATATTTAAAACACCGGTAATCGCGCCCGTCGGTTGACCATCAGCGGTTGATAGTGCCTGTAAATAAGGTACGTGATAAGCACGAAATAAATACGATGAGCCATCGACTAAAATGAGAGGTGATAAGGGTGATTTTTCTACCAAAGATGTCATAAGAATTTTGTCTAAACAAGAAGATAGCTTAAGCATGCCACAAAGCGAGCTGTAGCTCTACTGTCTGGTGATAATTGTCATCAACCCAATGTGGATAACTTTGTTAATAAGCACAAAAAAACGCCAGAACAGGAAACCCCCTTATTCTGGTACTTTTATTCATATGTTTGATTTTATTGAAAAAAGGTAAGTAAAAATTCCCTTTACAACACAATATTTTTTATTTTTGTTTTTGTGGATAAATAAATTTATCTGCGTTACTTTTTTGTTGCTCAAAAGACAATCAAGAAAAATAACGTGCAAAGAGATTATCAGAATTTCACGGTATTACCAGTACATTTTCAATCTTTTTTTAAAGGCTTTTTATCGGTTAGAATAACAAAAAAACATAAGCCAGAAAGGGCGCGACTTACGAACTGGTCAACCAGGTGTTTTACTGGCTGACCTCTCGAAAGAAAAATTAGGTAAAAGAATAGAGTGAAAAATCACCATGGTATTTAGGGCATAGTGATTTTAATTAAGTAGGTTTTCCAGGCCTCAATCTAAAGGGTAACAAACTCTTCTGCTGATGTTGGATGAATAGCAATGGTATTATCAAAGTCTGCCTTGGTTGCCCCCATTTTCATAGCTACAGCAAAACCTTGTAGGAGTTCATCACTACCAAAACCAATACTGTGCAGGCCAACGACTTTTTCCTCTTTACCTGCACAAATTAATTTCATCCGTGTCGGGTCACGGTAGTCTTCGGTCATCGCTTGGTAAAGCGCTGTAAACTGAGAATTATAAACGCTGATATTATCTTCTGAGTATTCAGCCACGGCTTCTGCTTCGGTTAAGCCAACCGTGCCAATAACGGGGTGACTAAAAACAACCGTGGCGATACCTGAGTAGTCTAAATGTTCATCTGGCTTGTTATTAAATAAGCGTTCGCACAGGCGACGTCCTGCAGCTACTGCAACTGGGGTTAATTGTGCGCGGCCGGTGTTATCGCCAACGGCATATATGCCAGCGACATTGGTGTTTTGGTATTTGTCGGTAACTATAAAGCCTCGTTCATCAAGCTCAACACCTGCAGCTGCTAAATTGATATTATCTGTAGCTGGCTCTCGACCAATAGCCCAAACGAGTTTTTCAACAGGGCCAATGGTTTTGCCATTGGTCAGATGCACAACTAAAGTGCCATCGGCTAATTTTTCAATGCGTTGAGGCGTGCTGTGATTATGTAAGGTTGGGCCATGTTTTGCCATTTGTTCAACTAAAGTGTTACTTAGCATCTCATCAAAGCTGCGCAGTGGTTTGTCTTTTCTTACCAGCAAGTGCGTTTGCGTGCCTAAACCATGAAAAACACCAGCAAGTTCAACGGCAATATAACCCGCACCAATAACAGCAACTGACTTGGGTTGTTCAGTTAGGGCAAAAAAACCATCAGAATCAATACCAAATTCAGCACCTTCAATGTCTGGAATAGACGGCCGACCGCCAGTAGCAATAGTGATATGGTCAGCTGTATATAAAGTACCATCAACCTCAACGGTATTTTTATCAACAAACTTGGCAAAGCCTTGTATTACAGTCACACCATTAGCATCAAAGCCACGTTGATAAGCACCGTGTATACGTTCAATGTAGGACTCACGGTTTTGCACTAGACGATCCCAATTAAAGCCATTATTTTCTAACTTAAACTGACCTAAATTAAAACCATAGTCATGGGCATATTTTAGTGCATCACTTATTTGCCCAGCGTACCACATGGCCTTTTTAGGCACACAACCAACATTGACACAGGTACCACCAATATACTTTGCTTCAATCACAGCTGCTTTTTTGCCGAGTCGAGCAGCTCTATTTGCAGAAGCAATACCACCACTACCTGCGCCTATTGCTAAGTAATCAAAATGTTGAGTCATGTTAAATTCCATATTGTTTGAATGTCTATTGTTTAATTATATATGAGGGCTAAACAGAGCTTTTCAATCATTATAAGCCGAAGTGTATAACAAATTAAGCTACGAACTGATTTTTAGTTCAATAGCATTTGCATTTAAATAGTCACCTATAGTCTTAGCATCGACAGGTTTGCTATACAAATAACCTTGAATGTAGTAACAACTACGCTGGGTGAGGTAATCCAGTTGAGCTCTAGTTTCTACTCCTTCAGCAATACAGTGCATATTTAAACGCTCAGCTAAAACAATTGTTGCATCAACGATGGCTTCGTCGGTTTTCTCTACACTTATACCTGAAACAAAACTACGATCTATTTTAATGATATCAAGGGGTAATTTCTTTAAATAAGACAAAGAAGAAAAGCCAGTACCAAAATCATCGAGTGCCAATATAACACCTAAACTTGACAGCTCATTCATTGTTTTTATTGCTTTTTCTGGCTCAGTAATTAACGCGCTTTCGGTTACTTCTATTTTTAACAGGTGAGCTGGTAAATCATATTTTTTTAACAGGTTAGCAATATATGGCACTAGGCTTTCTTTGCCAAAATGCTGAGGTGACAAGTTAACCGATAAATAGAGCGCAGGACGCTCTCTATGCCACTTTTTCAAATCAATTAATCCTCGCTCTAACGCCGCCTCAGTCATAGGAATAATTAACCCTATTTCTTCTGCAATATCAATAAACCCTGCGGGAGCAATAACACATTGGTTACTTTGCCATCTCATTAGCATTTCAAAACCTACCGCCTTTCCTGTTCGGCTGTCCATAATAGGTTGGTAATGATTGAAAAACTCATCGTTGCTAAAGGCGAGTTTAATATTAGATTCTTTTGTTAAGCGCTCGGTGGCTTGGATATTCATTCTTGCAGTAAAAAATTGAAAGGTATTTCTGCCTAATTGTTTAGCGTGATACATGGCCACATCCGCGTGACGTAGCAGTGTACTTGAGTCATTTGCATCATCTGGATATAAGGCAATACCAATACTCGCACCAATTGACACATTATACTCTTGCAATAAAACTGGCTGCTCAACTGCGGTAATTATTTTTTGCGCGACTTGTCCTAACTGGTTTACACCACTGAAGTTCTCGAGCAATACCACAAATTCATCACCGCCAATGCGCGCAATGGTGTCATCAACCCTCAAAATTTCAGATAAACGGCGAGTCACTTCAACTAATAATAAATCGCCACTATCATGACCTAATGAGTCATTAACTTGTTTAAATTTATCTAGATCGATAAAGAATAGCGCGATAGAGCTGTTAAGCCGATCAGAAGATTGCATTGCATGCTTAATGCGCTCTAATAATAAACTTCGATTAGGTAAGTCAGTTAAATGGTCATAGTTTGCTAAGTACCTGAGCTCTTTTTCTGCTGATTTTTGCGCGCTAATGTCAGTAAAAACACAAACATAATGCAAATTATTGGTGGTTTTGTTTCTACCCACATTAATGTTTACCACTACATGAAACTCTTCGCCAGAGTCAGCCCTAACTAATTCTTCACCATGCCAATGTTCCCCTTCATCAAGGGAGGGGAACAGATATTGGAAAAACAACCATCGCCGTTTATCCAGCCCCATAAAGTTGTCATTATAATTAAAGTTTTCTTCCGGTAAGCCAAAAACATTGCGTAACGATTGGTTAGCGGTCACTTCAGTAAAGTCATGATTGACAATCAGCACCCATTCATTGGTTTGCTTAAACGCTTCACCATAATACTGACTACGTACTTCTTCAGCACGTGTTTTGGTAATATTGGTATATGACCCTGTAATACGACAGGGTTTATTATCTTTGTCTAAGGTAACTATTTTTCCTAAGTCTTTATACCACAACCACTGTCCATCAGCGTGCTGTAATCGATAGGTACAAGTAAATGTATCATCAAGGTTATTCGCCTCAACAAAAGCTTGCCAATTGTTTAAAAATTGGTCTTTATCGTCAGGGTGAATTAATGCAACATGTTGGGCAAAGGTATGCGATGTGGCAAAATCAATATAACCAAGCTCTTGAGATATTCGTTTACCAAACATCATATTGCTATTTGCTTGCCAGTCCCATACCTCACTACTACTACCCGTTAACGCCAGTTGTAAACGATTTTCTCTAAATTTAACTTCTTCGTGCGCGGTTAATAATTCCTGTTTTTGCAGATTGCGACGATGAAGCCATAAAAATGTCACAACAAGAAAAATAACCAAATACGCAAAATAAGCCGAAGGCGATTGCCACGGCGCATAACTGACTTGAATATCAATATGTTTAACAGGCGAATATTCCCCTGTTACGGGTGACTTAGCGCGCACAGTTAAGACATGATGCCCAGAAGGTAAACTTGGAAAAGTAATTCTATTGTCAGTTGTGGGGGGGTAACTAACGTTATTATCACCTAATAATTGATATTCATATATAACTTCCTTTCTATCAGCATATGAAAGTGTTGAGAAATCAAAGCGAATTCCAACATCGTCATAACGCAATAACACATCAGCATTTTGATTGATCAACAATGGAAGATTTAACTGTCGAGAGAGAACATCAATGGAGGTAGAATAAATATTCATTTTTCCTTGTTCATACTTGCGCTTTAGAGCCAACGGATCAAAAACAATAATACCTTCCATTGAACCATACACTAGCTTTCCATCAGGCAACTTAAGCTGTGCTTCACCGTTAAATTCTAATGTTGGCAAGCCATCAATGACAGTGAAATTGCGAATATGCTGACTATCTGTGTTCAATAAGAACAAACCTTTATGACTAGAAAACCATACATCTCCTTCACTATCAGTCTGTAAACTATAAACATTATTATCAATAATCGAGTTTTCACTATTATAAAAATATTTAAGTTCAAATGACGGGTAGGCTAAACCAACTAAACCCTTTGTAGGATAACTAATCCAGAAAACATTGTTTTTATCAATCACCCAATTTTCAAATGAAACCCATTCACTACCAAGCACATTGGCGTGAGTATAAAGTAACTGTGTTTGTTTGGTCTTAGTATTATAGCGCCATAAGCTATCATTAGTTGAAAATAGCATGGAGTGACTATCGGGCAAAAAACCTAAAAAGTTAAAGATTTTATTTAACGGAACCACTTTACCTAGTTCTGTCAAACGATCTACCTGACCCGTTTTTAAATCTAAAATAACAGTCTTTTCATCGTAAACTAACCAAAGATAGCGTTGTTCTTGTAAAAAGATGGAATAATGATCCTTCGCTAATATCGCTTTTACCTGTTCAGTAAAAGGTAGATCCACCAACTGCTGTAAACGAGTATTATAAAAAAAAACACCTCGAGTGGTTGATAATAATAAGATCTCTTCCCTGTAGGGCAAAATATGGTAAATAGGGGTATTTTGCAACGGGCTATTTTCTTGGGTGGTTTGAACTTGCTGGATTATTATTTTTTCCTTAAGATCAACTAAATTTAGCCCATTTGTTGTACCAACCCAGAATTTTTTAGGATTATTATCCGCTTCTAACATTGCCCAAACAGAGCTGTGGCTTAAACTCGCAGTATTACTTTTACTATGGCGATAATTTTCAATTAGCTCTCGAAGCGGATCCCATAAATAGACCCCTGATGATTCTGAACCAAGCCAAAATACACCGCTATTATCCTGCGCTAAAGATATAATTTTATCATCAGAGCTGTTATCAAAAAAATCACTAATCCCAAACAGTCGTTTCCCTTGTTTTTCTTCGGTGTCTATTGCATACAAGCCACTATAACTAGCTACATATAGTTGTTCATCCGCTAATAAAAACTGCCATACCGATGTGTTTTTGAGTACTCTAGTATATTCAAGCGCCGACGTTCTGCCTTGAATATACGTTTTTATATTATTAATGTTGACACTAAAAACTCCATCTCCTGTACCCATGTATAAGTCATGCTGTTTACTTACAAATAAATTGTAACTTTTATTGGCTTCTACCGTATTTACTTCGTCGAACTTGCCGTTCGCTATTACTTTCGGTAACTTTCGCCATTTATCTAACTTAATATGGTATGCATAAACTCCCACTCTTGTGCCTATATAAAGTACTTGTTGATGATAAATCACTTGAAAAATATTTTCTTTTTCTGGCAGTTCTTGTGATAAATCAACAGTGACTTTTAACTCAGCGTTATTATGGTCATAAAAACTCACGGTTTTGCTTGTTGCTACCCAATTACCTGATACATTCCGACTATTCATACCTTCCGTAACATCAACAACAAAATGGTCTAAAACTTCCTGTGAGCTAGCTAGAATCAATTGATATTGATTGGTACTAGGTTGGTATCGATAAACGCCTTCATTGACATTAATCCAAACAAACCCGAAGCTATCTTGTTCAACAAAGTAAATACTTGAATCGATAAAACTATTGTCAGGTCCAGATAGCTGCCTGAAAGAATAACCATCATAGATATTGATGCCGCTATCAGTTGCAAGCCACACAAAACCATTTTGATCGGCTAATATTGAGTTAATAGTGCCCTGCGTCAAACCGTCTTCAACAGATAGCTGCTCTAAAAAAAGGTTGTTTACTTGGCCTTTTCCGTGAACAGGCACCATTAAAAAGCACCAGCCTACCAGCAAGATTTGTAGTAAACATTTAAGATTAACGATCATTGAACCTTTCAACTTTGATGGATAAAAACAAACAAAAAACATTAGAACCTATACTTGATTATAACAGCTCTAAAAATAACCATGAAAATAAACACTAAAAATAGGCTTCCATTGCTTGGTTGTCTCTTGATTATTTTATATTTGACATCACATAGTTTAATATCGTTCATTTATCCCGTGGCTATTATGACTAATCCTTTATTACCAAAAAACATAAAAAGCAGTAGCTTACCTGCCTTTTCAAAAATAAAACCTGAACATATAAAACCTGCAGTCGAGCAAGCCATCGCTGACTGTAAGCAAACAATTAGTGATGTTTTAGCAAATAATACCATGTTCACTTGGGAAAACTTAATTCAACCTATTGACGAAGTAGATGATGTTTTATCTAAATTATGGTCGCCTGTTTCGCACATGAACTCTGTGGTCAGTAGCGATGAACTGCGTGAAGCTTATGAATCGTGCTTACCCTTACTATCAGAATATGGCACTTTTGTTGGTCAGCATCAGGGCTTGTATCAAGCATATAATAGCTTAAAAGGCAGCGAATTATTCCACACTTTAGATACCGCACAGCAAAAAGTCATCACTAACGCTCTACGTGATTTTCAATTATCAGGTATTGCCTTAAATGATGATGACAAAAAACGTTATGGTGAAATTGTTAGCCGCTTGTCTGACTTAAGCTCAAGCTATAGCAACAATGTATTAGATGCGACCCATGCATTTAGCGTTAATATTACCGACAAACAGGAATTATCTGGCTTACCTCAGAGCGCTCTTGCGGCAGCCAAAGCGCTAGCAAAAAGCCAAGAGCAAGCAGGTTATGTGTTTACCCTTGATTTCCCAAGTTATTTACCCGTAATGACCTACTGCGATAACCGTGAGTTACGAGAAAAAATGTATCGGGCTTTTGTGACCCGTGCTTCCGATCAAGGACCTAACGCCGGTGAATTTGATAACAGTGCTATTATGGATGAAACCTTAGCCTTACGCCATGAATTGGCTAACTTGCTTGGTTTTAGCAACTATGGCGAAAAATCCATTGCGACCAAAATGGCTAACACCACCGATGAGGTAATGAACTTTTTACAAGATCTTGCGCTGAAATCCAAACATCAAGGCGAACAAGACATTGAAGAATTAAAGGCTTTTGTTAAAAGTGAACACTCACAAACCTTTACTAATGAGGAATTGCAAGCTTGGGATCTTGCTTACTATAGCGAAAAGCTTAAGCACTGCCGTTATGCCATTTCTGACGAAGAACTACGCCCTTATTTCCCTAAAGGACGGGTTGTTAATGGCCTATTTGAAGTGGTGCATAAATTATTTGGCCTAACAATTAAAGAACGCGCTAACGTTGATGTTTGGCATAATGACGTCTCTTTTTATGATGTTTTCGATAGCTCTGGTGAATTACGCGGCAGTTTTTACCTAGATTTATATGCACGTGCGAAAAAACGCGGTGGTGCCTGGATGGATGAATGTGTTGGTCGTCATCAGCTAGCCAATGGTGTTATTCAATACCCAGTTGCTTACCTTACCTGTAATTTCAATGGTCCAGTTGGCGATGCTCAAGCTCTGTTTACCCATGACGAAGTCGTTACCTTGTTCCATGAGTTTGGTCACGGTCTACATCATATGCTCACCCAAATTAATGCTAGCGCAGTTTCTGGCATCAACGGCGTACCATGGGATGCAGTAGAGTTACCCAGCCAATTCTTAGAGAACTGGTGTTGGCAACCTGAAGCGCTTGATTTTATTTCAGGTCACTATGAAACAGGTGAACCATTACCAAAAGCAATGTTGGATAAAATGCTCGCGGCGAAAAACTTTCAATCCGCTATGCAAATGTTACGTCAAATAGAATTTAGTATTTTTGATTTCACTATGCATGCTAATTATAACCCTGATGCCGAAAAAAATAATGCCTACATACAAGAGATCTTAAATAAAGTTCGTGCGCAATATGCCGTTGTTAAAGCCCCTGACTTTAACCGTTTTCAGCATGGTTTTAGTCATATTTTTGCTGGTGGTTACGCTGCCGGCTATTACAGTTATAAATGGGCCGAAGTATTATCCGCAGATGCCTTTAGTTTATTTGAACAACAAGGGATTTTTAACACCGAGACGGGTAAATCCTTTTTAACTAATATTCTTGAAAGAGGCGGTAGCGAGGAGCCGAGCAAGCTATTTAAAGCTTTTAGAGGTAGAGCGCCTGAAATCGACGCATTATTACGTCACAGTGGCATTGAAGTATAAGCCGATGCAAGAAAATTTTAGTGCTTTATATCAACGCGCCGCAGATAGAAAAGGCGGCGTATCAGCCTTAGAATTGTTGCTAGGACAAAAGATTGTTGGTAAAAAATTATTCACTGATAGCGCCGCCAATCAAAGTGTTGCCAAACTCAGTGATGATAGAGTTCTATCCGCATTTACCAAACAGATATTTAAATCCGGCTTTGTCTGGCGTGTGGTAGAAAACAAATGGCCTGACTTTGAAGCAAGCTTTTTTAATTTCGATATTGAAAAGATATTAATGATGCCAGAAGAGATGCTTGAGCGAAAAGCAGCCGATCCTAAAATCATTCGCAATTACAACAAAGTCAAAACCATTAAAGCTAACGCGCAAATGATTTACGACCATCAAAGTGAAGGCAAGTGTAGCTTTGCCCAATTTATTGCCGACTGGCCCAGTAGTGACATTATCGGTTTATGGGCTTATTTGAAAGACCATGGCCAGCGCTTAGGCGGTAATACTGGCCCTTATGCTTTACGTTTACTGGGTAAAGATACCTTTATTCTTAGTTCAGATGTAGAAGCCTACCTAAGAGCACAAAAAGTTATCGATGGCGGCTTACAAAGCAAAAAAAGTTTAACCGCTATTCAAGCTTACTTTAATCAACTGCAACAAGAATCCGGTTACAGTCTGACACAATTGAGCCGTTTAATTGCTTTTGCTAGCGGCGATAATTATATTCAAGTTGAGCTACATCATGACTGATCCACTTTATCAAGATATTGCCATTGCCTATTGTGACAGTATTGACAGCGAGCACTGTAAACGGCTAGCTAAACTGTGGCGCTTCAATTATATCGGTGATGTAGCCTCAGCCAGCAAACACCCACAATTAACATTTATCTTGCAGCTTAACCGACAAGCACTAGAGTTGATAAAACTGGACGAGCCCAAGCTAGGCGGCATCAAGGTTGATTTTGTTGAAGGCGCTATGGCGCACCGCCGTAAATTTGGTGGTGGTCGCGGCCAAGATATTGCCAAAGCCATCGGGTTAAAGCATGGTTTTACTCCCCATATATTGGATGCTACCGCAGGTTTGGGGCGTGATGCTTTTGTCCTCGCAAGCTTAGGTTGTAATGTTACTCTAATGGAGCGCATGCCTGTGGTAGCCGCTTTACTTGATGACGGTTTAGAGCGTGCGAAACTTAATAGCGAAGTAGGTGACATTGCTCAGCGGATGCAGCTCGTTCATGCCTCATCTATTGAAAATATGAATATAGCTGAGCAAGTAGATGTGGTTTATCTTGACCCCATGTACCCACATCGTGAAAAATCCGCGGCGGTAAAAAAAGAAATGCGGGTTTTTCAATCGTTAGTGGGTGAAGATCTCGATGCTGATGCGTTACTAGAACCAGCGATAGCTCTAGCAAAATACCGCGTGGTTGTGAAACGTCCGAGTTATGCACCACCACTCAACAATAAAAAGCCAAGCACTTCAATAAAAATGAAAAAGAATCGCTTTGACGTTTATGTTAATCAAGCGATCCCTAAAATTTAACCGGTTATTTAAGGCTATGGGTAGAATAATCACCTTTAACAGTAAGTGTAACTTTAACCTGTGTATCCGATGTGTTTTTCCAATACCATCCATGAGAGCCTGTAAATGGCGCAGTAAAGCTTCCCTTCATTTTACGTAAGGTTGCGATAGCATAACTTTCAAAATAGCCCGTAGTATCGCCTTGTGGTTCACCATGCAGATCAAAGTACAAGGCTTCACTATCAGTACTCCATTCATACTCAAGCTTTTGATATTGAGCCATAATAAACTTGTACTCTACGCCACGACCCGCGGGAACAACCACTGTTATGGTTTCGCTAGCAAGTGTCGGTTGGGCTGGTGTTTCTGCTTGTTTATTATTAAACACTGTTAAGCCCAGTTTTTGGCCAATACCGGTAGGATCGATATTGTATTCAGCAGGCAAGATTACTGTCAGCAATATGACTGCGGCAAAAACAACACTAAACAAGGTGTATTTAACTAGCGCTGTTGTTGTTAACATAATGGTTTGTTGCATTTTTTATTCTCTTTTTAATACTGTTTATCGGCTGACTTGGAACTGTTATAGCCACTTAATGATTAACTGATGAAATAACCTGTTAATTGAAAACCTATCAACATAAAACCTGCGCTCATCAATAAGCAGTTTGCATTAGTGGCAAAACGAGTAAAACTGCTATGTTTACGCCAAATATTGATCATCAATAAAATAAAAGCCAAGGCTGTAAATTGCCCTAATTCAACGCCCACATTAAAGGCAATAAGGTTGGCAATTAAACCATCATCAGGTACTTGAAATTCCTGTAACTTGGTTGCCAAACCGAAACCATGAAAAAGCCCAAAGATTAATACCGCTAATTTAGCATTAGGTGACTTACCTAAAAGACGCTGAAAACCGCCTAAATTATCAAAACCTTTGTACACCACTGATAAGCCAATAATAGCATCAATTAAATAGGCGTTAACCTCAATATCACTCATCACACCAAACAACAAGGTAATGCTGTGCCCTAACGTAAACATACTGACATACAGCAGAACATCTCGGCTTCTATATAAAAAGAAAAGTACTCCCACTAAAAATAATAAATGGTCGTAACCGGTTACCATATGCTTAGCACCAATATATAAAAATGGGATAATTTGTACGCCAGTGTTTTGCAACAAAAAGGCACGAGTACTTTCATCAACACCATGGGCAAGCGTTTCAAAAGGTAACCCGAGAGCAATTAAAGCGATAAGGGTGATTAATATGAATCGCTGGGGGATATTTGGCATTTACGGTTTCCTTGCTTTAGCGGTCAATTGCCCTATTGTCGCATTAACTATGCCCTGCTTTCTATTGAAGATAGCTTTTTAATATGTCGAACACTGTGTAGTAGTTTCTTTTGAATATTGTATGTATGTGCCATGCGTATATTTCTCTTTAAACTATACTGCAGAGGAGCATATAATGATAATAATTATTATTTAAAAGCCTTGCCTAAAAAAGGAACAAAAAGTGAGTGAATCAACAATACAATGGCAACATTCACATGACTTTGGCGTTGATAACAGCCAAAACACCCATAAAGTAAAAATAGTCTTCTGGCTGACAACCGTAGTAATGGTGCTTGAGATTGCTGCTGGCACTTGGTCTGGCTCTATGGCTTTGCTTGCTGACGGTTGGCATATGGGTACGCATTCAGCAGCATTTTTAATTGCCCTTTTTGTTTATTCCTATGCTAAAAGGCATGCCAATAATAAATCATTTAGTTTTGGCACGGGAAAAGTTAATTATCTTGGTGGCTTTGCCAGCGCTGTTGCATTGGGCATAGTGGCTTTAATGATGGTCGTTGAATCTGTACACCGTTTGGTTGAACCACAGAGCATCCAATTTAGCGAAGCTATTATCGTGGCATTGATTGGCTTGGTGGTCAATGTGGTTTCTGCTTTGATATTAAAAGATAATCACCACCATCATCATGGAGACGATGGGCATCATGATCACAACATGAAAGCAGCCTACCTTCATGTATTAGCAGATACGTTAACGTCAATACTTGCCATTGTGGCTTTGGTTATTGGTAAATATATTGGCTTAGTTTGGCTAGACCCTGTAATGGGTATTGTCGGTGCTATGGTTATTTTTCATTGGTCAGTTGGCTTGATTAAGGAGTCTAGTAAAGTACTCTTAGATAAATCGGTCGATACTGCTAGCTTAGAGGAAATATCTGCCGCGATGAATGAAAGAAACACTGTCATTAATGATATCCATATATGGAAAGTAGCCAGCGGCCACCAAGCTGCTATTGTCTCGGTTTCATCTGCAAAGCCACTTACGCTTGAAGAGTACAAACACATACTAAAAGCACAGTTACCAGATCTTTCACACATCTCTGTTGAAATAAAAGCGAACTAATCAAGCGTTGAATTTAGCGATATAGGGCGGGAGAGCAAAACAATTGATAGATATTTCACAAAATTAAGAAATGGCGCTCTCGGCAGGAATCGAACCTGCAACCTAGACTCCGGAGGTCCATGTGATATCCATTTCACCACGAGAGCGCTTCGCAACGGATTCTATTAGATTAACGCCACCATTTCCATCTTAATTTATCTATCGCTTTGACTTTTTTGCTATTGGTGAATAATTTATATTCAATGGACTAGGTTTTCTATAACAACTCATTGATATGTCCTCACAAGCCTCTGTTCTCTTTAATAGTTAGCCAGTGCTTAAGCGCTTGGAGGTAAAACATAGGGAAATGGTTGTTCTGTGCTCAAAACACAAAAAACCGGCATTGTGCCGGTTTTTAATGAGGATATATTTATCCAAGTGTACTTTTTATACTATGGTCTCAATGTTGATTTACAAAACCATTGTATTTTTCAGCTTGTTTAAGGCATTTTTTTCTAATTGACGAACACGTTCTGCTGAAATTTGATATTTATTAGCAAGATCTTGCAAGGTTGATTTGTCTTCTGCTAACCAACGGGTTTTAATAATATCTTGGCTACGTTCATCTAAGGCAACTAATGCGGTTGATAAGCGATTATTAGCATGGCTTTCCCAGTTAGCATTTTCAACTTCATCAGCTAAGTCTGATTGTTTATCTTCAAGATACAAAGCAGGTGAAAAATTACTGGTTCCGGTGTCATCGTCATCAGATGATAATTCAAAGGCTTGGTCATGGCTGCTCATGCGATTTTCCATTTCCAAGACATCTTTGGTGCTAACACCTAAAGACTCTGCAACAGTATTGACTTCATCATTGCTAAACCAACCTAAACGTTTTTTATTTTTACGTAAATTAAAAAACAGTTTGCGTTGTGCTTTGGTGGTCGCAACTTTAACTATGCGCCAGTTTTTTAGTACATATTCATGAATTTCTGCTTTGATCCAATGAACAGCAAATGACACCAAACGAACACCTACTTCTGGGTTGAATCGTTTAACGGCTTTCATCAGGCCAACATTACCTTCTTGTACTAAATCCGCCTGTGCTAAGCCATAACCTGAATAGCCTTTGGCGATATGTATAACAAAACGTAAATGTGACATGATCAGCTTTTGTGCTGCTTGTAAGTCATTTTCTTCATAGAGGCTAGTAGCGAGATCATGCTCTTCTTCTGCTGTAAGCATTGGAATGCTATACGCTGATTGCATGTAAGATTCAATACTGCCACTTTTAGGTACACAAAGTTGCATTGTATTACTCATAATTAGAAACCTCTTTTCTTAAAAATTTACTCTTTTTACTGTCGTGATTGTAACATAAATCAGCCTTTTTGGCTATATACGCCTGACGACCAGCATTGAGCGAAAACAAACATTAGCTTAATAGATAGGGCAAAACAAGATGATCTTTCAATTTTTTATCTCTATATTTGTTAAAAATTATTAACAAAGAGCTTTTTTATTAATAAACAACGATATAGCTTACTCTGCATTCGGCTCAATTGCGCGAATATGTTTACGTACAGAAATATAACTGCCGACCAAACCTAATAACACAGCAAACGCGATGAGTAATATTGCTTCATAAAATGACAAGCCTTGTAATTCAAAGCTACTTTGGTATAAATCCGTAAGCTTACTTATAGCACCTGTTAAGTATTGTGCCAGTATTGTGACCGCTAACCATGACAACAAGCCACCAAAAATACCAAACCAAACGCCACTATATAGAAATGGTCGCTGAATAAAACTGTCAGTTGCGCCAACAAGCTTCATCACCGCAATAGCATCTTTTTGGTTCAATATCGCCAAACGGATGGTATTGCCAACAATCAGTACCACTGACATACACAATAGCAGCGCCACGCCAATCACAATGTCCTCAATGAGTTGTGCTATGGCTTCTAAGCGTGTCAGCCACTCTAAATCAAGCTTTCCTTGTTCAACCTCTCGCTCCTGTTTTAACTTCACTAACAGTTCTTTAGCTGCGCTTACTTGGCTGGCACGTTGAGTGGGGGTTACTAATATTGTGGCAGGTAGCGGGTTGGTATCTAAATATTCAAGTGACTGGCCAAAACCAGACAATAGTTTGAACTCTTTTAGAGCCTGCTCTGCAGAAATATAATGAACCTCACTCACCTCATCATACAGTTTAATACGCTTAACTAAGTTTTTTGCACTTTTATCATTGGTAGATAATCGTAAAAACAAGGTGATTTGTGAGGCACTATTCCATTGTTCACTGACTTGTTGGGCATTTTTAACAAACAAGTGCAGTGTCGCCGGTAAAGCCAAACTAATGCCAAGTACAAACACCGTCATTACAGAGGTAAAGGGCGTGCGCCATAACCCCCCTAAACTGCCCACCGCTTGTTGCAAGTGACGAATAGGCAAAGTAAGTAAACGTCTAAAAAAAGAACTACGTTGGCTTAAACCACTTTGGTGCAAATTATTACTCATAAACAACACCTTGAGTTTGTATGCCCTCAGCGCTTAAGCCCTCAATAATGCCGTCATTGATCATAGCGCCCTCTTTTAACGTTAAAGTGCGATAACGCATGCGCGCAATTAAGCCAAGATCATGTGTGGCAATTAATACCGTGACACCAGCAGCATTAAATTCTTCAAAGAGCTTGATAATATCAAGGGATAATTTGGGGTCTAAATTACCCGTAGGTTCATCTGCCAGTAAAATAGGAGGTTTATTGACAATAGCGCGGGCTATGCCCACACGTTGTTGTTCGCCGCCCGATAGCATATGAGGAAAACATTTAATTTTAGTGGTTAAATGGACTTTATCTAAAGCCGTTTCAACGCGCTTTTTAATCTCTTTATGGCTGACCCCTTCGATAATTAGAGGTAGAGCAACATTATCAAACACAGTGCGATCTTTAAGCAAATTATGGCTTTGAAAGATCATACCGATGCCACGGCGAACATAGGGAATTTGTTGATACTGTATTTTTGCCAACTCGGTATTATTCACTAAAATACTACCTGAGCTTGGTTTTTCCATCATAGAGATTAACTTTAGCAAGGTACTTTTACCTGCGCCTGAATGGCCCGTTAAAAAAGCCATTTCTCCGGCAGCAAGCGAGAAGTTCACTTGTTTTAAGGCTAAAAAACCGCCAGGGTAAGTTTTGTTAACATTGCTAAAGCTGATCATAATTATTGTTATTATTTACTTGTGTTACCAGTCTATTACTCTTTTGCAAACAAAGCATCAATAAAATCATTGCCATCAAACGGGCGCAGATCATTAATCCCCTCTCCTACCCCTAGATATCGAATAGGAATATTATATTTATCGGCAATAGCAAAAACGACACCACCTTTAGCGGTTCCATCAAGCTTAGTAACCGTTAACCCTGTTAAGCCAACAGCTTCATCAAATAATTTTGTTTGGCTTAATGCATTTTGTCCGGTGCCCGCATCAAGAGTCAACATCACCTCATGGGGCGCATCAACATCAAGTTTTTTCATCACCCGAACCACTTTTTTCAGCTCTTCCATTAGGTGTGCTTTGTTTTGTAAACGCCCTGCGGTGTCAGCAATAATAATATCAACATTACGTGCTTTAGCGGCGCTTATTGCATCAAAAATAACTGACGCACTATCAGCACCCGTATGTTGGGCAATAACAGGAATATCATTACGCTCACCCCATACCTGCAATTGCTCAACTGCTGCGGCTCTAAAAGTATCGCCGGCAGCTAACATCACTGACTTACCTTGGGCTTGAAATTGTTTGGCTAGCTTACCAATAGTAGTGGTTTTACCCACGCCATTAACCCCTACCATTAACATGACAAAAGGGCCGTCGCTTTGTGGTATTTCTAGCGGTTGACTAACTGTTTCAATCACTTTTTTAAGTTCTATTTTTAATAACTCATACAAAGCTTCGGCGTCTTTTAATTGTTTTCGACTTGCACTTTTGGTTAGTGAGTCAATAATTTTCATGGTGGTTTCAACACCAACATCTGCCATTAGTAAGTGGGTTTCTAGCTCTTCAAACAAATCATCATCAATTTGTTTACCACGGAATAAATCGAATAAGCCGCCACCTAAGTTTTGACGTGTTTTACTCAAACCTTGTTTTAAACGGGCGAAAAAGCCTAATTTGGTTTGCTTGCCAGCCTCTTTGTCGGGCGTTGCTTGTGGTTCATTTGCTTGATGTGCATCCGGTTCTTCTTCCTGAGGTTTTAGCTCTGCCGGGGCTTGGTCTATCTCTTGTGATTCAGCTGTATCGCTAGTATCATCGACCCGCTCACCTTCTTGCTCAGGCTCAACAGTATCAAGAGCAACCGGCTCTGGTTCAGTTTTTTCTCCTGTCGGGGCAGGCAGTACTTGAGCTACCTCAGCTTCAAGTTCATTGATATCTGCATCAATTATCGGCTCGTTTGGTTGCTCGTCAATTACGGCTAAAGGCTCAGCTTCGTTGCTATGCTCGACAGTTTGCTCATCAGTGTCTAGTTCCGCAGATTCAGAAGTTTCTTCAACGACTTGTTCTTTTTCATCCTGACCAAATCCTAACCAGGAAAACATACCTTTTTTCTTTTTAGACACTTTGCTCGACCTAATAGTGTTGGTATACCTAAGCAAACTCAAAATTGAGGTTTCAGTTCGCTTGGATATCATTATGGTGTAAAATTGGGGCTATATTAGCACTTTAAATGATAACTGTCAGTGATATGAGTCAAGGTAAAAAACAACAAAACAAAAAGCCGGCAACAGGCAGCATTCGTATTATTGCGGGAAAGCATCGTGGCAGAAAACTACCTGTATTGTCCGCCGAAGGGTTAAGACCCACCACAGATAGGGTTAAAGAAACGGTATTTAATTGGTTAATGCCTTACCTATATGATGCGAACTGTTTAGATTGTTTTGCTGGGGCCGGTAGTTTAGGTTTTGAAGCGCTTTCTCGCGGCGCTGCCCATATTAACTTAATTGAATTAAATAAAGCTGCCGCCAAACAGCTACTAGCTAACAAAGCATTACTTAAGGCTGATAATATTGCTGTCAATAATGTTGATGTATTACGTTTTCTCAATACTCAAAAACAACAACACTTTGATTTAGTGTTTATTGACCCGCCTTTTAGACAAAATTTAGTGTCTCAAACCTGTGAATTGTTAGAGAATGGTTGGTTAGCCAAGCAAGCATTAATTTATGTTGAGACAGAAACCGATGGTGATCAGCCAATACCAAATAATTGGCAGTTACTAAAAGAGAAAGTCGCCGGGCAAGTGGCTTACCGTTTGTACCAAAGAACATGAAAACTCAGCCAACAACCAAGCTATATAGGAAAACATGATAAAACTACATAAACTGGATGGCTATATTCAAACCATACTACTTGCCCAATACCAAAATAAATTACTCTTACTTGATGGCTGTAGTCGTGCTGATGTGTCATTGATCAAGCATTTTATAACGGACACCTTGGCTAGACCATTAACAGATTTACACTTAGTGGTGGTTACCCATATGCACCCAGATCATGCTGGCGCAGCACATAAATTAAGACAAATCACCGGATGTAAAATTGCTAGCGCCAATGTGGATGGGCAATGGTATAGCGGTTTTGATGGTATATTAATGCATATTACCGATTTACTCTTAACCCGCTGGGTTGCGAATAAGAAAAAACAGTCACAACGTTGGTTATGGTATTCCAGAAAATTAGTAGCTGATTATCAATTAAACGATGGTGACTTACTGCCCGGTTTTGACGACTGGCGAGCGTTAGCAACACAGGGACATACCGATAGAGATTTATCCTTACATCACTTACCTAGCAACCGTATATACATTGCCGATTTAATTGTCACTACCCGCAAGGGGTATATTCCGCCTTTCCCGGTTTTCTATCCAGAGCGTTATCGTAATTCACTGCGTAAAATAGCCAAGTTGAATGCCCAAAGTGTCATTTTGGCTCATGGCGGAGAGGTTAATTTAACTCAACAACAATTTGAGCAAGTGCTAGAAAAAGCGCCAACAATGCCGATGACTCATTGGCGCTCGGTTAAAGCTAAACTAAAGAAAGTGTTATCCTCAAGGTAGGCGCTTTAACTATCTAGCTGATTATTATGGATTAGGTATTAACTTCAAATCATGAAAATCAAAGCTAAAGTCTGTAGCATGTGACACTGCCTTCATGGTCGCATACTCAATACCACCTACCTCATTTAAATGGAAGTTAACAAAAGCATCCGCTTCAAGACTTCTGTCTTGCCAACGCACAATAAAGGTATTGTGCTGGTAATGCGTTAATGTTCCTTTTAATTCTGGAGTGTTGCTAAATTGCATTGTCAGTTGATTGTTTTTATACCCAATATGAATATCCCCATACCAGTTGTCGGTAAAAGTTTTTGCGTAAGCTTTTAAAGGCAAAGAGTGACGTGAGTTTTTATCCACAGCGTTAGCAGCCTTAGCTAAGCGCACAGTTTCTTTAGCTTTACGTGCTTGTTGTTTATCATGAAAATAAGTGACCCAGTCTTTTTCTGCAAGCTCAAGGTATTCATTTAGAATTTGTAAATAAATGGCATTAAACGCATAACCTGACTGCTGATTAGTGAGAATAACCATGGCAAGGTTTTCTTCTGGCACAACTACTACTTTTGACACCATACCTAAAATACCGCCACTGTGATGAATTAGTTTCACCCCGTGATAATCTTTTAAAAACCAGCCTAAACCATAAGCTGAAAAGTGTGTTTTATCTTGTTTGGTGGCTGCTTCTGACACTGGAAGCACCGTCCGAGCTTGCCACATAGCGCGACTTTGCTCCGCTGAAAACAACCGAGCCTCAGCGCCCGATTTATTGTTATAGGTACCTTTATTTAATTGAGCTTTTAACCATAACGCCATATCATTAACGTTTGATGCCACAGAGCCAGCAGAAGTAAACTTCTCTAAAAAATTACCACCGACTACCGTTAACTGTCCTTCTAAAGGAACATGGGCACGGGCAACGTTACTATGATTAGTAGGAATTTGAGAAAAAGTTGGGTAGGTGTTTTCCATTCCTAACTTGTTAAAAATTCTGGTTTGAATAGCTTGTTGCCATGTTGATGAAGTCAGTTTAGCGATAATTTCACCTGCAATAACATACATTAAATTGTCATAAGCAAACTCACTACGAAAGCTAGACACTTGAGGTAAGTGTTTTAAGCCCTTAATAACATCAGCATTAGTCAAGGTGGTTTGTGGCCAAATCATTAAATCGCCAGCACCTAAACCTAAGCCAGAGTTGTGAGACAACAAATCTATTATGGTAAATTCACGGGTAACATAGGGATCAGGCATTTGAAATTCAGGAATAATATCAATGACCTTGGTGCGCCAAGTTAACTTGCCCTCATCAACTAAGCTGGCAAGTAAGGCGGCAGTCATAGCTTTGGTATTTGAAGCGATACCAAATAAGGTGTCTGCGGTAACCTTGGTATTTTTGCCGTGTTCAATCACCCCAAAGCCTCGGCTCATCACCACCTGATTATCTTTTACGATAGCAACTGCAACACCTGGCACCTGAAAAGTTTTCATGGCTTGCTTGACCGTTGCTTCAATGGCGGTGTTTTTTTCTGCGATACTGCTTGCATGGCTAATAAAGGGGTTTATTAGCACCAATAATGCAAAGGTAATTTTTACGTAATTCATCAACAAATCCTATTTAAAAATCGATTACAGGAAAAATATGCATGAAAATTCGGTAAAAATCCACATTTAACTAAAATTATTCTATTTCAATCCCAAGATTAGAAAGCCCTTCTGAGAGCACCATTTCTTTGGCAAGTTGGCAGCTACGCTTGCTTTGTGCAGCAAGTTTTAGAAAATCAAACAATTCATTTTGCGTGTCCTTTTCCCAAACAGCTAATGGATGGGCACCGATATCTTTGGCATCTATTTGGGTCATTCCCTCATCTAACAGTAATAACTCAACATAATAATTGACACTATTAAGTGATAAGCGACTAATGCTTGAAATATCTTCATGGTGTTTATCTTGACCATTTGATTGCATTAATTGCCACAAAGCCATCATCGCCATGCAAACATCAAGCGCAGGAAACACACCGAAAGTGTCAAACGCTTCAGGATCTGGCGTCTGAGCTTCTAACTTAGCTAGCTGAGCATTAATATTGATTTTAATTTGACTGTTTTTATCTAACCATTGCCAAACTAGGTCAAGTTGATTACGTAACAGCGCATAATCACCAAACTGGCTATTTTCACTAAACATTTGGTAGTTTGGTAACATGCGCTCAAGTATAGCGCTAGCAAAGGCTATTTGTTGCCAATAACCTAGTTTTTCAAAAGGAAGATGGTTTGCCAAGTTAGTTCTCGTTTAAAAATGTCATCACTAATGGTTATTGTATCAAACCATGTCGATGCCAGATATGATTTAAAGATCAAAGCAGCAATAAACCTGCTAACGTTTAGTTATTTTGTGCAAGTTGTTTTTGCGCGTATTCAAACTTTAATCGATATTCTGTCAACTTACTTTCTAACTCATGAATTTGTTCAAGGTATTGCTCTTTTTTCTCATTATGCTGTGTAATCAAGTCGCTGTTTTCATCTCGCAAATATTTAATAGTTTCTCGTACTTGATCGTTTTCTTTTTCTTGCTTTGCTCGGCTAACATCAAAACGTTTTTGAGCTCCCTCTTGCGCATCTTGAGCTAACTTCACCTGTGATTTTAACGACTCAATTTCTTTTTGATATGATTTAATATTTGATTGTTCAGTAATTAAACTGCCGCCTAGCTCTTGATTTTTAGTCTCTAGTTGTGTCACTTTTTGTTGTAGTGCTTGTTGAGCTTTCTTGTGGTCTTCTACTTTTGCTATGCTAATATTTTGCTCTGCTTGTTGTTGCTTAATTAGCTTAACTTTTTGCTCGGTTAACTGGGCTATTTCCTGTTTATAACCTTGCACCGTTTTGACATGGAGCTTAATCTCTTCTTCTAAGAAGACTGTTTTTTCTTGTTGCTCAGTTAATGCTTTTTTCTGAATTTCAGTGTCATTTTTTGCTTGTTTAAGCTGCTCGTTTATACTCATAACCTCTTTATTGGCTTCTAGCTTGCTTGCAGCCATTTGTTTTTGAAGTTGATCTGCTGCTTTTTTTGCTTCTATGACCTGGTTTTCATTCTGCTTTATCGCACTTTTTAGCTTCTCATTTAATTCTTCTACTCTTTTGTTTAAATCTGCAATGACCTTTTTATTGTCAACTAATGTTGTGTTTTGCTGATCTGTGGTTTTTTGCCACAATTTTTCAGCTTTTTGCAGAGCCTCTTCACTACTTTTTTGTTGTTTTTCACTTGCCGCTAATGCTTTTGCTTGAGCGTGCTCTTGTTTAACCAAGGTCGATAGCTTTTCATTTAACGTTACTATCTGTTGTTGTTGTTGTTTTAGCTCTTTCTCGTTATTACTAAGTTGCGTTTTTTGCTTTTTATCATGTTCATTAAAGCGCGTTTGCTCTTTGGTGAATTGTGTCTTTTGAGTTGACAGCGACTTTTCTAAAGTTTCAATGGTTTTATGTAATTGCTTAGTTTGCTCGCTCAAGGCTGACTTTGAATTTTTTTGCTCACTGGATAACTTAGATTGCTCTTTGGTTAACATAGCCTTAATCAAGCTATTTTCATGCTCTAGGCGCTCAATTGTTTCGGTAAAGTTGATGTTGTTTTGTGTTAACTCTACTTGGAAGTTTTGCTCACTGACTTGCTGTTTATCTTTAGCACTAGCTAACTGTGATTTAATCTCGTTATTTTCTTGCGCTAAGTGCTCTATTTTTTTGGCTAAATCACTATCTTGTGCTTTAAGATCTGCTTTACTTTTTGCTGCTTCTGCTGCCTTTTTTTGTTGTTCATCTGATAATTGTTTTTTTAAATTAGCTACACTTTGCTCTAACGTTGTTATTTGCTCAGTAAAACGTTTACTTTTTGTAGTTAACTCTTGCTGACTCGCTTGGTAGTTTTTTTGCAGCGCTATATAATCAGGCGCTTGCTCAACATTAACCGATTTTTCAGTGTGTTTGGGCACAGCAGTAGACACTAGCTGGGTTAGCTTTTCTTCTATTTGAATGTATACATCACTTGCAATACTTTGTATTTGCTCTTCTACTTCCTTGGAAAGCTTATCTTTTTCGGTCATCTTATTTTCACAATAAAAACTTAGTATGATTAAATTAGCACAACAAAGGTGTTATCGAAATAAGCAATGACTTTTATTTTGATTTAAAAACCAAAAAAAGGAGCTATAAGCTCCTTTTTTAAACATTCATAAAAACTAATTATAACGCTTAGCTTTCACTTGGCGCTTCTTTACCTACCGGAACAACCTGAACACCAGTAACTTTGGTTTCAGCAACATTGTTACGTAATTGCACTAAACGGTTAATCTGCGAAAGCGAACCTAGCATAGAATAAATAGGAACAAATAAGCCACGTTTGTGGAAATCTAACACTTTATCATCAGCTAAGCTTTTAACTTTATCTTCATTAACAGTATATATACCAACTAATTTCTTTTTCTCACCTGTGCTGAGTGAAACATTTAACTCAAGCTCTTGTAATAAATCATTTTCTTGCAATTCTTTAATGAAGTTTTCTGTCATTCTTTCATTGTCAAATAAACGACCTAACGCTTGTTGCACATTGGTAAGTACTTCTGACTCTTTGCCGTCTTCTTCAAATATAGCTAAATCTTTATCTTCACCTACAAATTCACTGTCTAAATCAATACAAGCAGTTAAGGTATTTTCTTTATCAGGGTCAATGCCTAATGAAAAAGGCACCATTGAAATGCTTTGCGGCATTGATAATGCTGTCCATTTATCATCTTGATAGAATAAGTTTTCACCTGCTTCTAAGCCCAACATTGCAACACTACGAAAACGTGGTGAATCAGGATTTTTAACTAAAACAATAGGAAAGCTCGCTGAAGATTGCGCATATTCAGCAGCAGCGACAGGAATAATGTGTTGGCCTGCTACGTGAGAAATATTTCGGGTTTTAGCTAGTTTCAAATTTTGGTGTTGTTCTTTTCTTACTGGAACGATATTCGCCATGACTTATGCTCTTCTTTTCTTGTGCTTATATTATTACGTTATAGGAATATAAATACACATTTTTATAATAATGTAATTGAATAAATATTAATTACTACGATTTAGTTCTTTCTAGATATATACCAATTATGGAGACACCTGTTTGAGCTTTCAATGCTAAACTTAAAATAATTCACATATTTTTTACTTTTTAATGGTACATTTTGATAATGCATGCTAACGCTTTTATTTTTATTATTCTTTTGCTGTTTTCCAGTTCAGTTGCTGCTTTTCCTAAAATTTCAGTGCAACATCAACGAAGTATTGAAAACCTCGCAGAGATTCAAGTGACCAACCAAACTGACAAAACGTTAATTTGTTATGTCGCTATTGATGGCCATAAATTGTTTTTTCGTTTACAACCTCAGCAAGCTTCTCTTTGGTATACAGCAACCGATCCGCGCTTTAATCATAGCCAGTTTAGTACCTGGTGTGATTATTTAGTCTTATATCCTAAATATAAATAACTTTGTGTGGCTTAATAAATTTCAGGCAAAAAAAAGCGCGTCAATAAAAATATAAACGCGCTAAAAACATGAAACACCTAGGGAAATCAAGGCTTACCCACAGTCAGAGTGTTAAACTCTGTAAAAGTTCCTTCATTTCTGAAAAATTAATAAATTATTTTATTAGCCCTAAGCCACTCTAATACGGGTATCACTCATTAATACTGCATGACCACCGACCCGAATGGTTAAGTCTTTACTTTGTTGATTATCCATCTCAACATAAAATAAGCTCTTACGGGCATCGTTTGCGCCTCGCTGAATACCAAACACATGTGTACCTGCTTGCACATGGGGATGGTCACATATATGGCTCGCAAAGGCTGCTATCGCACCGCCAATAGGTGGATCTTCATGATGAGCAATAGCTGGACCTAATAACCTAGCATGAAAATCAGCAGGGTTATCATCGGTATTATTTGCAAAAAGTAGTATTTCTTGTGCAAGAGACATAGGGGCAGAAGAGTTACTCCATGCCGCTTCGTTAAACTTAGCTTCCCGGATTGCGTTATATGACATAATTGGCACAATTAAATAGGGTACACCACAAGAAACTATTAATGGCCGGTAATGATCAAAGCCAATATCGGCAGGACTAAGTGATAACATAGCCGCTAACTCTTCGGTTGTTGGAGTGTAGTAATCTATTGCAGCATGGGTGTCATAGGTCTGTTGAACAATACCAGCATCGCCGTTTTCTTTTTTAGAGACATAGCTATTGATCACTTGTTCATGACCTTTCATTTCAGAAATAATAGTTATCATGGTATGGCGACTTTCTAGCGTAACGGCTCCGGTTTGCGCTAACACATAACTTGCGGCTTGAACTGCATGAATGCTGGCAGGGATTTCATGATCTTTATTAAAAACCCTCATTTTCCAATGGTTATCACTACCAGCATATAAAAATATGGTGCTAGTGGCACTTAACTCATTCGATATATTTTGCATCTGCGTGTCTGTTAACCCTGAAGCATCAGTGAAAACCGGTAACGCAACGCCATGAAAAGGTTGCTCAGTAAAAACATCTGCGGTGTAATAAGTGTATTTTGTTGCTTGGTTCATTTTGTTCTCCTTAGGCAGCAAGTTGTACAGTACTGCCGTTAAGGCGCACGGGGTAAGTAGTTACACTAACGGTTTCATCTTCTATACAAATACCGGTCGTTAGATCAAAATGTTGCTTATAAAGAGGTGACGCTACCACGGTTTTATTTGCGATACTGCCAGTTAACCCCCGAGATATTGTATTTGAGTGACTAAAAGGACAGTAGTTATCAATTGCATAAAACTCATCTTCACCTGTGGCTGATACCACTCTAAAAATAGCAACTTGTTTGTCATTAAATAATGCACATCTCCCCATGCTAGGAAGAATATCATCGAGGTTACATATGTCGAACCACTGTTTATTATCTGTTGTCATCATTGGTTCCTTAATTAAGCGGTTTCTGTTGTGTTAGCAGAAACAAGTAATGGGCGTATTTGTTCACGCTCTGTGGTAAAGATTACATTTTCATCATGCAGCTTACTGTTAACAAAGTGGCCGAAACGCTTCAATTTTTCTGGATCTTCAATGGTGGTTTTCCATTCGCATTGGTAAGTATCAACCACATTTGACATTTCTTGCTCTAACTCAGCAGCCAGACCCAGTTTGTCATCAATAATTACTGATTTTAAATACTCTAATCCCCCTTCCATATTGTCCATCCAAACAGAGGTACGTTGTAGGCGATCGGCGGTGCGAACATAAAACATATAAAAACGGTCGATGTACTTAATTAAATCAACATCACTAAGATCTGAGGCAAACAAGTCCGCATGGCGAGGTTTCATGCCGCCATTACCGCAAACATACATATTCCAACCGTTTTCTGTGGCAATAATACCAACATCTTTACTTTGCGCTTCAGCACATTCACGCGTACAACCTGATACCGCCATTTTTAATTTATGAGGGGAACGAAGGCCTTTATAGCGATTTTCAAGCAAAATAGACAATGCCATTGAGTCTTGTACGCCATATCGACACCATGTTGAGCCAACACATGATTTAACCGTTCTTAACGACTTACCATAGGCATGACCGGTTTCAAAGCCAGCATCAACCAATTCACGCCAAATTTCAGGTAATTGCTCTGAACGTGCACCAAATAAGTCAACACGTTGACCACCGGTGATTTTAGTATAAAGGTTATATTTTTTAGCAACTTCGCCTAACACGATTAATTTGTCTGGGGTAATTTCACCACCTGCGACGCGAGGCACAACAGAGTATGTACCATCTTTTTGCATGTTACCCATAAAATAATCATTGGTATCTTGTAAACCCTGCAGGTTGCTATTAAACACATGATCATTCCAACAAGAAGCAAGAATATTGGCCGCGGTTGGTTTACAAATATCACAACCTAAGCCTGTACCGTGTTTTTCAAGCAGTTGTTCGAATGTCTTAATGTTTTCAACGCGAATGATGTTGTACAAATCTTGACGGGTGTAAGCAAAATGTTCACAAAGATCAGTATTCACTTCAACGCCAGATTTTTCTAACTCACAGTTTAATACTTGAGTCACTAATGCGGTGCAACCTCCACAACCTGTTGCCGCTTTGGTGCATGACTTTATGGCTGCCATATCAGCAGCGCCAGCCTCAACCGCATCAATGACATCCGCTTTGGTTACGTTCATACAAGAACATAACACTGCGGAATCGGGTAAGGCATCAACCCCAATACCACTAGATGAACCATCTAGACTTGGTAATATTAATCCCTCTGGCTCACTGGGTAATTCCATTTTGTTTAGCATAAATTGTAAAAGAGAGCCGTATTCAGCAGCATCACCAATTAAAACCGCACCAAGCAAGTATTTATCATCCTCACTAACAACAATTTTTTTGTACACTTCCTCGCGGTCATTAACATAGGTATAGCTTCGCGAATTAGGCGTGGTTCCATGCGCATCGCCAATCGAGGCAACATCAACACCCATAAGTTTTAACTTGGTGCTCATATCAGCACCAGCAAATTCACTTGTACCTGTGCCGGTTAAATGATCAACTGCCGCTTGCGCCATTGACCAACCTGGAGCAATTAAGCCATAAATTTTATTATCCCAAAGTGCAACTTCACCAATGGCATAAATATCAGGGTCTGACGTTAAACAGTTATTGTTAATAACCACCCCACCTCTGGCTCCCATGCCAAGACCGGCATTACGTGCCAATTCATCTCGCGGTCGGATACCTGCTGAAAAAACGATAAGGTCAGTTTCTAGCTCTTCGCCATCTGCAAAACTCATCTTATGTACAGCGGATTCGCCATCACTAATATTTTGAGTATTTTTCTGAGTATGAACACTAACACCTAAGTCTTGTATTTTTTTACTTAGCATGTTGCCACCGCCATCGTCGACTTGAACAGCCATTAAACGAGGCGCAAACTCAATCACATGCGTTTTTAGGTCTAAATCCATTAAGGCTTTCGCTGCTTCTAAACCAAGTAAACCACCACCAATTACTGCGCCCACTTTACCTTTTTTAGCTGCTGCGGTAATTTTTTCTAAATCATCTATCGTACGATAAACAAACACATTATCACGATCATGGCCTGGTACAGGAGGAACGAAAGGAAAAGAGCCAGTGGCTAAGATTATTTTATCGTAGCTAATCTCAAGGCCTGATTCTGAAATAACTAATCGTTTAAAGCGATCGATTTGGCTGACTTTATCGCCAGTATGCAAAGCAAAATCATTCGCCGGATAAAACCCTTCTTTTACCATATTAATGTCATCAACCGACTGGTTTTTAAACCAGCTAGTTAAATGTACCCGATCGTAAGCAGGAATTGGCTCTTCACCAAATACGGTAACTTGATAATTATCGCTTTGACCACTTTCTACTAAATACTCTAAAAAGTTATGGCCAACGGGGCCGTTTCCTATTACTACTAACTTAATTTTTTCACTCATCATTAATGTACCACTCTCATGTGCATATTAATGATGCTATCGCAAAGAACGTACCAAACCATCAAAAACACAATAAACACCTGATTTTGTTATGTATTAATAAAACCGTGGTTTTTATTTACTTAGCTGATGCTTGATCGAAGGGCGAAAAAAAACACTATTGCACACATGAAGTGCAAGGTTATTTTTCCTTGCTTGTTTTTATTGATAGGAAAGGCTAGCTTACCTCGAGGATTGCTTACAAATAAGGCGCTATATATTTGAGCATTTGATTTTTATGCATAGGTTTATGATAGAAAAAACCTTGTGCTATTTTACAATCTTTATTGACTAGATAATCTACCTGCTGATGAGTTTCAACGCCCTCACAGATGATAGCAATATTTAATTCTTGAATAAGCCTAATAATGCCATTGAGAATAACCAAGTTGTTATTGTCGCCTGATAAAATATCATCAACAAAGCCTTTATCAATTTTAATCACATCAAATTGAAACTTTTTTAAGCTATAAATTGACGAGTATCCTGTGCCAAAATCATCTAAAACTAAATGTAAACCTAGCTGCTTTAATTGATTAATGTTTTTTTCTATGAGCGGATCATTCTCAAAAATAGCGGTTTCTGTAACTTCTATATGTATAAGAGAGCGCACCTTAGGGTATTTGTCACATAAGGTAGAAATTAATTCATAAGTTTCTGCAAGCCTCAACTGATCTGCCGATAAATTAATAGATACAGGCCATTTAAACCCTGATTTGCACCAAGTATTTACGTTAATAAAGGCTTGGTTAATCAGTAATCGTCCTAACTTTATCATTTGTTGTTCTTTTTCGATATAAGGTAAAAACTCTTTTGGATAGCGAATTTCACCTTCTGAATAGTGCCAACGAACGAGCGCTTCAAAGCCAACTAAGTCCCCTGTATTCATGTCATGCTGAGCTTGATAGTGTAATAAAAATTGGTGTTGTGGAATACCATCATCAACATCTGTAATGGTTTTCTGGCAAATAGTATGTTGATTAAATAACTCTTCATTAAAGAACTGGTACCTATTTCGCCCTAAAAATTTGGCTTGATACATCGCCGCATCAGCTGATTTCAATAATGCAATGGGTTCAATAGCATCATCTGGGTAGGTAGCAATACCTATGCTAGCAGAGCAAACATATTCAATATCAAAAATATTATAGGGTTTACTTAATAATACTGATAATTTATGTGCGAGGTTGTTCAATGACGCTTTCAACACATTTCCTGAAAGTATAATAATGAATTCGTCTCCCCCTAAACGGGCAACAACATCTGTTTTTTTCAAATTATTAGTAATACGCAACGCCATCAACTTTAATAGCTCATCACCATAATTATGACCATAACGATCATTTAAATACTTAAAATTATCTAAATCTATGAACAGTATTGAAAAATTATCACCATTTCGTTGAGCAACTTGAAATTTATTTTCAAATTTTTGATTGAATCCTTGTCTATTATACAACCCCGTTAAAATGTCCATTTCAGCGAGCTCTTTCAGCTTGTTTTCTTTTTCAACTCTTTCACTAATATTTTCAAATATGCCGATATAATGAATTGGCATATTTGTGTTGTCTGCACCATAGACTGCAACCATCTCTAATTCTTCAGGGTATACTTGGCCATTTTTATTACAGTTATAAACAATACCTTTCCAACTATTGTTATAAACTAAATCGGCATAAATAGTTTGGTAATACTCTTCTGACTCGCTGTCAGCAGCAAGGACTTCTGGTTTGCATCCTTTGATATCCTCAAGTAAGTAACCTGTAATTTTACTGAAAGCAGGATTGACCTCTATGATATTTTTATTTACATCAGCAATCATGATTCCTTGTGAGCTAAATTCAAAAACCATTTTAAATAGCCGTAACGATTCATTTAAATAGTATTCTTTAGCTATCGATATCATTGATATGAAGTGGAATCGTTTTTTTGAAATAATCAATGAAGTTTGGTTAAGTTTAACCTGACCTTTTTTATTGGCGTCATGGAGTTCAACAATTAACCCCTCGGTAGAATCAGCACTGATCCAATCAATAAAATCAGCAACCCCTTTAACAATAAAACTCACTATTTTTAAATGATTATAATTAGGGCTTTGTTGGTCATGAGCGAGGTTTAGTTGCGATCTTGCAACGGTATTTGCTTCCACAATATGGTATTGCTCATCTAGGACAATAAAACCTACCGGTGCTTTTTCAAAAAGCACGGTAAACTGCTCTCGTGATAACAGTGTTTTTTCAATAACATTATTTATTGAAGCTAGTTTGCTTTGACTGTCTAATAGCTCCTCAACCAATAATTGTATATTTTCATGAAAAATATTTTTTTTAGCATGAGAGGTATGACTATTTAAACAGCCTAATAAATTTTGAACCCTGACATCAACATTTTCAGCAAGACTTTCTGACATTGACTCTAACTTGTTGGGCTTTTCATTCATCATCTATCTCGGTGGATATACTGTTAGATTAACAACTTACTCATGCTTTAATTTTTATATCTCAAAAAAAGTACCAAGCATAGAAAGCGGTTTTCCATTTTCATCAAATTCATAAACCATATCATTGGAATAAAGCGTTAAATAGTTACCCGTTGTTTTATGTTTAAATCGATATTTAATTGCAATTGCTTCATCAGATTGTGTCACATTACTTAATTTAGTCATGTGGTTAATCACGTTATCTAAATCATCAGGGTGAAATAATTGGCTAAACTCTTCAGCATTCATTTTATCGATATCTTGCTTGGTATAACCCAAAATATTGGTGTACGCTTGATTAATATGGATATTTTTATTGTTAACGAAATCATAAATATAAAACCCATTAAGCGTTTTGTTCATTAACACATCCATATTTTTTTGTTGCTGAGCGAGTTTGTTTTCGGCATTAACTCGCACGGTTATGTTTGTGATGGTTCCTAACACCTTCTCGGCTTGCTTATGAGGCCCGAAAGAGACTACAGAATCTAGTGATACCCATAGCGTTTCTTTATGTTTGGTCAGCGCTCTATAAACAAAAATTTCATTTATTTTTGAGGTGACTAAATTGGTTAAGTGTTGCTCTAACTTTGCTCTGTCATCGGTATGAGCCAAGCCAATAAAGGCTTCATAACTTGGAACAAAAACACCTTCATCTAAATCAAAAACTTTGAAAGTACCTTTGCTCCACTGCATGGTGTGATGTTCTAAATCCCACAGTAATGAGCCTGTTTTACCCATTCGTTCAGCATCTTCTAGTAAAGTGTTAGTTAGTTCTAATTCCTCACTAATCGCATTTAATTTTTGTTGCTGCAGCTCTTTTTCATCATATGCCATTCTCAATTCAGCATATGCTGTTTGTAACTCTTCATTGGTTGACTGTAACTCTTCATTCGTTGTTTCTAACTCTTCATTAGAGCTTTGTAATTCTTCGTTAGAACTTTGCAGTTCTTCGTTCATCGATTGCATTTCTTCATTAGATGTTTCTAATTCTTCGATTACTGTTTGCAACTGTTCTTTAGCCTTTAGTAACTGCCTTTCTTGCTCTTTAGCAAAGGTGCTTAAGCTAAGGTCACTATCACCGTCCATAGAAGCAATAGGCAAGTTAAGCGACTCTTCTATTTGAGTAAAAATTAATATTAATCGCCCCATACCTGCTTGATAAGGTATATCAACTAAAATCAATCTAGCCCAGTGTTGTTCTTCTTTTAAAAAAACACGTTGAAATGCGGTATAAACTACACTCTGTCCAGAATCTATTAAATGTGCACCTGAACGCAAATCAATAGACAATGCTGGGTGTAAGTTTTGATAAATATTATTAGTTGGTAATCCTTCAGGTCTTACTAATAGTGGATTATTACCACTAGAAAAAACGATATCCATGTTTTCATTAACTAAAATGGCATTAGGTAAAAAAGCCTCTTTTAGTTTCAATGCTATTAAGTCTGTTAGTACGGATGCCGATTTAGTTTTTGTCGACGGTTTTGCGGTTTCTTTTATTTTCGCTTCTACATAGTCTTTAATTTCAAAGCGATGATTATTTCGGTCAGGTGGTACTTTTTTGCCAATAAATACGGCTTCATATACCTTACCGTTTTTTGACATTGTGCGAAAATGCTCTTGAAATACTCCTATAGACTCAGACTGCCCCAAAAACAATAGGCCTTTGGGATTTAGCGCGTAATGAAATAATGGCATTATTTGACGCTGAAGCTCTAAATTAAAATAAATAAGTAAATTACGACATGTTATTAAGTCTAACCTTAAAAAAGGTGGATCACGGGTGAGATCATGCACAGAAAAAATAACATTAGCCTTTATGGCCTTACTAATTTCAAACAGCTCTCCGTTTACAGTAAAATATTTTCTGCGCATTGCCTTAGATATATTACTGATAGCACTCTCTGGATATACTCCATTTCTTGCGTAATCTATAGCTTTGCTGTCAATATCTGTGGCAAATATTTGCACTTTATAATCTTTAATCTTTTTACCAAGTAATTCGTGCAACGTTATTGCTATAGAATAAGCTTCTTCACCGGTTGAACAACCCGCTACCCATACTCGCAATATGCTATTGTCTTTGTTTTCTAGGTAATGCTCTAATTCTTCGCTTAATTTATCAAACGCACGAGGATTTCTAATAAATGAAGTGACACCTATCAACATATCATTAAACAGGATCTCAATTTCTGAACTTTCATCGTTTAAATATTGTAAATAATCAATCACACTTGATATTTTTAAAGCCATCATGCGGCGTTTAATTCTTCGCATAATGGTACTTTCTTTATAAAGTGTAAAATCAACTTTGCTCTGACGTTTAATTTTCCGCAAAATATTAGTGTAAACTTCACGAGGGACATTTTCTTCAACGTTTAAATCTGGCTCTCTGGGGAATTTAATGATATTTACCAGTTCATTTCCTATTTCTTCTGGTGGTAAAATTAAATCAATGTTGCCAGAATTAATAGCGGATTCGGGCATACCATCAAACTTTGCTGTATTAGGGTCTTGGGCAATACTAATTCCCCCTTCGCCTTTAATTAATCCAACGCCTCTAGAGCCGTCAGATCCCGTTCCTGACAAGACAATGCCAATAGCATTATCACCTTTAACAAAGGCTATCGACTCAAACAGCATATCAACAGAGGGACGTGGAATATGGCGAACTTCTCCTACATCAGATAATATAATTTGATTATTTTGGTTGATCTCTATGTTTTGATTAGGCGGACAAATATAAAAAGTGTCGGGTAAAATAATTTCACCATTAACTGGTTTAACAATGGGAATAGTTGCACTTTTTTTAAGCAAATCAACCATCATACTTTTATGTGACGGTGAAAGATGCTGAGCCAATACGTAACTAAGGCCACTGTTTTTGGGCAAATGAGACACAAGCAACTGAAGCGCCTCTAACCCGCCAGCACTGGCGCCTATACCAACAACGATATGAGTTGTATTGGTATCACTTTGTCTATCCATTGGGGGAGTATCGTTCATAATATAGCGCTAAATATCCGTAATAGTGATGTTTTATTATATTTATCAAATATCTATTTATGTTTAAATTGTATACTAGAAAGCCATTTACGTAATGTCAATGCCGCCCTGTTTATTAATCATTAGCCAAGTAATGTAAATATGCAAGCTAATAAAATATATAGCAAAGCAAGCCTAAACTTGCTCTTTCTGTTGTTATGCTTGGTGTAGGTAAAGGTACCCGCATGCACTCTTCATTACCCACCCCCCAAAGGTGCTAGTTTCAGGACAACTGAGAGAATCATGATTAAGGTACATCTTATTATTGGCCATTCCCTTAAAAATAAATGGTATAGAACAATCCTTTTGTCACTAAATAGTCATATAAGTATCAAAAAAACGCCTTATTTTGTTCACATTTATTTCACACAAATGCTCTATTTTATCTGCCATAAAATTTTAATTTATCTGGTTGGAGTAAATAATGCGTAAAAAAACCATTGCACTGCTTATGGCGTCAATACTGCCAAGCGTAAGCTTATCTGCGTTAGCTGTCGATCTGTTTAATGATCAAAAAACGAACGAATGGTATAAGCAGGGTGAAAAGGTGCTGGCGAATAAATTAGCACAAAAAACTCAAAATAAAGCTAAAAATGTCATTCTTTTTGTAGGTGATGGTATGGGAATATCAACACTTACTGCAGCACGAATATTACAAGGACAACAAGCGGGTAATTCAGGGGAAGAGGGCTACTTAAGCTTTGAAAAGTTCCCCTTTAGTGCTTTAGTCAAAACCTATAATGTTGATGCACAAACCCCTGACTCTGCAGGCACTATGACTGCCATGATGTCTGGTTTGAAAAGTGATGCGGGCGTTCTTGGCGTAGATGAAGATATTGAACGTGGCGATTGCTCAACGGTAAAAGGCAATGAAGTTGCTACTTTACTTGAGCTTGCAGAAATACGTGGATTATCAACAGGTATTATTTCTACCGCAAGAATAACCCATGCAACACCAGCCGCAGCGTATGCTAAATCAGCAGATCGAAACTGGGAAGATGTTTCTGATATGCCTGATAAAGCGATTACTGCGGGTTGTGAAGACATTGCCTCGCAATTAATCAACTTTGAACAAAACTTAGAAGCGCGATATCAAGGAATAGATGTTGATGGGCTTGATGTTATATTTGGTGGCGGTCGTCGTCACTTTTTACCTAAAGATATTGCTTTTAATAGTGCTGATGCCATAAGTGAGGTTGAAGGAGATAGAACCGATAATATTGACTTAACCGCGCAATGGCAAACAAGTTACCCGAACGGTAAATACATCATTGATCAAGCAGGTTTCGATGCATTAGATACTGCTAATGCTCAACAAGTGCTAGGTTTATTTAATGAATCTCATATGCATTATGAAGCCGACAGAGCAAATGATATCGCGGGCGAACCCAGTTTAACTCAGATGACAACCAAAGCATTAGGTATTCTTGATAATAATGATAAAGGCTATTTTCTTACCGTTGAATCTGGTCGTATTGACCATGGTCATCATGCTGGCAGCGCGTACAACGCGCTAACCGATACCATTGAATTTGCCAATGCGGTACAAGCAGCAATTGACAATACCAATCCAGAAGAGACCTTAATTTTAGTTACTGCTGATCACAGTCATGTTTTTACCATTGCTGGTTATCCTAAACGGGGTAATCCAATATTAGGTAAAGTAATTTCTGTAGGTAAAACAGAAGCGAGTTTAGCACGTGACGGTATGCCTTACACCACAGTTGGTTACACTAATGGACAAGGGCACCGTAACCTTACTGGTGAAACAGATGCAGACAAAGGGTACAACGAAGCCATTAATACGGGGCGCATAGACTTAACTGTAATAAACACCATGGACAGTGGCTATCATCAGGAAGCTAATATTCCTTTAGGATCAGAAACCCATGCAGGTGAAGACATTTCTGTACACGCAATGGGGCCAGGTGCGCAATTAGTGCAAGGTAATATCGAACAGAGCGTTATTTTTCACGTCATCAATAAAGCCTTAGGTTTAATTGAATAAATGCCATAACAAAAATAATTTAGGAAAAAATCATGAAAAATTTTAATAACTCTATTATTGCGCTTACCATTTTATTCAGCTTGGCAGCCTGTAATGATAGTGAAAAAAACAACACCATAACGCAAGAAAGCTTGGCAACAAATATTTCGAATGAATGGTATGTTCAAGGTGCAAAAGTAATCGAAACAGCAGACGCTAATTGGAAAAGTGCCTCAGAAATATCGACTCTCAAAGGCAATGCCAAAAATGTCATTTTATTTGTCGGTGATGGTATGGGCGTTTCTACCTTAACCGCAGCCCGAATTTTTGATGGACAACGCAAGGGTATGTTAGGAGAAAGTAATAGTTTAAGTTTTGAAAAATTTCCATTTTCAGGGCTTGCTAAAACTTACAATGTTGATGCACAAACGCCTGATTCTGCTGGCACTATGACAGCCATGATGTCAGGTGTAAAAACAGATGCAGGGGTGATTGGGGTAGATGCTGACATTCAACGTGGTGATTGTGCCAGTGTTGCAGGCAATGAAATGATCAGCGCATTAGAGTTAGCTGAGATTGCAGGTAAATCGACAGGTATTATTTCTACCGCAAGAATTACTCATGCTACACCAGCGGCAACCTATGCTAAATCAGCAGAGCGTAACTGGGAAGATATCTCCGATATGCCTGAAGCGGCTATTACAGCTGGCTGTGAAGATATTGCCTCTCAATTAGTGAATTTTGAAGCTAATTTAGAAGCTAGAATAGCAGGTGTAGATGTTGATGGCATTGAAGTGGTAATGGGGGGCGGTCGCCGCCACTTTTTGCCTAAAGATAGTGCATTTAACAGCATTGATGCTGCAAGTGAAAAAGAAGGAGATAGAACAGATGGCCGTGATTTAACGGCTGAATGGCGCGCAAATTACACCTCGGGTGATTATATTGTTGACCAAGCCAGTTTTGATGCTATAAACCCTGAAACGACAACACGCTTGTTTGGTTTATTTAATGAATCGCACATGCAATACGAAGCTGATAGAGCAAATGATATCGCAGGCGAGCCGAGCTTGAGTGAAATGACCAACAAAGCCATTGATATTTTAGATAACAATGACAAAGGCTTTTTCCTCACGGTTGAATCGGGTCGAATTGATCACGCACACCATGCGGGCAATGCCTATAACGCCTTGAATGACACAATAGAGCTGGCTAAAGCGGTACAAACTGCAATTGACAATACCAATCCAGAAGAAACATTGATCATTGTTACGGCGGATCACAGTCATGTATTTACTATTGCTGGTTACCCTAAACGGGGTAACCCAATACTCGGTAAAGTTGTTGGTGTAGGTAAAACAGAAGCGAGTTTAGCAAGTGATGGTTTGCCATATACTACGTTAGGGTATACCAATGGACTTGGGTATCAAAACCTAGGGCAAGAAACAAATGCAGATGCAGCATACGCAAATAGTATTGCAGCTGGTCGGTTTGATTTAACGGGTGTTGATACAACAAGCGCAGGTTATCATCAAGAAGCACTTGTACCGCTTTCATCTGAGACTCATGCGGGTGAAGATGTTGCCGTTTTTGCCTCAGGACCAGGAGCACATTTAGTTACAGGTACCAATGAACAAAGTCTTATCTTCCATATCATGAATTATGCGGCAGATTTAACGGGTAGCGACTAACGTTTACCTATTTCTCTATCTATATTCAACATTAAAAAAGGGGGAGTGAAAATTCCCCTTTGGGGTATTTATGAAAATTAGTATAACGATCTTATTTTTATTGATGTTCAATGCTTTCACGGTAAAAGCAGATCAAACTTGCCAATACCGTGAAGACTTCTTGGGTGCTCATTATTTATTAACCAATAGTCAATTAGCAAGTAACCAATTAGTGAACAGCAAAACAGACCGTATTGAAGAAAATGCTATTAAAAATAAAATGATTCACACTAGCTCATTATGGCGAAAACCCAACAAAGTACTATCGGTAAATGGTGAAAGATCTACTACTTGGTTTAAAGCAAATCACGACTTAGTTCAAAAAACCATGCATTTTGATCACTTTCAAAGAAGTATTGAATATCAAGCAAAAGCAATGTCAGAAAGCCACTGGCAACAAATTAGGCAGCTTATCCCTAACAGCAAAAAGCAGTCGCTTACCTTGGTTAATACTATAAAAGATAGTTGCTATCAGCAGGCATTATATAAATGGCAGGACAAAGCGACCAACCTTAAAGGTAAGTTATTGTGGAATAAAGATTTGAACCTAATTACCGAACTAACCATTGTACAAAGAAAGCAAAAAAGTCATTGGCGTCTTCAAGCTATTGAGCATGACAAAGAGGTAATTGAGTTGGCTTTTTCACAACGTGCCAACTATCAATCAACAGATTTTGCCGATATTGGTGATAATGAATCAGATCCATTCTTAATTAAAATGATTAACCTTGGTTTTATCGAACATGGCTCATCGGGAATATATAACGCTAATGGAGAAAGTATGCCTATTCAACATAATCACTAGCAAAGTGAGCTGAAACTTAGGTACAATAAAAGCCATAAGAATTAGTTTATTTGAATGGATTTATCATGTCTCTCTCTGTTGTTATTCTTGCTGCGGGTAAAGGTACTCGCATGCGCTCTGCCTTACCCAAAGTACTCCATGTAGTCGCTGACAAGCCGATGGTGTCACATGTTATTGATAGTGCTCGTCAAATTGGCGCTAAAAATATTTATGTGGTGTATGGCTTTGGCGGAGAAGTGCTAAAGGCAACCCTTACAGAGAATGGCTCAGGCGAGGATTTAACCTTTGTTGAACAGACTGAACAGTTAGGCACTGGCCATGCTGTTGATCAAGCCTCACCTTTTTTAAAAGACGATGAAGACGTATTAGTGCTTTATGGTGACGTACCCTTAACGAAAGTTTCAACATTAGAAAACTTACTACAAGCAAAACCCGATAATGGCATGGCACTGTTAACGGTGCATTTATCAAACCCGACTGGCTATGGCCGCATTGTCCGAGTTGATGGCGATGTAGTGGGTATTATCGAGCAAAAAGACGCTTCCCCTGAGCAATTAACAATTAATGAAGCTAACACCGGAATTTTATTAGCCAATGGTGGTGATTTAAAACGTTGGTTAAGCGGTCTTTCTAATGAAAATGCGCAAGGTGAATATTACCTTACCGATATTATTGCCACAGCCCATAGTGAAGGTAAATCAATTGCGACTGCACACCCTGAAACTGAAATAGAAGTAGAGGGTGCAAATAACCGCGTGCAATTAGCTGCACTAGAGCGCGCTTATCAAGCCCGTTTAGCAAATGAATTAATGATTGAAGGTGCTAATCTTCGCGATCCAGCACGTATCGATATTCGCGGTGATTTAACTATAGGTAATGAAGTAAGCATTGATATCAATTGTATTTTTGAAGGAAAAGTAACCTTAGGTAATAATGTAAAAGTAGGTGCTAATTGTATTCTTAAAAGCTGTTCAATTGATGATAATGTAGAAATTAAACCGAATACCATTATTGAAGATGCTGTTATTGGTGAAAGTTGCTCTGTTGGGCCCTTTGCCCGTATACGCCCGGGAACAACCATGCTAAGTGATTCACACGTTGGTAACTTTGTTGAAATGAAAAAAACCACCCTAGGGCAAGGCAGTAAAGCCGGGCACTTAACCTACCTTGGTGATGCAACGATTGGTAAAAACGTTAATATTGGCGCAGGGACTATTACCTGTAACTATGACGGAGTTAATAAAGCACAAACAATTATAGATGATCATGCTTTTATCGGCTCTAACAGTGCTTTAGTAGCACCTGTCACTATAGGAAGCACTGCAACTGTTGGTGCTGGCTCTGTTATTGCTAAAACCGTAGACAATGATGATTTAGCCTTTACTCGCACTAAACAACGTAATATTAAAAATTGGCAACGCCCCGTTAAAAAATAGGTTTTTCCTTTGATGTTGTTCAAGTTATGTTTCACCTTGTTGTTCTGTGTTAGTTTTTCGTTAGGCGCTTTTGCAGATGAAAACCAACAGCACGACTTTTTGGTAGTTGCCAGCGAACATCCCTTATTACAATACCAAGAAGAAGGTGTAAACAAAGGCCCTACCATAGAAATTCTTCAGGGTGTATTAAAAGAGACACAGTTTAAAGCTGAGGTGTCTTTTATGCCCTGGGCTCGTGCTTTCGCTACCGCAAAGCACAATAGAAACACCTTAATTTTAAGTATAATTAAAACGCCCGCTCGCACCCCTGACTTTCATTGGTTAATAAAAGTGAGTAAGTCTGCACGGGTTTTTATTTCGTTAGCTAGCAAGCCTAACAATTATGTAGAGAATATAACGCAAGCTAAAGAAAAAGTAATTGCCGTTAGGCTAGGCTCTGCTGAACACAATGAACTGCTTTCGAAGGGGTTTTCTGAACAAAAAAATCTTTATATCGTCTCGAGTGATGAACAAATGGTACATTTGCTCGCCCATGGCAGAGTTGACCTAGTTTATACTGATCCTAATAATGTATTAAAACACCTAAAATCGAGTGGTCAGGGTAATATTGCCATTAATCATAAAAGAATAACCCCTGAAGATCAGCGCTTTAGTTATATCGCCGCCAACAAAAACACTGACAAGGATATTATTAAGCAGCTACAACAAGCTGCACGTAAGTTTGAAAAAACTGCCGAATATTCCTACCTGCTCACCAAGTAAATTATAGACTTATTGCATTATCTTTCGTTTTGAAAGATAATACCGCTCAAATGAAAGTCAATCGAAAACAAACCAAACATAATGTCTAAAAGAAATACCCAACAACGACGTCATAGTATTATTGCAGAGCTTAACCTCAATGGTGAAGTTAGCGTTGACAGCCTAGCAAAGCAATTTGATATTTCAGAGGTTTCAATTAGAAAGGATCTTGCTGCATTAGAAAATAGTGGTTTGTTGTTACGCCGTTATGGTGGTGCTATTGCATTGCCTAGTGAAATTACTGAGCCAAAGACTGAAAAACTTTCAAAGCAGAAAAAAGCTATAGCAAAGCATGCGGCAACATTAATTCGCGATCATAACCGTATTATTATTGATAGTGGCCAAACAACCTCTGCTTTAGTCAGCGAATTAGAACATAAAAAAGGTTTAGTTGTAATGACTAATGCCTTAAGCATAGCTAACGAAATTCATTCTCTTGAAAATGAGCCTACTTTATTGATGACCGGTGGCACTTGGGATGCAAACTCTGAAGCCTTTCAAGGCCAAATCGCTGAGCAAGTATTACGTTCGTATGATTTTGATCAGCTGTTTATCGGTGCTGATGGAATAGATATTGAACGCGGCACCACCACATTTAATGAATTAATAGGTTTAAGCCGCGTTATGGCTGAAGTTGCTCGTGAAGTGATTGTTATGGTGGAATCAGACAAAATAGCCAAAAAAATACCTAATTTAGAATTAGGTTGGCATCAAATTCAGACCCTCATTACTGATGATGAATTACCTGAGTCAGTAAGAGCACAGTTAATAGCCCAAGGCGTTAATTTAATATGCGCCAAATCGGTTAATTAAAAAATAAAGGAACAACTATGTGTGGAATAGTAGGCGCTGTAGCGCAACGCGATGTAGCAGATATTTTAGTTGAAGGACTAAGACGCTTAGAATATCGCGGTTATGACTCAGCAGGTGTAGCAACTATCGATCAAAACAACCAATTAGCCAGTGTTAAGCGGTTGGGAAAAGTTCAAGAACTTGCACAAGCATTAGATACCGCTCCATTAACAGGTGGTACAGGTATAGCACACACACGCTGGGCCACACACGGCTCTCCAAGCGAAGTAAATGCTCACCCTCATTTATCAAATGGTAACATTGCCGTTGTGCATAACGGTATTATTGAAAATCACCAAGCATTACGAAGTCAATTACAAGCATTAGGCTACGAATTTGTCTCTCAAACCGATACTGAAGTTATTGGTCATTTAGTTCATCATGAATTAACAAGGTGCAACAGCTTATTAACTGCAGTACAAAATGCGGTTAAACAATTAGAAGGTGCCTATGGCACTGTGGTAATGGACAGTTCTGATAAAGACCGCATTATTGTTGCTCGCTCTGGCAGCCCTTTAGTTATAGGTTATGGTTTAGGTGAAAACTTTATCGCCTCTGACATGATGGCACTTTTACCCGTTACCCGTAAGTTTGCTTTTTTAGAAGAAGGTGATGTTGCTGAGGTAACACGATTTGAGGTCAATGTTTTTGATGTCAATGGTGAACCCGTAGTACGTGAAGCTAAAGAAGCGTCTGTAAGCCATGAAAGTAGCGATAAAGGTGAATATCGCCATTATATGCTTAAAGAAACCTATGAACAGCCTACCGCTATTCGTAACACCCTTGAAGGGCGTTTAATAGGTGATGCGCTTGATATTGATACTTTCGGTACGGGCGCAGAAGATATATTTAAAGATATTGAGCATGTACAAATTATTGCCTGCGGCACCAGTTATCACTCAGGTATGGTGGCACGCTATTGGTTAGAAGCCTTGGCAGGTGTTTCATGTAACATAGAAATAGCCAGCGAATTTAGATATCGCCAATCTCATGTGCCTAAAAATGCCTTATTAGTCACTATCTCTCAATCGGGTGAAACCGCCGATACACTAGCCGCACTAAGATTAGCCAAAGAGTTAGGCTATCGCGCCAGCTTAACCATTTGTAATGTTGATGGCTCTTCGCTTGTTAGAGAATCAGATCTCGCTTTTATGACTAAAGCCGGTGCTGAAATTGGTGTTGCCTCAACTAAAGCTTTTACCACGCAACTGGTTGGTTTAATGATGATGACCTTAGCATTAGGTAAATATCATGGTATGAGCGAACAAACCCAAGCTAAAATTGCTCAAGCGTTGATGACTCTGCCAAGTAAGCTTGAAGAAGTATTAGCCTTAGCGACTTCTATTGAGGATTTGGCAGAAGATTTTGCTGATAAACACCATGCTCTCTTTCTAGGTCGAGGTGATCAGTACCCTATTGCAATGGAAGGTGCGTTAAAACTCAAAGAAATTTCATACATTCATGCTGAGGCCTATGCTGCCGGAGAACTAAAACATGGCCCCTTAGCGTTAATTGACGCAGAAATGCCCGTTATTGTTGTAGCACCAAAAAATGACCTCATTGAAAAATTAAAATCAAATGTTGAGGAAGTACGTGCTCGCGGTGGTTTAATGTATGTGTTTGCCGACTCAAATGCTAATTTTGCTAGTGATGAAACCATGAAAGTCATTGATGTACCAGTGTGTGACGAACTCATTGCACCTATTGTTTACACCATTCCACTACAGTTACTTTCTTACTATGTTGCCATTATCAAAGGGACTGATGTTGACCAGCCACGCAATTTAGCTAAATCGGTTACGGTTGAGTGATTTGAGAGAAATTGCTTTGATAATTGTCGGTAGACAATAAAGATTAGAACTAAACAATAAAGTTGAAAATTTACACATTAAAGTTGAAAACTTTTTAAATCCGGTTAAACTGATTAAAAGTTAACCGGATTTTTGTTATGGCAAAGTCAAAGTACGTTCTAACTGAAAAGCAAATTATCAAGCGAATTAAAGATGGTCGTGGTACTGGAAGGGTTTCCAACTACAAGCCGTGGTTGTATGTCAATGAGGTTCCATCGGAAGGTCGATCTCAGAGGGTCTACTCTCACCTTACTGGCCGGATTCACCATGTGTTATCAGACCTTGAGTTCGCAGTCTTTCTCCTTTTAGATTATAACTCTGCCGTAACCGATATTCGTGAACAGTTCCCACTGAATCGGGATGACACTCTTCGTATATCTAAGGACGGTCAGCTTTGGCACCCTTCGCAAGGTGGAGTCAACCTTGTAATGTCTTCAGACTTTTTAGTCAATTCAACTTCCAAAAACCAGCCCAAGTTTGCTATTCAAGCAAAATACTCTGAGGCTCTAAAAGACCCAAGAACAATTGAAAAACTTGAAATTGAGCGCCGGTATTGGCAGCTCAAAAAAATTCCTTTTTTCCTTGTAACAGAAAAAGAGATAGATAAAGTCGTCGTATCTAATATTGAGTGGCTTTACGGAGTTAAGGGGTACTTTGATGAAATTATCACTGATGAGTTGTTACTATTATTTGAAAATATGAAAGCATATTTTGGTCGCTATCCGAATAGAAAAGTGGTCGACATATGTAAGGAGTATGACAACGCATATGAGCAAGAGTTAGGTAAGTCATTATATGACATGCGTTTAATGTGTGCTGCAAGGCTTATAACGTTTGATATTCGTTATCCTTTTCATAGTCTGAAAGCAAAAAGTATTGCGTTTAGAAGCGTGTCTTTACATGAGGGATTTACCTATGTGGCAAATTAATGAAACTATCGCATTTGATGGTAAGCCCTATCGAGTACTTTTTACTGAAAGTAGCTACTTTTATTGGATTGTTCTTGATGAGAACAAAGGTTTACCAGAAAGAATTTATTTTGATCAATGTAATGTTTGGGTTGATGAAGGGCGTGTAGAAAAAATATCTGACCCATATGCTTATCTTCAGGCTGAATCTTGGGATATAGAATCAAGTAACTATCAAGAAAGTCAAAAACACTATGAACTGATTAAGCCAATTGTTGAGGGCGAAGGAGCGTTTAATAAGAGTACTCGAGCAAAAAGAATTAGCCATGCTATTTCTATATCTGATAAAGGTAAATCTACGATATATCGTTTAGTTAGGCGCTATTGGCAACGAGGTCAGATAAAAAATTCACTTTTACCCGATTATAAGAATTCCGGGGCTGCTGGAAAAAGAAGGAATTTTACAAATAGTAAAGCTGGTAGAGTGCGTATTTACGGTATAGGTAGCGGTGAGGCAGTAAATGAAAGCATTAGAAAACAGTTTCGAATCATTTGCGATAAGTACCTAATGAACGATAAAGGCTATTCAATTCGATATGCATATAATAAGTTTGGTAAGGCCTATAAATTAAAATATCCTGATGTGGTTGAGCATGAAATTCCAACACACCGACAATTTCAATATTTCTATCAAACTGAATATACCAAAACTAATCAGATCATCAAGCAAACTCCAAAAGGTGTATACAATAAAGATGTTCGACCTCTTCATGGAACTGCAACAGAGCAAGCTTTAGGGCCTGGAAGTAGATATGAAATTGATGCCACCATCGCGGATATATATTTGGTCGATGATAACGATCCAAATAAAGTTATTGGAAGACCAACTATATACATGGTTATAGATGTTTTCAGTCGTATGGTTGCGGGGTTTTATATTGGCTTTGATAACGCATCGTTCCCCGTTGCGATGAAAGCATTAATATCTAGTTTTAGTAGTAAAGTAGATGCTTGCGAAAGCTATAGTATTGATATTTCAGAAGAACAATGGCCATGTGTGGGGATTCCGGATGTGCTACTCGCTGACCGTGGTGAACTAATGAGCCATCAAGCTAATTACTTAGTGGATGCCATTGGAGTTCGCTTAGAAAGTGCACCTCCACGTAGAGGTGATGCAAAAGGTATTGTAGAGAGGTCTTTCGGGACTTTGCAAGCTAAGTTTAAACCTTATATGCCAGGTGTCGTAACGGGCAACAAGATTAAAAAGCATGGTGAAAAAGATTATAGAGTTGAGGCAGCTGTTGCAAAATCTGATTTTGTTGAAATTATGCTCTATTCAATTCTCGCTCATAACTTGAATAAACCTTTAGAGAAATATGATCGAGCTCCTGATATACCTGAAAGTATTCCTTCTATCCCAATTGAACTCTGGCGTTGGGGACTTCAACATCGTACCGGTCGTTTGAGAACCATAGATACTGACATAGCTAAAATTTTGTTGTTACCTCGTGAAAAGGTCACAGTATCTGAGTTAGGAATAAAGCTATGGGGGGTTATATATTCAGGAAAAGAAGTTATTCAAGCGGGATGGATGCACCGCTCTTCGGAAGTCACTAGACCCAAAAAATTGTATGCTGCCTATGAGCTTGGGTCTGTTGATCATATATATCTATTTCCTGAAGAAGGAAAAAATACTTTTTGGGTTTGTGATATTTCGACTAGAAGTCGCGAATTCCGTGATATGACATGGTATCAAGCTTGGGAGCGGCAAGCGGCTCAAAAGCAAGTTTTAGCCGAGGTGAAATACCAGTATTCACCTGTCGAAAGGGATTTTGATGATCTTCTCGAAAAGAAAATTAAAAAGGCTAAAAATAATCGTCAAACCAGTACTTTGAGTAATGCGCAAAAAATAAAAGAAATTAAAGGAAATAAGCGGCAATTACGCGAGCAAGAGAGAAAGAAGTTAGCTATAAAACCGAATAGGCCTAAACAAGAGAAATTGGCACAGGTTGTACAGCTAAAGGGGGAGGAAGAAAATTATCAACTTCCTGATTTTATACCTGAGTTGTTTGATGATGAGGGTGATAGTTGATGCAGAAAAGTCAAAGCCACCGTGTTATTGCCGTTTATCAAACGTCTACTATACCAGCTTATCAAGGAAACCCTTTGATAGAAGCATTACCTCCTTTAAACAGCTTTATTGATGACTCAAGTGCTTTAAAAGGAAATTTACATTGCACATCTGAAGATATCCACCAAAGTGGAGTTGATAGAGCGCATAGTATTTGTCGTGTTATTGATGATTTTTTTCAACCGTTAAGTCAGCATATACAGCTACATGAACGGATTTCATTAATGATAAGAGGTGGTTATGTAGGTAGAAATCCTGAGACAGGTGACTGGGCTAGGCATATCCAAAATGGATATGAGCGTGTGCTTTCTGGGAACTTAAAGGCGATAAAATTCACAGAAGTCAATTCAACTGCACAAAGTATGACGTTGATAGGGTGTAGCGGCAACGGAAAAACCACAGCGATGAAACAGCTTTTATCGTTATACCCGCAAGTTATTTACCACCCAGATACAAACCTTGAACAAATAGTTTACCTAAAGATTGATTGCTCTCATGATGGTTCATTGAAAGAACTATGCTTGAATTTCTTTCGTGCGATAGATCGAGCTCTAGAAACATCAAATTACGAAAAGCAATATTCAATGAGTAAGCGGCCTAGTATTGAAACGCTTTTGGCTGCGATGGCGCAAGTTGCAAATGCTCATGCTTTAGGTGTACTTATAATAGATGAAATTCAACACCTTAGCCGTTCACGTTCAGGGGGATCAGAAAAAATGCTGAATTTCTTTGTAACTTTAGTCAACACCATCGGCCTTCCCGTTATTTTAGTGGGTACACCGCGAGCACGAAAGATATTTGAAGCAGATATGAGGTCCGCTAGACGAGGATCTGGCCTAGGTGCAATTTTTTGGGATCCGATGGAAGATGGAAGAGAGTGGAATGCACTAACCGATAAGTTGTGGTCTCTCCAGTGGCTTCAGAAGCGTGATGAAGTTTTATCTGATGGAATTCGAGCTCTATGGTATGACCTAAGCCAAGGAGTTCTGGATATAGTAGTAAAGCTATTCGTCTTGTGTCAGTTGCGAGCAATAACAACCAAAGTTGAAAGAATCACTCCCAAGTTAATGCAGCAGGTGTATAACGATGAATTAATACCTGTCCATCCCATGCTTGCCGCTTTACGCTCAAATGATCCAGAAGAAATAATTGAGTTCTCAGATCTTAAACTAAGTGATACCGACAAACTATTACTGGAACTACAACAACGCGTTGCGGAATCTGCACAACAAACGCCAGAAGAGTTTGCATACCAACAGTTAAGAAGTGAAGAAGAGCGCCGAGTCTATATGGCCTTAAAAGATGACTTTGATTCAACCCTTTTAGCGCCTGTAATTCGGCAAATATTTGATCAAAATCCAGATTTGACTTGGATTAACTTATTGCCATTAATACATATGCACTTATCTAGTCCTGAACACGCTGTACCTAAACAAGAGGCTAAACCTCGTAAGGGGAATAGAGCATCATCAATTAAACAGGCTCAGTGGCATACACTTGATAGTGACGATTTGCGGTTTGTTCATTCTCAATCAGGTGCTGACTCAGATATGCACTCGGCAATGTCAAAGTCAGGTTTGGTTTTAGATATTCAATCGTTGCTGGAAGAGGTAAGTTAGTATTGCACCATTTTCCTGTTCCATACCCAGATGAATTAATCTATAGCTTAGTTGCTAGAGCTGGTATTCGTAGTGCAATTACAAGCCCTAAACAACTACTCGAACAAGTGTTTGGTGACAGGAAAGTTATAGCAACGTTAGATTTACCTAGTCATTTATCGGCGATATCTAGTCTGTTGGTTAATACAGGGAAGTTCGATGTCCAGCGGCTTATTTATGAACATACAATGTTTCCTATCTACGCCCCATTTGTTGATGAAAGTACCAGAATTCGGGCTTTGAAAGGTATGGGGAGTAGATCCAAAAGTTCTGTACACTTAATGTTGGGGGCGGTTGCTTCAATTGTTAAAACATCTGGTAATTTTCGTTCTTGTTTTTTATGTGTAGCCGAGCAACAACAAAAGTATGGAGAAAGTTATTGGTCCCGGCTTTGGCATCTTCCCTCTCTACCGCACTGTCCTATACATGGACTTTTGAATCAATCCTCAACCTCTTACCATGACAATAGACATACATATCATCTCTATGACCAAATAAGATGCAACATTCCACGAAATAACGACAATAATGATAAAGAATTACTGCACTATTTAGCTAAAAAAGCTCAAGAAGTATTACTTTTACCTTGTCAAAAATCACCTACTAAGCATCAATGGAGCAAATTCTATAATCACTTAGCGCACGACTTTAGCTGTGGAAAAGGTACCAAGCAGGTTTCACATGAAATGATTGCAGAGCGTGTAATTAAAAAAGTGGCGATTCCTGAGCTAGCCGTTGACTTTAATATGGATACTAATTGGTTGAGGACGATATTCCGTCACCACCGCAAAGCTTTTAGTTATTTGCAGCACTTAACTGTTTGGTCGGCTTTCATTCCTGATATGACTGTAAGTGAAATCATTAAAGAAGTTAAAAAGAAAGGTAAAGCAAACGTTGTAGTTACTAAAATCCTTAAACCTGAATCAGAACGTATTGAAGAAAAACACATAAAATGGCGAAATTTAATAAGTACAACGTCAATTAAGAAAGCACGTTCGTTATCAGGTGGCGGTGCATTGTATGCTTGGCTATATAGAAATGACAAAGAATGGTTATTAGCTTTTAACCGACAAAATTATTCACAATCGGCACCAAGAAAGAAAAAGGTTAATTGGGATGCAAGAGATCGAGTATTGACCAAGCAACTTCTTAGAATTATTGACCAACTAGATACTGTTATTACGGGACCTCGAAGATCTAAGAACTACTTGCTCAAGCAGTTAAAGCACTCTAGTACGTTAAGTAAGAAATTGCCTTTAATGCCCAAGTTGACTAGTACTTTAAACCGATACCAAGAGAGCACTTTTGAGTTTCAAGCTCGTCGACTCACCATGACTGTTATGACAAGGACGCAAGCAGCATTAGGAATGAGTCGCTGGCAATTGATGCGCTCTGCGAGTCTTTCGGAAGAGAGAATACAACCAATTGTAGAAAAGCTTCTCGATTGGATTGTTATGGAATCAAACATCAATTAGGAAGTATGATGGGCGCTAGATTTTACAAGTGTGATGATGATGTTCGCATAGTTCACATCGGAAAAATATTGCTACGAACAAGTGATACCTCTTATCGACCTTCAATTGAGGTCTGGTGTTACCCGCCTCAGCAAAAAAAGGGTTTTCATGCGACTGCCTTTGCAAATGTGCCAGCGTTGTATCGAGGTAAAATAATAAACCAAAGAGAGCAGTCAGAAAATTATGTGAATAGAGGCCGTTATATCTTTAGAAACAATGATTACCTTAGGAAAAGTAAGCTGAATGAATTTTCAGATTTGGGTTCGGCAAAGTCTTTAAGGGAAAAAGAGTCTGAACAAAATGCATTTGTGCTAGATCGAATCAATGCTCCTACATTGGTTATCCCTCAGCTTGAATTGGCGAGAATCTTATTTTACGCCAGTTCTTATCTATCTAGAGCGTCATTAATGTCTTCGCGTTTACTAACTGATTTCAAGGTCGACGTTAACTTCAAGCAAGGTTTTGCCAATATTGAAGTGCTACCAACATCAAAGTACCCCCTTTCAGCTTTCAATGATTCTGCAACAAGAGCAATGCTGAGTTGGTTACTTATTGACGCGAATGCAAAGCGCTCATTTGAATCAATTTTTAAATACTTTAATACCGAGATCAACTTAGATGTTTCACATGGTTATAAGCGCTGGTTGTTTTACTTCGATCCTCCGCAAATGTCAGGGTGGTCTTTTACTTATGAAGGTAGGCTGGATGAAAGTGGTAACTATTTTCTGGTAGAAAAGATCATCGACATAGAAATTAATGCACCAATGCCTTCGAGGGTCTATTTTCACAACCCCGCTTTTAGTCATCCAGATGATGAAAAGCCACCAACTAATGGTGGTAAAGGCCCAGAGCCCTACGAACGTCCAGAAGATCATGAAGTAGATGATGATAGCGAAGCTTCTGATGCTAACCAAGCATTTTTGCTAGGTGAAAATACCTGCTCATTAAGATTTAAGAATAATTTTTCAACCTCGAAAGCCACAAAACCTAAAAGGAGTCATAGACCAGATTACAGTCAAGAATCCCCAAAATGGGCAGATGATACGGTGAGTACCAATGAGTCCGGGAGTAATGGTGAGATACCTTCCGCAGATATGGGAGGAGGAATGCAAGACTGTACCGATCACTCAGAGGAGTATGCCTCACGCTTTACGGCGTTTAACATGATGGTAAAAATGTTAGAAGAGAAATACGCTTGTACAATTATTGATTCCTACACTCATGAGTTAGATCAAGTTGGGCGCAGTAAATGCCATTTGATTGATTCAGGAGCGAAAAGAACAATCCGTTGTGTTGTCGTAGAGCTAAATGGACATGTTAATTATTTACTCGAAGTTGATGTAACTGGTTTAAGTGCATCGTTATCGACTAAATGTGTGCGACAAATTGATACTCGTAATTGGCAAGAACAGTTTTCTAAAATAAAAAAAGGGGTGGTAACTAAATCTCTTGGGTGGCCCATAAAAGAAATGGACACTATGTTTGGTTCAAAAAAGCATATTGGTATTTCTCACCCTAATTCTGTAAAAGGACACCCGACGGATATCCCTATTGAATCAATTTTAGATTGGGCAGGGAATGTTGTAGGTAAGCTATAGCAAATTAATAACTAGGTTATGAAAAGGTAAGTAAACTGCTGATAGTCTTGAGCCATATTTGAGCTTGCCAATAATTATAGTAAATATAATTTCTCCTTAACCTATTTTAAGTTAGCTGCACGGCAAGTGGATAATTACATAAGAACTGCCAGTCATTATGATCCAACACTACCATCTAATAACACCTAGAGTGACCACTGAATAATATTAGGTTTGCCACAATAAATGTAAGATCATTTTGTGCACATTCACGGCGTTAGAGGGTTGTTAATGCTAAGATCAGCTTCATTATCTTATAGCTAACCAAAATTCTTTCTATCTCGCTTCACGCCCTGAGCTCAAGTTAAACTTTAACTGAAAGCAGTGGTGAACTTCTATATTTTAAAGCGAGTAAGTACTATTTCAGGTGGCAGTCTAAGTTTTATTAGGGTTATAGACCGACTAATAAAGTTATTTATCGATTAATTCAGGTGATAGCACCTCAAATAAGGAATAAAATGCTCAGGTGTAAAAACAGCAAAAGAGTGAAAATCATAATCTAAAGGCATAAAAAATCCGATGTTAAGTGAACATCGGATCTTGATCTCATTCAGCTAAAAATCAATACATTTTCTTAACTGATCGGCATTACTCACCGAAGTGAAATTTTATTTTAACCAACATTAGCTTTTAAACTAAACTCTTTCAAAGACTGTTGCTATGCCTTGGCCTAAACCAATACACATAGTGGCTAAACCAATATTTACATCTTGGCCCTCCATTAAGTTAATCAGCGTACCTGATATACGTGAACCTGAACAACCTAAAGGATGACCAAGTGCAATAGCGCCACCATTTAAGTTAATCTGATCCATTTTATCTTCAACTTTTAATGAACGAACACAAGAGAGTGCTTGTGCAGCAAATGCTTCATTAAATTCAAATAACTCAATATCTTGAATTGAGAGACCAGCACGTTTTAATGCCTTTTTAGTCGCGGGAACAGGACCAAAGCCCATTGTTGCAGGATCGCAACCGGCAACAGCCATGCCACGAATTTTAACTCGTGGTGTTAAGCCTAACGCTTTAGCTTTATCAGCAGACATTACTAACATCGCTGAAGCGCCGTCAGAAAGTGCTGAAGAAGTACCAGCAGTTACTGTGCCATTTGCAGGGTCAAACACGGGACGTAATGCTGATAAGCTTTCAGCAGTTGTTTCAGGGCGAATGACTTCATCATGCTCAACTAAAGTAAGTGCACCAGAGGCGTCATGACCTTGCGTGGCAACAATTTCGTTATCCCAGCGACCAGCTAATTGTGCTTCATGGGCTTTTTGATGTGAACGTGCACCAAAGGCATCTTGCATCTCGCGGGTAATACCGTGCTGCTTACCTAGTAACTCGGCAGTTAGGCCCATATTTCCAGAGGCTAAAGCAATATGTTTATTCAGTGCAGGATCAAAATCAACATCATACATCATAGGTACGTGACCCATGTGCTCAACGCCACCAATTAGAAATACATCACCTTGACCAGACATAATGCTAGTGCTTGCTTGGTGTAACGCTTCCATAGAAGAACCACATAAGCGGTTAACAGTTACGCCACCTATTGATTTTGGTAAACCAGCAAGTAATGATGCATTACGTGCAATATTAAAGCCTTGTTCTTTGGTTTGTTTCACACAACCCCAAATAACATCTTCAATATCTTCAGGATTTAATGCTGGGTTACGTACTAAAATTTGTTTCATTAAGTGCGCTGATAATGCTTCAGCACGTACATTGCGAAAAACACCGGCCTTAGAGCGACCCATTGGAGTTCGTATGCAGTCTACAATTACAACTTCGTTCATTTTATTCTCCTAGACTTAAGCTGATTTAACATCGGTAAAAAAGTAAGATTTTCCTGATTTAGCCATTTTACGTAGGCCATCAGTCACATGATAAATTTCACCTAAGTCAGCATATTTATCAGCCATTGCGATAAAGTTATCTAAACCAAGAGTTTCTAAATAACGTATTGCACCACCTCTAAATGGTGGGAAACCAACGCCGTAGATTAAGCCCATATCAGCTTCAGCTGCAGTATCTACAACACCTTCTTCTAAACAACGAACCACTTCATTAACCATAGGGATCATCATGCGAGCAATGATTTCTTCACTGCTGAAGTCTTTTTTATCTGCACAATGTTGGCTAAGTAATTCATAAGTAACAGGAGATGGTACTTTCATTGGACGACCACGTTTATCTTTGATGTGGTCATAAAAGCCTTTGCCATTTTTCTGACCAAAACGTTCATTAGCATAAAGCGTACTTACTGGATCATTCGCTATTTTTTTCATACGTGTAGGGAAACCAGCCGACATAACACCAATACAGTGATCTGCGGTATCAACACCAACAACATCAAGTAAATAGGCAGGGCCCATTGGCCAACCAAACTGTTTTTCCATTACTTTATCGATAGCGGTAAAGTCTGCACCTTCAAGCACTAATTGACTACAACCAGCAAAGTATGGGAATAATACACGATTTACATAAAAACCAGGGCAATCATTAACGACAATTGGAGACTTACCCATTTTAGCGGCATAAGCAACAACAGCTGCTACTGTTTCATCAGAGGTATCTTTACCACGAATGACTTCAACTAATGGCATTTTGTTAACTGGGTTGAAAAAGTGCATACCACAGAAGTTTTGTGGACGTTTTACACTTTGCGCTAATAAATCAATTGAGATGGTTGACGTATTTGAAGTAAGAATAGCATCTTCATTTATTACGCCTTCAACTTCAGCTAAAACCATGCCTTTAACTTTAGGATTTTCAACAACAGCTTCAACAACAATATCTACGTCTTTAACACTGTCATAACTTAATGATGGAGTGATGTTGTTTAATACGCCAGCCATTTTCTTAGCATTCATACGACCACGTTCAACTTGTTTAGTTAAAATGCCCGTAGCGGTTGTTAAACCTAGATCGAGTGCTTGATCATTAATATCTTTCATAATGATCGGCGTGCCTTTATAAGCTGATTGGTATGCAATACCACCACCCATAATGCCAGCACCTAACACAGCCGCTTTATTGACTGATTTTGAAGCAAGTTTACTTGCTTTCTTCGCTTTGCCTTTGATCACTTGGTCTGCCATAAACAAACCAATTTGTGCTGTTGCTGCATCCGTTTTGGCTAATTTTGCAAAACCAGCATTTTCGGTAGCCATTGCACCAGTGCGATCTAAGTTAGCACTAGCAATCAATGTATTTATCATCACCATTGGTGCAGGGTAATGTTTACCCGCTTTAGCGGCAATCATACCTTTACAGGTAGTTGATGACATGATGAGTTCTGTCGGCGATAACTTTAATGCTTCCAATTTCGGCTGGCGTTTCGAGCGCCAATCTAGTTTGCCGTCAATTGCCAGTTTAAGCATGCTAATAGCAGCAGCATGAAGATTTTCTGGTTCTACAACGGCATCAATAGCACCTTGTGCTAGTGCAGCTGCAGGTTTAAATGCTTTACCCGTTGACATCCAAGTTGCCGCATTATCAAAACCAATAACGCGTGGAAGTCTTACTGTTCCACCAAAACCAGGCATCAATCCTAGTTTAACTTCTGGTAGGCCGATACTGGCATTAGTCGCTGCGACGCGGTAGTCACATGCTAGTGTCATTTCACAACCACCGCCTAAAGCAATGCCGTTAATAGCAGCTATAGTGGGCAGTTGAATATCTTCAAATGAATCGAAAACATCAGATGCTTTCTTTGCCCAAGATGCTAACTCATCTTCAGGCTTACTAAATGAGGTTAAAAATTCTGTGATGTCTGCGCCAACAATAAATGTTGATTTGCCAGAGGTTACGATAACGCCTTTAGCTTCACTGCAATTGTTAATTGCTGCAACAACCTCGATATACTCTTTAAAAGTTTCCTGATCGAACTTATTTACAGATCCTTTAGCATCGAACTTAAATTCAACAATGCCGTCATCCAGTAGTTCGACAGAAAGATTTTGACCTTGAAATAACATGTCTAACTTCCTCGTTTAATGGGGTAAAAATAGGGGTTGATATTAATTAAATAGCAATATAACTATCAGTTTTTATAAAATTTGGCGATTGAGTATGCCTTGAAAAAAGTAAACACAATCGTTTTAATTGGACGTTTCATTTTTAAATTATATGAAAAGTAAATCCTTATAATAATGCTAATTATTTGTACGTAACAATAAAGTTGAAATACCTAACATAAAACTTTAATGACTTTAAACCATAAGTTTAGAAAATTATGCAGCGAGAGAATAAAATGCTGCCATCAACTCTCACGTTCTATCATCTATCTTTTTAAGAAAGCGGAAAATGCGGCTTTAGCTTCATCTGACTGTAATCTTTTTGCGAACACTTCAGCTTCTTTCTGAATCAATTCAATAATTGTAGGAGCCTGGTCTGCTTTTAATAATTTTTTAGTTTCAATCAAAACATCAATCGAATTTTTCGCTAGTTGTTGTGCGCAAATCATTGCAGCATCCCAATTACTTTCTGCATCTTTGTTTACTTGGTTGATTAAACCACAAGTAAGCGCTTCATCCGCCAAAATATTACGTCCTGTAAGTAGCCATTCATTCGCTTTCAAACTACCACAACGCTCAGCTAACAATTGGCTTGATCCCCCTTCCGGTGTCAGCCCTAATTTAATAAAAGGTACTGAAAACGTAGTATTTGCAGCCGCATAAACGAGATCACAATGCAGTAACAACGTACTGCCAATACCAACAGCTGCGCCATTGACTGCAGCAATAATAGGCTTGGTTAATCTGGCTAAAGTGACTAAAAACTGGATAACGTTACTTTTATCATTAAATTCAATTTCGAGAAAGTCAGCAAGATCATTACCAGCACTAAAGTGTGGACCACTGCTTCGTAATAGGATCACTTTAATTGCAGTGTCATTTTCAGCCTGTTCTAACTTTTCTATGAGGCTGCCATACATATAATCAGTTAAAGCGTTCAGCTTATCAGGACGGTTAATCTGGATTTCCAAAACGCCACTATTAGCATTGGCTAATATAAGTTCATTGTTTGAATTAGTTTGCATTATTTATTTTCCTATAAATATATAAGGGGATATACCTCTTCACTGAAAACAGCAAAAATAAAATTCAATAATATAGATACATCCGCGATATTAATCATTACATGTGATTATTAACCTAAAATAAAAATTCGTCTTCATCATGTGCCATCATACTTATGCCACCCGAATGAATACAATCCGCATGACCATTTGCTCTTGGTAAAATACGATCAAAGTAAAATTTAGCTGTTTTTATTTTGGCTTGATAAAATTTATCATCTGTACCTGCTGCAATTTTTTCTAATGAGACTTTAGCCATTTTTGCCCAAAAATAAGCTAATACCACATAGCCGGAATACATCAAATAGTCAACCGATGCTGCGCCTATTTCATCAGCGCGTTCATTCGCTTTATTACCTATATTTTCGGTAAGTTTTTTCCAGTCATCAGCATATTTCATCATAGGCGTAATAAAGGCTAACATTTCTGAGTTAGTAGAGTTTTGCTGACAAAATTCAGCCACTTCATTAGCAAATGGCTTCATGATTTCACCTTTAGTGCCTAACACTTTACGCGCTAATAAATCTAACGCTTGAATACCTGTAGTGCCTTCATAAAGCATACTGATACGTGCATCACGCATTAATTGTTCCATTCCCCATTCTTGAATGAAGCCATGGCCACCAAAAACTTGCACTCCATGACTGGTTGCTTCAAAACCTAGCTCTGTAAGAAAAGCTTTTGCTATGGGTGTTAGTAAGGATAACTTACTTTCTGCAATTGCTTTTATTTCTGGTTTTTTTTCTGCATGAGTACTATCAACTAACTGCGACAAGTAACCAACGAATGCTCGACCGCCCTCAGCAATTGACTTTTGAGTTAACAACATTCGACGAACGTCTGGATGTACTATTATTGCGTCTGCTGGCCCATTAGGATTTTTCACCCCTGAAAGAGAGCGCATTTGTAAACGATCTTTTGCATAAGCTAATGCCCCTTGAAAAGAAGCATCAGCAGAGGCCACTCCTTCATTTGCAACATTTAGTCGTGCTGCATTCATAAAGGTAAACATACAGCTTAATCCTTTATTGGCTGTACCAATTAAATACCCTTTAGCACCGTCGAAATTCATCACACATGTGGCATTCGCATGAATGCCCATTTTGTGTTCAATAGAACCACAACTTACACTGTTTTTCTCTTCAATATCTCCTGAAGCAGAAATATTAAACTTAGGAACTGCGAATAGTGAAATACCGCGCGTTCCTTCAGGTGAACCAGGAATTCGAGCGATTACAATATGAATAATATTTTCAGATAAATCCTGTTCGCCACCTGAAATAAATATCTTAGTACCTGTAATAGCATACGTTCCATCTTCATTTAATTCTGCTTTTGTTCTTAGTAAGCCCAGATCAGTACCACATTGCGGTTCGGTTAAGCACATTGTGCCAGTCCAAGTCCCTTCAACAAGCTTTGGCATAAACATCGCTTGCTGCTCTTGGGTACCATGAGCTTCAATGGTTGCCGAAGCACCATGGCTTAAGACCGGATAAATAGAAAAGCTATTGTTTGCGGCTGCGACTATTTCAGTGACATGACTATTTAATGAATAAGGTAATCCTTGACCACCGAACTCAGTACGATGCGTAAGTGTAGGCCAACCTCCTTCAACATATTGTTGATATGCTTCTTTAAATCCCGTTGGCGTTGTTACTGTTCCATTTTCCCACCGACAACCTTCTTTATCACCTGTTGCATTAATTGGCGCAATAACGTTTTCTGAAAACTTTGCAGCTTCTGACAAAATAGCATCAAGCATATCTGGAGTAGCATCTTGATAACCTAAATGTTGATAGTGTTCATTACAATTAAGTAACTCCTGCATTACAAACTTAGTATCTCTTAAAGGGGCATTATATTCTGGCATTATTAATCTTTCCTTAAAATAAGTAAGGTAGAAGCTGAAGTTCACATGTAAGAGTAGCGATTAATTTGTAATCACTACGGTTGCAAGCGCATGGCCTTGCTTAATGTAATCTTCAGTTTATTGTCACACAACAAATGTAAATTTACGGGTATGTGACATATTTGTGATAATTTAAACTTAAAGCGCCTAAGTCGCTTTAAGTTTCGAACGGTTTTATAACGTTTTAGCGAATTCTAACCCTGCAGCGAAGGCATTCTTCGCGTCCATGCCACGCGCATCTTTTGCAGCACCAATAACATGAACGTTAATACCGCTATTTTCGAGTTCACTCACAAGGTTATTACGAGGTTTTTGTCCTGCACAGACAATCACCGTATCGACATCTAAAATTTTATTCTCGCCTTGGTGAGTAATGTCTACGCGATTTGAATCAACTTGGTTGAAAGTAACACCGCCCCACATTCTAACTTGACGCTTTTTCAAAACAGTACGGTGAATCCAACCTGTAGTTTTACTTAATTCAGCACCCACTTTCATATCTCTAACTTCAAGCATGAAGATTTCGCGATCAACAAGTGGTGTTGATTGTGGTTCAATAATACCGCCTCGGGTTTCAAAATTACTGTCAACACCCCATTCTGCCATAAAGGCTTCTTTGCTTTGTTGTTGATGCCCTTCATGCTCAGTAAGAAACTCTGCTACGTCAAAGCTAATAGGGCCTCCACCAATAATTGCAACGCGTTTTCCTACCGCCTTTCGGTCAACTAATACATCAAGGTAATTCAAATATTCGGCCGTTTCTGTGCCGGGAATAGGTGGTGTCCAAGGAACTACACCTGTGGCTACGACAACATCGTCATACCCTTCCTTAAGTAATTGCGCTTTAGTCGCTGTTTGTCCTAAGCGAACATCTACTTCTGCACGTTCAAAACGATGTTTAAAATAACGTAAGGTTTCAAAAAATTCTTCTTTACCTGGAATGCGCGCAGCAATTTCAAACTCACCACCCAAGGTGTCGCGTGATTCTAATAGTGTTACCTGATGACCACGTTCCGCAGCAATTGCTGCGACAATCATTCCTGCCGGGCCTGCCCCCACTACAGCAATTTTTCTAGGTTGCTGTGTTGGTTGTGCCTCCACTTCGTATTCTTTACACGCAAGTGGATTAACAAGACAGGTGGTTAGTTTTCCTTCAAACACTTGGTCAATACAGCCTTGGTTACAACCAATGCACGTATTGATTTCATGTGATCTACCTTGCTCAGACTTTATTACAAAATCAGGATCTGCCAAGAAAGGACGCGCCATTGAAACCATATCTGCTTGTCCGCTAGCGATAAGTTCTTCCGCAACTTCAGGGGTGTTAATTCGGTTACAGGTTATAACAGGTGCGCTAACTTCCTTACGTAATTTCGCAGTTACACCACTAAAAGTTGCCCGTGGTACGCCTGATGCAATGGTAGGCACACGTGCTTCATGCCAACCAATACCGGTATTAATAATATTAATACCGAGTTTTTCAATTTCTTTTGCCAACGTAACAACTTCTTCCCAACTACTGCCACCTTCAACTAAATCGAGCATAGATAAACGGTAAATAAGAATAAATTTTTCACCAACATTTTTCCGTACGCGGCGAATAATTTCTAATGGGAAACGAATACGATTTTCAAAAGAACCGCCCCATTGGTCAGTTCTTTGGTTGGTTCGTTGCGCTATAAATTGGTTGATCAGATAACCTTCTGAACCCATTAATTCAACACCATCGTAACCAGCCAATTTAGCTAATTCAGCCGAACGAACATAATCATTAATTTGTTGTTCAATTTCATTATCTGATAATTCTTTAGGGACATAAGGGTTGATTGGCGCTTGCAGTGCTGACGGAGCAACTAATGCTTTGGTGTAGGCATAACGACCTGTATGTAAAATCTGCATACAGATTTTACCACCTTCAGCATGCACAGCATCAGTTAGCAACTTATGTTGAGGTATTTCTGATTCGTCATCCATACACGCAGCACCCTCAAATACAACACCGCTTTTGTTTGGCGCAATCCCACCTGTAACAATCAAACCAACACCGCCACGTGCACGTGCCGCATAAAATTTAGCTAGCTTCTCATATCCACCCGGAATTTCTTCTAGATTAGTATGCATAGAACCCATCAATATACGGTTTTTTAGTGTAGTAGAACCTAAATCAAGTGGAGTAAATAAATTTGGAAAATGCTGTAGAGACATAAAATCACCCTTTCATTACAAAAATAGTGTCAACCATTTGCTATAGAAAGAGATAGAAACAATTTCCTTTACCTCTAACTTGACACTGTCAAACAAGTGAAACATAAGGTACAATTAAAATAAGACACTGTCAAGATCGTTTATTATTAATTAGACAACCACATCATTCACTGATAGATTCACATCCATGAAAAATTCCCCATCAAAATCAAAATATCACTACGGTGATTTGCGCAATACCCTACTTAAAGTAGCAAGCGAAATGCTTAAAGAAGGCAGTATAGAAGATATTTCTCTTCGTAAATTATCTTCTCGTGTAGGGGTTTCTCGAACTGCCCCCTATCATCATTTTAAAGATAAACATGCCTTACTTTGTGGTATTGCAGAGGCAGGATTTGCACAATTAGATCACATGAACAAGAAAACGTTTAATAACAATAGCTTTTCGATGAAGGAGAGGTTCTCCATATATATTCATCAATATGTTAATTTTGCCAAAGATAACGCTGAACTATATGAGTTGATGTTTGGACGTACTATTTGGAAACAAAAGAACAGTACTCAAGAATTAAAAGACATTGCTTATCCTTGTTTTCAATATCAAGTTGATATGATCAATGAATGGCAAAAATTAAAGTTATTAGATAGCGTAAATAGTGATGAAAATGATGCTTTGCGTGTGTCACAAGTACTATGGGGTACTATCCATGGTATAGCTAAATTATTAATTGACGGTATTTATACGGACGTCGGCCATGTTGAAGAAATATGTAATAAAGCCGTAGACATATTTTTAGCCAACTCTAGAAAATGATTTAGACTATACAGTGGGTGAACACGTTAATTTTTACAAAACCTACCTTTAGGGTCTCGTACGTAGGTATAGTATTTTTATTCAATTGTCGGATCGGTCCGAAGACTTGGATTTTCAGGACAAGGTCGGTTATTGATTAACCCTTTTCACCAAATTTTTGTAAGATCGCTTCCACCGATAAAATGCTTCCCTTGATATACCTAAATAGCGGCATATTTTTGCTACGTTCTTAATTCGTTCTGAATGTACAAATATTTTTAATTTACGAGAAATATCACGTTGAGCTTTAATATTCATAATCTATACATCATACAGTTATTATAATAATATTACTGTCAACTGTATCATTACATATATCTGTATTATTTTAACCCTTTCATTAAGCGCTTATGTACTAAACGGGTGGCAACAAAAACAATACCAATAACAATAGGCACAGCAAAACCACTTACAAGCTCATGGTTATATTCAACTCCGAGCTCAGGTAATGAACTTAGCATAGTTTCAAACAATTGCATGCCGTAATAGCTTATCGCGGCAACGGATAAACCTTCAACAGTTTGTTGTAAACGCATTTGAATGTTGGCACGCTGATTCATTGATTTTAGTAAGGTTTGGTTTTGCTCCTGAAGTACCATTTCTACACGTGTACGTAATAAATCACTAGCACGGGTGACTCTTCTAGAAATATCTTCTAAGTGATTCGACGCCGTTTGACAGGTTTTAACTGCAGGTGTAATTCTACGCATTAAGAACTCTTGCATAGTCATATAACCTGGGATTTCTTCTTCTTTTAGCTCTTCCATCCGTTGTAATGCTACATCGTAATACGCATTAGTGGCCGAGAAGCGGTAGGTACTTTGACTACGATAATCTTCCACTTTTGCCGCTATTTTAGATACTTGTGTTAGTAGCTCTCTATCGCTTTTATCAGTGCCTAATGCGATGTAAGTAGTAACTTGTTGCAGCTGTATGTCTAGTTGATTAAGCTCACTATTAATTGCTTGAGCCAACGGTAAACCCAATGTTGCCATCAAACGGTACGTATCAAGCTGTAATATTTGTTGTACTAAGCGCCCAAGCTGTGCCGCTGATAAGCCCTGCTGGTATATCAGAAAACGGCCAAAGCCATCATCATGTAATTTAAATGAACTCCACACTTTGGCCTGTGAATTTACGGGAGCACTGGCTATCAATGACATATTGTCAAAAAATTGTTCAACCTTGTGTGTTATCGCACTGTCGATATTTTCACATTCTATGATCAAATGCACAGCAGCGATCAATTGGCCGGGCATTTTCTCAAGCCAATTACTGGGGACATAATCAATAGCATTTTTAATAAAGGGTTGATCAGTTAATGGTGCTTGGTGAATAAAAGTATAGGTGGAATATTCTAAATGACGTTCCCATCGAAGGCCGAATAGACCAAAGTCTTGATAAAAACATGGCATTGACTTCGCAGGTGAGTTTACTTGAAATCTATTACATAACAGTGAGATAAATTCATGTTCTTGCTGCTTTAACTTCCCTTGATGCTGAATAGCCATATTTGTGAGTTGAGCAGGGGGTGATATTGATGGAAAAGGCCTATTGTGTAATTCATTATAAAGCCTTTCACGTAGCGGGTGAGTCGATACTTTACTCAATAAGGATAAAGGTAACACAGCACTTTCAGATAATTCATTAGATATTAATTTATTTAACAACGTACCACTCTCCACTCTATTTATGTTTAGACTTTATCTGGATTCATATGAGTCATTTTATGAAAGTATTAGCCAATACAAGATAGTCTCTTTTGAAAAAAATATTTTTTACTTCAATGTACAAACATTGAAGACCTGCTTATCCGTCGTACATCGGCCTTTCTATTATATTTATGTCGTTCTACTTATTTGGATATAATAGATTAAGACGTACTAACATTTTAACCGACTTAATTCCAATTTAACCTGTTCAACGATCCCTTAGAGTAAAAGTGTTTTTTTGTAATATTTATCCTGATTTAGCTAAACTTGCGCTACTACCAGAGATGGAGACCAATCGAATTTTGATGCCCTTAGCAATTTTCGTTCAACCCTGCTAGAGTCTGGGATTAAAATGCGCAGCCCGTTAGGAACCGATGCTTCCGCACTGTTATCTGATGTGAAAACAAATACCGTATTTTTATGTTCACCAATATCTTTTAAGGGTTGAATTAGTCGGCCAATATGATGATCCATTGCATCAACCATTCCAGCATATACAACAATACTGTTAGCGTGATATTTCTTGTAGTCTAAATGCTAATAAATCAGCCTATATACAGTCTTATTTTTCCCTGCGCTTAAGTCTTTTCAGAACGAATAAAAAACCACAGTCAGTTTCCTGGTTGTGGTTTTAAATCCATTATAGGAAGAGACCTATTTATCTCCCTGACTAAGTTGCTTATTTTTTTTGAGTAAAGGTAACCAATAACTAAACCCCCAAAGCATGGTTTGTACAAAGCTCATATCAATTGTGCTTTTACTTTTTACTTTAGTTTTCATCGCAAAAAACTCAAGCAAGTGTACCAAAAGCACAACACCCGCTAAGGCTAAAACATAAGGTTGATATTCGAATGATAGTGGTGACAGGGACAATAGCCCTAACAGAGCAAATACCCATAATCCTATCAACGCAGCTTTAGTGCTATATACGATTAAATTAAGCAAGCTTTTTGTCTTGAGAGTCGGCTAAAATCATGTCTGCTGCTTTTTCACCAATCATAATCGTTGGCGCATTTGTATTGCCGCTGACTATTTTTGGCATGATAGAGGCATCAGCTACCCTTAATCCTTGTATGCCGTATACTTTCAAATTTGTATCAACTACTGCCATTTTATCTTCAGCGGTTCCCATTTTGCATGTTCCACAAGGGTGGTATTGAGTATCGGCACGATTACGAATATCTTGTACTAACTGCTCATCATTACCAACGTGATAAAGCATGTTTTTACGAATCTTATCGAAAGGTTTTCCTTCAAGAATAGTTTGCATTTTTTTAGCTCCATTTTTGATCACTTCCATATCTTTTTTATGACTAAAAAACTTAGGATCAATAACAAGAGAATCGTTGGGGTTTTTACTGTGCAATTTGACTTCGCCGACACTATCCGGCCGTAAAACGGTTATATGGCAGCTATAACCATGACCTAAGTTTACTTTTCTGGCGTGATCATCAACAATACCAGGTACAAAAACAAACTGTGCATCAGGGGCAACAGTATGTTCTTCTGTGCTAAAAAAAGCGCCTGATTCAGCAAGGGTACTGGTGATTTTACCTGTTCGTTTGCTTTTCCATTCAAACAAAGACTTGCACATACTCATGCCACCGGTAACAGATAAACCAAAAGTATCATCACTACTAGCTACTTTAAAGGTTTGCACATAATCAATATGGTCTTGCAAATTTTGACCGACACCCGGTAAATCATGGACACAAGTTATGCCTTTTTCAGTAAGGTGTTTACTGTCACCAATGCCTGATAGCATCAATATTTGTGGTGAACCAAAAGCACCACTACTCAGAATAACTTCTTTATTACAGTGAATATCAAACGCTGTTTTATTTTTTTGATAACGTACGCCTATCGCTTTTTTACCCTCTAGCAATATTTTTTCTGATAACGCATGGGTAATAACAGTTAAATTACTTCTGTTCCTATTTGGCGTTATAAAAGCTTTTGCAGCACTGCAGCGTTCGCCTCCCTTAACAGTACGTTGGTACATAAAACTACCATTTTGGTCAGCACCGTTATAATCAAAATTTTTCTTAATCCCATGCTCTTCACATGACTTAATAAACATTTCATTTAATGGACTTGCATCAGTAGCATTACTCACTCCTAAAGGTCCATCTGTGCCATGATAACTATTTTCAAGCCCTTCATTACCTTCAGATTTTATAAAATAAGGTAACACATCTTTGTAAGACCAGCCTTCATTACCTAACGCTGCCCAGTTATCATAATCCCACTGATTTCCTCTGACATACAACATGGCATTTGTAGACGAGCTTCCACCTAAAGTTTTCCCTCTAGGTTGATAGCCTTTTCTACCATTTAAACCGGGTTGAGGAACCGTTTCAAATGCCCAGTTATTGAGCTTGGTTGGTAACATTGCTGCTACGCCAACAGGAGCATGAATAAAAATACTTTTATCAGGCCCACCTGCTTCAAGAAGGCAAACTGAAACATTTGAATCCTCAGACAATCTAGCGGCCAAAGCGCAACCAGCAGACCCCGCGCCAACAACAATATAATCAAATGTATTCTTTTGTGATTTTTTCATTTTTCAACCTACAATTCATTACGCTTAACGTTTATGGGGTAACAATATTGAACCAAAAAGGAAATTCATCCATCATCATTAACAATTGACCAAGTACTTTGCCATTGCCATCAAGTTTCATTGCGCCTGATTGAACTAATTGCTGAAATGATTGTTGCTTCATCAATAAAAGGTCTAAATCTGTTCGATTGATAGTAACCGTTAAATCTGCCTGTTCATCTTGAATATTTTCAATATTATTCAAATGAGCATTTTTCAATTCTAGTAAAAACCTTTCGTTGCGGTCAGGGAAAACAAAGTTGATTTTTAACTTTTGATTCAATGCTTTATCAGTATTTAATCGAACACCTAGGAAGTCAAAAATCAGTTCGCTGCTCATTGCTGCGATCATATCTGGACCCGCTTTTGTTGCCTTAGCGGTTGTCGGTAATCCGTAACGTAATTCAAAAGCCGCAGCCAAATAACTATTTCTCCAACCCGCATTTTCAGCTTGATAGCCTAATTGCTCTAAAGTGTCTGCTTGTAAATGTTTTGCTTTTTCATTTTCTGGTTGAGCAAAGATCAAATGATTAAGTAATTCCGCTACCCAGCGATATTCGCCTTTTTTAAAAGCTTTGTTCGCTTGGCTTAATATATTGTTTGCGCCCCCCATTAACTCAACATACTTTACTGATGATTCACTAGGACTCAATTTATTAAGGTTGGCAGGGTTAGAATCATAAAAGCCAAGGTATTTATTGATAATGCCTCTTACATTATGAGAATAAGAGCCATGATAACCTCGGTTATACCATTGGTGAGCTAATACATCAGGTACCGATAATTGATTGTGTATTTCGTTAATAGTGACGCCTTTATTAGCAAGGTTTAACGTTTTATCATGCAAGTAACCGTACATATCACGTTGTTTCTCTAACACTTCAACAATGTAGTCTTTACCCCATCTTGGCCAAGAGTGTGATGCAAACATCACCTCACTATCGTTAGCAAAACGGTATATTACTTTATTGATATACTTACTCCATGCTTGAGCATCACGCACTTCAGCGCCGCGTAAGGTATAAACATTATGTAATGTGCCGGTAACATTTTCAGCTAACCACAAGGTTTTGAACTGTGGAAAATAGGTATTCATTTCAGCAGGAGATTCAGTACTCGGTGTGTTTTGCATCACCATTTCAATACCATCAACGATAATGGTTTCTTCATCAGCCAAAACTTCTTTAGTGGGTGCAATCAAACTGATTACACCTGTAGATAAACCTTTACCAATAGCTGCATCAACTTGGCCCCTTGCACCTTTATCAAGTGCATTACCGTATTGATAAGTTGCACGGCGTGTCATCGCATTGCCTGCAAGAACATTTTCTTTAATGGCGTGTTCCATAAAACCACGTGGTGCAATAATTTGTACTTCACCAGAATCAACTTGTGCTTGGCTAACAACACCTTTAACGCCACCAAAATGGTCAGCATGAGCGTGACTATAAACTACAGCTTTGACTGGAAATTGACCAAGCTCTTGGGTAACAAGCGCTAATGCTGCTCTAGAGGTAGCAGCGGTTAAGAGTGGATCAAAAATAATCCAACCACTATCCCCTTTAATAAAGGTAATATTGGCAAGGTCATACCCTCTAACCTGATAAATACGATCTGTTACTTGATACAAGCCGTAAGCCATATTTAACTGAGCTTGACGTAACAAACTTGGATTAACGCTATCTATATTTTTGTTATCCAGTAAAAATTGATAGTTACCTAGTTCCCAAACAACATTACCCTGTTCATCTTTAATAGAAACTTTTTCAGGGCGCTTAATTAAGCCTTTTTCAACCAAAGAAAAATCAAGCTTATCGCTAAAGGGTAAACTTTCCAGTAACGCTTCTTGATGCGCTATCGTATACTTACTCGCTGGTTTTAATGTCGTATTAGCGTTTACTGCACCAATCGAACTCAATAAAACCCCATATAAAACACTAAAAAATATAAATTTATGTTTCAACATATTACTTATCCTAAACACATGATTGAAAAAACTGATGAATATCTCACTATCATTAGTTGAGTATTCACCAGCTCGATTTTATTAAAAACTAACGCCCTAGACGTCTAAGTGCTGAAGTAGAAAAATCTTTTCTTTTAACTTTTTTACCCCAAGTAATAAACGCTGGCTCTTCATTACTTAAACCCGTTACCAAATATCGACCAGAATTTAAGTCATGGATTGTTTCAGCAACCATCCATGGGGTATTCACATCATAATATTGAATGTTATGGGCTTCTGATAATTTCCATAGCTCACCACGGCCATCATATTGATCAATAACCGATGCGCCCCAGGTATCTTCATCGATAAAGAAAGTACGTTTCGCATAAATATGTCTAGCGCCTTCTTTTAGAGTCGCCTCAACTTGCCAAACACGGTGTAACTCATAACGTAAATAGTCAGCATTCAAATGACCTTTTTGTATCACGTCATCATATTTTGCGGTGGTATCAAGTAAGTTATAAGAGTTATAAGGAATATAAAGCTCTTTTTTACCAACTAACTTCCAGTTATAACGATCTGGTGCACCGTTATACATATCAAAGTTATCAGCCGTTCTTAAGCCATCAACACCTGCCGCTGGACCATCATAAGCCACATTAGGCGCACGACGTACACGACGTTGGCCGGCATTATAAACCCAAGCTTTACGTGCTTCTTTAACTTGATCTATCGTTTCATGCACCATTAAAGCAGTACCTGTTAAGCGCGCTGGGGCTGTGATCTGTTGTAAGTAATAAAAAAGTATATTGTTATCTTTTTTCGCATCACGGCCGCCTTTTAAAAACTCAGGCCATACCAACTGATCATTCATTTTTACGGGTACAAATGATCCATTAGATTGCACAGGAATAGTTGTTATAAAACGTTTAGCTGTGCCGCCACGATAACGAGTGATGTGATTCCAAATTACCTCTGAGCCATTTTGAGCAATAGGAAAAGGAATCGCTGTATCAAAGTTAGCGATACCATTACCCGATTGCACCAGTTCAGCCGTTGTCGCATTTTTCTTCACGACATCATAAAGTTCATCTGAATATGCGGCCGTTCTTTTGGTTTTATAAATAGGCATTTTATAGTCTGCATATTTTTCAAACATAGCTATTTGACCCGCACTTAAATTAGCTTTGTATTCATTAAAATTAGCACTTGTTATTTCGAATAGCGATTTTTCTTGTGAAAAAGGATTATCAGGGCGTCCACTGTTTTTACTTTTAGTAGTATTTTTACTGGTTAAACCACCTTTCCACGCAGGAATTGTACCCGCAGCATTAGCTTCCATTTTTGCACCTAATGGTGTCAGGCTTTTGCCTAATTTATTGGCTTCTTCTTGACTAACTTTTGCAGAGGCAGAAGTAGTTACCAGTGATAACATCAGTAAACTTGCTGTTGTAATATATTTTTTCATGATGATTCTCTTTAATGTTTTACAGTGTAATTAATACGAAATGCCAAATGACAGCGAGATTAAGTCTTTATCTTCTAAAATATTATGACTACCGCCTGAATAGTTGTTGTAACCTACCGTTAACGTATATTTTTGCTGATATGATGCTTCTAATGAAAAACCTAGGTTTTTGCGCCCTTCATGAAATTGTTGGGCTGGATCAGGCGAATAACCACTAACATCGTGCGCCCAAGAAAGAGTAGGTTTTAACGATATGCCGGCAAATACATCAGAATATTGCCATACACCACGCATGCGATAACCCCATGCACTCTCTGTAACAAAACCATCGGTACGACAATCACCCGATATATTCCCTGCAGCGAGAAGGTTGGTACAATTTAAACCGCCACCGGCATCAAAATCACCCAAACCAAAGACTGAGTTTCTCCCGTAATGTTGATCAGAATCTTCAACGCCATCAGTTAAAATCACACCGACTTCTGCAATAACAGTTAACCGAGAAGCGCCCATAGTATTTTCAAAAAACTGAATAGCTGTCATCTGCAATTGCGTCACATCAAATTCATCCCAACCTTTAGCTACTTCACCATATTCAACTGCGGTAATTCTTGGGGTATAGCGTAAGAAAGGAGCTTCAGATAACGCACCATTAAGTAATTCTGGTCCACTAATTTGAACCGGCGTATCAGGTTTATAAGACACTTCACCGGATAAAGCCACACCAGCAACGTTGGTAGCAAAACTTACACCGTAAAACTTCAAGTCTTCAGGAAAATCAATGTTATAACCAGGGTTAAATGGCGCGAAACCACCCGCTGCAGGGTGCGATTTAGGTACAAAAACTGGCGCGTTGGCTATGTCATCACCTGTAGCCGTAACATAAGCAGGAGGAATACGGGTACGAACCGTGTTAATAAGCGGCAGGCGAGAATGAATATTCATATAATAGATACCAAACTCAGTATCATTTAATGCTTCAGCATAATAACGCGCGGCTAAACCATACTGACCACCGTTATCAGGTTCCAAATCCGTTTTTCTTTCAGCGGCAAGGCCTGCAGCTAATCCCGCTTGATCGCCAAAAGGACCAACAGAGACAAAGTTACAGCCCGAGGCTGCAAAGTCAGCACCTGAAAAGTAGGTACCACAACCATCAATCTGAGTTTTCTCCCACTCATATTGATAAAAACCTTCAATACTCAAGTTTTCAGTAATACCAGCATTCGCATATAACATGCCTACAGGTAAAATACCTTCTTTTAAATCAGCACCTGGGCGTCTTAACGCTGCCACATCAAATGGGTTTGATGAATTCATGCCACCTTGAATGAAAGTACTTTCGCCCCAGCTAACCACTTGACGACCTAAACGGATATCTACTGGCGTATCAGCTAAATCAAACGAAGCATAGAGATAAGCATCTAATAAAGTGATGCCAGAGAATTTAGTATTATCTTCAAAACCATCGTCACTTAAGGGGGTGTTTGGGGTATAACCATTGATTGAATTACCGTGATTTACATCACCCTTTTCAAGCGCATAATCATACCAATATTTAAAACGAACAAAGGCTCCAAAGTCGTCTTTGCTTAATTGAATATCATGTACCCCTTTAATAATTTGCGAGTAGGCATCATGTTTAGAATAGTTTAAATTACCATCATCTGTCGTGGTTGTGGCGCCAGTTCCACCGTTACTTTTACCAATAAACCTCGAATCAGCATCGCCGAGCCTCCAGCTTGAACCAATATCTAATTGTGAGTTAATTTGTAGTAAAATGTCATCATCTTCACCAAAGGTGAAGTCTACCGCCTGTGCTGAAGAAGCACTAAATGCCACAGCAACAATCAGAGCTAACCGATTGATTTTAAGATTGTTATTTATCATGTTATTCGCCTATCATTATAGTTATAATACTTATTGTAATGTTTGTTGCACACTTACATTACGACAATGATTTGATTAATATTTCGCTAAATGTGCCAACCTCTTGTCATTTCGTGCAAAACTCGTAAAATGGAAAAGACCTAAATAAAAATAGAAAAATATAGGAAACTTAGTGGAAGATTATTACTCAACATTAATTGGCTGGATGATCCCTATTTCAAAGGCAATGGAAGCTCAGAAAATAGATGTTTCATTAGCACTTAAAGAGTGCAATATGTCTCAAGATGTTGTAACCGATCAAGAATCACGTATTGCTGCGGAAAAATTTTCTGATTTGATAGCATATTGCAATACAAAATTGTCACGCCATGATTTTTCTATTTTAATAGCCGAACAATTTCATCCCGGTATGTTTCATGCGCTTGGTTATGCCATGATGTCATCAAACACCTTGCAAGATGCCTTAGAGCGTATTGCTCATTACAAACGTGTAGTGTCAAATACATGTCAATTGATTACTTACGAGAAAAATAAGCAATTAGTTTTTGAAATGGATGTTGTCACCTACGAAGGGACAAATCGCCCAGTATTATCACATTCAGCTGTAGAAACTTTTTTAGCAACCTTAATACGTTTTGCTCGAGAATTGGTGACGTTAAATTTTTCACCAATAAAGGTTTATTTTACCTGTTCGAAACCCACTCATGATATCAGCTACCTCGAAGATTTCTTTCTCTGCGAAATAGAATTTGATTGCGAGAAAAACGCGATTATTTTTAACCTTGAACAAGCACAAGAAAAACTATTGTGTGGCAATCCTTTAATCACCCACAGCCACGAAAAAATGCTTGATGAATTTATGGCAAGGATTGATAAAGATGATTTAACCCATGTTATTAAAAATAAAATTTTTGACTTGTTGCCGTTGGGTGCTCCCTCACAAACGGATATAGCCGAAGATCTCGGCATGAGTTTACGTAACTTACAAAGAAAACTGCATGACCAAGGCACAAGTTATAAAGAAATCTTAGAAAATACCCGTAAAAAGCTAACAATGGACTATATTGAACAACAACACTTAAGTCTCAGCGAAATTGGCTACTTGGTCGGTTTTTCCAGTGTTGGTAACTTTAATCGCGCTTTTAAACGTTGGACAAATCAAACACCGGGTGATTATCGACAAGGTAAAAAAAGTTAAATTTTTTACTTAGCCCTATAAAAAATGAGCCAAAGATTTGCTGTGTTGCAAAGATAATCATTTGGCACGTTTAACACATCTCAAGCTAACTTTATTCATCAATACTAATAAGTATCACACTTTTACTTATTAGGTTTTTATGCGTATACCTTACACCTCCCTTAGCAGAATGAGCCTATTGTTCATTGCATTGCTTGGTTCACTTTTTACTGTAGCTCAAGCAAATAGCTCCTCAGATTTACTAGAATTGCCCTCTAAAAGCAGTTCCTTAGCCCATAAAAGTGTATTGATGGCCATGATGCCAAACAATAACGCTATTTTAGTTGTTGGTGAACGTGGACATATTATCAATTGGCATAACAGTACTAACTGGCAGCAGGAACAATCACCGGTAAGTGTTGCAATTACCGATCTCACACTATTATCTGATGGCAGTAAAATTGCCGTTGGTCATGACGGTGTCATTCTCAAAGTTGATAGTGGCAGCACTACTTGGCGTAAAGTATTCACGGGGACAGAAATAACACAGTTCAAAATTGCGCAATTGAACAAGCAACTAGAATCCTTAGATCGCGTTATATTGAAAACTCAAGATGAAGATGAACTTGAAGAATTAACCTACCAACGTGAAGATTTAACCTTCACGATTGATGATAACCAAGTAGAATTAAAATCTGGGCCAAATAAACCCCTATTATCTGTCACTAGTACGTCGAATGATACCTTATTTGCTACCGGAGCCTACGGCATATTACTGCGTAGTAAAGACCAAGGTGAAACGTGGCAGTTAGTCAGTGATAAACTTGAAAACCCAGATAGTTATCACCTCAATGCAATTATAACCACCGCAGATGATCAGCTTTATATTGTAGGTGAAAATGGCACTGGGTTTCACTCTACTGATCTTGGTCAAACATGGTCTGTAATGGCATTACCTTATGATGGTAGTTTGTTTGGCATTATTGCTAACACTGCCGGACATACCCCTTCAACTGATAATACCCATTCCACAAAAAATAAAGTACAACTTGTCGCTTTTGGTTTACAAGGCAATATTATGGTATCCCTTGATGGAGGAGAGCATTGGCAACATACAAAACTACCCAATAATACCAGTTTACTTGGAGGCAACTTTTCTAAGCAAGGCGATGCTTTTTTAGTTGGTCATGGTGGTGTTATTGTTAGTTTTTCTCCTGAAGATTTAACTTCATTGGCGATAAAAAAACATCCCTCAGGTGCTGCACTTTCGAGTATTTTAATTAAAGAAAACTCGCTAATTCTTGCTGGACAATTCGGTATTTCACAATGGCCAATTAAGGATGAGGAGTAAGCTCATGTCGAAGAAAAAAAACTCACATTCACCCACTGCATTAGAGCAAATAATAGAAAAATTTGTTTTTAAACATCGTGCATTGATGATGACAATAATAGTGACCTGTATTGCCATGTTAACGCTTCAAGCCGTTAAAGTGAAACCTGAAGCTAGTTTCACTAAAATGATCCCCGGCTCTCACGCTTATGTAACAAATTTTTTAACCTACAAAAAAGAGCTTGCTGATTTAGGTAATGTCATTCGTATTGTGGTGGAAAATACTAATGCTGATAGCCAAAAAAATGATATTTTTAATGCTGACTTTCAGCAAACATTAAAGCAAGTAACCGATGAGGTTTTCTATATCCCTGGCGTAAGTCGCGATGGTTTGAAATCATTATGGACACCCAATGTTCGCTGGCAAGAAGTCACGGAAGAAGGTTTTGTTGGTGGTACTGTTATTCCTGATGGTTACGACGGCTCTGCTGAAATGATTGAACGTGTTAAAACCAATGTCTTTAAGTCAGGACAAATTGGCGTGCTCGTCGCGAATAACTTCCAATCAGCGATTATAATAGCACCGCTGCAAGACATTAACCCTAAAACAGGTTTACCACTAGATTACCGCGAATTATCTAATATTTTAGAAGAGAAAATTAGAGACAAATACAATAGCGATAATGTCACTATACGTATTGTTGGCTTTGCCAAAGTGGTCGGTGATTTAATTGATGGCGCTTTGCAAGTTGTTGCTTTTTTTGTTTTAGCTGTTGTTATTACCTTTGTTTTACTTTGGCTTTATTCACGCTGCTTACGAAGCACAATATCGGTATTAGTTTTTTCAATTTTCGCTGTATTTTGTCAATTAGGCATTCTTAATTTACTTGGTTTTGGTATTAACCCTTACTCTATGTTGGTGCCTTTTCTTGTCTTTGCCATTGGTGTGAGTCATGGCGTACAAATTATCAATTCCATCATTCATCATAGTGTAACCGGCGCGAGTAATATCGACTCTGCCAAACTGGCTTTTCGCTCACTTTATATTGCAGGCATAACCGCTTTAGTCAGTGATGCAATCGGCTTTACTACCTTGATGATCATCGATATAGCAGTAATTCGTGAATTAGCCATCGCTGCCAGTATTGGTGTCGCTATTATTATTGTCACCAATTTAATCGCTTTACCTATTTTAATGAGTTACATCGGTGTTTCACCAGCAGGCTTAAAATATGCACAACAGTCAGCGCACAAAACAGGTATTGTTGAAAGTTTGTTTAAAAATTTCGCTAAACCAACACTCGCAAAAATAGCTTTATTCGTGGCGGTATGTTGTTTAGCACTGGGATTGTACTTTGCACAATCGATGAAAATTGGCGACTTAGATGCTGGCGCACCAGAATTAAGACCTGATTCACGTTATAACTTAGATAACGCCTACATTGTTGATAATTACAGTACGAGTACAGATTTGTTTGTCATCATGGTGAAAACTGATGTTGAGCAGTGTGCACAATATCAAACGTTAGTTTGGGTCGATCAGTTCCAATGGCAGTTACGTAATGTTGAAGGTGTTCAAGCAGTTAAATCTGTCGCAGATGTATCAAAATTTGGCCTGTTTGGCATGAATGAAGGCTCATTAAAGTGGTATGGCTTAAATCGTAATCAATTAATGACGAATGCTTCGCTATCTAAAACACCACAAGGACTGATGAATAAAGACTGCTCGATGGTTCCTGTTCTTGTTTTCCTTAATGATCATAAAGCACAAACTCTTGAAAATGTGGTCAAGGCCGTAGAAAAATTTAACGATGAAAACCAAGTTGATGGTATTGAATTTCTGATGGCTGCGGGTAATGCCGGCATAGAATCTGCCACTAATATGGTGATAGAAGAAGCCGAAACAGAAATGTTAATTTGGGTTTACTCTATTGTGATCATTATCTGTTTAATCACTTTTAGAAGTGGCCGCATCGTTATATGTATTATCACGCCATTAATTTTAACCAGCATTATGAGTCAAGGTTTAATGGGCATATTAGGTATTGGCGTAAAAGTAGCAACCTTACCTGTTATTGCCTTAGGAGTAGGTATTGGAGTTGATTATGGCATTTATATTTTCAGTAAAGTTAAAGAAGCCCTAGGTCAAGGAAAATCCTTATACATGACATACCGCTACGCATTAAACCAAACAGGTAAAGCCGTGGCTTTCACTGGCATTACCTTAGCCATAGGCGTAGCTACTTGGGTATTTTCACCAATAAAATTTCAAGCGGATATGGGCATATTACTCACCTTTATGTTTATTTTTAACATGTTGGGTGCACTTACACTTATCCCTGCTATTGCTTGGTTATTCAATATTAACTCTCATCGGACTACAAAATAATGATCGAAATTACATCACAAGAAGCATTAGCAGAAACGTTTTTACAACAAAAAGCCCATTTTGCTAGCAACACTTATCCAAGCTATCAAGATCGTATTAGTGATCTAACTAAATTGAAGGCGATTCTTATTGATAATCAAGAAGCCTTTATTGACGCAATGAGTAAAGATTTTGGCCACCGAAGTGCAGATGATACTAGGCTAGGCGATATTCTTAGCTCGGTTATGGGAATCAACTATGCGATAAAAAAATTAAAAGGTTGGATGAAGCCTGAAAAAAAGCATATAGGTATATTATTTCAACCTGCAAAAGGTAAAGTAGTTTTTCAACCTAAAGGAGTAGTTGGGATTATTGCACCGTGGAATTACCCTGTATTTTTAGCTTTTGGCCCATTAACTACGGCATTAGCTGCGGGTAATACCGCCATGATAAAAATGAGCGAATTTACGCCTCATACCAATGTTTTATTAGCTGATTTAATAGCAAAACACTTTTCCCATAAACAAGTTGCTATTGTTTGTGGTGAAGCTGAGATGGCCGCAGCTTTTTCAAGTGTAGCTTTTGATCACCTGTTCTTCACCGGTTCAACCGGTGTCGGCAAATTGGTGATGAAAGCCGCTGCTGAAAATTTAGTACCAGTCACCTTAGAATTAGGCGGAAAATCCCCGACAATTATTGATGAAAATATTGATATAAAAGTCGCGGTAAGTCGATTAATTTTAGGAAAAACCCTTAACTCAGGGCAGACGTGTGTCGCACCAGATTACATTTTCTGTCCCGAGAATAAAGTAGCAGAATTAACCCAAGCCTTCAAAGACGCTTATCAAAATATGTATCCTAATACTCAGGATAATACCGATTGCACATGCATCATCAATAAGTCGCAGAAAGCACGAATCGATGATTTATTAACGGATGCCAAAGCAAAAGGTGCCAATATAATCCCGTTAACGGCAGATAGTGGTGATAATTCATCAAGAAAAATGCCCTTAACAATACTAACCAATGTCAATGACGATATGAGCGTGATGCAGCAGGAGATTTTTGGCCCGTTGTTACCCATTATTGGTTATAAGAAAGTTGAAGAAGCTATTACTTATATCAATAGCAAACCCAGACCACTTGCCCTATATATTTGCAGTTTTAATAAAGCATTTCAGCAATATATTTTACTCAACACTCATGCTGGTGGTGTATGTATTAATGATGCTGCATTTCATGTTATTAATGACGATTTACCTTTTGGCGGTATTGGTGCATCTGGCATGGGGCAATATCATGGTAGTGAGGGTTTCAAAACCTTCTCCCATGGTAAAGCGGTACTTTCACGAGGACGCATTAGTTTGGGAGCATTATTGTTCCCTCCCTTTGGCAAAAAGATTCACCAACTTGTCTATAAACTATTTATTCGTTAAACGTTTATAAACTCAACACTATTTTATTTTTTAACACTAATTATACTGCTTTATTTCAGTGCTTGTTCTACTCTATTTATTATACAACTGAAATAAACTAGACATTTAAGGAAAACACATGACTAAGCCTTGGTTTACAAATTATCCTGACAACATATCTCATAATATCGATTTAACTCGCCATTCTTCTTTGGTGGATTTATTTCATAAAACAATTAATAAATATAAAAATCAAACCGCCTATAGTAATTTTGGCGTAGAGTTAACCTTTGAGCAAGTAGATGAGCTATCGCGAGATTTTGCAGCTTACTTACAGAGTAAATTAAACATTGCTAAAGGTGAGCGTGTCGCACTTATGTGTCCAAACACGTTATGTTTTCCAATCGCGATGTGGGGCATCATTCGTGTTGGCGCAGTACAAGTAAATGTTAACCCTATGTACACCCCACGAGAGCTTAAACACCAACTTAATGACGCCCAAGTTGATACCATAGTCATATTTTCATCTTCAACTGAAATGCTAGCTGATATTATCGATCATACTGGTGTTAAAAATGTTATTACGGTTAACTTAGATGATTTAGCAAACAAAGGTTTACCGTGCGCTCCTGTGGATGAACGTTTAACCCAAACCATTAGTTTCACTGATGCCTTAACTCAAGGTAAAGATAGTGAGCTATCTGAGCCAACCCTATGCCAAGATGATTTACTATTCCTCCAGTATACTGGCGGTACAACGGGGCTATCAAAAGGCGCGATGCTCAGCCATGGCAACTTAATCGCTAATATATTGCAATATCAAGAGTTTACCAAAAACAATATTCATTATGGTAATGATGTTGTTATTACCGCTATTCCGATGTATCACATCTTTGCTTTGATGGCGAACACGCTAAGTTATTTCTACTTTGGTGCTAAAAATGTTTTGGTGACTAACCCACGTGATATGGCAAGCTTTGTAGAAATATGGAAAAACACACCTGCAACGATGTTTACGGGGGTAAACACCTTATTCAACGGTTTATTACATACTCCCGGTTTTGAAAAAGTTGATTTTTCTTCCCTAAAACTTTGTATTGGCGGCGGCTCAGCAGTGCAAAAAGCGGTAGCTGATAAATGGCAACACGTTACGGGTGTCAAACTGCAAGAAGGTTATGGGTTATCAGAAACTTCTCCTGTGTTAACGTTAAATTTTGGTAATGCAGATCAAACTGAAGAGGTGCCGGGTATTGGCGTTCCAGTACCTAATACGGATATTTCAATTCGTGATGATTTTGGTAATGATGTTGCGCAAGGTCAAACGGGGGAATTATGCGCTAAAGGTCCACAAATCATGTCTGGTTATTGGAATAATACTGAAGCGACTGCGGCTTGTATGACAGCAGATGGTTATTTCAAGACGGGTGATATAGCCATGCTAGACGATAAAGGATTTTTCCATATTGTGGATCGCAAAAAAGATATGATTAATGTCTCTGGTTTTAATGTTTACCCTAACGAAATTGAAGCTGAAGTAGCGAATATGCCCGGCATATTAGAGTCGGCCTGTGTTGGCGTGGACAATGAGAAAACTGGCGAAGCAGTGAAGCTGTTTGTTGTTACGGATAAAGAGTCTCATGATTTCACAAACATGACTGAGCAAGATGTTATCGAATTTTGTCGACAAGGATTAACCTCTTATAAAGTGCCTAAAGAAGTAGTCTTTATTGATGAAATACCAAAATCTACCGTAGGTAAATTATTGCGTAGAGAGTTAAGGAAAGATAAATAGTAAAATGTAGTTTAAATTGGCTCGAAAACACTCTTTTTTGAGATTATTACCGGGTATCAAATAACACTTGATACCCGGTGTAGAGAGTATACGCATTAATGCCTGGGTTCTAGCCACTAGTACGTGCGGATTTAAAGGTTTAATAATAAAGTCATCTGCACCTTATTTAAGTAGACTAACCTCACTAACATCATCAACACAGGCAGTGAAAACTAGAATAGGCTTATATTAAAATTCTTTCGCTTACTTACAAATATCTATGCCTGATAAACAAGGGAGCAGTAAATCTAATAAAATTAAGTCTGCCATATAGTTTTTATCGCTGCTATAACAGCGAGCCCATCATTGATAACGTTAGTATCGAAGCCTTCTCTTTCTATATACATAGCAGTTAATCCTGAGATTTCTGCATCACCTTCAATAATAAGGACTTTAATCTTTTCCATTTTATTTCCGGCAGATATCATTTTCGTAATGATTAGATTCATATTACCTTTGAAATTGTTTTGATAATATATTGATTTGGACTATTATCTATCTCGGTTTGGGGGCGTTATGTATGGTCCGCCTCGATATTGCAAGTAATAATATCGATAACGTAGTTGGTTTGCGCTAATGTATTCGGAGTCTTTGTTGGTTACCCAATATATTAGGCCCAGCTCCACGATGAGATCCGCGCTAGATTGTCCTCAAAAGCGAGTAAGCATACTTACTTATGTTGCTGTATCGCCCCACAGGTCTTCAATCCAGTGGTCTAACCGTTGTGTCATCTTTATCATCATTTGCAAATCAGGCTTGCACTCTAACTTCGAATGCTTGTTTGGTTGAAAGTACCGACCATGCGATACGTGCTAGTTTGTTCGCTAACGCGATTACCACAACGTTAAAATGTTTTCTCGATAGTAATTCTAATATCCAGTTACCAAAAACGGCTACGGCTTTTTCTGGCCTAACAAGAACAGCTCTTGCACCGTGAATGAATAACTCTCGTAAGCCTTTATTCCCTCGTTTGCTTATACCGAGTAATGTTGGTTTACCTCCAGTTGAAAACTGGCGAGGCACCAAACCAAGCCAGGCAGCTAAATGCCTTCCATTTTTAAAATCAGCAGCGTTACTTATATCAGATATGCAACGACTAGCTGTTAGAGTTCCCACTCCTGGGATCGTTTTGAGTAGTTGAGCTCGTTCGTCATGGTCAACTATTTCTTTGAGTTTTTTCTCTTGAGCCAAAATCAGTTGATTAAGTTTCAAGTAGTAGTCATGGTGGTCTCTTAACTCTAAAAGCAACATCGGTGGTATTGGCTCGCCATGCTCAGCTAGCCATTGGAATAATACTTTCATTTTAGCGTGAGACTTAGGGAAGCTCATGCCAAACTCTAATAACGTTGCTCCAATCCGTGACATGCATGCCGTTCTATCTTTTACATAACTTGAACGTATGCGTTGAATAACTGATATTACTTGAGATGATTCAGTTTTAACGCTTACAAAGCGCATAGTTGGTCGAGTCGCGGCTTCTGCTATGGCGTCAGCATCAATGAAATCGTTTTTGTTTGTTTTGACATAAGGCTTAACATACTGTGGTGGTATGAGTCGTACTTTTATGCCCAAACTCTTGGCACTTCCTTGCTAACCAATGACAGCCACCACAGGCCTCCATAGTAATAGTTGTTACCTGGATAGTAGAAAGAAATTGAATAAGTTTTGGACGACTAAACTTTTTACGACAAACTTCTCGACCAGACAAGTCGTGGCCAACAAGGTGAAATGTAAATTTACCTATATCAATTCCAAGAATGTTAATAGTAGACATGATGATTCTCCTCATTTAATAGTCTGCACCTAAGTGTAGTTTAGGTGAGGCGGACCATCTTATTAGCGCCATAGTGTATATAAACTAAATTAGGCTTTATTTAGTTTATTACCTCCCGCAGGTACTTCAAAAAGATAAATAACAGTATAAAGTATCAAACTTTATTGTCCTACATGTGCTTTTTATCAGTCCCGTAAATTTATAAGTTTTAATATTTATTGTAAATAAACTTTGTGTGCTTTAACTCCGTAGTTGGTTTTTAGAAGGTAAAAGTGTCAAACTTTAATGTTCTCCGACAATAATTTTGGTCGAGTAATAAAGTGTCATACTAACCTCTTTTTAGCGGATTCCTCGAAGTATTAACGGGACAATGTTTCAGCGCAAAATACGACTTCAAAGTGCGCATTGTTGACGTAACGATTTGAAAAGATTAATGTCTTCAAATGAGCAAGTAGCGGACTATGAGATTTGAGTCAACCTGATCTATTCAACATGGACAACAATCAACAACCTTAGCTTCTTCTCTAAATTATGGTTATGATGTTTCTATTGAACTAATGGAATTAATCATCATGTTGTTAATATGTTAACGAGGCGGCAATGGGAAGGAAATTATTAGATAAAGATGGACCAACTTTGGGGTTGAGGTGCAGTCAAGATCTTTACCATAAGCTTATTTTTGATGCGGAGAGGCTTTCAAAAGATTGGAACGGATATGATGCCTTCAATTTTTTAGTAACTGCATGGCATTTATTCAATGATTGGACCAAAAGTGATCCAAAAAAAGCGCTTAGCAGGAGTAAGAGAAATAAAAGAATATTATGTTCTGAAATGATTTTAGTTCTGGATGTTGTGAAAGATTTAGTCAATGGAAGCAAGCACTTTGAACTAGACAAAAAAAATGCCGACAACCGAAAAGTCGAGCAAACACATAATGGATTAGAGGCGGACTATTATTCTTTTTTCTTTCATGAAGATATCCTAGGAGTTTCTGTTGTTGGTGGCTGGTATTTTAGTATTCGTGTACTGCATAACATCATAATAAACTACTATCATTGGGTTTTTGATGACAATAAGCCTTGTAGAGAATTTCCACCTGAAATACTGGAAGCCATTGAATATTGTAATATTGCAAAAAGGCATTCGGGGTCTGCCCCAGAGATTTGGGCTGCTAACAGCTAAAGTGAGCAAAAAGCGGACATTCAATAAGTTTTGATAACTCACCATTGTCACATTACAAAGGCATCTAGATAATAAACGTCTAATCTACACCTATATTATTAGAAAATGTATGAACAATAAAAACTCACAGAGTGCATTTGCATTGATAAAGTTCTTTAGCCAGAAAGAACACTATTTAAGTTTCTTAAATGGGATTAGTTTGTTTCGGACACCTCACTATTACCGTACTTGTGAAGATCTAGGTAGAGGTGATAGAAATGAGTCGTGCGTTTTATTCTGGAGCCGAAAATATGGCGAAAATAAACCAAAGTTTTCGTTTTTAGGTAACACTGATATAAACTTTGATGAATGTGAGAGTGTACTAATTTATCCTGCTGCTGAGCAAAATGATACTTGGATGCAGTCTTGGGCAATTATAGGGAATCACAATGGCTTTGAAAATTCGTTAGAACAAATGAAACAAGTATTTGGCCTCTACTTTGTTTTACTACCAGCAAACAAAATTACACAATATGCAAAACTCGTTGAAAAGGATAGTGGGATGAAGGTTAGTTATGGCGCAGTGCGTTATTCTGATAATCCGACCGAACGCTCCTTGACAGTTAAAGATACCAAGTTTAGTTACCAAAAAGAGTTTAGGTTTTTTACTGGTGAGTGCTCAAAAGGGAAACTTAAAGATCAATTTCTAATGTTACCAGAGCTAAAAAGTCTACTTATAGATGCTCAGAGTTTAAAGTTAACTCTGCCTAATGGGAATATTAAATATTGTTCTGTTGGCTACGAAGGCGTTGTAATTGTTTAAAGCTTTGAGCTTTTGATTAAAACTTTCCAAATATTGGAGTGTCAACTTAAATGAAACGAACGTCTTTAGATAAACAATGTAAAGAACTTTCCCTACCGCTGGAGGAAATTCATTTAAGCTACGAAGGGAAACCTGAACCAGCGTTGCTCAAACATTTCGAGAATTTAGGTTACGTTGGCTCATTTAATGAGGGTTATACTTTTCTTACTGTTTTAAAAGCACTAATGCTAGATAAACTTGCTGAACTAAATATGTTTAATGATAGGAAAGATGCTTGTACGAGGTATCTTGAAGCGCAACTTACCATTCATAAAGATAAAGTGAGTGACATTGTTGCTACAATTCGAAATACACCCAAGAAAAAATATTTAAGTAACTTAAGGGAAATATTTTGCCAACCTTTCATACAAAGAGAATATGCTAGCCTTTCGTTTGAATGCTGCGAAGCTTTATTTAACGCAATTGAAACCGAAACATTTATTGCTGTTGCAAAGAAGTTTTCTGAAAATCCTTACTCATATAGAAGTGGCTGGCCTGATTTAATATTAGTAAAAGGTACCGAAGTTAAGTTTGTTGAAGTAAAAACGACAGACAAGTTACACAAGAGCCAATTGATTACGATTCCGACTTTTCGAGAAATTCTACCATATGATTTTATTGTTTATAGAGTAAGGAAATGACCGAAGGTCAAAGAATGATCAAATGTCCGCTTTTGGTACTAAAGTGACCAAAAATCGCCCCATGATTTACCTTTGCTAATGACTGCAATGTGGCAAAAGCCGCCCCCTCATCAACCTACCCACCGCAATTCCCCTAAGTCCTTATTTTACTAGTATCTTGAACATTGGTTTTATAGCAATTTGGCTACTAAACTGTAATTAAAATCAGGATATGGTGAAATGGTAGCTTTCTCAGGGTTGCTTTACTTTAATCTCATAGAATTATCATTAATTAGTGTTAGTGATCTAACCACCAAAAAAGGCAAAGTAAATAAAAGCTTTGTTATGCCTGAGTACATTAGCCGCAAAGAGAAAAGTAGACTTGTTAATATTGGCTCTAAGGGTTTTATGATTGAAGTAATCAACCATGTTATTGAATAGCTATCAGACTCAGTGGTATTAAGAACACTGGTATGTATTGTAATTTAGATCCTGAAACTGAATTTTTCTCAATGCTAAAGGCGAACCATTTAATATTAAAAAGAACACATCAAATAACTATCAACCCCATGCACTAAGGAGGCATATAAAATACTTAAACATAGGTGAAGGTATTGATATCCGTTCATTAAATGAGTCGTACATTTATAATGTGTTGAACGCTAGTCGAGAAGCTAATGTTGGTGATGTCGATATATTGAAATCTCTGCAAAAGCTTACAGGTCTTACAACTAATAGCTTGAGGTCAAAAGTAATACGCAGAGACACAACCGTCCTTGCTACAGTTAAAGCAATGTACGAGAATTTATGAAACTTTGTTGTTTACATATTGTAAACCTAATTTAAGTGCGCTATGGTTTACATAATGTAAACTACATAAGAAGTTTAATGCACGTTATTTCAAAAAAACCGTTTGAAGATGCCGCGAATAAATACCCAAAGTATGCAAAGGCAATCATGCAAGCTTATGACCTATTAAGAAGGGTTGAATGCAAAACACCAGAGGAATTGAAAGCGTATTTTAGTAGCTTAGATAATTTCAAATATAAAGATAAATGGCACGTGATCGATATTTCAGGTAATAACATTCGCTTAATGGCATTCATTGAGTTTAGAGCTGGTAAGATGTTTGTTAAACATGTAGTTAACCACCCTGATTACGATAAATTATGCGAACGATATGCAAAAGGTGATTTATGAATTTACAACGAATTGAAGAAGGATTAAGCCATATAGCAGCGGAAGCGAGTTTCATTTTAAGGATTAACAACGAAGATGAACATGCTCAAGCATTAGAGCTTATGGAGCAGCTTATTGAAGATTATGATCTGCATGAGCCATTGATTGATATGTTATGTATTAGTATTGAAAAGTATGAAGATACAGCCGAAGAATTCAAAGACTTTAATGATAAATTAAAGCAATTGAATTCAGGCGTTGCGGCCTTATCTGTTCTAATGGATCAGCACAAACTTAACACGACTGATTTTGAAAATGAAATTGGTAAAAAAAGCCTTGTTTCTCTGATACTAAATGAAAAACGTCCGTTGAATCTTAATCATATTCGTAAGTTATCAGAACGTTTTAACGTTCCACCACAAACTTTTATTTAAGGGGAAAAGAAATGGAGTTGTACTCTCTGAAAAAGGATAAATTTATTGAGAAAACCATCATCTATAAATAAAGCTAAAGCTTGGATAGACGTATGTAAAGAAGAGTTCGGAAAAGGCACTAAAGCTGGAATGCAGCAAGTAGGAAAAGAGCTTTTTAAAAAAGGTGTTACTAAAGTGTTTTTGAGTGATGATTAATCACTCAAGACTAATAGAGGGAAAATACCAGTATGATCCTTTATTACTTTAAATGAGCGCTATTATTGCGTTTATTTTGTTTTAGTATGACACCTTATTCGGCCTCACCTTTATGAAATATACCGACAACCAGCTCTTTATTAATTGAAGCGATTTATTTATCACAATAGTCGCTTTTTTTTGTGGTAACACTATTACCTGTTAACCCTGTTAAATGATGATTGTTAATACAAATAGATCAGGTTAGAGTGCTCCCACGGTAACTATAATTGGATGGATATTATGAAAACAATTGGTCTTTTAGGTGGTATGAGTTGGGAAAGTACTGTTGGCTATTATCGAGCGATTAATGAAGGTATTAAAGACTCGTTAGGGGGCTTGCATTCAGCCAAAATTGCCATGTATAGCGTAGATTTTGATACAATAGAGCAATTACAACATAGTGGTGACTGGGAAGAGACGGCCAAAATACTCTGCACAGCTGCAATGAATGTGCAACTCGCAGGTGCTGATTTTTTACTTATCTGCACAAATACCATGCATAAAGTCGCTCCCCAAATAGAAAATACCCTTAATATTCCGTTGCTGCATATTGCTGACGCCACAGCAGAAGTGCTTGTGACCAAGGGAATTAAAAAGGTTGGGTTATTAGGTACCGCTTTTACCATGGAGCAAGACTTCTACAAAGGTCGACTCAAGGACAAATATGGCCTAACAGTTCTAGTGCCTGATCAAACAGATCGTGAAATTGTACATAGTGTGATTTATCAGGAGCTGTGTTTAGGGCAATCAATTCCGTCTTCAAAAATTGAATTCTTAAGGATTATTGAGTCATTAGCTAATCAAGGCGCTGAAGCTGTTATTCTTGGCTGTACTGAAATAGGTATGTTAGTAGAACAAGCCGATACAAATATAACGCTTTTAGATACAACTTATATTCATGCCCAAAAAGCTGTCGAGTGGGCTATCTAACACATAACAATTAACCATAAACTAAAGCTAAGTTACTCGTTCAATAATAGCGACACCTTGTCTGTAACCTAAACCTCCATTACCGTGAACTAGACCAACGCTTTCTTTTTCATTTGTTAAGCGTTGGTGCATCACTATCAAGGCGTTTAATGCTGGGTTATTCCATGCAGCTCTTGCTAAGTTCATTCCACCGGTAAGGGTGATAGTATGTTTAGCGAGAAAACTAGACATTTCATCTAAAGTATCAACAAGCCCACTAACTAATAAAAATGCCATAGGCACTACCGGGTAGCAAGTATACGCTTCGAGTAGTGCTTCACCATTTTTGAACAAGTGCGCAAAGTCAATTTTCGCTTGATTACAAGCCTGATGATACGCTTGATGTAAATGTTGGTATCGAGCAATTTCATCAATATAGTGTGCTCCGTCGCCTTCGATACGACCAAGCCCAACTGCTGATACCTTTACCCACTGGCTTTTATCAACGTCTAGTTGCTCGGCAATATCGGCACTGGTTAATATTAATTTTCCGCTAAAGTCGACCATAGGGTTGGCGCAATCAACCCCTCTAAATAACTCGGTTATTGAATTATACCAGCGTGATTCTGGTAATAACTCTGGATGAAATTGTTCAGCCATCGTTTTTTTATAGCTTGTTATATAGTTTTCAAATAAGGCGTTAGCGATGCTTTTAAATTGTTGAGCTGATATGCCATTGTTTTCACTAAAAGTACGCGCTAAATCAGTGTAGGCTTGCGTTAATGGGTATTCTTGACCATACACTGCCATTTTTTCTAACCGTTGTGCGCGATTGTAGGCTGTTTTTATATGATCTTCGCCTGCTATGATCACCGCAGGGCTGCCATTTTCGATTAATTGTTTGGCTTTAGCTAATGCTTCTATTGGTGCGCAACCACTTCTGAAATGGTACTTTGCTTCCGGGCTATGCCAATCTACCTGTAATGGATCTATTATCAACTGCTGAGGCTTTATCCCCTTAGCTAGAAGCTTTGATTCGAGTAATAAAACCTGTTTTAGGCTCCCTACCCCATCTTCTGTTTTGGCTGCGCCAATAATGTATGCTGATCGATCTTTCATTAGCGGTTCATTCCAATTTATTTAATAAACGACAGTTTAAACTATAATGAGTGAAAAATAATCCCTCATTGCCACAGAAATGCCAACCTAAATGGAGTGAGTTAACTAAACTTTTTCAGACTGAAGTCCAACCTACATCTACTGATGATAATCTTACTTTGTCAGGCTGAAGTCTAACCTACATCTACTGATGATAATCTTGCTTTGTCAGACTGAAGTCTAACCTACATCTACTGATGATAATCTTGCTTTGTCAGACTGAAGTCTAACCTACATTGACTGATGATAATCTTGCTTTGTCAGACTGAAGTCTAACCTACATTTACTGATGATAATCTTACTTTGTCGGACTGAAGTCTAACCTACATTGGGTGATGATAACTTTGCTGTGTCGGACGAAGTCCAATCTACATTGACTGAGGTTCAATTTATAAGGACGGGTGTAAACTTTTGAGAGGATAAAAAAACGCCCTGTTACATACTATAACAGGGCGTTGATAATTAAGTTCACTAAACCTAGTGGATACTTTGAAAGTATTAACCTTTCTTTTTAGTCGCTTGAATAACGCGTAGTTGCGCTACCGCACGAGCTAATTCAGCAGCAACAGCAGCATAGTCAACATCAGTGCCATGGGCATTCATGTTTTCTTCAGCGCGCTGTTTTGCTTCTAAAGCGGCTTGTTCATCTAAATCATGACCGCGTGTTGCTACATCAGCAAGCACAGTTACATGATTAGGTTGAACTTCTAGCATACCACCTGAAAGATAAATAACTTCTTCGCTACCATCTTTTCTAGTAATCAGTGCCATACCAGGTTTTAGTGAGGTCAGTAAAGGTGCGTGACCAGGCATAATACCTAACTCACCTTCACTACCTGTGATCTGTAATGATTTAATGCTACCAGAAAATAAGCTCTCTTCTGCACTAACCACATCCAGATTTACAGTTAATAATGCCATTTGACTCGACCTCTATAATTGTAAGCACTTTATTTGATAACAAGGTGCTTACCAGATGATTACATCTTGTTAGCTTTCTCTACGGCTTCTTCAATAGAACCAACCATGTAGAATGCTTGTTCAGGCATATCATCATGTTCGCCAGCTAAAATACCTTTAAAGCCTGCGATGGTGTCTTTTAATGAAACATATTTACCTGGAGAACCAGTAAATACTTCAGCAACGAAGAACGGTTGAGATAAGAAACGTTGAATCTTACGTGCGCGAGATACTGTTTGCTTATCTTCTTCAGAAAGCTCATCCATACCTAAGATAGCAATGATATCTTTAAGTTCTTTATAACGTTGTAATACTGTTTGAACACCACGAGCAACTTCATAATGTTCAGTACCAACCACTAATGGGTCAAGCTGACGTGAAGTTGAATCTAGTGGGTCAATCGCTGGGTAAATACCTAGCTCAGCAATAGAACGTGAAAGTACAACAGTTGCATCTAAGTGAGCAAAGGTTGTTGCTGGACTTGGATCGGTCAAATCATCCGCAGGTACGTATACCGCTTGGATTGAAGTGATTGAACCTTTATTAGTTGAAGTAATACGCTCTTGTAATACACCCATTTCTTCAGCAAGTGTTGGTTGATAACCAACCGCTGATGGCATACGACCAAGTAGTGCAGATACTTCAGTACCCGCAAGTGTGTAACGGTAGATGTTATCTACGAAAAATAGTACGTCACGACCTTCGTCACGGAATTTTTCAGCCATAGTCAAACCTGTCATCGCAACACGAAGACGGTTTCCTGGAGGCTCGTTCATCTGACCGTATACTAACGATACTTTATCAAGTACGTTAGAATCGTTCATTTCATGATAGAAATCGTTACCTTCACGTGTACGCTCACCAACACCAGCAAATACTGAGTAACCACTGTGCTCGATAGCGATGTTACGGATAAGTTCCATCATGTTTACAGTTTTACCAACACCAGCACCACCGAATAGACCAACTTTACCACCCTTAGCGAATGGACAAACTAAATCGATTACTTTGATACCTGTTTCTAACAACTCGTTAGACATGGCTTGTTCTGCGTAAGCTGGCGCTTCGCGGTGAATAGACCAACGGTCTTTTTCGCCAATTGGGCCTGCTTCATCAATAGGGTCACCCAAAACGTTCATGATGCGACCTAAAGTCTCAACACCAACTGGAACTTGGATTGCATTCCCTGTATTTACTACATTCAGTCCACGACGCAAACCGTCTGAGGTACCCATTGCGATAGTACGCACAACGCCGCCACCAAGCTGCTGTTGTACTTCTAGTACTAAACCGTCAAGGTCACCTTCGGTTATGTTTAGTGCGTCATATACCTGAGGTACGGCATCTTGTGGAAATTCAACATCCACAACTGCGCCAATGATTTGGACGACTTTACCTGTACTCATGTTTATTCCTCTTAATTTAAGTTTACTGACTATCCAGTAAACTCTAAGTTAAATTACGAAATTTCTTATTTTTACTAATTAGTAAAAGTAATTACTCTTTAACCTACCGCAGCAGCACCGGCAACAATTTCACCCAACTCTTGAGTGATTGCTGCTTGACGCGCTTTGTTAAATACCAATTGTAAATCATCAATTAATTCGCCAGCATTATCTGTTGCGGCTTTCATTGCGATCATACGTGCAGCTTGCTCACAAGCTAGGTTTTCAACAACACCTTGGTATACCTGCGATTCAACATAACGAACTAATAATTGATCTAACAATACGTTAGCATCAGGTTCGTAGATGTAATCCCAACGATGTTTAATTTCTTCATCGTCAGATTTAGGTAAAGGTAACATTTGATCAACTGTTGGTTGTTGTGTCATGGTATTTACAAACTTGTTGTAAACCACAAACAACTTATCAATTTCACCGTCATCATAAGCTTTAAGCATAACCTGTACGCTACCAACTAAGTCAGTAACAGAAGGGTTATCACCTAAACCAGATATTTGTGCAGTTACTTTAGCGCCCATGTTATTGAAAAATGAGGTAGCTTTTGAGCCAACTACCGCAAATTCAACTTCAGCATCTTCTGACTGCCATTTAGCAGCATCAGCAAGCACTTTCTTAAATAAGTTAATATTTAAGCCACCACACAAACCACGGTCTGTTGATACAACAATATAGCCAACACGCTTAACTTGGCGTTCTTCCATATAAGGATGACGATATTCCAAGTTACCAAGCGCGATATGACCGATCACATTTCGTATATTTGTCGCATATGGACGAGAGGCTGCCATACTATCTTGCGCTCTGCGCATTTTAGAGGCGGCAACCATTTCCATAGCGTTTGTGATCTTTTGAGTGTTTTGAACACTCGCAATCTTGGTTTTTATTTCTTTACCAACGGCCATGACTCTTTCTCCGAAAAGGTTACTTAATTAAAAACGTCTTACCAAGTTTGTGTCGACTTGAATGATTCAAGTGCTGACGTTAAACTTGCTTCGATGTCTTTATCGTAGTTACCAGATTCGTCAATAGTAGCCATCAACTCAGCTTGGTTACTGTTCATATAGGTTTGCAACGCATCTTCAAAATCATTGATTTTGTTAATTTCTACGTCGTTAAGGAAACCTTTTTCAGCTGCAAATAAAGAGACAGCTGTTTCAGCAACAGATAACGGGCTGTATTGTTTTTGCTTCATTAATTCAGTTACACGTTGTCCATGCTCTAATTGAGCACGAGTCGCGTCATCTAAATCTGAGGCAAACTGGGCGAAAGCCGCTAATTCACGATATTGAGCTAAAGCTAGACGAATACCACCACCTAATTTCTTGATGATTTTCGTTTGCGCTGCACCACCAACACGAGATACTGATAAACCAGCATTTACTGCAGGACGAATACCTGAGTTGAATAAATCAGACTCTAGGAATATTTGACCATCAGTAATTGAAATTACGTTCGTTGGTACGAATGCAGATACATCACCTGCTTGCGTTTCAATGATCGGTAGTGCTGTTAATGAACCAGTTTTACCTTTCACTTCACCGTTGGTGAATTTTTCAACGTATGCTTCGTTAACACGAGCAGCACGTTCTAATAAACGACTGTGAAGATAGAAAACATCACCAGGATAAGCTTCACGACCTGGCGGACGACGAAGTAGTAATGAAATTTGACGGTAAGCAACAGCTTGCTTAGACAAATCATCATATACGATCAACGCATCTTCACCGCGGTCACGGAAGTATTCACCCATTGAACAACCAGAATATGGTGCTAGGTATTGTAGTGCTGCTGCTTCAGAAGCAGACGCTACTACTACAATAGTATTTGATAACGCGCCGTGCTCTTCTAAGCTACGTACTACGTTAGCAACTGTTGACGCTTTTTGGCCAATAGCTACATAAATACTTTTGATACCTGTGTTCTTTTGGTTAATGATGGCGTCAAGTGCAATCGCTGATTTACCGATTTGACGGTCACCAATGATTAATTCACGTTGGCCACGACCAATTGGAATCATAGAGTCAATTGACTTAATACCTGTTTGTACAGGTTGGTCAACAGATTTACGTTCGATAACACCCGGTGCAACAACTTCTACAGGAGAGAAGCCATCATTATCAATTGGGCCTTTGCCATCAATTGGTTCACCTAAGGTGTTAACTACGCGACCTAATAAGCCACGACCTACAGGTACTTCCAAAATACGGCCAGTACCTTTAACTTTTTGTCCTTCGGCTAAATCAGCGTAAGGACCCATAACTACCGCACCGACCGAATCACGGTCAAGGTTTAACGCGATAGCATAACGACTACCAGGAAGTTCGATCATTTCACCTTGCATTACATCGGCAAGGCCATTAATTCGAATGATACCATCTGTTACAGAAACGATAGTACCTTCGTTACGAGCTTCGCTGACAACGTCAAACTGTTCAATACGACTCTTGATCAGTTCAGCGATTTCAGTGGAATTCAGTTGCATGCTCTGTTCCCTTATCTAAGATTGTAGTGTTGTTGCTAAACGGCTCAATTTACCTTGTACAGAGCCATCAATTACCATGTCACCAGCTTGTATTATCAAACCAGAAACAATTTTTTTATCAACAGTACAATTAAGCTTTACTTTACGTGCCAAGCGCTTTTCAAGCGCGGCGCTTAATGTTTTTGTCTGTGCTACTTTTAATTTAACAGCAGAGGTAACATCCACAGTGATTTCTTGTTCATATTCCGCTTTTAATGCGATAAATTGTTCAAGCACTTGTGGTAGCACCAACAAACGTTCGTTTTCTGCCATAATTTTTAAAAAATTTTGGCCTTCACTGTCTACTTGCTCACCACAAACATTTAAAAATAATGCTTGTGATTTTTCAGCTGAAGTACCACCAGAAATAAAATCTATAATGGTTTCATCTTTAGCAACTTCTGCAGCAAAAGATAACTGGTTAAGCCAATTATCTAATGCGCCAGCTTCAACAGCACTCTTTTCTAGAGCGAAATCAAACGCAGCTTTAGCGTAAGGACGAGCGACAGTTGTCAATTCAGACATAGCTCTTTCCTCTTAAAGTTCAGCGACGAGTTTATCTAAAATGTCGCTATGTGCAGCGGCATCTATTGAACGCTCAAGAATTTTCTCAGCACCAACAACAGCTAGAACAGCCACTTGTTGGCGAAGTTCTTCTTTAGCGCGATTACGTTCAGTTTCTATTTCTGCATGACCTGTAGCTAAGATTCTTTCTTTCTCAACTTGTGCCTTACTTGCAGCTTCTTCAACTATTTTAGCTTCATGCTTTTTAGCAGCATCAACAATAGATGCAGCTTCAAGTTTAGCTTCTTTAAGTTGAGCGGTAGCTTTTTCTTGAGCAAGCTCAAGATCTTTAGCAGCACGGTCTGAAGCAGCAAGTCCGTCAGCAATAGTTGCTTGACGAGCTTCGATGGCAGCCATAATAGGTGGCCATACAAACTTCATACAGAAAATTACAAATACGACAAACGCAATTAATTGGCCAATAATCGTGGCATTAATATTCATTTGTGTACCTCCTAATCAATTATTCGTTTAAAAAATAAAGTGGGTAAATTAACCAATTTTAACGAATAAGATGTATAAGCCCATAGCTACACCGATCATCGCGATAGCATCAATAAGACCCGCTACGATGAACATTTTAACTTGTAGTTGTGGTGCTAATTCTGGTTGACGAGCAGCAGATTCTAAGAATTTACCACCTAATAGACCAAAACCAATAGCTGTACCTAAAGCACCAAAGCCAATAAGTAGCGCCGCAGCAATATACATTAAGCCAATGTTTTCCATTTTTATCTCCGATTGTTTAAAGTTAAAGTTTAAAAATTAATAAATATTTCGGGCTTCCTGCCCTAAACCCTTCGGGGCCGGCTAATGCCGTTCTAACTTATTCCCGAAAAGTTAGTGATCTTCGTGAGCTAAACTAAGGTATACAATAGTTAGCATCATAAAAATAAACGCTTGTAATGGGATTACCAATAAGTGGAAGGCAGCCCAAATAAAGTGTACTGGCAACTGGAAGAATCCAAGAGTTGCAATAAGTAAGAATATCAACTCACCCGCATATAAGTTACCAAATAAACGTAACGATAATGCTAAAGGACGAGCCAATAAAGTTACTACTTCAAGTAAAAAGTTTACTGGATAAAGTGACCAATGACCGAAAGGCTGTGTTGTTAGCTCTTTCATAAATCCGCCAACACCTTTTACTTTGATTGAATAATAGATGATAAGGAAGAATACGCCACCTGCCAATGCAAATGTTAAGTTAGGATCTGTCGTTGGTACTGGTTTCATATAGATATGAGCCATTTCTACACCAGACACTAGGCTAATTAACCAAGGTAATAAGTCAACTGGCACCCAATCCATGGCGTTCATTAAGAAGATCCAAACAAACACAGTAAGTGATAATGGAGCAATTAACGCGTTTTTACCATGAAAGGTCCCTTTAACACTGTCATCTACAAATTCCATGATCATTTCAACTGCACATTGCAGTTTACCTGGCACGCCAGTGGTTGCAGATTTAGCGACCGTTCTAAAAATATAAAGAAATACCAAGCCTAAAAACACCGACCAACCTAACGTATCAAGGTTCCAGCTCCAAAAGCCTTCACCAACAGTTAAATTGGTTAAATGATGTTTAATATATTCTTGGCTGGTTAATTCAGCAGCTGCAGACATATTAATGTTCCTAATGATTAAAGTTTAAATTAAATTTTGAATTCTTTTCATTTACTGATGTTTAAATAAATAGGGCGTTACTAAAGGTAACCATAATGCGCCACTAAACATCATAAAAAATGGTATTGGCAGCACCGCAACAAACTTAAAGGTCAGTGCTAATAATATTGCCATGATAGCCATTTTGAATTTTACACCACTAAAAAAGGAATCAACCACTTTTTTAGAGGATTGTGCCCCAGCATATCTAAATGCTTTTAAGGCAAAAAACATATTGGGTATTATCACAATAATGCCACCCGCAAATGTTGACTTTGCGTGCGTAACACCCCAAATTAAATAAGTTATTAACGTCGAAATTAACACTATAAAAAGGGTAAATAATATTTGCGAAAATGCAAATTTTCGCCCTACTTTTGTTAATTTATTATTCATTATTTATAGTTAAAAAATCATCACTCGTTACTTTTGCTTTAAATACGAATAAAATCGTAGGCTAGCGAGTTTTTTAAAGTGAAAACTTTAACGCTAAAAAGTTTGCGCAAGTATACCCATTTTGTCTTTTTTTGCAAGAAAATAGGGCAGTGAACGCCCCTTATTTGTGCGAATATCTGATATTTATTTGATAAATACAACTAAAGGACTAGACGGTTTAACTTCAAATTTAACAGCGGCATAAAATCACAGTTGTTTTGTGATCAACACCTCGGATGTGTGTTGTTGAATATAATGAATAATAAAAAGTCACAAAAGACTTATTTGGTCATTATTTTCAGTGCAGTTTGCTCGTTGAATTGTTAACGGCCGCCTACAGGTTTGTAACAGCCGTTTAAATAATGATTATTATTAAATTTGCTTCTGAAAGGTTGCTTATTTAATTTTTGCTAAAAAGCTTTCTAATTCGGTTAAATTAGCATAAGAAACAACTAATTTCCCTTTGCCTTTTTTATTGTGGTTTACAGCAACTTTAAGGCCAAGCTTATTCGAAAGGTCTTGCTCAAGAGAAACGCTCGCTTGATCTTTTTCTTTGACGACTTTTTCTTCACTCGGATTTTGCATCTTTTTAATTAACGCTTCGGTTTCTCTTACCGTTAACTCTTTCGCTGATATCGTCCTAGCTGCTTCGGCCTGTAATGAATCATCAAGTGCTAATAATGCTCGCGCATGACCCATTTCAATATCACCATTTTCTAAAAAGGTTTTAACTTCGCCGTTTAAGTTATTTAAACGTAATAGGTTAGTGACTGTGGTTCTCGATTTACCAACCGCTAAGGCAACTTCTTGATGGGTTAAATCAAATTCATGTAACAGTCTTTCTAAGGCAATGGCTTCTTCCATTGCGTTTAAATCTTCACGTTGAATATTTTCAATTAAGGCAATAGCGACTGCTGATTCATCAGGAACATCTTTAATCAAGCAAGGTACTTCAGTTAATTGAGCCAATTGAGCTGCACGCCAACGACGTTCACCGGCAATAATTTCATATTGACCTTCTTCTGCTAGCGGTCTAACCACAATAGGTTGAATAATACCTTGTGATTGTATCGACAGAGACAGTTCCTCTAACGCTGCATCTGACATATCTTTTCGCGGTTGATACTTACCCGGCGACAAGTTGTTGATTGCTAATTTATTTAAATCACCGTCTTTTGGCTTTGTATTAGCATTTTCTTTTTCGGTATTATCCGCAGGTTTGTGCGCTTGGGGTGTCAGAAGGGCATCAAGACCTCTGCCTAAACCTCTTTTTTTTGCTGGGCTCATAATATTCCTTGGCTTATTGTGCAGTGTCTTGAGACGGCGTTGTTAATTGTTCTTTGCTTTGATCGGTTTTAGCCGATTTTTCTATGCTATTTTTGCGTAAAACCTCACCAGCTAACGCTAAATACGCTTTTGCCCCAGTTGATGATTTATCATAATACATTGCCGGAGAGCCAAAACTAGGCGCTTCAGCTAATCGAACATTACGAGGAATTACACTGCGATAAACTTTATCACCAAAGTGACGTTTTAATTGCTCAGATACATCATTGGCTAAACGATTACGAGGATCGTACATGGTACGTAAAATCCCTTCTATATGTAAGGTGCCATTAACCACAGAAGTGAGTTTAGATATGGTATCCATTAAAGCGGTTAAGCCTTCCAAAGCATAATACTCACATTGCATTGGCACTAAAACAGAATCAGCCGCTGTCATCGCATTAACTGTTAACATATTGAGTGAAGGAGGGCAGTCAATAATAATAAAATCGTAATAATTTTTTACCGGCGCAAGGGCTGTTTTTAATCGTTGCTCGCGGGCAAAAACTTCCATTAATTTAATTTCAGCAGCGGTAACATCTGTATTTGCAGCAATTAAATCATATAAACCTGACGTTTCACTTTGAACAACCTCGGCTACAGATTTTTCTTCAATTAGTAATTCATAACAAGTGGCCGGTACTTCATATTTGTCAACACCACTAGCCATTGTGGCGTTGCCTTGAGGATCTAAATCTATTAGTAAAACTTTACGTTTGGTCGCGGCTAATGAGGCGGCCAAATTAACAGCCGTTGTTGTTTTACCAACACCACCTTTTTGATTTGCAACAGCTATTATTTTTCCCACAAGCGCCTCTATTATTATTTATATTTTATTAAGCTAATTTTTTTAATATAAGCACATGACGTTCACCTACTAATTCGGGTACTTTTACTTCATGGCTTGATACTAAACTTATATTTTCTGGTAATTGTGTTAGTTCTTCTGTTGGGTATTGCCCTTTTAACGCAAAAAATTGTCCATGCTCACAAGTAATTAAATGTGAACACCAACTCACCATATCACTAAGCGATGAAAAAGCTCTACTTAAAACACCATCAAAAGGCCTGTCACTTTGGTATTCATCAACTCGAGATTTTACCGGCTCAACATTAGTCAGCTTTAGCTGAAAAACCACTTGTCTCAAAAAAGTAATACGTTTTCCTAAACTATCTAATAATACAAAACTTCGTTCAGGATACAAAATAGCCAGTGGAATACCAGGTAACCCAGGACCAGTTCCAACATCAATAAAGTGAGTCCCTTGTAAGTGTTCACCTACCATCAAACTATCCATAATATGCTTTACTAGCATTTCATGGGGATCTCGTACCGAGGTTAAATTATAGGCTTTATTCCATTTATGCAATAATTCTACATATTGAACCAACAATTGTACTTGGTTTTCAGATATTTGTAGTGATGTTTTAGCGATTAAACCTTGTAAATTTGAAGTTAATGTCATTTTTATTCTTTATCTTAATGAAAAATAGGTGTTTTACGCGGTTTTTTTACTAAGCAAGCCGTGTTTTTTTAAGTACACCAATAATAACGAAATTGCTGCAGGAGTAATACCAGAAATTCTAGAGGCTTTTCCAATGGTTTCTGGGCGAGCGTCTTCAAGTTTTGCGACTACTTCGTTTGATAATCCTGAGAGTTTTTTATAATCGAACTCTAGTGGAATTACGGTATCTTCATTGCGCTTTTTCTTTGCAATTTCATCTATTTGTCGGTCAATATAACCCGCATATTTTGTTTGAATTTCTATTTGTTCAGCCGCTTGCGAATCTGTGATTGCAGGACCTAAACCTTCGATTTTCATTAAGTCTTGATAGCGTACTTCAGGACGACGAATAAGCTCTTCAAGGCTAGCCTCTTTGCTCATGGGTGTTTTAAGCAGTTTATTCACTTGCTCGACATTATTTTGATCTTTTTGTACCCATGTATCTTTTAAGCGTTGACGTTCTACTTCAATATTTTCCATTTTTTCATTAAAACGTTGCCAGCGTTGATCATCTACTAATCCAACTTGTCTGCCTTTTTCTGTTAAACGGATATCAGCATTATCTTCACGTAATAATAAACGATATTCAGCACGAGAAGTAAACATTCGATACGGCTCTTTTGTTCCTAATGTGGCTAAATCATCTATCAATACCCCCATGTAGGCTTGATCTCGACCTAAGGTAAACTCTGCTAAACCTTTAACACGACAAGCGGCATTAGTTGCTGCAATAAGTCCTTGTGCACCGGCTTCTTCATAACCTGTAGTACCATTTATTTGTCCCGCAAAATATAGATTTTCAACAAATTTACTTTCTAATGATTGTTTTAAATCTCTTGGATCAAAATAATCATACTCAATGGCATAACCAGGGCGAGTAATAAAAGCATTTTCAAAACCTTTAATTGATCTAACTAAATTCAGCTGTACATCAAAAGGTAAACTGGTTGAAATACCATTTGGATAAATTTCATGGCTGGTTAATCCTTCAGGTTCAACAAATATTTGATGCGATGTTTTATCGGCAAAACGGGTTATTTTATCTTCGATAGAAGGGCAGTACCGCGGACCAACACCTTCAATAACGCCAGTATACATAGGTGATCTGTCTAAACCATCACGAATATGTTGATGGGTTTGCTCATTGGTATGCGTGATGAAACAAGATACTTGTTTTGGATGATCTTGCTGTGAACCCATAAATGAGAATACTGGTCTTGGATCGTCGCCTGGTTGCTCTTCCATCACAGAAAAGTCTAATGATCTTGCATCTAATCGAGGTGGTGTTCCTGTTTTTAAACGATCTATCCTAAAGGGCATATCTCGCATTTTAGCTGCAAGATTTAAACTCGCAGGATCACCTGCACGACCGCCTTGATAGTTATTTAAACCAATATGAATTTGACCCGCAAGGAAAGTACCTACGGTTAGTACCACGGTTTTGCCTTTAAATTTCAACCCCATTTGAGTAGACACGCCAACGACACGATCATTTTCTAGGATCAGATCATCACAAGGCTGTTGAAAAATAGTTAGGTTTTCTTGGTTTTCTAAAAATTGACGGACATAAGATCGATACAAAACACGATCGGCTTGAGCTCTAGTAGCCCTAACTGCTGGGCCCTTGCTGGCATTAAGGGTTCTAAATTGAATCGCACTATGATCAATTGCTGTTGCCATTAATCCGCCTAAGGCATCTATTTCTTTCACTAGATGTCCTTTGCCAATGCCACCTATAGCGGGGTTACAAGACATTTGTCCTAGGGTATCAATGTTGTGTGTAAGCAGCAGCGTTTTACAACCCATTCGTGCTGATGCTAATGCAGCCTCAGTGCCTGCATGACCACCACCAACAACGATTACATCATAAAACTCTTGATACCACATAAATTTTTAGCCTTAGTAAAAAATATTAATTAACGCAAAATTGCATTAATAAAAATTGGAGACATATTTTAGCGCTTTTTTGTCACGAGGGAAATGATCAAATGAGTAAAAAGATCGAAGCTCGATCTCTCTAATATATAAAAAGATCTTTATAAAGATCTTGTTATTATTACTTATTAAGGGCTTTGTTTTCTGTGAGTAAGTACTTTTTTATATAATATTACAATAAGTTAGTTAAATGATAACTATGTGATCAAACTTTGATCAAAGCTATTTAAAGCGGTGATCAAAGTACTTAGTTATACACAGGAGAAATTACTAACAAAGATAACTACTGAATAATAATAGTAAATTAATAGCTTGTTCATACTTTTATTCACAATGCGGTTTTATTTTAATGGTTTTTGTGTATAACTTATGTGTAAGTGTTTATAAAAGATCTTTGTTTTCATTTAGCCAACACTGAGCAAGATCTTCTGGATCTATATCTTGACTCATATCTAAGGTTTTTATTGATACTAGTTCCTCACAACCTTTTGATAACATGACTTTATTTATATCGTAGCCTGCTTTACAGAAAGTGTCGTAGCTTGAATCACCTATAGCTATGATCATAAAATTTATTGAGGATAGATCTTGTTCACAGTTGGTAAGATCACTAACAAATTTTTGGATATTATCAGGAAATTCACCGGCGCCATGGGTTGAGGTGCAAATCAACCAAGTGCTAGCTATTTCGTTTTTTTGTGAAAAACTTGCATTTAGGATCGATGAAAAGTTTGGTTTTAAGTGTAATTCAACCTGGTGATTGAGTACTTTTAGTTGTTCCTCACATGCTTCGCCAACGTATTCTGTTGCGCCAAGCATACTGCCAACAATTATTTGAAATGAACTCATATTATACCTTGCTAGTCGTTATAGATTATTGCTTATAAATTAATAAAAGCATTGTATTCGTTAGTGTCATTACTGTCATTGATATATTTATTAATTGCTCTTTATAAGTGCATTGGCTGAATTAACTTTGTGCATATTTTAATTACTCAGGGGTTATATAATTTTTTTAAAATAAATTAACCTTAATAATCAATTGTTTGATGTTTGTTTAACATGATATGTAACTTGGTATCATTTTTGCGATTACTTAACATATAAATGTAAGTTACATGTATGTTAGGCCAAATTAATGAGTAAAAAAGAGTTACTGGAAAAGCAAAACGTTATTGTTGTAGGTAATGGTATGGTGGGTCATCACTTTATTGAGCAACTAAATAAAATCAATAACAGTAATTTTGATATTGCTACTTTTAGTGAAGAATCTCGCCTTGCTTATAATAGAGTAATGTTAACCAGCTATTTTACTGGTAGTAGCGCCGATGATTTAGCATTAACAACAGCACAAAATTATGATAATCAAGGGGTTAAATATTACCTTGATGAAGAAGTTGTTTCGATTAATCGTGATGCTAAAACGCTGACGACAAAATCAGCTAAAGCGCTAAGTTATGACAAGCTGGTTTTAGCTACAGGGTCATTTCCTTTTGTTCCACCTGTGCCCGGTAATGATCAAGAACATATTCATGTGTATCGCACTATTGATGATTTGGATGCAATCGCTGGTTCTGCAACATCATCTCAAGTTGGTGTTGTTATTGGTGGTGGTTTATTAGGATTAGAAGCTGCAAATGCTATTAAGCAGCTAGGGCTTGAAACCCATGTAGTCGAGTTTGCTCCGCGCTTAATGGCGGTACAATTAGATCAGGAAGGGGGAGACCTATTACGTGAAAAAATATCGGCACTAGATGTAACGGTCCATACACAAAAGAACACATCGGAAATCGTAAAAGGAGAAAGCTGCCGCTATCGCATGAACTTTGCCGATGGTTCATTTTTAGAAGCCGATATTATTGTTTTTTCAGCGGGGATTAGGCCGCAAGATAATTTAGCTCGCCAATGTGGGTTAACTATTGGAGAGCGTGGTGGCATTGTTATTAATGATCAGTGTTTAACCAGTGATGAATCTATTTATGCTATTGGTGAGTGTGCATTATGGGATAACAAGATATTTGGCTTGGTTGCACCAGGTTATGCTATGGCTAAAGCAGCAGTTAGTCACTTAACTAACCTAGGCAGTAAAAAATTTACTGGTGCTGATATGAGTACTAAATTAAAGCTTTTAGGTGTTGAGGTGGGCAGTATTGGTGATGCTCATGGTAATACACCTGATTCACAAAGTTATAGTTTCGTTGACTCAGTGGCTGGTACATATAAAAAAATTGTTGTCAGTGGGGATGGTAAAACTTTATTAGGGGCAGTTTTGGTAGGCGATACCAGTGACTATAGCCAATGGTTACCCTTAGTGTTAAATAAAACGCAATTAAAACAGCCTCCGGAATTTTTACTATTGCCCCAAACCGAAGGGGCAAGCACATCAACACTTGATGATTTAACGGACAACGCGCAGTTATGTGCTTGCTATGACGTTACCAAATCAACATTTTGTCAAGCAATTGAGCAAGGCGCACACGATATTACCGCGATAAAATCATGCACTAATGCAGGTACTGGCTGTGGTGGTTGTATTCCCTTACTAACGCAAGTATTAAGCCATGAATTAGCAACAAAAACGGTTAATGCTAACAATAATAAAAGCACTACTGATACCAGTAATACTTTTTATATTTTTCCTAACACACCTGATGGTGACTTAACCCCCCAACATTTAATTTATATTGGTGAATTAGCTGAGCAATATAATTTGTTTACCAAAATATCGGTGGCAAAGCGCATTGACTTGCTTGGATTGCAGTCAAATCAACTCGCAGTAATTAAACAAAAAGTGGCTGAAGTGGGTTTAGCCGCTACCGATGTTATCAATCAAAATTAATTGGTTGTTATTTTTCTGTCATTGAGGTGATAAATCCTTAGCAGCATAGCGTAAAAACATTTTTTAAATTTATAAAAGGCAAAGTAATGAAAATTATAACTCTGAGTAAAGAGATTAATAGCAGATATTATTCAATAGATGGAGGAGAAACCCTATGAGTTCATCAAAGTTCAGCTTGTTTTCATTGAGTGAAAATATGAAAGTGCTGCATTACAGTTGGGTCGCCTTCTTTATCACTTTTGTTGTCTGGTTTAACCATGCACCTTTGCTTGGTTTAATCGCACAATCGCTAGACTTAAGTGCAGAGGAAATTAAAACCCTATTGATATTGAATGTTGCTTTAACGATACCAGCGCGAATATTTATTGGTATGGCAACAGATCAATACGGACCGAGAAAAACCTTCAGTGTTTTATTATTACTGTGTTCAATTCCTTGTGCCATGTTTGCCTTGAGTGATAGTTTTGAACAACTTGCCTTAGCCCGTTTTCTATTAGGCTTTATTGGCGCAGGTTTTGTCATAGGTATTCGATTAGTTAGTGAATGGTTTCCTGCAAACCAACTTGGTACGGCAGAAGGTATTTATGGTGGTTGGGGTAATTTCGGCTCTGCAGCAGCTGCCATTGCACTTCCAGCATTAGCTTTATTATTTGGTGGCGATGATGGCTGGCGTTATGCTGTTGGTTTAACAGCTATTATTAGTTTTGTTTATTCATTTATTTTTTATTTTGGCGTGCGTGATACGCCAAAAGGGGCTACTTATTTCAAACCTAAGAGCTCTAAGGCAATGGAAGTGACCAGTGTTGGTGATTTCTTTTTACTGTTAGTAATGAAGATACCTTTATTTGGTGCACTAGCGTTATTAAACTGGAAATTATCCCCTGAAGGGGTGAGTTTAATCAACGAAAACATGACATTAGTAATATATATAGGTTTGGTGGCTTGGTTTGTTTATGAGGTATTTAGCGCTTATCAAGTTAACAAAGATATTTTTAACACCCCTGTTGATCCTATTCATCAATATTCTTTTAAACAAGTTGCAGTGTTAAATGTTTTATATTTTGCCACCTTTGGTAGTGAACTAGCGGTCGTGTCAATGTTGCCGTTATTTTTTAGTGAAACGTTTGATTTAAATATTGTATATGCGGGCTTGTTAGCATCAAGTTATGCTTTTATGAATTTAATGTCTCGTCCTTTAGGGGGTTGGATAAGCGATAAATATGGCCGTAAAAAAACCTTAATGATTTTAACAACAGGGCTAAGTTTGGGTTATGCAACCATGGCATCTATCACTGGAGATTGGCCACTTGTTTTAGCGGTAGTTGCTGCTATGAGTTGTTCTTTCTTTGTGCAAGCAGGTGAGGGCGCTGTGTTTGCAGCTGTTCCACTTATTAAGCGTCGCTTAACCGGGCAAATAGCTGGTATGACAGGTGCTTATGGTAATGTTGGTGCAGTTTGTTATTTAACCGTACTATCTTTTGTCAGTTATTCACTATTTTTCTGGGTGATTGCTTTTAGTGCTTTTGTTGGCTTAATGATGTTATTTTTCATGAAAGAGCCTAAAGGCAGTATGGCAGAAATAATGCCAGATGGTAGTGTAGAATTAATATCGGTGGATTAACCCTTGACCAACACTCAGCAACTAGACTCATTACAAGATTGTTCACACAAGAACCATAACGACTGTCTTGTTATCTCTTTTGGTGGTTATTCCACCAAAGGCGATAAAAGTGAAAATCAAGATGCCTTCGCGCTAAAAATGGCTGATGGTATTGATCTAGAAATTAAAGGACATGCGGCCGTTATTGCCGATGGTTTATCTAGCGCTAATTGTGCGGCGCAAGCAAGTCAAATGAGTGTTTGTCACTTTATTGAAGAATATTTAGCTACACCAGAAACATGGTCAGTGAAGAAATCCGCAGCTAAAGTGATTTCTTCACTGAATAAATGGCTTTATTCTAGGCAGTTAATAGCAGATGAAAAAGGCTTATCTGAGCAATGGTTTAGTACTTTTTCAGCGATAGTACTCAAAGGAGATCGAGGATATGTATTTCATGTAGGTGATTGCCAAATTGTTAAAATAAATGATGATGGCTATCAAGCTTTAACAAAAGATCATGCCACAGTCTCGGGTACTTTAACCCGTGCTTTAGGCGCTGATTCTCATATTGAAGTTGACTACAAAACAACTTCTTTAGCACCTCAAGATATATTAATGCTAAGTTGTGATGGAGTTCACCATTTCGTTAAACCTAAGCAAATTAAACAAATACTGAAAGAAAATAGTAATTTAGAACAGGCCAGTAAAGTTATTTGCCAATTAGCCAGTGAGCAAGGATCTCAAGATAATTTAACCTGCTTATTAATTAACGTTGAGCAATTACCGCAACAAGCCTTTAGCCAATTAGTGTTTACCCGGCTACAACAAGTAATCCCGCCAGCATTGCGTCCTGGTAGTAAATTAGATCATTTTGAAATAATTGATGTTTTGCATCAAACAAGTCGATCTCATGTTTATTTAGCACGAGATTTACTTGTTAAAAAGTTGGTCGTCATTAAGGCTCCTTCAGTTAATTTTACTGATGATAATGATTACCTCAGTAGTTTTATTAGAGAAGGTTGGATCGGTGATAAACTCACTCATCCGGCCATCATGAAAATATACCCTAGACTAGCTACTAGTAAATTTTTATATCATGTCTGTGAGTATATTGAAGGACAAACATTATCAGCCTGGATTAGAGATAATCCTAATCCTTCTTTAATTAAAGTAAGGGATATTTTAGAACAGCTTATCAAAGCATTGCGGGTATTGCAGCGCCAAGACATTATTCATTGTGATATTAAAGGCGATAACTTTATTATTGATAGTGATGGACGTATTAAGCTAATTGATTTTGGCAGCTGCTTTGCTGGTGCCATTATGGATAACACGGTTGGGTTGGCATCGGACAAATTTAGTTTTAATCAAGGTACATTGAATTTTAGCGCTCCAGAACTATTTTATGGACAAGCAAATAATCATCAAAGTGAGTTATACTCTTTAGCAGTACTTGTTTATCAAATGCTTACTAACCGCCTGCCTTATAAAGAAATAAATCAATTAGATGACGCTCCCAAGCATTTCGCTTTATGGCGTTATCATCCTATAAAAACCTTCCGAAAAGATTTACCTAATTATTTGGATAGGGTTTTGTCAAAAGCCTTAGCAGCCAATCCAACCAATAGATTTGAACATTATTCAGAATTTATTGCTGAATTTAATATTAAAGATAAAAACCAATTAAATGTACAAGGCAATTTACCTTTGCTAGAGCGTGACCCGGTCAAGTTCTGGCAAGGAATGAGTGGTGTTTTATTCTTTATATTACTTAGTGTCTTGTTCTTTAAGTAAAAAAGTTAAATTGGCTGAAACACTTGCACAATAAACTTTCATTGTTTGCACAATAGCAGTTCATTGAGCTACTCTCAATGTTTATCTTTTTGAAAAGTGGTTATTAAACAGTTGGTTATATTGTTGTTGATACTGGCGCAGCTGTTGCAACACAGCTTATGTGCTAGATAATGTGTTTTTTGTAGGGGGTAATTTATTGCCCGTTTGTCGGATTAAAATCCAACCTACATTGGATAATTTAGGGGGATTATTTAACCCTGTCAACGAAGAGTAATAAATATGACCGATAAAGAACTACCTGCAACAGTAGCTAAAAAACTTCTTAATAATGATATTAATACAACCTGCCCTTATTGTGGGGTAGGTTGTGGTATTACTGTTTCTCGTAGCTCAAGTCAGTCTGCCTATCCTGTCGTTATAAATGGTGATAAACACCATAGAGCAAACTTTGGAAAATTATGCATTAAAGGTAAAAACTTAGCTGAAACTTTAGATAATAATAATCGCCTTAAAGCGCCACAAATCTATAATAAGGTGCAGAAATGGTCGCGTGCCCTTGATTTTGTTGCTAGTAAAATAAATAAAAGTATTGAACAACACGGTAAAGAGTCTGTTGGCTTTTATGTTTCAGGACAATTACTAACAGAAGATTACTATGTGGCTAATAAGTTAATGAAGGGCTTTATTGGTAGTGGTAACATCGATACAAATTCTCGTTTATGTATGTCATCTGCTGTTTCTGCGCATAAACGAGCTTTTGGTGAAGATATCGTACCGATGAGTTATTCCGATATCACTAAGGCTGATTTAATTGTGTTAGTTGGATCCAATCTTGCGTGGTGTCACCCTGTTCTTTATCAACAAATTCGTGAAGAAAAATCACGAAGGCCAGCACTGACACTAGTAGTTATCGATCCAAGAGAAACAGCATCTACAGAATTAGCTGATTTGCACCTGCCCATTAAAGCGGGCCAAGATATTACCCTATTTAATGGATTATTAAACTATTTGCATCAACACGGCTATATTAATACCGCCTTGTTGACCTCGGTAGATAAGTCGGGATTAGCACAAGCGCTCATAAATGCAGCGCAAGATAGCCAGTTACTTGCTGCTACGGGCATACCTAAGCATGCTATTGAGCAGTTTTATCAATTATTTGCTAACAATAGTAAGGTTGTTACGCTATTTTCTCAGGGCATCAATCAGTCGAAGCAAGGAACTGATCAAGTCAATGGGATTATTAATTGTCACTTAGTGACTAACAAAATTGGCCAACTTGGCAGTGGTATATTTTCAATAACCGGTCAACCAAATGCAATGGGTGGACGTGAAGTTGGCGCATTAGCAAATACTTTAGCCAGTCATATCGAGTTTACTGACACTCACTTGCATGCTGCACTAGCGACATTTTGGCAAACCAATAATTTGGCTAAGAGTGAAGGCTATAAAGCCGTAGATTTGTTTGATGCCGTTGAATCAGGAAAAATAAAGGTGCTGTGGATAATGGCGACTAACCCTTTAGTGAGTATGCCTGGTCATGAAAAAATCAAGCAAGCACTAAAAAAATGCCCTTTGGTCATTGTCAGTGACTGTGTCGCCAGCAATGACACTCTAAATTATGCAGATGTGATCCTGCCAGCCCAAACTTGGGGAGAAAAGTCGGGCACTGTGACAAATTCAGAACGAAGAATCTCTAGACAGCGTTCATTTTTATCGCCGTTCGGGCAAGCAAAACCTGATTGGTGGATTATTAGTGAAGTAGCAAAAAGAATGGGCTTTTGTTCACAATTTTCTTATGAATCAGTTGATAAAATATTTGCAGAGCATGCTCGGTTATCGGGTTTAAATAATAAGGGCAATCGTGCATTTGATATTTCAGCATTTGGTGCAATTACAGCACAACAATATCAACGTCTACAACCAGTACAATGGCCACAGCCTGAAGGGCGTGCTATTAGGATAAGTGATCAAAGCTTTTTTGCTGATGGTCATTATTATCATAAAAATAATCAAGCTAAAGTGATCGCGATTAAAAGTGATGTCCAAGAAAGTAATCCAGATATATTTACCTTAAATACAGGTAGAAATAGAGATCAGTGGCATACGCAAACACGAACCGGTAAATCAGCCTTATTATCACAACGTCACCCTGAGCCAGAAGTTGAAATTAATCAAGCCGATGCTGAACGACTAAAAATATCTAATGGACAGTTAGTGAATTTGGAAGCAGGTGATAATCAAATCAAAACACAATTTTTGCTACGAGCAAGGATAACTAATACTCAACGTCAAAAAGAGTTGTTTATTGCCATTCATTGGTCTGCGAGTAACTTTAATCAAGGTTGTGTGAGTAAATTTGTAAAAGCAACCACTGATGCAATTTCTGGACAACCTGCATTTAAACATAGCAAAGTAACACTTAAACCTTGGCAAACTAACAGTGAAGCTATGTTAGTTGTAAAAAACCTGATTAATGAAAACTTAGCAACTTATCAGGTAGCACAAAAAATTACCGGAGGTTATTGTTATTACTTGGCGAGTGAAGAAACACCTTTAGCTTTTTTTGAGCGTCTTAACCGTTTTGTTAAAACTCATCCTCAGCAGTTATATATACAACAGCAAAACATGGTACTCAATGCCAGCGATCCGGTTAAAAAGTATTTTAGAAAGAGTTATTTTGTTCAAGGAGAAATGCAGGCAACCATTTTAGTTGCATCACATAAAGATGACTTACCTCAAGGCTGGATCAGCCAAATATTCACGTTTACAAATAGTAATGAAGGTAAGTTAAATGTACTTTCTGCTGATAGTAAGCGTTTACAATCAAAAAGAACCTTTTGTCACTGTTTAAATATAGATTTCAATGATATTGAACAGGCTATTGCCTCAGGAACTGTTACGGTTGACAGTATCAGAGCTAAAACTAATGCGGGCAATGGTTGTGGTAGTTGTATTGGCGATATTATGCTTAAACTTAAACAGTGTGGTGTTTGATATATATCCAAGCCACCTCAATATGCTCGTTTCAGGATCGTTGGGGTATTATAACAAAGAGACTTAAACTATTAAGATGAACTTTACCTTTAGAGCGCGCTAGAATCATGCGGTTGGTTTTATTTAATGAAGTTCATCTCCATTATTCCTAAAATAATAGGCTCTGATATTTTTGTTAGCTGATACTCCTGAGATGAATAAATAGCGCCCGCTTTATTACCAAGTGCTATTTCGACATGCTCAGGCTTACTATCATGAAGGAGTAATACTATTTTTTTATCAAGGCTAACACAATCAATGGTGATAGCATCAGCTTGCATACCTTGTTTACGTAGTGTTTTATCCATTATACCCATTAAAGTATCAAGGTTATCATGTTTGTTGTAGAACAAGTCATTAGCTCTAGCTACAACCTCAGATAGCTTACTTAGTTTATTTTTCATTTAATCCCTTATTTTCCGATACAAAAAGAGCTGAAAATTTTGCTTAATAGATCGTCACTAGTGAATTCACCGGTGATTTGATCTAATTCCAACTGACAAAGGCGTAGCTCTTCTGCCAAAATTTCACCCGCAACATAAGACTCTAGTTGTTCTAGCCCTGTCAATAAATGTTGATGCGTGTTGTCTAAAGCCGTTAAATGACGTCTTCTAGCCATAAAACCACCTTCAGTACTACCTTGATAGCCCATAATTGCTTTTAAGTGCTCTTTTAGGCTGTTAACGCCTGCTCCGGTTTTAGCTGATAGTGTTACAACCGTGTGCTTTTGTTGAGCGTTGTCAGTAAATTCAGCCAATCCAATCTGGCTGTCATTTTTATCATTAACTAGAGCTTGATTAAGATCCGCTTTGTTCCTTATTAACGTAAGGCCAATATTGCTAGGAAGTTTCTCGAAGAACTCAGGGTAGTAATCTTTAATTTCTTGTTCATCTTCTAGTACACTATGGTTTTCACTGGCATCAACCATCAGTAATACCCGATCTGCTTTAGCTATTTCTTGCCATGCCCGTTCAATGCCTATTTGTTCTACTTTATCATCACTTTCACGCAAACCTGCAGTGTCAATAATATGCAAAGGCATACCATCAATATGCACTTGCTCAGTGAGCACATCTCGAGTTGTGCCAGCGATATCGGTCACTATGGCGCTTTCTTTGCCACTTAATGCATTTAATAAGCTTGATTTTCCAGCATTTGGTCGACCGGCAATAACCACACGCATACCTTCTCGGATAATACAGCCCTGTTGTGCTTGCTTGCGTACGTTTTCAACTTGGTCAATGATGGTTTTCAGATCGGTTACTATTTTTTTATCGGCAAGAAAGTCTATTTCTTCTTCAGGAAAGTCTATAGCTGCTTCAACATACATGCGCAGATGAATAACACTGGCTACCATGTCGTTTACTAATCTTGAAAAATCGCCTTGAAGAGAGTGCAGGGCAGAGCGAGCTGCTTGCTCTGAACTTGAATTAATTAAATCGGCAATTGCTTCTGCTTGGGTTAAGTCAAGTTTGTCATTTAAAAAAGCTTGTTCACTGAACTCGCCTGGCTTAGCCATTACTACCTTAGGTTGTGCCAGAATTGCTTTCAACAACATGTCTAAAATAATCGGTCCACCATGACCTTGGAATTCTATGACATCTTCACCGGTAAAAGAGTTTGGTGCTTTAAAAAACAATGCTATCCCTTGGTCTAACACAGTATTATTGGCATCTGAAAAAGGTAAATATTCAGCCATTCTAACCGCAGGAACTTTACCTAAAATAGCCTTAGCAACATTACTTGCTTCTGGTCCTGAAACTCTAATAATGCCAACGCCACCACGTCCGGGAGCTGTGGCTTGGGCGGCAATAGTGCCTTGTTTTGAAAAAGAAGTCATGAGGTGTTTATCAGTAAATTAAAGAAAAATAGACAATGCTGCACATTTTACTTTATTTCGTTGCAACTAACAAAAAAGCGATTTCTTATTGAAGAAATCGCTTTTATGATGATTTTTTGTAAGGGCTGAGGTTTATTTACCTTTAGCCAATTTTTGTTTTTCAATGCCACTGAAAATAATTTTCATTTGTACAATAGAAATCATGTTACTAACAAACCAATAAAGTACTAATCCTGATGGGAACCATGCCATAAATATTGAGAATACCACTGGCATGTATTGCATAATTTTCTGCTGCATAGGATCTTGAATGGTCATTGGTTGCATCTTTTGCATTACATACATACTAATACCCATTAATATCGGTAATACAAAGAAAGGGTCCATTGCTGATAAATCTTGAATCCAGAAAACAAAGGGTGCATGGCGCAACTCAACACTCTCTAAAAACACCCAGTACAATGCTAAGAAAATTGGCATTTGCAACAGCAACGGTAAACAACCACCTGCAGGGTTTACTTTTTCTTTTCGATACATTTCCATGGTTGCTTGTGACATTTTCTGTCTGTCATCACCAAAACGTTCTTTTAGCTGTGCCATTTTAGGTGCAAGTTCACGCATTTTAGCCATAGAGGTATACTGCGCTTTAGTCAGTGGATACATACCGCCTTTTACAATTAGGGTAATAATAATAATTGCTACCCCCCAGTTAGTAACAAAACTTTGAATTTTTAGCAGTAACCAGAATAAAGGTTGGCTAATCATAAACAAGAAGCCGTAATCAATGGTTAAGTCTAAATTTGGTGCTATTTTTTCCAACACTTCTTGGTCTTTCGGGCCAACATAAAATATCGCAGCAGTACTCCCTTGCTGCCCAGCATCAATGGTAATAGCTGGCGCTTTAAAACCAACTACAGCTTCTTGGTTGTTACTAAAGCTTGTATAAAGTTGATTGTTATCTTTAGCACCAGGCACCCATGCAGAAACAAAATAATGCTCAAGCATGGCAACCCAACCACCTGGTGTGGTTTTATTTAGGTTTGCTTCGGCAATATCATCAAAATCATATTTCTCGTAACGATCTTCAGAAGTTGAAAAAGCAGCGCCCCGATACGTTGGTAACATTCCTGATGAAGTATCAGTAAGTGTTGACTGTTTAAGTTGGCCATACATTTGTACAGAAACAGTATTAGCACTATTATTATTGATTATATATTCAATACCAACGCTGTAGCTGTTGGCATTAAAAGTAAAACGCTTAGTTACATTTAACCCGTTGGGGTCTTCGAAGGTTAAATCCACCGTCAGGTTGTCACCATTAAGTTGGTAGCTGCTTTGTGGGCTAGTATAAATAGGGCGACCTTTTATTACTCGGTCTATGCCGTTGGCACCGGTTAAACCAGATTGAGCAACATACTTCTGGTTGCCGTTTTGCATGACAGTATATGGAATACCATTGCCTTGCTCAGTATCAAATTTCAGCAGCTTAGCTTCAACAATATCACCACCTTGGGTGTTAATTTTTAATGCTAATGTATCAGTTGTTACGCCGATTAATTTAGCGCCAGACGCTAGTGTATTTGCAATGGGGGTTGATGAATCAGTAGGTTCAGGAACAAAGTCTGCTCCAGCAGTTTGTTCTAACGTATTACTTTGACTGGTCGTTGGTTGTTCAACTGCTGGTGCATTTTCAAGTTGCCACTGACTAAATAATAAGTAAGTAACCACCATAAGCGCAATAAAAAGCAGACTGCGTTGAGATTCCATAAGATTCATTTCTCTTGTTTTTGAGTTGGCATGAGGTATTCACCTCTTGCATAAAATTAATAGCAAGGCATTTTAGACTACGTTAAGCATCAAACCAACTCTCTTTTAGTCTTAGAGTATAAAAATTGATCTGTTTTTAGCTTTACTTGCTCTTATTCGCTGTTATTTTGGAGGAACTGGGTCATCCCCACCCTCATTGAGTGGGTGACACTTGACAATACGTTTGCTTGCTAACCAACCACCTTTAATAACGCCAAATCGTTCAATTGCTTGTTTAGCATAACAGGAGCAAGTTGGCTGAAATCGGCAATTTGATCCTAATACAGGGCTAAGAAAGCGCTGATAGCCTGTAATTAATGAGATTGCTAATTTTTGTGGCGCTGAATTATTTTTCGCCATATTTTTGCTAATTCTTTATTAATTTCTTTATTATCGAGTTGATCAATCCCTGATTTTACCATAACAACCATATCTATAGCGGGTAATTCATGTTGATTTAATCGAAAACTTTCTCTAATAATTCTTTTGATGCGATTACGTTGAACGGCCAGTTTTACTCGCTTTTTAGCGATAGCTAAGCCAAGTCGATTAGATTTATTTGAGTCATTTGACAAATTTGTCGGAACAATAAGGATAGTAAAGTGGCGAGAGCCAAATCTGATGGGTTTGGTGAAAACATATTGAAATTGACCGGGAGTCAACAAACGTGACTCCCGATTAAATTCATAAGTAACCTTGTTGGTTACCATCTTAATTCTATTTCTTAGTAGAAAAAGAGTTAAGATTAAGCGCTAAGTCTAGCACGACCTTTAGCACGGCGACGTGCTATAACAGCACGGCCATTTTTAGTTGCCATACGTGCACGGAATCCGTGGTTACGCTTACGCTTTAATACGCTAGGTTGAAATGTTCTTTTCATTACGCTAATCCGTCGGTTGTTGTTGCCCTGACAAAAAAGCCAATTGAGCATACAGGTCTAAAAAATGAGGCCGAATTCTAAAACTTACTCAGCTTATTGTCAATGGCTTATCGTTTATTTTTTACAAAAGATCCGACAATGATCCTTTTGATCGCCGTTGTTTTAACCACGACTTAACAATAATGGCACGATATATCCACAGGTTTGTATCATTTATTGGTTTTCATCAGCGATATATCGCTATAAACAAATATACTAAGCAGCTTTTTTTAGTATTTATTTAATCTAAATAGTTATCAATAACCCATTTTAACAATGGTTTAGCTATTTATTTTGATTTTTATTAATAATACTTGTCTGACAACATTGCACTTGTGGATAAGTATAGAGATAATAGCGCTACATAATAAAAATTTTGCTTGTGCAACTTCGTTAGATCATTTTTGCTTGTTTTTCTTCTTGCGATGATCTCTTTCTCATGATTATTTTTCTGCTTCCCAAAATAAGGAAACATTAAGGCAGTCTGAATTATTATCACAAGTAGACATAATCTTTTCTTTTGGAGTTTTTGTTGGAACATTCCCTTTGGCAGCGATGCCTTTCTGTTCTTCAAGAAGAATTGCCGGCACAGCAATTTAGTATGTGGATTCGTCCACTACAGTGTGTTGTTACAGATAATATATTGACACTCTATGCACCTAATCGTTTTGTGCTTGATTGGGTGCGGGATAAATATGTCAATAGAATTAACGAATTGATCACCATGACAGACGGTGAAGATGCTTATCTTCTTCGTTTTGATGTTGGCAGTAAGCCAATTTCTACTTCGGGTCAATCTTCTACTGTTGCAGCTTCGGCTAACTTTAGTAAAAACGCTAATTCTGTCCCCGTTACTGACAACGAGACTAATTTACCGAAAAAAGCAAACGTTCGTGTTAAATATACTTTTGATAATTTTGTTGAAGGTAAATCAAACCAACTTGCTCGTGCGGCAGCGTCGCAAGTAGCTGATAATCCAGGTGCTGCATATAACCCTTTATTTATTTATGGAGCGACTGGTCTAGGTAAAACACACTTACTGCATGCGGTAGGTAATGGTATTTTACAAAACAATCCAAATGCTAAAATAGCCTATATGCACTCTGAGCGCTTTGTTCAAGACATGGTTAAAGCCCTTCAAAATAATAGCATGGAAAAATTTAAACAGTATTATCGTAGTGTTGACGCTTTACTTATTGATGATATTCAATTCTTTGCTGGCAAAGACAGAACACAGGAAGAGTTTTTCCATACTTTTAATGCCTTACTTGAAGGCAATCAACAAATTATTTTAACCAGTGATCGTTATCCAAAAGAAGTTGCAGTTGAAGATCGATTAAAATCCCGTTTTGGTTGGGGTTTAACTATTGCTATTGAGCCACCAGAACTTGAAACCCGTGTTGCCATTCTCAAAAGAAAAGCACAAGAAAGTAATATTAACCTTGCTGACGAAGTTGCTTTTTTTATTGCCAAACGTTTACGCTCAAATGTTCGTGAATTAGAAGGTGCGCTCAATCGAGTGATCGCTAATGCAAACTTTACTGGCAGAGCCATCACCATTGATTTTGTTCGTGAAGCATTACGAGATTTATTAGCACTGCAAGATAAGCTTGTTACTATTGATAATATTCAAAGAACTGTTGCAGAATACTATAAGATTAAGGTGTCAGATTTACTCTCTAAACGAAGAAATCGATCTGTTGCTAGACCTAGACAGCTTGCAATGGCATTATCTAAAGAGCTAACGAATCATAGTTTGCCTGAAATTGGCGATGCATTTGGTGGAAGAGATCATACAACGGTATTACATGCCTGTCGTAAAGTTAAGTCGCTACGAGAGGAATTACATGATATTAAAGAAGATTATTCTAACTTGATTAGAACACTTTCCTCTTAACCGAGGATTTTTTGTTGTATCACCATATTCGTTTATCATGTTACATTTACATAATAATAAAATTGTTCAAAGCAGGGACATAGATGAAATTTTCACTTAATAGAGAATTATTACTTAAGCCATTATTGCTAGTTTCAGGTGCTGTTGAGCGTAAAAGTACCTTACCTATTTTAGGAAATATCCTTTTCGATATTAATGGTCAATCTCTAACATTAACTGCAACAGATCTCGAACTTGAAATGGTTGCTTATGCGGATATTGAAAATCATGGCGAAGCGGGTAAAACCACAATACCTGCGCGTAAACTGCTCGATATATGTAAAAGCTTACCAGAGAATGCAATTATTAACTTTGATGTTGAAGCTGATAATGTCACGTTAAGTTCTGGCCGTAGTAAATATTCTTTATCTACTTTATCAGCTGATGATTTTCCAAATATTGAAGAATGGAAAGGCGATGTTGAGTTTAAATTGCTTAAGTCTGAGTTACTTAGATTGATTGAAAGTACTCATTTTTCTATGGCAAATCAAGATGTTAGGTACTACCTTAATGGAATGTCTATAGAAAGTGAAGGCAAAGAAATACGTTCAGTTGCCACAGACGGTCACCGTTTGGCTATTTGCAAAATTACTAATGAATCACTTACTTTACCTGCTAGACAAGTTATTGTTCCTCGTAAAGGTATCTTAGAAATAATCCGATTACTCGCTCCTGTAGATGAACAGGTTCAAGTTTATCTAGGCTCCAATCATATTCGTATTATTGATGCTGAATTCTCCTTTACTAGCAAACTGGTAGATGGTCGTTTCCCTGATTATCGTCGAGTGTTACCTCGCAATGGTGATAAGATTTTTGTCACCAACAAAGAAGAGTTAAGGCAGGTATTATCCCGCGCCTCTATTCTATCTAATGAAAAGTTTAAAGGCGTTCGATTAAATTTTCTTAATTCTTTACTGCGGATTACAGCTAATAACCCTGAACAAGAGCAAGCAGAAGAAGAGTTAGAAATCGATTTCCCTTATGACGAGTTAGAAATTGGCTTCAATGTCAGTTACGTCTTAGATGTGTTAAACGCTATTAAAGACGAAGACGTGAAGTTTACACTTGCTGATGCTAATTCAAGTGTTGTCATTGAAGGTGCAAACACAGGCGAAGCGCTTTACGTTGTTATGCCGATGCGCTTATAGTTACGCTGGTTTTAATTCTTTCTAAATGAGTGTTACTAGGTTAATCACCCATAGTTTTCGTAATTTATGTAGCGCATCTGTTGATCTTCACGGTGAGTTAAATTTTATTATTGGTGAGAATGGCAGTGGTAAAAGCAGTGTTTTAGAAGCTCTGTTTTTTATCGGTCATGGCAAATCATTTAGAACTAGTAGAGTTGATGATATTGTTTGCCACGACAGTAAAGATTTTGTTGTAAGTATTAAAGATGAAAATAATAGACAGTTTGGTTTAAGTAGGGATGTTAGTAAAGGCACAACACTTATCAAAATTGATGGTGAGCGCCATAATCGATTGTCCGACTTGGCTCAGCATATCGCTATTCAAATTGTAACGCCCGAAAGCTTTAAACTGTTTTTTGGAGGTCCCAAAGAGAGAAGGCGCTTTGTTGATCTGGGCATGTTTCACGTGAAACATAGTTTTCCTCAACAGTGGAAAAAGTTTTCGAGAATTCTTAAGCAAAGAAATGCTTGCTTAAAGGTTTGCAATAACTCAAGCGATTGGAATTCTGTATTTAGATATTGGACCGAACAATTTTGTAAATCTTCTGTTGAAGTTGCCGAAATAAGGCAAGAGTATGTTGCAAATTTGACGATAGAATTAGATCTTTGGTTAGCTATTTTACTGCCAAATATAGAAAGCAGGGTAAGAGTGCAATATCTCCAAGGCTGGCCATTAACCAGTAATTTAGATGATGCCCTTGCCAATAATAAATCACGTGAAATGAATTATGGGCACTCCCTATATGGTGCTCATAAATTCGATGTTAAGTTTTTATTAGATAAACGACCCATAGAAACTCAACTTTCACGTGGTCAACAAAAGTTGTTTTTACTCGCTTTAACTTTTGCACAAGCAAAGCTTATTGAAAGAGTTGAGCGAGTAAAACCAATTGTATTAATTGATGATGTTGGTGCGGAACTTGATAACAAATCACGAAGTGCTTTATCGAAAGCTCTCTCATCGATTAAATGTCAGGTGGTAATAACCGCTATAGAACGATCAGTGATCTCGCCATTTTTGCAACAGTTATCTTGCGAAGGTGATTATGACGATGTTAATGATATTCCAGGCAAGTTAGTGCAACAACCAGTAGAATATTATAAAATGTTTCACGTGGAACATGGTGAAATATCAGAAATATATCTAAATGATTCTGAATGTAAAATTCAGAAAGTGTAATTGAATAGGCTAAAACTATGACAGTAGAAAATGAATATGATTCGGCGAGTATTAAAGTACTTAAAGGCTTAGATGCGGTTCGTAAAAGACCGGGCATGTATATTGGTGATACTGATGATGGTACAGGTTTACATCATATGGTCTTTGAGGTTTTAGATAACTCCATAGATGAAGCCTTAGCTGGGCATTGTAGTGATATTATCGTTACAATCCATTTAGATGGCTCTGTATCAGTTAAAGATGATGGCCGAGGGATTCCTACAGAACTTCACCCCGAAGAAGGTGTGTCAGCAGCTGAAGTTATTATGACAGTTTTACATGCTGGTGGTAAGTTTGGTGGTGAAGATTCAGGTTACAAGGTATCTGGTGGTCTGCATGGGGTCGGTATTTCAGTTGTAAATGCCTTGAGTAGTAAACTTAAACTAAATATTCGTCGTGAAGGTAAACTTTATGAACAGTTCTATTCCATTGGTATTCCAGATGAACCTTTAAAGGTTGTTGGTGAAAGTGATAAAACAGGAACCGAAGTTAGGTTTTGGCCAAGTGAAGAAACCTTCTCAGATGTGCTATTTCACTATGACTTATTAGTAAAAAGAATTCGTGAATTATCATTCTTGAACTCAGGCGTATCAATTAAATTAATTGATGAACGAGAAGAGGGAAAAGAAGACCACTTTAAATTTGATGGTGGTATTCAGGCTTTTGTAGATTATTTAAATACTAACAAAACCCCAGTAAATGAAGAAATATTCTATTTCGATTTAGAAAGAGACGATGGCATAATTGTTGAAGTTGCAATGCAGTGGAATGACGGCTTCCAAGAAAACATACATTGTTTTACTAATAATATTCCACAGCGAGATGGTGGTACTCACTTAAGCGGTTTTAGAACAGCACTTACTCGAACCTTAAATAGCTATATGGTTAAAGAAGGTTTAAATAAAACCAAGAAGGGTGGAAGTACCGAAACAAGCGCATCTGGTGATGATGCACGTGAAGGATTAACAGCAGTAATTTCGGTTAAAGTTCCAGATCCTAAATTCTCATCTCAAACTAAAGATAAGCTAGTATCATCTGAGGTTAAAACTGCCGTTGAACAAGCGATGGGTGAAAAACTAGGTGAATACCTATTAGAAAAGCCCGCTGTTGCTCGCACCATTATTATGAAAATTGTTGATGCTGCAAGAGCCCGTGAAGCGGCTCGTAAAGCGCGTGAAATGACACGTCGTAAAGGGGCACTAGATATTGCGGGTTTACCGGGTAAGCTAGCTGACTGTCAAGAAAAGGACCCCGCTCTTTCAGAAATCTACATTGTGGAAGGGGACTCTGCTGGCGGATCGGCCAAGCAGGGAAGGAATCGCAAGAACCAAGCAATTTTACCGTTAAAAGGTAAAATCCTTAACGTAGAAAAAGCAAGATTTGACAAAATGATATCATCACAAGAAGTTGGTACCTTAATCACAGCATTAGGTTGTGGTATTGGTCGTGATGAATATAATCCAGAAAAGCTACGTTATCACAGTATCATCATTATGACCGATGCTGATGTTGATGGTTCACACATACGTACATTGTTATTGACGTTTTTCTATCGCCAAATGCCTGAAATAATGGAGCGAGGCCATATCTTCATTGCGCAGCCTCCTTTATATAAAGTAAAAAAAGGCAAACAAGAGCGTTACATTAAAGATGATGAAGCGTTAACAGAATACTTAACCACATTAGCACTAGATAATGCCTCAATTCATGTTAATGAAGATGCACCAGCAATTTCAGGCTTAGCTTTAGAGCAATTGGTGAATCAGTACCGTAAAGGTATGGAAACCATTAAGCGCATAGCAAGGCAAATCCCAGCAGACATTTTAGAAAAAATGATCTATAGCCAAAATATTACAAAAGCAGACTTTACTGATAAAAATAAGGTAGAAGTTTGGGCTAAAGATTTAATTACCCAACTGAATGAACAAGATGGTAATGGCTCTATATATTCTATCAGTGTTGAACATAACACCGAACGTAATATTTACTATCCGAAGTTTAATGTGCGTATGCATGGTATAGATAAGAGTTATAGCTGTAGCTATGAGTTTATCCACTCTAATGAATTTGCTATAATCACGTCGTTAAATGATGCGATTAACGGCCTGATGGAAGAGGGAGCTTATGTTAAGCGTGGAGAGAAAACCAAGCCAGTGACGAGTTTTGAAGATGCGCTTAATTGGTTAATGGCTGAATCTAAACGAGGTCAATATATCCAACGCTATAAAGGTTTGGGTGAGATGAATCCTGAACAGCTTTGGGAAACTACTATGGATCCAGAAACACGTAGGATGTTGCAGGTGACAATTGAAGATGCTATTGCCGCTGATCAATTATTTAATACCTTAATGGGTGATCATGTTGAGCCGCGTAGAAAATTCATAGAAGATAACGCGTTAAAAGTTGAAAATCTAGATTTCTAATCTGGGTAAATACAATTTTTACAGCAAATAACATTATATATGCTCGGTCATCATAACCGAGCATTTTACTTTCTAAATAATACACCAATTGTGTGTGTTTATACTCTAAACAAAAGTGAACTTGAAAACACATGACTAGTTTTAATTGTAATACATTTCAAGGCCTTATCTTGCAATTGCAAGACTATTGGTCACGTCAAGGTTGCGTAATCGTACAACCGTTAGACTTAGAAGTAGGGGCTGGAACATTCCACCCAATGACATTTTTACGCTCGATTGGTCCAGAGCCAATTAGCAGTGCCTATGTTCAGCCTTGTCGACGTCCGACAGATGGTCGTTATGGTGAGAATCCAAACCGTTTACAACATTACTATCAATTTCAAGTGATGTTAAAGCCGTCTCCTAAAAACATTCAAGAGTTGTATCTTAACTCACTGAAAGAACTAGGGATTGATCCATTAGTTCATGATATACGATTTGTTGAAGACAACTGGGAATCACCAACATTAGGTGCTTGGGGTTTAGGTTGGGAGATTTGGCTAAATGGTATGGAAATAACACAGTTTACCTACTTCCAACAAGTAGGGGGATTAGAGTGTACTCCTGTGACGGGCGAAATTACCTATGGCTTAGAGCGCTTAGCTATGTATATTCAAAATGTCGATAGTATTTATGACTTAGTTTGGGCAGATGGCCCTATGGGCAAAGTGTATTATGGTGATGTTTTTCATCAAAATGAAGTAGAGCAGTCAACTTACAACTTTGAACATGCCGATGTTGATGCATTATTTGCACAATTTGACCAATGTGAAAAAGATAGCCAAAAACTTATTGCCGCTAACTTGCCGTTACCGGCCTATGAACAAGTGATGAAAGCTTCACATGCCTTTAATTTACTTGATGCACGTCACGCTATTTCTGTGACAGAACGTCAACGCTATATTCTACGTGTACGTACTTTGTCGAAAGCGTGTGCCGAAGCTTATTACGCAAAACGTGAAGAATTAGGCTTTCCTTTGTGTACCAATGGTGAGCGCGATAACACAGTACAGTCAGCAAAAACTAAAGGAGAAAAATAATGAGCAGTGAAACTCTCCTTATCGAATTAGGCACAGAAGAATTACCCCCTAAATCACTTAAAACATTAGCGACCGCGTTCTTCGAAAATATGAAAAACCAGCTAGACAGTGCCGATTTAGCTTATAGCGATATTAAATGGTTTGCTACACCACGTCGATTAGCGGTACAAGTTACAGGCTTGGTTGCTAAGCAACAGGATAAAATTGTAGAAAAACGGGGTCCTGCGGTAAATGTCGCCTTTAATGAACAAGGTCAAGCGAGCAAGGCGGCTGAAGGATGGGCTCGTTCAAACGGTATTAGTGTTGAACAGGCCGAGCGATTAATCACACCTAAAGGTGAGTGGTTACTCTATAAAGCAACTGTGGCAGGTAAGAAAATAAGCGAACTGGTACCCGCCATGGTCTCAAATGCTTTAACCAAACTACCAATTGCTAAACCAATGCGATGGGGTGCTGAGCGCACGCAATTTATTCGCCCAGTACACACATTAACTATGATGTATGGTGAGCAAGTAATAGCAGGTTCGGCATTAGGTGTTGATTCTAGTAACCAAGTTCAAGGGCATAGGTTCCATCACCAGGGTTTAATTACCCTCAACCATGCCAATGACTACCAGGCCGCATTAGCGAAAGCATTTGTAGAGGTAGATTATCAAGCGCGCCAAGATAAGATTGTTGCACAAATTAAGCAAGTATCGACAGAAATGGATACGGTGCCATTAATTGATGCTGATTTGCTAGAAGAAGTGACCTCTTTAGTTGAGTGGCCGGTAACACTCGTTGGTACTTTTGATGCTGAATTCCTAAATGTACCGGCAGAGCCGTTGATTTATTCAATGAAAGATCACCAAAAATATTTCCCTGTCACTACTAAAGCTGGTGAACTGGTGAATAAGTTTATTTTTGTCAGTAATATTGAGTCTAAAGATCCAGAAAAAGTTATTTTTGGTAATGAGAAGGTCATTCGCCCACGATTAGCTGATGCTGAGTTTTTCTTTAAAACTGATCAGAAGCAAACGCTAGAATCGCGCTTATCGACTCTAGCAAACGTGCTGTTTCAAAAACAACTGGGTACGTTAAAAGAGAAATCTGAACGTATTGCCCAGTTAAGTAAGGTTATTGCCGGACAATTAGGTGAAAATACTGATGATGCTTACCGTGCGGGTTTATTAAGTAAAACCGATCTCATGTCAGACATGGTGTTAGAATTTCCACAGGTGCAAGGCACCATGGGCAAGTACTATGCTACCAATGACGGTGAAAGCCCAGCAATAGCACAAGCATTAGAAGATCAATATCGACCAAGATATGCCGGTGATAGTTTACCTGAAGCTAATATTGGTTGTGCGGTTGCTATTAGTGATAAAATTGACACCTTAGTGGGTATCTTTGGTATAAATCAGCCGCCTAAGGGCGATAAAGACCCGTTTGCACTGCGAAGAGCAGCTATTGGTGTCATACGTATTATCATCGAAAAACAGCTTGATTTAGACCTTGCTACGCTTATTAGCGAAAGTATTGCCTTATTTGGAGGCGTAGATGGTGACAAGTTAACGAATGCTAATACCGCTGAAAATGTACTTGATTTTGTTATGGGTCGTTTCCGCGCCTTTTATCAAGAGCAGGGTATTGCAGTAGATGTTATTCAAGCGGTACTAGCTAAAAAACCAAGTGCGCCATTAGATTTTGATAAACGCATTAAAGCGGTGAGTTATTTTGGCCAATTGCCTGAAGCAGAGACCTTAGCTGCAGCCAATAAGCGCGTAGGTAATATTTTAGCTAAATTTGACGGGCAACTGTATGACCAGTTTAAAGTCGAACTTGCATCTGAACAAGCAGAAAAAGAACTAGCAACAGTGTTTACTGTGGTTAAATCTAAGGTAACACCGCTAATGGTAGTAAAAGATTATCAAGCGGCGTTAACAGAGCTTGCGCAATTAAAAGCACCCATAGATACATTTTTTGATAATGTTATGGTAATGAGTGATGATGAAGCAGTAAAAATAAATCGCTTAACTTTACTCAATGAAATACGCAATAGCTTCTTTGCGATTGCCGATATTTCACAATTATAAAAAATGACAAAGATAAGGTAAACGATAAAGGGCATCAAAAGATGCCCTTTTTATTAGGCAAAAATCAAATAGAATAAATGTCTTTAAAAAACCTGTTCTTTCTAGGTAAGTAATAATTATCATAATCAAAAGAGAAGGCAATAGCGGTTGCTTTACCTTTTAGTTCATGGCGAGGTACAAAGCCATAAACACGTGAGTCAGCGCTATTACGGCGATTATCACCAAGAACAAGGTAGTGGTTGTCTGGCACAGTTATGGGTCCAAAACTACTCAGCACATTACTACTAGTATTATCGATACGAACGGTATGGCTAATAGTATCAACTTGCTCGGTAGCAAATAACTCCTCAGCATTACTTTTGGCTACCTGATAGCGAAGCGCTTTACCATTGATGTAAAGTTTGTCTTTGCGCATGGTAATCACATCCCCGGGTAAGCCAATCATACGTTTAATTAAACGATTGTCAGCGGCATCGGATTCAAATACTACAATTTCTCCTCGCTGTGGCTCAGCTGTAGTCAATAGCGAATATTGACTAAAGGGTAGCTTGAGATCATAGGCCATTTTATTGACGATAACACGATCACCAATTTGAATAGTTGGCTGCATAGAGGCAGTCGGAACGGTATACCAATCGGCAACGGCGCTGCGAAAAACAGACATTAGTAGGATGAAAATAATGAATAATTTATTGTTGTGCCAAAATTTGTTGATAAGACGCATAAATACCTTTCCTTAATGTGAAATACCCATTTTTAGAGTGAAGATAACAGCAGAAGTTCCAGCGCTACATATTAAGTTACAACTAATAATTTCAAAACTGAAAAACAAGATACATGAGCCTTGAGCTAGATCAATTACACGAGAAAATATCGGAGTAAAGTAAAGATGAATAGAGGATATATATAAAGACAGAAACGGCACCTAGGAGAAAAAATTATGACCTTACAAAAACATGATCTTCATCACGAATTTCCAGAGTTTGACAAAGAAATTCACCACTTAAAAATGAATGATAACCATTTTGCACGATTGTTTAATGACTATCATGAAGTGAACCAAGAAGTTCACCGTATTGAGCAAGGGGTGGAAAATACCAGCGATGAATACATTGAACAAAGAAAAAAACAACGTTTAAAATTAAAAGATGAGCTTTTTGTTATGTTGAAGAAAGTAGATTTACCTGCATAAACGATAGCCATGTCAATATAGTAAGAAGAGCTAATGTGTAAAATTAGTTCTTCTTAATCACATATAAAAAAGGTTTAGTCTCAACTTGTTGAGCAAGTAATTGATGCTCCATAAATCGGCAAAAGCTTGGTATGTCACGGGTAGTTGAGGGATCGTCACATTTTACTAAAATAGTATCACCTACCGAGATTTTTCTAATGTGTAAGCGAACCATCATTACTGGCTCTGGGCAACGCAAGCCTATAGCATCAAGGGTATGATCAGTTTGATTAAAAATATTACTTGGCATAATTAATTATAAGTTAGCGTAAATTAATGGGCGAATTTATTTGATAACAACCATTATACGTTATTTTTATTTAGGCTGTCTTGCTCTATACTTAAGTGGTTCACCTATGTTTTGAGGAAAGCCTAATCAATGCTAACTAGTTTAGTGTCAAAAGTATTACTAACACTGACCCTGGTTAGTTTTAGTACCAACCTATATGCGAGTAAACCACTCAAGTTATCGGTAGATAAAACCCAACAGAAGAATTTTATTAAGGCAGAGAGGTTAGCGTTAAAAAGCCATTCTGCACAATATCAAATATTGTATAATCAACTGCATTATTACCCATTACAGCCTTACTTAGATCAGAAACGACTGATGCATACTATGCGTTTGTCAGATGCAGAGGAAATAACACAATTTTTAAAAAAATATCAAGGCTCCCCATTGGATTGGCCATTGAGAAAAAAATGGCTGAATTATCTAGCCCAAAAAAAACAAACTGTATTGTTTCTAGAAGCTTATCAGCCGACGGCTAATGCAAAGTTAGTTTGCCATAAGTTACGCTTTGATTTGTTATCAGGCATGCCAGAAAGTGTTGTTTTACCAGAGGTAACAAAACTATGGACGGTTGGGAAGTCACAAGATAAAACCTGTGATCCTCTCTTTGAACGTTGGCAAAAAGCGGGCTACCGAACAAATGATATCGTATGGCAACGGGTTGGGTTAGCGGCTGATGGTGGTAAACACACATTGATTCCATATTTAACTAAGCTCCTACCGCCTGAACAGCGTTACTTAGCGAAGTTGTGGCATAAGGTGCGCCGTGATCCAGCAAAAGTGAGTAAGTTAAAATATTTCCCTAATAAGTCGATAAGAGAAACAGAAATACTAACCTATGGTTTAAAAAGACTAATATGGCGTTACCCAGATACAGCGATTCGAAGTTACATTAATGCCAAGAAAAAATTTAGTTTTACCACAGAGCAACAACGGCAAATTACTGAAAAATTTGCTTTAGCACTTTCATCAAAAAATCATCATGCAGCGCAATTATGGCTGGATAAGCTTGATATTCACTCATTAAGCAAAAGCATGTTACAAAAACGGTTGTCACAAGCTTTACAGCAACAAGATTGGCAGCGGTTAATTGTGGAAATAAAACAATTGCCAACCACTTACAAAGAAGAATTAAAGTGGAAGTATTGGTATGCCCGGGCATTAATAGCAACGGGAGCTAAAGAACGAGGGAATTACTTGCTACAGCAACTGGCTAATGAGCGTCATTATTATGGTTTTTTAGCTGCCAGTTATCTGCGTGCGCCTGCTAATTTAAAACATAAACCACTAACGTTTACTTTGGCAGAAAAACAAAAGGTATTGAGCTTACCCGCAGCCAAAAGAGCTTTTGAATTCTATGCATTAGGGCGATATTTAGCAGCACGGTCTGAGTGGAATTATTTAATGACTCAACTCTCGCACCGTGAAAAACTCATTGTGGCGAAAGTGGCAAATGAAAATCAATGGTTTGATAGAACAATCTTCACTTTGGCAAAGGCGGGCTATTTAGATGATGTTGACTTGCGCTTTCCAAAGGCATTTGATGATGAAATTAACCGTTATGCTAGTAAACAAAAAATAGCACCATCATGGGCTTTTGCTATTGCTAGAAGAGAAAGCTCATTTATGACAGATGCTCATTCACCTGTTGGAGCCAGAGGGTTAATGCAGCTAATGCCTAAAACAGCAAAAAACTTGAAGCGAGGAAAGTTTAAAAGTAGGTCACTACTCAATGCTGACCATAATATTCAACTGGGCACCAAATATCTAAAAATTTTATTAGATAAGAATAATGGTAACCAAGTATTAGCTACAGCCTCTTATAATGCGGGGCCGTATCGGGTTAAACGTTGGCTAAAGAACAGCAAAGCATTGCCTGCTGATATTTGGATTGAAACCATACCATTTAAAGAAACCAGAAACTATGTGAAAAGTGTTTTAGCTTATCAAGAAATATATCAGCATCAACCGGGGAAGGTGAGTGAGCTGTTTGATAAAGTGATCAATATGAGTATAGGTGGATAGCCATGTTATTTGTAAATAAAGCTGCACAACAGACTGAAGACTATAGCTTAGCGCTCTGGTGTGGTCGGAAAGGGCCTGTGTTATGATAGGGAAAAATTTAACGGAGGGTTATAATGAGTAATTTAATCAATAAGCTAAAAGAAGAATATCCAGCACATATCGACTGCTTGCAAAAGCGAACTAAAGCAGCATTGTCCCGTGAAAATATCGAAGGGGTGGTTATTCATTCAGGGCAAGAGATTAAAGCTTTTCTTGACGATAACACCTATCCATTTAGAGTTAACCCTCATTTTAAACACTGGTTACCTTTGATCGCTTCGCCTAATTGCTGGCTTATCGTTAATGGCGAAGATAAACCAACGTTAATCTATTATCAACCGGTTGATTTTTGGCATAAAATAACCCCTTTAGATGAAAGTTACTGGGGGGAGTTTTTTACCATTAAAATATTAAAGCAAGCCAGTGATGTTGATAAACTACTGCCTTATGATAAAACAGGTCTTGCTTATATTGGCAGTCATATTGAAGTAGCTACTGCATTAGGCTTTGAGGTTATTAACCCTGAACCGTTACTGAATTATTTTCATTATCATCGTGCTTATAAAACAGCGTATGAACAGAGTTGTTTACGCCAATCCAATACGTTAGCAGTAAAGGCCCATCAAGCGGCAAAAGCGGCTTTTTATATGGGGAACTCAGAGTATGATATTCAAAATGCTTATTTAAATGCTATTGGTTATACCAACAATGAAACACCTTATGCCAATATTGTCGCGCTAAATAAGCATTGTTCTATTTTGCATTATATGGCGTTTGAAACAATTGCGCCGCAAGCACACAGTTCTTTTCTAATTGATGCCGGCGCTAATTTTAATGGCTATGCTGCCGATATCACTCGTACTTACTCATTTAAGCAAGATAGATTCGCTGAATTAATTGCTCGTATGAATCAATTAATGTTAAGCGCTGTTGATGCGTTAAAACCCGGTACAAGCTATAGCGATGTTCATATTGCCACCTATAAAGAAATAGCCAAAGTGTTGGCCGAGTTTGATTTTATCAAGGTTAGTGCTGATACTGCTGTCGAGTCAGGTATTGTTAGTGCCTTTTTTCCTCATGGTCTAGGGCATCATTTAGGGCTGCAAGTCCATGATGTTGGGGGTTTTATGGCTGATGAGCGAGGAACGCATATTAATGCACCAGAGCAGCACCCATTTTTACGTACTTCGAGAGTGATAGAGGCAGGGCAAGCGTTTACTGTTGAGCCGGGTCTGTATTTTATAGACTCACTATTACAAGGCGTTAAAGATTCAAGTCATAGCGATCAAGTTAATTGGAATAATGTTGACAAGATGCGGGCATTTGGCGGTATACGTATAGAGGATAATATTATTGTGCATCAGTCGCATAATGAAAATATGACGCGAGATTCCGGTTTAGATTAAACATATCAATGACAAAATCCTATAAAATTGCGATTAACGAGGTTGAGCATGAAACGGTGGTTAATCGCAGTCGCTTTATTTGCTATTTAAGCCCATGTAAAAGTATTGAAGAAGCAAAAAACGAAGTAAAAAAACATCAGCTAGCACACCCACAAGCAAGCCATCACTGTTATGCATTTTTAACTAAGGCTGCAGATGATAGCTTAGGCTATGGTTATTCTGATGATGGCGAACCAAGTGGCACCGCAGGTAAACCTATGTTAGCTGTGTTACAAGGAGGGGGCATTGGTGAAGTTTGCGCTGTGGTTGTTAGATATTTTGGTGGAACCAAACTCGGAACCGGAGGGTTACAGCGGGCTTATGGGGATAGTGTTCGCCAGGCATTAGTGTTTTTACAGTCGAAAACAAAAATAGCTATGGCGGCGAAAACCGTAGCATGTCAATATAACCAAGTTAATGATGTAATGCATATAATTAGCCAAGCCCAAGGGCAGGTATTAGAGCAAACATATCAACAACAAGTACAATTTAGTTTGCTGATACCACTAACTAAATTAGGCGAGGTTGAATACCAATTAAAGACAATATCGGCAGGCAAGTTAACATTGGAGCCTGTTGATTAAGTCGATATTTGAACGCACACTCGAACAGAGAAAATAAATGATACCATCAACCTTCTAACAACTAAAAATAACCTTAATGCAATATAGAAATATTATTAGAATCTTAGGTTTGTTAGTGGCCCTTCTTAGTGTCACTATGCTACCGCCTGCCATTGTTTCTATGATTTACCGTGATGGAGGAGGGGTTCCTTTTTTACTTGGTTTCTTGTGGTGTCTGTGTACTGGCTTTTTAGCTTGGTACCCAAATCGAGCAGAAAAAACGGATCTAAGAGCCCGCGAGGGTTTTTTAATTGTTGTGCTATTTTGGGTAGTGCTCGCTAGCTTCTCTGCTATTCCATTGATTTTATTAGAAGAACCTTCATTATCGATAACCGATGCATTTTTTGAGTCCTTTTCTGGTTTAACCACCACAGGTGCAACAATCTTAAAGCATATTGAGGGCTTACCCCATGCAATGTTGTGGTACCGTCAACAATTACAGTGGTTGGGAGGTATGGGGATTATCGTTCTCGCCGTAGCGGTATTACCCATGTTGGGTATTGGTGGTATGCAGTTATATCGGGCGGAAACACCGGGCCCAGTTAAAGATTCAAAAATGACACCACGCATTGCCGATACAGCAAAGCATTTATGGTATATTTATCTATCACTCACTATTGCTTGTGCAACCGCATATTGGTTAGCGGGTATGACAGGCTTTGATGCTATTTGTCATGCGTTCTCTACCATTGCTATTGGTGGTTTTTCGACTCATGATGCCAGTATGGGCTATTTTAATAGTCCAACGATCAATTTGGTGTGTGTGTTCTTCTTGGTGATTGCAGGTGTTAACTTTGCTTTGCACTATGCGGTAGTACAAAGTAAATCCGTCAGAAATTACTTTTACGATCCAGAGTTTAAAGTGTTTATTGCTATTCAAATCGTTTTAACTTTAATTTGTTTTAGCGTTTTGATGAGCTCTGGTACATATCAAGACGCAGATAAGGCGTTTGATCAGGCACTGTTTCAATCGGTTTCAATTAGTACAACCGCAGGTTTTGCGACAACCTCATTTGCTGATTGGCCAACGCTCCTACCAGTATTGCTTATTTTTTCCAGTTTTATTGGTGGCTGTGCCGGTAGCACTGGTGGTGGTATGAAAGTGGTAAGGGTGTTGTTGCTTTATTTGCAGGGCTTGCGAGAGCTTAATAAATTGGTACACCCTAAAGCCATATTTAGTATAAAAGTGGGTAGAAAGGTGTTACCCGATCGGGTGGTTGAAGCTGTGTGGGGTTTCTTCTCTGCTTATGCTGCGGTATTTGTTGTTTGCATGTTGTTACTGTTAGCAACAGGTATGGATGATATCACCGCCTTTACTGCTGTTGCTGCAGCTATCAACAACTTGGGCCCCGGCTTAGGTGAGGTTGCGGCAAACTTTTCAGATATTGGTGATACCAGTAAATGGGTGTTAATTGTTGCCATGCTATTTGGTCGATTAGAAATTTTTACCTTGTTGGTGCTATTTACTCCAGCCTTTTGGAGAACTTAATTTTAATGCTAAACAGCTGAATATAAGTATTAAAAATATATGGCGCTAACTTGGAATAGACGTTCAACATCACAAATATAGCGCTTATTGACTAAGAACAGAATGACATGATCTTCTTCTATAATAAGGGTATTAGAGTGAGCAATTAATACTTCTGAACCACGAACAATTGCGCCAATGGTGGTACCTGGAGGTAACTTGATGTTTTTAATCTCACGGCCAACAACTTTTGATGACTTATCATCTCCTTTTGCTACTATTTCGATCGCTTCAGCAGCACCACCACGTAAACTATATACATTGTCGATAGCTCCGCGCCTAACATGGGTTAATAGGGCAGAAATGGTTGCTTGTTGAGGTGAAATGGCAATGTCAATTGCTCCGCCATGGACTAACTCAATGTAGGCATCTCGTTGTATAAGTACCATGGTTTTTCGCACGCCTAGCTTTTTCGCTAGTAGTGATGACATGATATTGGCTTCATCATCGTTGGTGACGGCAATAAAAACATCAAATTGTTCAATGTTTTCTTCTGTCAATAATTCTAGATCAGAAGAGTCACCGTTAAACACTAAGGTATTATTTAATTCTGATGTCAGTTGTTCAGCACGCTCAGGTGAGCGCTCTATTAACTTAACCTGGTGATTATTTTCTAATATACGAGCTAAACCTGCTCCTATATTACCGCCTCCAACGATCATAATACGCTTGTAAGCTGGCTCAAGTTTTTGCAGTTCATTCATTACCGCACGGATATGAATGCTGGCGGCAATAAAAAACACTTCATCATCAGCTTCAATAACGGTAGTACCCAAGGGGCGAATAGGTTTGCCATTGCGATAAATAGCAGCCACGCGGGTATCAACATTAGGGATATGATCTCTTAAAGTTGATAATGCATGACCAACTAGTAAGCCACCATAATAGGCTTTAACTGCGACCAAGCTGACGCGACCTTGAGCAAACTCTAATACCTGCAACGCACCAGGGTAGTCAATTAGTCGAGCAATATCTCGGGTTACTAATTCTTCTGGCGCAATAACATGATCAATTGGGATATGATGTTTGTGAAATAATTGTTCTGCATGTTTTAATATTTGATTAGAGCGAATACGGGCAATTTTTTTATGGGTATTGAACAATGACGAAGATATTTGACAAGTGATCATATTGGTTGCGTCATCAGACGTAACAGCTATGACCATGTCAGCATCTTCAGCACCAGCATTTTTTAATACATCCGGATGGCAACCTTGTCCTGTAACAACCTTTAAATCCATTTTATCTTGAAGTTCACGTAATTTATCACCGTCAACATCAATAACCGATATTTCGTTGTTTTCACCAACAAGGTTTTCCGCTAATGTGCCACCTACTTGGCCAGCACCCACTATGATTATTTTCATTTGCTATTCTTGTTTTCAAACGGGGTTTATGGTTTTTTTACGTCTTTATTTTTAATAGTTTAGCGTAATAGAAACCATCCATATTGCTTACGCCAGGTAATAATTGCCAGCCGATAGCATCGTTTTCTTTTGCAGCTGTATTGTCAATAGAAAGCAACCTTGCATCAGTATTGTTATCGATAAAGTGCGTTATTTGCTCGCTATTCTCTTCTGGTAAAATACTACAGGTAGCATAAAGTAAAGTACCACCGGGTTTGAGTAAAGACCATGTTTCTTTTAATATTTGTTGTTGTAAAAGTACTAATGCATCAATATCGGTGGCTTTGCGTAACCATTTTATATCAGGATGGCGGCGAATGACTCCCGTGCCAGAGCAAGGGGCATCCAACAAAATTCGGTCAAAAAGTTGACCTTGAAACCATGTGTCAGCATTGGCAGCATCAGCGGCAATGACATTAGCGGATAACCCTAAACGTGCCAAATTTTCTTCTACTCTAAGTAAACGGCTGGCTTCAATATCAATGGCAGTCATAGCGCTAATGTTGGGGGTTAGTTCTAAAATATGACAAGTTTTCCCTCCTGGGGCTGCACAGCAATCGAGTACAACATCGCCAGGTTCGCATGCCAATAAGCGAGCAGCTTGTTGAGCTGCGCCATCTTGTACTGACACCCAACCTTGAGAAAAGCCGGGTAGTTTGCTGACATCACAGGGGCGCTTTAATTCAATGGCTTGAGTCAAAGGTTCAACGGAGTGAACAGTAATTTCAGCCTTTGACAGTAATGCTTGATAGCTTTCACTGCTATGATGTTGTTGGTTTGCTCTGAGCCACATTGGTGGCTTTTGCTGGTTAGCGCTGAGGATTTGTTGCCAATTATCAGGGTAAGCCAGTTGTACTTTTTTTATAAACCAGCCAGGGTGATTATATTTTATCGCGTCAGAAAGTAATTCGGCTTTGCTGTCAGTATTTTTATCCTGACTTGCACGTACATAATTACGTAACACGCCATTAATCAAAGATTTCATATGGCGGTTTTTTAATGCTCCAGTAGCGGCCACAGTTTCACTGACAGCGGCATGATCAGGAATACGCATATATTTAATTTGGTAAACACCGACTAATAATAAAAAGTGAAAGACACGTTGCTTCCCTGTAAGTGGTTTTTGCATCAAACCACGAACGTCATGCTCTAACTCAGGTAAATAGCGTAATACGCCGTAACAGATCTCTTGCAATAAGCCTTTATCTTTTATTGCTACTTTATCTTGTTGTTTAGGTAGCTCTTCACCAAGGCTTCTGCCTTGTTCTATAACGCTGTAACAACATCTTGCAGCTAATGCTCGTATGTTGACTGTTTTTTGAGGTGCAGGTGCTGTCATCTAGTTTATTTCACCATTGATAGACGCTCCCACTGTAAACCAGTTACCGCGGCTGTTTAATATATCTTGAACGGGCAGAGGCTTTTTATTGGGTAACTGCAAAACCTCTAAGCAAATAGCACCGGTTTTAGTTGCTACAACAATACCGTGCTTATCACTGGCGATGATAGTACCGGCGGGCTCCGTTGTTGTATGTGGCTGAATAGTGGCTTGCCAGATACGAATCCTATGCTGCTTTACTTTTTCAGTACAACCTTGCGAAAAAGTAAATTGTGCCACAGGCCATGGATTGTAAGCTCGAACTTTTCTATCAAGCTCATCAGCGGTTAACAGCCAATTCATTTCTGCTTCGCTTTTATCTAATTTATGGGCATAAGTTGCTAAGGTATTATCTTGACGGGTCGCTTTATGCTCATTGCTTGACATTAACGTCAATGTATCAATTAAAGCCTTTGGACCAAGCTGTGCTAGTTTTTCATAAAGACTAGCACTCGTATCAGTTTTTTCTATGGCACACTCTGCGGTTAAAATCATGTCGCCAGTATCCAAGCCTTTATCCATTTGCATTATGGTGACACCCGTTTTTTTGTCTCCAGCTTCTAATGAACGTTGAATTGGAGCTGCACCTCGCCACTTGGGTAATAGTGAACCATGCACATTGATGCAGCCTAAACGAGGTGTGTTTAATATAACCTCGGGTAATAATAAGCCATAGGCAACAACAACCATTACATCAGCATTATATTGTGCGAGTATCTGTTGCTCATTGACTGCTTTGAAATTAATTGGCTGTTCAACAGTTAAATTATGTTCAAGCGCTAGCATCTTAGTAGCGCAAGCGGTGAGTTTTTTTCCTCGACCGGCAGGTTTATCGGGAGGGCAATAAACAGCAACAATGTTATGTTGGCTTTTAATAAGTGCAGCTAAATGCTGTGCGGCAAAGTCGGGTGTACCTGCAAAGATAATATTTAATGGCTGTAACAAAAGGTTGTTCCTGTTTACTAGGTGTTGGCTTGGTTTAAGCGTGCTTCTTTTTCAAGTTTGGCCTTAATGCGCTGGCGTTTAAGTGGCGATAAGTAATCGACAAATAACACACCATTTGTATGATCAAGTTCATGTTGAATACAAATACTCAACAAACCCTCACCTTCAAGCGTAAATTCTTCACCGTTTTTGTTCAATGCTTTAACAGTGCAGTTAGTATGTCGATCCACTTTTGCATAAATGCCTGGAACAGATAAACAGCCTTCTTCGTTGATTAAGGTTTCTTCACCTTTAGCAATAATTTCTGGGTTGATTAACACGATAGGTTGATCACCGTTTTCTGAAACATCCATTACGACAATTCGCTGATGTATATCAACTTGGGTGGCAGCTAAGCCGACACCTTTCTCAGCATACATGGTTGCAAACATGTCATCAATAATGGATAAAGTAGCATCGGTAATTTCACTTACAGGGCTAGCCTTTGTTTTTAAACGAGGATCTGGAAAACGTAGTACAGTTAAAATAGTCATAATCTTATAAATGTTTGATAAAAGAGTTAGCGATAATTCTTTTAGAGTGTTATGTTTGACATTATAGCAACTAATAATACAGTATTTCTATAAAAGCATGAAAAACCATCAAAAAGGAACGAACCACATGCTAAAAAAAATAATATTAACACTCTCCTTGTGCACATTGTCATTAATTACCTTCGCAGAACAATTGAAAATTAACGATAATGCACCTAAAACTTATGTTGTTGTCAAAGGCGACACCCTTTGGGATATATCCGCAGTTTTTTTGAAACAGCCTTGGCTTTGGCCTAAGCTTTGGCGCTTAAATCCGGAAATTAATAACCCCCATTTAATTTATCCTGGTGATGTTATCAGCCTAGTTTTTGATGAAAATGGTGAGCCCATGCTAACCTTGAAGCCAGCTAAGGTTAAGCCTAGCCTTAAATGGTCTCCAAAAATTCGCCAACAAAATAAAGCAGACACATCAATAAAATTATTACCTTTAGAGGTGGTAGCTCCTTTTATTAAATATGATCATTTATTTAGCGCTGAGCAGCTTGAACAATTACCTCATATTATTGGTAGTGATGAAGGATACCGTTCAAGTACCAATGGTTTTAAAGTATATGTTAATCAAGACTTAGTATTATCAAAAACCTATGCAATATATAACAAAGGTGAAGAAATTATTGACCCTGAAACCAAAAAGTCTTTGGGTTTTTATGTTGATCTAGTCGCTACAGGGCAGGCAGTTAACGAGGGGAATATTGATCAAAAAGAACCAGCCACGTTGAAAGTGAGCACAGCAAAACGTGAGATACGCTCAGGTGACTATGTTGTTCCTGTGCATGAAGGACAAATGTTTCCTTCTGTTTTTACAATGAAAGCGGTTGATAAATCCTTTAGAGGCTCTATTATCAAAGCTGCAAGCGATGGGCGAGAGTTCGGCAAGTTGGAGGTAGTCATGATCAATCGAGGCCTTGAACATAAAGTCAGTGTTGGTGATGTGATGTCTATTAAACGATTGAGCCCTGCTGTGGTGGAAACCAGTACAGGCCCTAAATACACCATGGAAGCTTCACGTTGGAATCGATTACTGACACCTGAAGGTTCAGACTATAAAATGCCAGAGGAGCCTTTAGGTGAGCTGATGGTATTTAAGGTATATCAACAAGCAAGTATGGCGTTGATATTAAGAACAGAAAAACCAGCTAGACTACACGATATACTAGCCGCTCCAGAATAAAAAGTGATTAACTAATCTTAAGGAAGAGATAAGTGCAAAAAAGTAATACACATTACTGGTTAGCCTTGAAGCTTGTTCCTCGGTTAGCTGTTCATAAAAAATTAGCGTTGGTCGACTCTTTTGGGTTGTCAGCGCTTTTTTCTTTAGCAAAAGCTTCGTGTTCACCCTTAACCTCAGCAAATAATTTGACCGCTAAGCAACTTGCAGCATTTCATCACCCAGATTGGGCCTTAATTGATGAGATTATTGTATCTAGTAACGCGTGTTCAAGCCAAATTATCACATTTGATGATGAACACTACCCAAAGCAGTTAAAACAACTTTATGATCCACCATTAGTTTTATTTGTTAAAGGTAACTTGGAATTACTTAACAAGGTGCAGGTTGCTATTGTTGGTAGCCGCTCAGCAAGTGTTGATGGTCGAGAAACCGCATTTTTCATTGCTCAACAATTAGCAGAACAAGGAGTTGTGGTAACCAGTGGTTTAGCGCTAGGTATAGATGCCTCTGCTCATAAGGGAGCACTAACTACTACTGTAGGTACTATTGCTGTGGTAGCAACTGGCTTAGATAAAGTGTACCCTGCCAGACATAAACCGCTAGCAAAACAGATAGAGGCCAAGCAGGGCCTTATTGTGAGTGAATTCTTACCAGGCACATCACCCAAAGCAGGTCACTTTCCTAAACGAAATCGTATTATCAGTGGTCTTAGTAAGGGAGTATTAGTGGTTGAGGCTACTTTCAAAAGTGGGTCGTTGATCACGGCTCGCTGTGCACTCGAGCAAAACCGTGATGTGTTCGCGGTTCCTAGTAGTATTAATAACCCACAGGCTAAAGGTTGTCACTGGTTAATTAAGCAAGGGGCTAAACTTGTAGAGCAAGCGGCCGATATAATAGAAGAGCTAAGCATTGATGAGCAAAGTGAGCTACACTTAAATCATGAACAACAAACACTTAAAACAAGCTCGGCGATAAAAGATAAAAAAAACACGAATAAGGACTTGTGTGTTGATGTATTGTTGGCTAGTGTGGGATTTGAAATTACGCCTGTAGACAAAGTAGTTTCTCGCAGTAAGCTTCCAATAGAGGAAGTATTAACTCGGCTAACATTGTTAGAGCTTAATGGTTTGGTGGTGGGGGTGCCGGGAGGTTACCTAAAGCTACCTCAATAATTCTCATCGATATAAGGGGTTTGTGATGTTTGATATCTTAATGTATCTTTTTGAAAATTATATTCACAGTGAAGCTGAGGTTATGGTTGATCATGACATCTTAACTGATGAACTTACTCGTGCAGGATTTCATCAAGATGAAATATACAAAGCACTAAACTGGTTAGAAAAATTGAGTGCACTGCAAGATACGGATACCTATCCCTATTTAACGCGAGTAGGAAATAAATCATTTCGTGTGTATACCGATGAAGAAATGCAAGTACTTGACACTCAAAGTAGAGGTTTTATTTTGTTTTTAGAACAAGTTAATGTGCTTGATTTCATTACACGTGAAATGGTAATAGACCGAGTAATGGAGTTGGACACCAACCATTTCTCTATGGACGATCTCAAATGGGTTATCTTAATGGTGTTATTTAATGTCCCCGGTCAAGAAAATGCTTATTCTCAAATGGAGGATCTCATTTTTGATGAGCAAGAAGGGCCATTACATTAATTTTTTGCTTTAAATTGGTAACTTAGCTTTTTTAATAGAGTCATTTTATTTGGCTATGGTTTTTTCAGTAAAAGTTGTGGCATAATATGTCACAACTTTACTCGTAATTGTCGTCAACTCATGTCAAATCCGCTTGATCACAACAAAGATAAACCTCTATTTTCCCGCCATGAGCATGCGTTAGAGAAAGCGTATGAAGTTTGTCCTGAGTGTAGTTCCGAGCTAATGATTAAGCATGGTAAAGCAGGTGCATTTTTTAGCTGTGCTAACTATCCCAATTGTCAATATACTCGTTCAGTGGTTGAACATGAGCGGGTAGCAGATACGGTATTACCAGGCAGTAGTTGTCCCTTATGTGGGTATGAGCTCGCAGTAAAAGAAGGCCGTTATGGAATGTTCATTGGTTGTACTAATTATCCTCAATGTCATCATATAGAAGACGAACAACAGCATGCGCAAGTAGGAGTGGCTTGTCCTTCCTGTGCAAGCAAAGGGCGGGTCGGCCAATTAAAAGAAAAAACAAATCGCTATGGAAAAATTTTTTATTCTTGCGATCAGTATCCTAAATGCAAATACGTATTAAACCACCAACCGATTGAACAACTATGCCCTAGCTGTAAATGGCCTGTGCTAATTAAACGCACCATGGCCAGCGGTGAGGTATTAAGCTGCCCTCAAAAGCAGTGTGACTATAAACAGAAAACGCTATAATTTATTAACCCTAAATTAACTATAACTTTAAACCTTAAGTAAGAGAAAATATTATGACTTCACCATTTGTTGCAATTTTAATGGGCTCAGACTCAGATCTTCCTGTAATGCAGGCTACTATTGATATTTTAAAGCAGTTCGATATAGCACATGAAGTTCGTGTACGTTCAGCTCACAGAACTCCTGACGCAGCTAAAGCTTTTGTTAAAGATGCTGAAGAACGCGGTTGTAAAGTCTTTATATGTGCTGCTGGCTTAGCTGCTCATTTAGCTGGTGCTGTTGCTGGTATGACGACTCGTCCAGTTATTGGTGTTCCTGTCGATAATGGCCCATTACAAGGTCATGATGCTTTACTTTCTACTGTCATGATGCCTGGTGGTATTCCAGTAGCTACGGTAGCTATAGGTAAAGCTGGCGCTAAAAATGCAGGTTATTTGGCTGCGCAAATTTTAGGTGTGGCGGATCAAAATATGGCTGATAAAGTAAAAGCAGAACGTGCTGCAAATGCTAAAGCATTGTTAGCAAAAGATGATGCTATGCAAGCTAAACTGGGTTAATCGGTTTAAGTATTATTAATGAGTAAAATTTCAACTATCACAAAAGCTGCTGAGATCTTTGCTCAAGGCGGAATTATCGCTTATCCAACCGAGGCTGTATTTGGCCTCGGTTGTGACCCTGATAATGAAAAAGCCATTGAAAAACTACTCTCAATAAAACAAAGACCGGCCGATAAAGGGTTGATATTGTTGGCAACCGATTATTCGCAACTCTTGCCCTATGTTAATGATAATGCACTTAGCGATACACAACGAGTTCAAGTGTTATCTCGTTGGCCTAATGCTATTACGCAAGTATTGCCGGCAAATAATATTTCGCCATTGCTCTGTGGAAAATTTGACTCGATTGCGGTACGCATTACAGACCATAAAGATGTTGTCTCATTAATCCAGCAGACTAATAAAGCCATCGTATCGACGAGTGCTAATTTAGCTGGACAGAAACCAGCCACCACATGGCAGGAAGTGGAGCAACAACTTAACGATAAAGTTGACTATATTATTAGGGGCGAAACATCCGGGTTAACAAAGCCATCAACGATTATCAATGGTTTAACCGGCGCAGTACTGCGTAATTAATAAAAAACGTTAGATAAACGACCCACAACTTAACTATAAGGCTACTTTTATGGATAAATATCTTGTTTTCGGTAACCCAATTAAACAATCTCGCTCACCTTATATTCACCAGTCGTTTGCAACCACAACCAATCAAGAGCTCAATTATCAAAGTCAGCTTGCTGAACCAGATGAATTTGCTACTGCAGTTCTTCAGTTTATTGCTAACGGGGGTAAAGGTGCGAATGTTACAGCACCGTTTAAAGAGCAAGCTTTAGTTTTATCAGATGAAGTGACAGAGCGTGCTAGATTGGCTGGCGCTGTCAATACTCTAACTTTTGACAATGGTAAAATTTATGGCGACAACACAGACGGTGAAGGTTTAGTACAAGATTTATTGCGTAATAAGGTTCAATTAGCAAATAGCAACATATTGTTGCTGGGTGCAGGTGGTGCAGCAAAAGGTGTGATTCTGCCTTTACTAGCCCAACATCCTTCCAGCATTGTGATTGCCAATAGAACCCTTAGTAAAGCACAAGCACTTATCGAGCAATTTAATGATTCTAGACTCAGTGTCTGTGGATTTGAACAAACATCAGCAAAAACTTATGATCTGATTATTAATGCCACATCAGCGAGTCTATCAGGAAAACTACCAACAATATCTTCTTCGCTGATAACTGAAAATACGGTTTGTTATGATATGGTGTATGGCAAGGCACTAACACCGTTTTTAGCTTGGGCAAAAGCTCAGGGAGCAAGCAAAGTTATTGATGGGTTGGGCATGTTAGTTGGGCAGGCAGCAGAAAGTTTTAGAGTTTGGCGTGGTGTTAAACCAGAAGTTGAAACCGTTATTGAACAATTACAAGCAACACTAGCGCAGGAGTAACGGTTTGAATCAAGCGATCTTGTTTAATGATGATTTGCAGTTTGATAAGCAGCAAGACGCGTGGCGTTTTACTGCTTTGTTATCAGGACAGCTCATTAATGTCTACTTTCATTCATTACAACTAAAATTATTAACGAAGATTGATACTTGCACTAAATTTGACTTAGAGGAGATAGTTGAACTTTGGCTAGAAAATAATGATCTAGATGGTAATGAGATACACATTAACATGCGTTAATTATAGTTGAAGCATATAATCATTTTTCAAATCTACATAATTTAAGGCAGACTGTTTAAGAAAAGCAACTTCATCTTTCGTTAAACATCGTACTTGGTTAACAGGATTACCAACATATAAATAACCGCTAACCAGCGTTTTATTTGGCGGAACCAAAGAGCCTGCGCCAATAAAAACGTCATCTTCAATAACGGCACCATCCATTATAATTGCTCCCATACCCACTAGAATACGATCGCCTAATATACATCCATGCAACATACACTTGTGACCTATCGTCACATCTGAACCAATACTTAGTGGATAGCCATCAGGGTTTCGTTCACTTTTGCGAGTAACATGTAGGACAGTGCCATCTTGTACATTAGTGCGAAGACCAATACTTATGTGGTTTACATCACCACGAGCTGCAACCAATGGCCATATACTAACATCCTCTGCTAAGGTGATATCACCAACAATAACAGCAGAAGGGTCAATATAATTACTGCTGTTCAACTTTGGAGAAATGCCTTGGTAAGGGCGGATGTTATTAGAGATGTGATTTGTACTCATAGAGATACCCAATAAGTTTATGCGAATAAATTAGTTAAAGAAAAAGAATAGCATGTTCTCGTACATGGTGCTAAAAATCGAACGTATTGTTGGTATAAACACCAATTACGACAAGGCTTGTATGAATAACGAGCGTTTAAAAATAAAGATAAGCTTTTTTTAAAATAAGTGTTGACCTTACCAATAAAATCTCTACAATGCGCTCCAGTTCCAAGGGGTTGAGGCAAAAAGCTCAATCAACTGGCTGTTTTGATAAGTTATCTACTTTCATTTAATGACTATTAGCTAACTTAACGTTTTAAAATAAAGCTTTCAAATT